>NZ_CP139961.1:0-620000 GCF_034424565.1 Moraxella canis | reverse complement strand
ATTATTTAACAACATAGTATGAGTCTGGGTTAATTATTATCCAACGTAATAATTAACCAGGGTGATTGTACCCAATACAATCACCCAAAGTAAAGAGAACTGAATCAAGCGTAAACATAGGTAAATCGTTACACATTACCCATAAGACCCCTTGGGGTTGTATGGTCAAGTAATGAAGTGCACATGGTGGATGCCTTGGCAGTCAGAGGCGATGAAAGACGTGATAGCCTGCGATAAGCGTCGGTGAGGTGGCAATATCCTGTGACCCGGCGATTTCTGAATGGGGAAACCCACCTAAGATAACTTAGGTATCATAATTTATTTTATGAGGCGAACCGGGAGAAGTGAAACATCTCAGTACCCCGAGGAAAAGACATCAATAGAGATTCCCCAAGTAGCGGCGAGCGAACGGGGAGGAGCCGATCAATTTTACAGTAGCAAAATGGCGTGGGAAAGCCAACCGTAGTAGGTGATAGTCCTGTATGCGAAACTGTTTAAGCGACATATTAAGTAGGGCGGAACACGAGAAATTCTGTCTGAAGATGGGGGGACCATCCTCCAAGGCTAAATACTCCTGACTGACCGATAGTGAACCAGTACCGTGAGGGAAAGGCGAAAAGAACCCCTGTTAGGGGAGTGAAATAGAACCTGAAACCGTGTGCATACAAGCAGTCGGAGCGGATTTATTCCGTGACGGCGTACCTTTTGTATAATGGGTCAGCGACTTATATTCTGTAGCAAGGTTAACCATCTAGGGGAGCCGTAGGGAAACCGAGTCTTAATAGGGCGCATAGTTGCAGGGTATAGACCCGAAACCGAGTGATCTATCCATGAGCAGGTTGAAAGTGCCGTAACAGGCACCGGAGGACCGAACCCACTGTCGTTGAAAAGCCAGGGGATGACTTGTGGATAGGGGTGAAAGGCTAATCAAACTCGGTGATAGCTGGTTCTCCCCGAAAGCTATTTAGGTAGCGCCTCGGACGAACACCATTGGGGGTAGAGCACTGTTTCGGCTAGGGGGTCATCCCGACTTACCAAACCGATGCAAACTCCGAATACCGATGAGTGATATCCGGGAGACAGACGGCGGGTGCTAACGTCCGTCGTCAAGAGGGAAACAACCCAGACCGCCAGCTAAGGCCCCAAATTCCTAGTTAAGTGGGAAACGATGTGGGAAGGCACAGACAGCTAGGATGTTGGCTTAGAAGCAGCCATCATTTAAAGAAAGCGTAATAGCTCACTAGTCGAGTCGGCCTGCGCGGAAGATGTAACGGGGCTCAAACTAGGAGCCGAAGCTGCGGATTTAATTGTTTCAATTAAGTGGTAGGGGAGCGTTGTGTAAGCCTGTGAAGGTGCACTGTAAGGTGTGCTGGAGGTATCACAAGAGCGAATGCTGACGTGAGTAACGACAAAACGGGTGAAAAGCCCGTTCGCCGGAAGACCAAGGGTTCCAGTCCAACGTTAATCGGGGCTGGGTGAGTCGACCCCTAAGGCGAGGCCGAAAGGCGTAGTCGATGGGAAATCGGTTAATATTCCGATACTTGTTTATGATGCGATGGAGGGACGGAGAAGGTTATGCCAGCCTGGCGATGGTTGTCCAGGTGGAAGGATGTAGTTAGACTGAGTA
Organism: Moraxella canis; assembly: GCF_034424565.1. Lineage (NCBI taxonomy): Bacteria > Pseudomonadati > Pseudomonadota > Gammaproteobacteria > Moraxellales > Moraxellaceae > Moraxella > Moraxella canis. The sequence continues at coordinate 618,373 of NZ_CP139961.1, read as the reverse complement.
GGCAAATCCGCTCGGTTATTAATGAGATCTGATAGCAAGCTGATTGATCAGCGAAGTGGCAAATACCATGCTTCCAGGAAAAGCTTCTAAGCATAGTCATAAATGAATCGTACCCGAAACCGACACAGGTGGTCAGGTAGAGAATACCAAGGCGCTTGAGAGAACTCTGCTGAAGGAACTAGGCAAAATGGTACCGTAACTTCGGGAGAAGGTACGCTCCTGTTTGTGAAATCCTCGCGATGTAAGCGAATGGGAGTCGCAGATACCAGGCTGCTGCAACTGTTTATTAAAAACACAGCACTCTGCAAACACGAAAGTGGACGTATAGGGTGTGATGCCTGCCCGGTGCTGGAAGGTTAATTGATGGGGTTAGCGTATGCGAAGCTCTTGATCGAAGCCCCAGTAAACGGCGGCCGTAACTATAACGGTCCTAAGGTAGCGAAATTCCTTGTCGGGTAAGTTCCGACCTGCACGAATGGCATAATGATGGCAGCGCTGTCTCCAGCAGAGACTCAGTGAAATCGAAATCGCAGTGAAGATGCTGTGTACCCGCGGCTAGACGGAAAGACCCCGTGAACCTTTACTACAGCTTTACATTGAACTTTGACCTAACTTGTGTAGGATAGGTGGGAGGCTTTGAAGTGGCGACGCCAGTTGCCATGGAGCCATCCTTGAAATACCACCCTGGTTATGTTGGGGTTCTAACTTGAGATTAACAGATCTAAGGACAATGTATGGTGGGTAGTTTGACTGGGGCGGTCTCCTCCTAAAGAGTAACGGAGGAGTACGAAGGTGCGCTCAGAACGGTCGGAAATCGTTCAAAGAGTATAAAGGCAAAAGCGCGCTTAACTGCGAGACCCACAAGTCGAGCAGGTACGAAAGTAGGTCTTAGTGATCCGGTGGTTCTGTATGGAAGGGCCATCGCTCAACGGATAAAAGGTACTCTGGGGATAACAGGCTGATACCGCCCAAGAGTTCATATCGACGGCGGTGTTTGGCACCTCGATGTCGGCTCATCTCATCCTGGGGCTGAAGCAGGTCCCAAGGGTATGGCTGTTCGCCATTTAAAGAGGTACGCGAGCTGGGTTTAGAACGTCGTGAGACAGTTCGGTCCCTATCTACCGTGGGCGTTGGAAATTTGAGAGGATCTGCTCCTAGTACGAGAGGACCAGAGTGGACGAACCTCTGGTGTTCCGGTTGTTTCGCCAGAAGCATTGCCGGGTAGCTACGTTCGGATGGGATAACCGCTGAAAGCATCTAAGCGGGAAGCCCACCTCAAGATGAGATTTCCCTAAAGAGCCGTTGTAGACGACGACGTTGATAGGTTGGGTGTGGAAGCACAGCGATGTGTGTAGCTAACCAATACTAATTGCTCGTTTGGCTTGACCATACAACACCCAAGTGGTTTTACCCACTGACAGTGTTGTGTGTAAAGTGTAAGATTTTACCTTAGCTTGATTTAAGTCAAACCATCACAAATGATGATCTTGAAACCAAACTATAACAGACTCATACCGCGTTGTTAATCCTTTTACGCTGACGACAATAGCAAGATGGAACCACCTGATCCCTTCCCGAACTCAGAAGTGAAACGTCTTAGCGCCGATGGTAGTGTGGTTCGCCCATGTGAGAGTAGGTCATCGTCAGCACCCTTATTCAATCCCCCTTGCATTGGAAGATGTGAGGGGGTTTTGTTTGGGGGGTGAAAGGAGTGATGCCCATTGGGAAATAAAAAACACTTGCTGATTGGGCAAGTGTTTTGGTTTTTGGGGGTAAAATAAATTTAATTATAGTTCCTGGTCTTCATGTAAACGAGCATTAAGCTCATCCAATACCAACGCCCAAACAGCATCTTTTTTCCACTCTTCTTGAATGAATGCTCTTTGTGAGTCGCTCCAAAATGGCGCATTTTTTAGGTTGGTTTCTTCGTCTAGCTGGTTTTTTGCGATGAATTGCTCAATGGCTTCGTCGCTGCTTTCAAGACCTAACTGAGCAAACAGCTCATTCATGGTATATTCGATATCACCTAACATGGCTTTCTCCCTTTTGGCTGTGTTTATCGTTGATTTGATTGTAGCAACTTGTTGGTGCTTGAGCAATGCAAGTGTGTATAGTTTATGTTTTTTTGAGTTTTAATTGTCTAAAATATAAAAATATCCAGCCAAAACTGGCTGGATATTTTGATTTATTCTCTAAAATCAAGAAAATAAATGATCGATGGCGGCACGCTCTTCTTCAAGTTCGTTCAGTGTGAGGTTGATACGCTCTTGGCTGAAGTCGTCAATTTCCAAACCTTGAACGATTTGGTATTCGCCATTTTCAGTAGTGACAGGGAAGCCGAACATAACACCTTCAGGGATGCCATACGAGCCATCAGATGGAATGCCCATGGTTACCCATTCGCCATTTGAGCCTAATGCCCAATCACGCATATGATCGATGGCTGCATTGGCCGCTGAAGCAGCTGATGACAGACCGCGTGCTTCGATGATTGCAGCGCCGCGCTTACCAACGGTAGGTAAGAATGTGTTAGCATTCCATTCTTGATCATTGATCATATCTTTGACCGATTCGCCATCAATAGTAGCAAAGCGATAATCAGCATACATGGTTGGGCTGTGGTTACCCCAGACAGTTAGCTTCTTAATGTCTTTGACTGGCTTGCCAGTTTTTTTGGCAACTTGGGTCAATGCGCGGTTGTGGTCAAGACGTAGCATTGCAGTAAAGTTTTTGGCTGGTAAATCAGGCGCTGATTTCATAGCGATGTAGGCGTTTGTGTTTGCAGGGTTGCCAACTACCAAAACTTTGACATCACGGCTGGCAACATCATTGAGTGCTTTACCTTGAACAGTAAAGATTTTAGCATTTTCTTGAAGTAAGTCAGCACGCTCCATGCCTGGACCACGTGGACGCGCGCCAACCAATAGCGCATAATCAGCGTCTTTGAAAGCGACGTTTGGATCATCGGTGCCGATTACATCAACCAAAAGCGGGAAAGCACAGTCATCAAGTTCCATGATAACGCCTTGTAGCGCTTGTTGTGCTTTTTCAACTGGAATTTCAAGCAGCTGTAAAATCACAGGCTGATCCTTGCCCAGCATTTCACCTGATGCAATACGGAATAGTAAGCTATAGCCAATTTGACCAGCGGCGCCAGTCACAGCAACACGTACAGGTTGTTTCATGAATAAAAATCCTTGTTTAAAGTATTAAGAAATTTTAAAAAATAGGTTGATTATACATTTTTAACAATAGCGTTATTGACAAAAATGTCAAATCGTTGTTAGTGTATCATTTTATAGATTTAAAGACAAACCTTTTTGATGGGCATAAGATGGCAAGTTTTGGATATGAATTCTTAAAAATTCAGGCGTGGTAAGCAAGATATGACTAAAAAGTCCAGTAGCGATACTGGACTTTTGATTTTCAAGATTATTAGCGGGGACTGACTGTGCCCATGCGCTGAGAGATCGGCGTGTACCGACCTAAAATGACACCATAAATTGTGGCATTTTCCATGACATGCTTGACATAGGCGCGCGTCTCAAAATACGGAATGGCTTCCACATACTGATCGGCACTGATGGCACCGTGCGTAGGCACCCATCGACGTGCAGCACCAGGACCGGCATTATAACCTGCTGTTGCGACAGCGATTTGTCCACCTGAACGGCTGGCTAAGTCACTTAAAAACCAAGTTCCATAGCGTATATTGGTATCAGGATTGCTCATGTTGCCTGTGGATTCGCCTAAGCTTCGCGCGATCTGGGCGGCGGTGCCGGGTATGATTTGCATCAAACCGCCTGCGCCTGCGCCTGACTGAGCGGATGGCTGAAAGCGGCTTTCTTGGCGCATGATGCCATATGCCCATGCAGGATCAATACCGACACTGCGGCTGTGTCTTAATGTGCTGTCTTGATAAGGGGTGGGATGTGATAGTGCACCATTACGAACGCTATCGGTCGATTCGATCGCTTGGATGCTACGGTGATAAAATCCCAAATCGTGCGCCTTTCGGGTGGCAGCAAGTAGCAAGGCGGTATTACCCGAATCTCGTGCTTTTTTGACCGCCCAGTTCCATTCTCGGTTGATGTGCTCAAGATTGGCATTGTTTTGCATGAGCAGTATCGCGCGCGCAAAGTATTGATCAGCCATTACGCGGCTTTCATCCTGGGCGGTCAGTGGCGGCAAGGTATTTCCACCGATGTCAGTTAGGCTTAATCTTTGTCCAATACGATCTTTGGCAAGAAGCCCATAATAATCAATCCCTGTGGCAAGATTTTGATAAATTCGGCGCGCTTCTGATTGCTTGCCTGTTTGCTCATAAGCTCTAGCTAGCCAATACTGCCAAATTCGCTCTTGCTGTTCAACCGCCGTCATCGCACCAATAGCTGTGATGACATCTGACCATTGACTAAAGTAAATCGCAGCTTGGGCATAGTCTTCTGCTTCTTCATAATTGAAAGGCTCGCCAAGACTATTTCTAAACCAATACACCGAATCCATGCTATAGCCATCGTCGGTGTTCATATTCATGCGCTTGACCGCGATACTGCGCCATGCATATCGGCGCGCCATATCAGAGATGAGTTTTTGTGATCTGCGCTCATCTTGAGCAATGTCATAATTGAGCTGCAAGGCGGCTTCAGAATATGAGCGATGCGCAAGCAAGCTGATGGCATACACATATAAATACTGATTGGCGTTGCTGTAGTTTTCTTGAGAAAAACGAGTAAAAAATCCATTGGGATTGTTGCGAATCTCGCTAATGGTTTGGTAGCTGACGGGTGTATTGAGCTGTCCAAGCAGTGAGACGATATCGCCTGTTTTGTCCAAAGGCGCTTGGCGACTAGAAAGCTGGCGCTTATCAATGCGCAGCATACGCACCAATTGTTCGTGCTTATCAACATTAGTGATGCGTGGATTATACGCCATTTCGGTTGCCAATTTATCACATAAAGATTGGCGGATTTGGGTATTTAGCCACACATTGGGTTTTTGATATAAAGCGCGCACAGAATCGCTGCTTTGATTGAATCCCAAAGCGATGGCGCAGGCTTCAGAATCATCAGGATTTTCGATGCTGTTGGCGACTGCTCGCACCGAAGCATAGTCACCTTGACGCGCCTTGACCTCGGCATAATCTGCGGCAAGCTTTTCGCTCATGACATTGCTTGGATATTGACGCACAAATTGATTGACCGCTTCGGGGGATTGACTGGATAAATTATAATTGAGCCGCCAATAGGTTGGGTACATGCCAAACAGTGTGCCTTGCATACTTTGTTCATATTGGCGCATCGCGTTGGGGCTGCTTTTTTGGCGCTCGGCATCAAAAAATTGATAGATGCTGCCATCATTGGCATGACCTTGTGCACAGGCAGCTTGCGCAATACTGATTGCGCCAAGTAGTGCAGTGATGGATAATTTATTCGCTTTTTTCATCATTGGACTGACTGAGTTAAATTTTTCTTATTCTACCAATCACTCATAAAAAAGTCCAAAATTATCCAGTGTGCTCAACAAATTGGTACGAGTGCGTAGGGTTTTAGAGATGATTTGTTAAATAGTTGGCTTAGATAATCAAAGCTGAATATCGGATTCCAACTCATGAAAAAACTATTAAAACTTACGACAAACCCGCATTAAATTCATGCTGACAAAATGACACTGACATCTTGGTGTGATATAATGGACAAATTTTTTATTTTGCAGACCCTTGGAGAAAACCATGACCGTTAGCACCTTTAATCCCAAAACCCAAAACCAAGATACAGGCTTAAATACGACCGATCATCTGCACCACATTAGTGAGCCAAGTGCTGATTTGTCCACTTCAAAAAAAGTTTATATCGTCACCCAAGGCTGTCAGATGAATGAGTACGATAGCCAAAAGATGGGCGATGTGCTTGGTAGCAGTCATGGCATGGTGATGACGCAGGACATCAGTGAGGCGGACGTGCTGATCATGAACACCTGCTCAATTCGTGAAAAAGCCCAAGAAAAAGTCTTTTCAGAGTTGGGTCGGTGGCGCAAATTAAAAGAAAAAAATCCAAATCTTATCATTGGTGTGGGTGGCTGTGTGGCATCGCAAGAGGGTGATAACATTCAAAAACGTGCACCCTATGTGGATATGGTGTTCGGTCCACAGACGCTGCATCGCCTGCCTGAGCTGTATGAAAGCACAAAAAATCAAGCCAAAACCGACCTTGGTCAGATGCCCAAAAACCGTATCGGTGTGGTGGATGTGTCTTTTCCAAGCATCGAAAAATTTGACTTTTTGCCTGAGCCAAAAGTCGAAGGCTATACGGCATTTGTCTCTATCATGGAAGGCTGCTCAAAATATTGCTCGTTTTGTGTTGTGCCTTATACGCGCGGCGAAGAGCTGTCACGCCCTTTGGATGATGTTTTGGCAGAGATTGACAGCTTGGCTGAGCAAGGCGTGCGTGAGATTAATCTTTTGGGTCAAAATGTCAATGGCTATCGCGGCGAAACAGACGATGGCGGTATTTGCCGATTCAGCGAACTTTTGCATTATGTCTCGCACATTGATGGCATCGAGCGCATTCGCTACACCACGAGCCATCCTTTGGAATTTACCGACGATATTATCGAGGCTTATAAGAGCATTGATAAATTGGTATCGCATCTGCATCTGCCCATCCAAAGCGGCTCAAACAATGTACTGGCAGCGATGAAACGCAATCACACTGTTGATGTGTACATCAATCAAATCGCCAAGCTGCGCAAAATCCGCCCTGATTTGCATCTGTCTAGCGATTTTATTATTGGCTTTCCAGGCGAAACCGATGATGACTTTATGCAGACACTAAATCTGGCAAAAGATCTGGATTTTGACCATTCTTATAGCTTTATTTATTCTAAACGCCCTGGCACGCCAGCGTCTGATTTGCCTGATGATGTCAGCCTTGACACCAAAAAACAGCGCTTGGCTACTTTCCAAGAAGTCATCAAAGAATCCACTTTTGCCAAGACGCGTGCGATGGTCGGTCAGACATTGAGAGTATTGGTTGAGGAGCGAGCGAATCGCCGCGAGGGATATTTACATGGCACAGCCGATAATACGCGCTCGGTCATTTTTAAGGGGGGTGATGAGCTTTTGGGTAAATTTATCATGGTTCATATCACTCATGCCATCAGCATGCATTTGGTTGAGGGTGAAGTGGTTGAGGTGCTGGGCTAGTCTTGGTTCATGCAGACAGGCACGGAGTTGGATGTGAGAGTGAATAAGCTGCGTGCTTGGTTGGGCGGACAGCCTGATATCCCAATCATTGGCGTGCATTTTGGCGATGCGGCAGTGACAGCGGTCTGGCTGGATGAGCACGAGGGGCGCTATCATTGGCTGGGTTCGGCATGTGTTTTGTGCACCGATGCGGTCGTGTCTGGCGAAATTGTTGATAAATCAAAACTTGCCGAGGCGCTACTCCAAGTGATGCAAACGCTTGGGCTGAGCGAGGCGACTGCCATTACTTGCGTGCCTGATGAAGCAGTCATGCAGACAGTCATTGAGCTGCCAGCCGATTTATCAGATGATGACATCGAAGCGCACATTCTTATTGATGCTGAGCGCTACATCGGAAGAAATATTCAGGATGTTTATTTTGATTTTCAAGTGCTTGAGCGATCACAGGCAGCAACTCAAATTCTCCTGACAGTAGCGCACCAAAATAGTGTCCATGACCGCTGCGAAGTGCTTGCGATGGCAGGGATAGAGACATCAGCGGTTGATGTCTATACATCATGTTTGGTGCGCATGATGGCTAAAGTGACAGATCAGGTCAGCGCTTTGGTGGAGATTGCTGACCATGATATCAGCTGCCATATCACGCAAGATGGTAAATTGGTCTATCAGCAAAATGAGCCGATACACACTTTCGCCAATCTCAGCGATCAGCCATCTAATGAGCGGACGGAGACTCATGAATTTTTCAAATTTGCTGATGATCTTAAGATAAGAAAAGATTCGTCCAATCAGTTGCCGTTAAAGGTGTCTTTGGATTTTGAAAATTTGGCAGATCGGTTGCCTGAGGCAAATTTATCAGCCCAAAATCACCTTCTGCAGCTCACTCAAGAAGACTTGCCCCAAAAAAAGACATTGGACACTCCCAAAAACGCTCAAACTGATAATTACCACATCCGTTTTGATGATTGGGTGGATGAAGTAGATGCTGATGATAGGGCATCATTTGACCTAGAGCCACCAAATGAGCCATCTGCCAAGCCATCTGATCAGCCTGAATTGGCGATTGATCAGTTGACCCAAAAAATTGTCGCGCTCATCGAAGACTGTCAAGCACAAACAGCTTTGCCGATTGAGCGGCTATACCTCAGCGGCATGACATTAGCAAAAGCATCCCAGCTGGCGCACGCTTTACAGATGAAGCTTGATATTTCGTGCCTACCCATGCATCCTAAATACGCCATCGATCATCCCATTAAAGATGATGATATGCAGCTAGCTCCGATGCTGACGACGGCATTGGCGCTGGCTTTGACAAGGTCTCAAGGGGTGAATCTGCTGCCATGGCGTGAAGAGCGCCGCAGTCAAGCCGATGCCAAGTTTCGTCAAATGTTTGTGTCAGTGGTGGGGCTTGCCGTCTTAGGGGTGGTGCTGATATTTGGTGCTATTTATTATCAGATGAATCAACAACAGGCGATCAATGGTGAAATTCAATCACGCATCAGCACCCTAGATGATAAAATCGATGAAATGCAGCAGCTTAAAGAGCAGCTGGAGGGCGCCCAAAAACACAGTGAGGCGCTCAATGCCCTGTCAGAAGATCGGCAAGTGGTGTATCGCTGGCAGCAACTATCAACCCTGATACCTGAAGGCGTGTATTTGGATGAGATGAAGCAGTCAGCAGATGTGCTTAGTCTGACAGGAAGGGCGGTATCTACTCAGGCGGTGTCTGCACTTGCGCATCGGCTTGAGCTATCTGGGCTATATACCGATGTGCTCGTGGTGTCCTTGCAGCAGTCAGGTCGGGCGATGAGCTTTTCGCTCACCGCCACCCAGCTGCCGCTGGATGCCAAAGACATGATACAGCCCGTTGCCGAGATATCTATAGATCAAATCAAAACTGCTGATACGGGCGAGAATGGCTATGAATAATTTGACGCAGCAGCTACAAAGCTTTTGGTATGAGCTTAACCAAGTGAATCGCCATACCATCGCTCAAGCGCCTAAATACATACAACGGACGGTGCTTGGTTTGATTGTGATGATTATTGGCATTTTTGGTTGGTTAGTTGCTATTTTGCCAAGCATTCAAAAGCTTAGCGCAGCCCAAAGCCAAGAAACCGCCTTAATTGATGAATTTGCCACCAAATATCATGAAGCTCAGCAGTTTGATCATCTGAGCCATCAGGTCATGCAAAACAATGCCCAGCTTGAAAATCAGCTCAATGCTCTGCCGCGCACAGCACCGATGAGTGAGATTATCGGGATGATCAACACCAAAGCGCAAGCGGTCAATGTGAAAGTGGTGAGTGCGTCGGTTCAAGCGGGCAGCGAACAAGATTATTATACCGAGCGTCCCATCGCAGTGAGCGCGACGGGGGATTATCATGCTTTGGGTCGGTGGCTACTTGGGTTGTCAGACTCTGGTTATTTGCTTACGGTGCATGATTATGATTTGCAAGCTGGCTTGGATCGTCAGCTGATGCTAATCATTCAGATGAAAACTTATCAAGCCAATAAAAAACCAAAACCAGTCGCTCAGCAGGTGTCAGATGGTCAATAAGTATCGGTGGGCTATCTTGGGCGCGTGGGCTTGGATCGGTCTTGGATGTGCTGATCATACCAGTCAAATTGTTGATGATAAGCTTGCGCATATTACCCAAGAAGAGCGCGTGGCGGTCAGTGCACCGATGCCAGTTTCTTTGCCTACGCCAATGACATATCAAGCGGGTAAAGATCCTTTTATCAATCCTTATCGAAGTTTGCGGGCTGATGATGATAATGCTGCCGATCGGGATAACGATGAGCCAAAGATTGAAGCCGCCAAACCGCCTATGATGGATGGTGTACTGCTGCAGCCGCAGGATACTCATCAGCCGTCTGATACTCAGACTATGATCCCCAAAGGCGATCCGATAGCCATTGATACCAACCGCGTTCGAGAGCCCTTAGAAAGTTATGAGTTGTCAAGCCTGCGATATCATGGCAGCATCTCTGATGATGCTAGGCTTGTGGCGCTGATCATGAGTCCTGACGGCATGATTCATCGTGTGAGCGTTGGGCAATATCTTGGTAAACATCACGGAAAAGTCACCCAGATTGACAGGCGCACGATACATCTGATCGAAGCGGTCGCTGACGCACAAGGCGGTCATTATCGCCGCGATGCCAGCATTCATTTTATTCATAAGTAATGACACATGTACGATAAAATTTTAAAACATGGCTTGGTAGCCGCCTTGATATTTGGTGCAACTGACACAAAAGTGCTTGCTAACACTCAGGCTGATCACGATCATTTTACCCAAATGACAGAGCTGCATTATACAGGTAAGCCCATCAGCCTTGAGTTTGCCGATATTCCTGTGCGAGCGGTGTTTGATATTTTGGCAGGCTTTACTGGCATTAATATCATCACGGATGACAGCGTGACAGGCAACATGACCATTCGCTTGACAAATATCCCTTGGGATCAAGCATTTGATGTGATTTTACAAACTCGCAATTTATCAGTACTAAAGCATGGCAATGTGTGGCTCATCAGCTCAAAGTCGATCCAATCCAATCAGCCTACGACGACCGAATATATCCGCCTACACTACGCGCTTGCCGATGATGTGGCGACGCTCATTATGGGCGAAAAAACCCAGCGCGGTAATGTCAATCGTACCAATCAACGTGAAGTCATTTATCCTGAAGTGCCGTTATCGCGTGTCTATGACACCCAAACAGATGACATCATTACCACCATTGAGCGTGGTACGCTGCTGTCTGAGCGTGGTACGGTGACGGTGGATAAGCGTACCAATACTTTGATCATCCAAGATGTGCCTGCAAGCGTCGCTAATATCAAGGCGCTGATTGAGCGCATTGATATCCCTGTTGAGCAGGTGATGATCGAAGCTAGGATTGTCTCTGCGAATGAAAATTTTGGCAAACAGCTTGGCGTAAGCTTTGGGGCGCGTGGTCAAATTGGCAAAGTGCATTATGGCGGCTCACAGGCAAGCTTATGGACAATGCGTCAAGAAGGTGTGGCAGCAGGTTATCAAAAAAACCATTTGAATGTTGATTTGGGTGTGGATAACGCCATGGGGCGCATTGCTTTTGGGCTTTTAAATTTGCCTGATGTGATTTTGGATTTAGAATTATCTGCCATGCAAGCAGAAAATCAAGGTGAAGTCATCTCAACGCCAAAGGTCTTGACAGCCGACAAGCAAACCGCGCGCATCTCATCAGGGCTACAAATTCCTTATCAAGAAACCACACATTCAGGCGCAAGCACAACAAGATTCAAAGAAGCGTCTTTAATTTTGGAAGCCACGCCAAACATCACACCCGATGGTAAAATCGGTCTTAAGCTGAATATCAAAAATGGCAACCCAGTGGCAACACTTGGCAATATCGCCATCCAAGAAGACGCCATCGAAACCAATGTCATCGTCGAAGATGGACAAACCGTCGTGCTCGGTGGCATCTATCGCACCAGTCAAAACGAAGGCGCAAACAAAGTCCCTGGACTGGGCGATGCGCCTGTGCTTGGGCGATTATTTCGGCATGATTCTAAAGCACGCGAAAAGTCAGAGCTTTTGATTTTTATTACACCCAAGCTGGTCAGATAGTTGGCATCATAATGATCACTAAGATGCATGACATTTTTACCAAAGCAAGTAGCTTCTGAGTGGTCAATACACAAAAATACTGGTAACAAATTGCCAAACATTGTATTATAAGATAATTTTCATTCATGTTATTGAGTCTTGTTGGCGCGTAAGCACCCATCATGGCGACGATGGCGATATTAATACTAATTGGAAAATCACAATGCTTGATGACGATTCGGCTTTCATTGAAGGGGTGATGGTCGAAAAAGCAGGTAACGCCTTATCAAAACAGCTGCCTGCGATTTTTTTGGTGGGACCTATGGGTGCAGGCAAGACAACGATAGGAAAGCTGCTTGCCAAACATTTGGGGCGTAATTTTATTGATTGCGATTGGTATATCGTTGATCAGACGGGTGCTGATATCCCATGGATTTTTGAAAAAGAAGGTGAAGAAGGCTTTCGGGATCGTGAAACGCGTGCGCTACAAGAGCTGACGATATTGCCTAATATTGTCATGGCAACAGGTGGCGGAGCGGTTGGGCGCAGCGAAAATCGAGAATTGCTCAAAAAAGGCTTGGTGATTTATTTGGACGCCAGCGTCGATACGCAGTTGGCTCGCACCAAAAAAGACAAAAACCGACCACTGCTACAAGCACAAAATCCCCGAGCGGTGCTCGAATCTTTGTACCAAAAACGCCATCCGCTGTATCGTGAAGTGGCAGATATCGTCATGCCAACGGGTCGCGCATACCCTAAGCAAATGATCGGTGAGATTTTGGCGGTGCTTGAAAATTATGCTTTGGCTAATGCTTCTAACGAATTAAAGCTTGATCAACATACCAAGGAAAACCCATGACCCAAGAGCCGCTCATCGTCAAAACTCAAAGCCATGACTACCCCATTTTTATCCGAGCCAGTGACGGTCAAATTGACTTGGTAAGCCAGATCATTCCATTTATCACCGCCAAGCAAGTACTCATTGTGACTAATGATGTGGTTGCACCTTTGTATTTATCACAGCTACAAGACGGTTTATTATCCACTGGATTTCATGTGGAAGTATGTGTGCTGCCAGATGGTGAAGCGCACAAAACCCAAGACAGTATCAATGCAATCTATGATGTACTCCTTGGAGCGCATTTTGCGCGTGATTGCACCTTGATTGCGCTGGGCGGCGGTGTGATTGGCGACATGACAGGATTTGCAGCGGCAAGTTTTATGCGCGGTGTGAATTTTATCCAAGTGCCTACCACGCTGCTTGCCCAAGTGGATTCAAGTGTCGGCGGCAAAACTGGCATCAATCATCCGCGTGGCAAAAATATGATCGGCGCATTTTGGCAGCCTAGCTGCGTTTTGGCGGATATGGCGACATTCCAAACCCTGCCTGAGCGTGAATTTGCAGCAGGTATGGCAGAGGTCATCAAATACGCACTGATCATGGATGCTGATTTTTTAACTTGGCTCGAAGACAATGCCGATCAAATCAACGCCAAAGACGGACAGCTGCTCGGTGAGATGGTCTATCGCTGCTGCGATTTTAAGGCTCAAATTGTCGCTGCTGATGAGCGCGAATCTGGTAAGCGCGCGCTGTTGAATTTTGGTCATACTTTTGGTCATGTCATCGAGGCGCACCAAGGCTATGGCGCGTGGCTGCATGGAGAAGCAGTAGCAGCAGGCATGGTACAGGCTGCCCAAATGTCACACAAATTGGGTCTGATCAGTGCTGATGATGTGAGGCGCATTGAAACTATAATTGAAAAATATCATCTGCCGACCAAGCCCCCAAAGATAGGCGTAGAACAGGCACTGGATCTGATGGGGCATGACAAAAAAGTCCAACAAGGTAAAATCCGCTTGGTGCTGCTGCGTAGCATAGGCGATGCGTTCGTGACAGCGGATTTTGAGCTGGCAGACTTAGAAGCGGTGCTGGCAGGACAGATGACCGCAAGTCCTTTAATTGATGAGTGAATGGGTAAGATTATGTCACAAACTCCCATGATGAGTGAAAAATATTTTCGTCGTCAGGCGCTTTATTGGCTGATTATGGCGGCTGTGATCGCGGTTTTGTGGTTGATTGTTTGGCTGACCAGCTCTGCACCAGCGATCATCAGCAAACAACAAGCCGATCAAACGGTATCTTCTGCTGATGCATTGCCGACCACAATCACAGCGCTCAATGAGCTGGATGCTGTGGTTAAGCCCATGGATAATTCGGTGCTTGTGCGTGATTTGCGCAGTTATCCCCCTGAATTTAAAGATAAAATTTATTTTAATGGCATCAGTGGGCGCTACGCCATTCAGCTGATGGATGTCGCCGAAAATGAAGTCATTGTGGACTATCTCAACAGCCGAGAAGATCGTGAAGATTTCGCCTATTTTCGCTATACCGATGCTAATGACAAACAGCGCTATGTGCTGACTTATGGTAAATTTACCAGTCCAGCTGAGGCTGAAGCTGCCTTGCAAGGAGTGAACTTTCGATTGCCAGAGTCTGTAGCGCCAAAGACTGCTAAAATCTCTGATTTTATCGCAGTGATGGATAGCTATGAATTGGGTCAGGATGTGGTGGATTTGGCAAGCTCTCAGCCTCGCCGAGTTCGCTTGCAGGCAACACGCACTGAAATTCCAGTAAAGCCAGCCACGCCAGCGGATGAAGAATTGGCACGCCAAAGCCGTGAGCGCGCATTACAAACACAAATCTCTCAGCAGGTCGAACCGGTCAGACAGCCCACCGACTTGGATATCCAAAACGATATTAACCGCCTGTCTAATCAAAGACCGCAAGCAAACTCTGGTGATTTGCCGATGGCGCCTACCGCGCGACCACAGCCACCACAGCCGTCAGCCGATACAGCGCCTAAAAATGAGTCGCCCAGAGATGCTGCGCCAGCCCAAAGCCCTGTGGCAAATACAGAATCGCAATAACAGACAAACAAGGATGGCTTATGTCAAATGAATACGCAAAGCAGATTTTAAACGAACTTAAGGCAGGTAATGATCGCTACGTGGCAAATTTATCCAGCACCGAAAAGATCCCTTTGCCGCCGCCGACTTTGGTTAAGGAACACAAGCCTAATGCGATTATTTTGGGATGTTCGGATGCGCGCGTACCTGTTGAGCTTGTCTTTGACCAAGGTCTTGGGGATTTGTTCGTGATTCGAGTGGCGGGCAATGTGGTTGCGCCCAGTCAAATTGGGTCAATTGAATTTGCTGCCGAAAAGTTTGGCACACGCCTGGTAGTCGTGCTTGGGCACTCTCACTGCGGTGCGGTGACTGCCTGCGTCGAGGCACTCACTAATCCTGAACAATATTATTCACCAAATCTTCAATCGATCGTCGATCGCATTCGTCCAAGTGTGCTTAATTTACACGAAATTGCCACCGCATCGGGCGATGATGTGGATATGGATGAATTGATTGAGCGCTCTGTTCGCGCCAATGTCGGTATGTCAGTCAGTCAGCTTAAACATGGCTCACGCATTTTAGAAGACATGGTCAGACAGGGTGATTTGTTAATTGTCGGTGCTGAGTACGATGTCGCCACCGGCAAAGTGCATTTTTTAGAAGACTAATTTTAACAAGTGATTTATCAACGAAGGGGAAAACGATGAGCATCCAACAACCAAAAAACGCACTGACTGCCCAAGGCGTCAAAGACATTCCAGTGCAGTCAGAAGGCTATATTTTTAATCATACCATGCTGCGTGTCAAAGACCCAGTTAAATCTTTGGAGTTTTATACAGGGGTGCTTGGTATGACGCTGCTTAAGCATCGCAGCTTTCCAGACAGTGAGTTTGATTTGTATTTTTTGGCACGCTTAACCGAAGATGAACGCAATCATTTGCCGTCAGGTGATGAGCTAAAAGATTTTGTCTCACGCCAGCGCAGTATTTTGGAGCTGACGCATAATTATGGCACCGAAAATCAAGCTGATTTTAGCTATCATGATGGTAACAGTGAGCCGCGCGGGTTTGGGCACATTTGCTTTAGCGTACCAAACTTGAGTGAAGCGGTGGCATGGTTTGATGCCAATGGCGTGGAATTTAAAAAGCGTCCTGAAGAAGGCACGATGAAAGACATCGCCTTTATCAAGGATCCAGACGGATATTGGATTGAGATTATCGAAATTAACAATAATCGATAATCAGATGAAAAAACGCTGGATTGTCCAGCGTTTTGACAAGATGGTGTGCTTGGCGGGAATCGAACCCGCGACCTTCAGCTTCGGAGGCTGACACTCTATCCAACTGAGCTACAAGCACTGATGATTTAGGTGGCAAATTGTAGCAAGTTTTTGGGAAAAATGCCACTTAAGCCAGTAAAATAATGATAAATTTATGCAATTCTTGCTAAATTTTAACAGATTTTATAAAAAACATGGCATTTTACCTTGCTTTTCCCTTATAATAGTAGGGGTAAATTTTTATTGTAGGGATGGTGGCTATGCACAATGACTTGCACCGCTGTTCGACACCCCCAGAGCGATTGCTCAAGGCTAAAAACGAGATGATGACAATGAAAAAAGCTGTTATGTTTTCCTTTGCTGCATTGTTAGCAGTGTCAACAATAGCAACTCAAGCGCAAGAAGCTGCCGCACCTGCAGAAACTGCGACTGCTGATGCAGCTGAAGTGGCTACAGCTGAAGCGGCGGCTGAAGCACCTGCTCAAGCGGCAGCACCCGCAGAAGAAGCCCCAAAAGAAAGCCCACAAGTCCAAAAGCTCGTGGCGATGTATCCTAATTTGATCGCTCGTATCGCGCCTTTTGGTAAAGTTTGCTTTGAGGGCGAAGAATGCGATATCAATATCACAGTGCTTGCGCCAGCGGTTGAAGGTCAAGCGCGTGATGGTGAAAGCTTGTATAAGGCGCTTTGTTCTACTTGTCATGATGCTGGCTTGATCGGCGCACCTAGAATCGGTACCAGCGACTGGGCACCTCGAATCGGTAAAGGCACAGCAACGCTTTATAATCATGCCATCAATGGCTTTAATGCGATGCCTGCGCGTGGCGGTTCTGATATTTCTGATGAAGAAGTTCAAAACGCGGTTGATTATATTATCCAGCAATCAAGCTGATCGCCTGATCTAAGGCCTATCCCAAATCATTCAGCGAGTGATTTGGGATTTTTGCATTTGAGCTTTTAGCCTTGAAAATTTTATATTGATCTACATTAATAGGGCAATGATAAAGTTTAGAGTATTTTTATGACCACCGACAATACCCAGCGCATTGATGAGAATATACCAGCACTACAGATCAAAGGATTGAGTAAAACTTATAATAACGGCTTTACCGCACTCAAAGGCATTGATTTGACCGTCCCTCAAGGCGGATTTTTTGCTTTACTGGGTCCAAATGGAGCGGGTAAATCCACCACGATTGGCATTGTCAGTTCATTGTTTCCGCCATCATCAGGAACGGTGGAGATTTTTGGGGTGGATTTGTTCAAAGAACCCTCAAAAGCCAAACAGTTTTTGGGTGTGGTTCCCCAAGAATTTAACTTCATGCAATTTGAAAATGTACAAGATATTTTGGTGAATCAAGCAGGGTATTTTGGCATCACTGCCAAAGAAGCCAAGCCGCGCGCAGAAAAGTTGCTTAAGGCATTGGGTCTTTGGGATAAAAAAGACACCAAAGCGCGAATGCTCTCTGGCGGGATGAAGCGCCGTTTGATGATCGCGCGTGCGCTCATGCACAAACCTAAGCTACTGATCTTGGATGAGCCGACGGCAGGTGTGGACATTGAGCTGCGTCGCTCGATGTGGGAGTTTATGGAGTATATCAATCGAGAAGAAAACACCACGATCATCTTGACCACGCACTATCTTGAAGAAGCCGAACAATTATGTAAATACATCGCCATTTTGGATAAAGGCGAGATCCGCATTAACACCGACATGAAAAGCTTATTGGCAAGCTTGGATATTGAAAGCTTTATTTTGGATTTTGCTGAGCCGTTTGAGTCGCACATTAACCTAACTCAAGTGGTGCGCTATCAAAAAATAGATGACCTTAGCCTTGAAGTGACCTTAAAAAAGGGCGAAAGCCTGAATGATGTTTTTGCGCAATTATCCGAACAAGGCGTTCAAATTGCCAGTATGCGCAATAAGTCAAACCGCCTAGAAGAGCTGTTTATGAATTTGGTTGAAAATAATTTGACTGAAAAACTTACCAATGATTAATCACACATAAAAACAACGAACGAGCAGACGATGAATTTTAGCAAGCAATGGGTGGCATTTTTAACCATTTTAAAAAAAGAAATCAAACGAATACTGCGGATTTGGCCACAGACCTTATTACCGCCTGTCATCACCATGACCTTGTATTTTGTGATTTTTGGGCAGATGATCGGTAGCCGCGTCGGTGAGATGGGCGGCGTGTCCTATATGCAGTTTATTGTGCCAGGCTTGATCATGATGTCGGTCATCACCAACAGCTATTCAAATGTGGTGTCGAGTTTTTTTAGCATGAAATTTCAAGGCAGTATCGAGGAGCTTTTGGTTTCTCCCATTTCAAAGCATACGATCTTATTTGGTTATGTCAGTGGCGGGGTATTTCGTGGTCTTGCCATTGCTTTGATTGTGACGATCGTGGCGCTGTTTTTTACAGAGCTAAGCGTGGTGCATTTTGGCGTGATGCTGACTACCATCATCGGGACTTCGGTGCTATTTTCGCTTGGTGGTCTGATAAATGCGGTGTTTGCTCGTTCATTTGATGACATTTCTATCATTCCAAGTTTTGTGCTGACGCCACTGACGTACCTTGGCGGCGTGTTTTATTCGTTGGATAACTTATCGCCATTTTGGCAAAATTTATCACTGCTCAATCCCATCGTTTATATGGTCAATGCGTTTCGTTTTGGTATCTTGGGATACAGTGATGTCAATGTGTGGTGGTCATTGGTGGCGATTTTGGCATTTTGTGCTCTATTGTATACTACAGCGTATCGCTTATTAATTAATGGCTCAAAGCTTAGACTATAAACCATCATTGAGATGATAAAGGACTCTGATATGAGTATTCATGGCGTCTTAGGTGAGACCACAAGTTATCCAAAAAGTTATGACCCAAGTGTCTTGTTTGCCATCTCGCGTGATTTGGGGCGCGATGAGATTGTAAAGCTAACTGGTGTGCAAGCCGATCAGCTGACAGATGGCGTGGATGTTTGGCAAGCGTTTGAGCTATCGTGGCTGAATGATCAAGGTATCTCAAAGGTGGCGATTGCTCGTATTAGCATTCCTGCTCATTCACCGAATATCGTGGAATCTAAATCGCTCAAGCTGTATCTTAATAGCTTGAATTTTACCTCATTTAGCGATGCATCAGAGGTTCAAGCGCTCATACAAAAAGATCTGTCAGCGTGTGTGGGCGCTGATGTGAGCGCTGAGATTATTCCGCTGAGCGGCAGCGGCTTTGAGGTGCATGAACCGCTTGGGGTGTGCATTGATGAGGTGCTCGATGGCGGAAACGGGGTGATTATTGGCGATGATATTGATGCCTCTGTACTAAGGCACCCGCCTGTGCATCAGATGGCAGCTTATCAATTTCACACCAATTTGCTGCGCTCAAACTGCCCTGTGACCAATCAGCCGGACTGGGGGACGCTGTCAGTCTCAATCACGACTGATAAGGCACTCGATTATCAAAAAATTTTAAGCTATGTACTGACTTTTCGTAAGCACAATGGCTTTCATGAGCAGTGCGTAGAGCGTATTTTTGCTGATTTATTGGTGAATTTTGAGCCGTCATCTTTGATGGTGCAAGCCAACTATACTCGCCGAGGAGGGATAGATATTAATCCTGTCCGTGTGCTAAATCATGATTTGCCAGCCGTGACCAGACAAGTGCGTCAATGAATGGCGGACTGCTTTATTAGAATAATTAAAAAACCTTGTCTTGATGACAAGGTTTTTTAATTATCAGCTACTTAGAGTTAAAATAACGCCAGCAGCTCATCTAGGCTTAGCATCTGCTTATCGCCTGTGGCACGGTTGACATATTCGTATTTATTTTCAGCAAGATTTCTTTCTGAAACCACGACACGATGCGGAATACCGATCAGCTCAAGGTCAGCAAATTTCACGCCTGGGCGTTCATCACGGTCATCAAGCAGGACATTAATACCGCGAGATTTTAGGGTTTGGTACAGCTCTTCAGCCTTGGCTTCAGCGTTACCATCTTTTGATTTCATTGGTACGATGGCAACATAAAACGGGGCGATGCTGTCCGCCTTATCTTGAGCTTCTGCCCAGATGATGCCATTATCGTCATGATTTTGCTCAATGGCAGCAGCGATGATGCGGCTGACACCAATGCCATAGCAGCCCATCATCAAAGTCACAGGTTTGCCTTCTTTACCGAGTACTGAGCATTTCAAAGCTTTTGAATATTTATCCCCCAGCTGGAAAATATGACCGACCTCGATACCGCGTTTGATGCTAATCACGCCCTTACCATCTGGAGATGGATCGCCGTCAACCACATTGCGAATATCGACGATTTGGGTGATTTTAGCATCACGATCCCAGTTCATGCCAGTGGTATGCTTGTGCTCGATATTGGCACCTGACACGAAGTCAGACAGCGCCGCTGCGGCACGATCGACATAGACCGGCATGTTCAAATCTACGCTGATGTAGCCTTTGATCAGTCCAATGTCCTTTAGCTCATCTTCAGTCGCCATGGTCAAAGGAATATGAGCGTCGGCAAGTTTTTCTGCTTTGATTTCGTTTAATGTGTGGTCACCGCGCAAAACCAAGGCAATGAATTTGGGCGCCTCAGGATTATCTTGGCTGTGACTGCCTTTGACGATCAGCGTTTTGACGGTTTGGCTCAGTGGTATGTTTAGGTGCTTGGCGACCGCCTCACAAGTGGGCATGTCTGGTGTATCGACATCAGTGCGTGCTTGGGTGGGTGCCAAACGCTCGTCATGACAGACGGCTTCTGCAAGCTCCACATTGGCGGCAAAATCTGATTCGGTTGAGAATGCGATGTCATCTTCACCGCTGTCCGCTAGCACATGAAACTCATGCGATGCAAAACCACCAATCGAGCCTGTGTCTGCTTGCACGGCACGGAAATTGAGCCCCAAGCGCGTAAAAATACGGCTGTAGGCGTCATACATATCTTGATAAGTCATTGCCAGTGACTCTTTGTCAATGTGAAAAGAATACGCGTCTTTCATGGTAAATTCGCGAGCGCGCATCACCCCAAAGCGTGGACGGATCTCGTCGCGGAATTTGGTTTGGATCTGATAAAATGTGATCGGTAGCTGCTTGTAGCTTTTAAGTTCATTGCGCGCGATGTCGGTGATGACTTCTTCGTGGGTGGGACCCAACACAAAATCACGGCTGTGACGGTCTTTGAATCTTAAAAGCTCAGCGCCATAATCTTCCCAACGCCCAGACTCATGCCAAAGCTCGCCTGGCTGCGTCACCGGCATCAAAAGCTCTTGGCTATGAATACCCTCCATCTCCTCACGCACGATGCGCTCGACGCGCTTAAGCACACGCAGACCCATTGGCATCCATACATACAGACCTGATGCAAGCTTACGAATCAGACCTGCACGAACCATCAGTTGGCTTGAGACGATGTCGGCATCATTGGGTGTCTCTTTTAAGGTGGCAAATATAAATTGGCTGGCTTTCATGATATGACCTTTAAAATTAAGCAAAGCTAAACTTTATTTTTTGAAATAAATATTTTATGAAACAAAACTCATAAACAGCTTATATTACGGCAAACTTTAAAGAATGTACAACAAATTTTTGGGGATTTTACACAAATTTCTTGGCTTTTATGGTATTTTAAACAACACGATCTCAATCAACGGATTTTAAAATGATTCGACAAGATTTGACCAATCATCGCCGCCAACACGGCAAGGCGGCATATATTGTGATGGCGCTTTTGGGTATGTTGGCGCTGATTGCCGTATTTATGCTGGTCAAAAAGCCGGATGCTCAAGCCGAAGTGATCACACGAGAGGGCGTCATCACAGAGATTCAGTCGCTGTCTCGCCTACAAACGGCGGCATTTGGGGTTGAGACCATTGTGACTGCCAATAAAGATGGCACATGGCAGGCACTTTGGCAAGACAAGCAAAGAGGGCTATTTGTTATCAAAGGTCGAGTGCTTGCAGGCATTGATTTGAGTGCCATCGGATCTGAGATGGTGCATATCAGCGAATCGCAGAATGCAGCAGGCGAGCCCATCCAAAGCGTACATATCACTTTGCCGCCGTCTGAGATCTTTGAGGTATTTTTGGATAATATTGAAGTATATGATTGGCAGACTGGATTATTTGGGGCGGTAGCTGGCGATCCGGCATTATTTGCCAAAGCTCAAGCCGATGCCAAAGCACAGGTACTTTCTAAAGCATGTCAAGGTGATGTGCTGACCTTGGCGATGACCAACGCTGCCGAGCAAGTCAAAAATCTATTCATGCTCACAGGTGCGCAGGTGGAAGTCTCAACCCAAGGTACAGGCGCTTGTCAGTTGCCAAGCTCATAGGTATTTTAGATGACTTACTCTTTAAAAGATGTGCCACAGTCAGTCATGCGCATCAAGTTTTGTGGCTTTAGGCGCGCCCAAGATGTCCAAGCGGCAGTAGCGGCGGGCGTCGATGCCATTGGACTTGTGTTTTATCCGCCCAGCCCGCGATCTGTCGATGCCGCGCTTGCCCAAACCCTTGTGGCACATATTCCAGCTTTTGTGAGTATTGTGGCGCTGGTGGTGAACATCAGTGATGATGAGCTGATTCATATCGCTAACACTGTGCCTTTTGATGTGATACAGTTTCATGGTGATGAATCTGCAAGTGAATGCCAAAGACAAGCGGCGCTCGTAGGCAAGCGCTGGATCAAGGCGCTTCGCATTGATGCATCTCGACACGATGCCCAAGCGATCACTCAGATGGTCAATGAGTATCACGCCAAAGGGGCAGTGTCGATTTTGCTTGATGCTTATCATGCGGACAAGTTTGGCGGCACGGGCGAGCGGTTTGATTGGTCAATTATCCCTAAACATGCCAGTTTGCCGATCATTTTGGCAGGTGGTCTGACCCCTGAAAATGCCGCGCTCACCAAGCAGCTGCCGATCCATGCTGTGGATGTCAGCGGCGGCATTGAATCAGCCAAAGGCGTCAAGGACATTGACAAAATGCAAGCTTTTATTACAGCTGTCAGATAGATTTTGTTTGGCGTTAGACGGCTAATCGGCTTTATATTTATAAATACAAAATAAAAGCCAACAATCAAATGATGCCAAATTCTGACGATTTTGATATAGTGGCATTTTCAGCCATCAGTGAGTCAATCATGGATAAAATAGGATACCATATGCATATTATTGTCACAGGCGCAACAGCAGGACTGGGCGAGCAAATTGCGCGAGATTTTGCAGCCCTAGGGCACACCGTCTATGGTACGGGCAGGCGACTGGATAAATTAAATGCACTTAAGGCAGAGCTTGGCGAGCACTTCATACCGCTTCATTTCGATGTTTGTGATACTAAGGCGATGTCAGAAGTGCTTGGCGGCATTGATCTGACCAAGATTGATGTGCTGATTAATAATGCAGGGCTTGCGCTTGGTCTTGAGCCGGCACACCTTGCCGACATTCAAGACTGGCAGACTATGATAGATGTGAATATCAAAGGATTGGTGGGTGTGACGCATCTGGTTTTGCCGTATATGGTGGCAAATAATCATGGATTGATCATTAATATCGGCTCAACAGCGGGCAATCATCCATATTTTGGCGCAAATGTGTATGGCGCTTCTAAGGCTTTTGTTAAGCAATTTAGCAATAATCTTAGAGCTGATCTGATCAATACACGAGTGCGTGTGACAAATATTGAGCCTGGTATGTGCGGCGGTACGCAGTTTAGTCAGGTACGTTTTAAAGGCGATGACACCAAGGCAGCCGCAGTCTATGAAGGTGTGGAGTATCTGACCGCTAGCGATATTAGCAATACAGTGCAGTGGGTCGCCTCACAGCCTTGGCATGTGAATATCAATGCCATCGAGCTGATGCCAACTGCCCAAACTTATGCAGGGCTTGCGGTTGCGCGCGATATTTAAATTTTTTAGAAGTGGTTTAAAAGGTTAATAAAATAAGGTAATTTATGACAACGAATCTTGATTTTGGACAATTCCCTGACGCCAATGGACATTTTGGCGTACACGGTGGTCGTTTTGTTTCAGAGACTTTGATGAAGGCGCTTGAAGAGCTTGAGCAGATCTATAAAACTGCCAAAGCCGATCCTGAGTTTTGGAATGAATTCATGGCGGACTTGACGGATTATGTCGGACGCCCAACGCCACTGTATTTTGCTGAGCGCTTGAGCCGTGAGATTGGCGGTGCCAAAATCTTTTTTAAGCGCGAGGATTTGAATCATACAGGCGCCCATAAAGTCAATAATACCATCGGTCAGGCGCTGCTCGCTAAGATGGTTGGTAAAAAGCGCATCATTGCGGAGACGGGAGCAGGTCAGCATGGCGTCGCTACCGCCACGATTGCGGCGCGTCTTGGTCTTGAGTGTGTGGTTTATATGGGTGCAGATGATGTCGAGCGCCAAAAAATGAACGTCTATCGGATGCGCCTGCTTGGGGCGACCGTTGTGCCTGTCACTTCAGGTTCACGCACCCTAAAAGATGCCATGAATGAAGCCATGCGTGATTGGGTGGCAAATGTCGATACCACTTATTATATCATCGGCACAGTGGCAGGTCCGCATCCTTATCCGATGCTCGTACGCGATTTTCAGGCGATCATTGGTCGTGAAGCAAGGATTCAGCATCTTGAAAAAACAGGTCGCCTGCCTGACGCATTGGTGGCGTGTGTTGGCGGCGGGTCGAATGCCATTGGACTGTTTTATGACTTTTTGAATGACAGTGAAGTGGCGATGTATGGCGTGGAAGCCAATGGCCTAGGTCTTGATACGCCTGATCATGCAGCACCCCTGCAGGCAGGACGCGTGGGCGTTTTGCATGGTAATCGTACTTATTTGATGGCAGATGACGAAGGTCAAATCTTGGGCACGCATTCGATCTCGGCAGGGCTTGACTATCCAGGTGTGGGACCTGAGCACAGCTTTTTAAAAGATGTTGAGCGTGTTCACTATGTCGGCGCGACAGATGATGAGGCTTTACATGCCTTTAAAGAAGTCACTCGCAAAGAAGGCATCATCCCAGCGCTTGAAAGCGCCCATGCAGTGGCTTATGGCCTAAAATTAGCAGCAACTATGCGCCCAGATCAGTCAATTATCGTGAATATGTCTGGTCGTGGCGATAAGGACTTGCATACAGTCATGGCAAAAGATGGCATTGAGGCTGACTAAGCCACCACCAATTACCGACAGTAAATGATTTGATGAGAACATAATGAAAACAAGAATTGAACTGACTTTTGAGGCGCTGCGCCAAGCCGGCAAAAAAGCGTTAATCCCTTATATTATGGCTGGCGATCCACGTCCTGATGTGACGGTGGATTTGATGCATAAGCTTGTTGAGCATGGGGCGGACATCATCGAGGTGGGGCTGCCATTTAGTGATCCGATGGCAGACGGACCTGTGATTGCCCATGCAGCCGAAAGGGCGCTGGCGGCAGGCGTGAGTACGCGAGATGCGCTGAATATGGTTGCCAAATTTCGTGAACACGACCAAACGACGCCTGTATTAGTGATGGGTTACCTAAATCCAGTTGAAATCATTGGGTATGATAACTTTGCCAAGATGTGCGCTGACGCTGGCGTCGATGCGATCTTAATGGTGGATCTGCCACCAAGCGAGGCAGGGAGTTATCCCAAAGCGCTCACTGAACGGACCGATCACCCCATTAATCAAATTTTCTTGCTTTCACCGACCACCGAGCCCGACCGCCGCGCCAAAGTGATCGAAAACTGTAGCGGATTCATCTATTATGTATCGCTCAAAGGCGTGACAGGCTCGGGCGCGCTGGATGTGGACGAAGTGCGCAAGCAAGTCGCACAAGTCAAGAGCGAAACCGACATCCCTGTATGCGTGGGCTTTGGTATTCGTGATGGCGCTTCCGCCAAGGCGCTGGGCGCGGTGGCAGATGGCGTGATCGTCGGCTCAGAGCTGGTCAAAAACTTCGCCGACTGTGAGAATGATGATCAAAAGATCACCCAAGCCAAAGCTAAGCTGCTTGCCAAGATGGATGAATTAAGACAAGCGCTTGATGAGATTCATTGATTTTTGCTGATTCAAAAGTCTTAAGTGGGCGGGCATGGTCGCTTGTGATGGCATGACTTGATGGGCTGTGGGCTAAATTTTGTTTGCCAAAATCAATTTACAAGTGTAAACTATATGCCATATTGGGTGGATGCCCAAACATAGTAAAAAGGATAAATTATGAGTCAAGCTCAACTGACCGAACCCACCATTTGGCTAAAGCGTGAAGTGCCTGGCGTTAAGCGAACCACTGTGCCGACCTTGACCGCTGTCGAGACTGAGCCGTCGACCGAGTGCCCAAATTGCCATGCGCTGATTACCAATACGGCGCTGAATTTAAACCAATATGTGTGCCCTGAATGCGATCATCATTTGACTATGACGGCGCGTCAGCGTTTGGAGTGGTTCTTAAGCAGCATTGATTCAGAGCTTGGTCAAGAGTTCACGACAGGCAATCCTTTGCATTTTGTGGATTCTAAGCCTTATCCTGAACGTATGAAAGAAGCCCAAAATAAGACCGGCGAATCTGAAGGCTTGGTGGTGATGACAGGTAAGCTTAAAAACTTAGATGTCATTGCTTGTGCTTTTGATTTTCGCTTTATGGGCGGATCTATGGGGTCTGTGGTGGGCGACCGCTTTGTCCAAGCTGCCGAAACAGCCTTGGCACAGCGAAAGCCTTTGGTGTGCTTTGCTGCGTCAGGCGGCGCGCGTATGCAAGAAGGGCTGTTATCGCTCATGCAGATGGCACGCACATCCGCTGCCATCGAAAGATTGAGACTGGCAGGCGTGCCTTATGTGGTGGTGCTGACCAACCCTGTATATGGCGGTGTGACCGCATCTTTGGCGATGCTTGGTGATGTACATATTGCCGAACCCAAGGCGATGATTGGCTTTGCAGGTAAGCGTGTCATTGAGCAGACAGTGCGTGAAGTGCTTGATGAGCCTTTTCAGCGAGCTGAGTTTTTGCTTGAAAAAGGCGCGGTGGATATGGTGGTACATCGCCATGAACTCATCGATACGACGCATCGCATTTTAGCAAAACTCTCAAAAGCTGCCGTTTAGCCTTTACTTAAATTTAATGCATTAAAGACGCTTTGTGGGCGTCTTTTTTATTGGCAAATAAAATCTTCCAACCCTGAGTGATTTTTGTTTTAAAAGCCCACCAAACCAAGTACAATAGCCTAAAGTATTTGGGAGTCATAATTATGACAAGAACTGTAAGCCAGTGGCTAGAATATATTGGCAGTATTCATGTCTCTGCCATTGATATGGGGCTTGAGCGCGTGTTGCCTGTTGCCAAGCGCTTGGGCATTCTAAAAGATAGTAGGGTATCTGATAAAAAACCAACAGTTTTTACGGTGGCAGGCACCAATGGTAAGGGTTCAACCACGGCAACCATCGCCGCAATTTGTCAAGCAGCTGGTCTAAAAACTGCGCTGTATCAGTCGCCGCATTTGGTATCTTTTACTGAGCGTATTCGCATTGATGGCGAGCAGATCACCGAAAATGATTTGGTGGCAGCCTTTGAGGTGGCGGAAGCAGCGCGCCTTGCTGAAAATTTGACCTTGTCATTTTTTGAGATGACAACTTTGGCGGCATTTTGGTATTTTGAGCAGTCAAGCTGTGATGTGTGGGTGCTTGAAATTGGACTTGGCGGACGCTTGGATGTCGTTAATATCATTGATCCTGATGTCGCTGTCATCACTAATATTGGCATTGATCATGTGGACTGGTTGGGTGATGATATTGAGGGTATTGGTCAAGAAAAAGCAGGCATTATCCGAGCGGATATTCCTGTGATCTTGGGCGCACGCCAGATGCCAAACAGTGTGCATGCAGTGGCAAACAGTTTGACGAGTCGTGTATATCAGTTGGGCGTAGACTATGACTATGTCGATCAAGGTGAAGCGTGGATTTTTACAAATGATGCCTTGACCATGCGACTGCCTAAGCCAAAGTTATCCTTACAAAATGCCGTCAACGCCGTCGAAGCAGTATTACAAAGTGGTTTACAGATTCATACCGATGCCATCACGCATGGACTTGATGGGGTTAGACTCTCTGGGCGATTTGACCAGCGTACGATCGAAAATAGGCACTGGATCTTTGATGTGGCGCACAACGCCCATGGCATCGAGTTTTTCTTAAAACAGTGGATTTTGGCGTGGCATCAGCATCTCAAAGACTATCCTGATGCGACGCTCAAAGTCCTGTTTTCGATGTTGGGTGATAAAGATGTCGGTGCGGTATTGAGCGCTGTGGCATCTGCCAAGGATGAGATCGCCATTGATCAGTGGCATGTGGCTGCTATTGATCACCCAAGAGCAATGCCGCTAGAGACGCTTTTAAACCAAGTATATGCATACATCGATCCATCTGAAGTGACTTCCTATCAAAGCCTACCGTCAGCCACCCGCGGTATTTTGGCGGACAGTCAGCCTAAGGATATGATTGTGGTTTTTGGCTCATTTCATACGATCAGCGAAAGCTTGATTGAGTTATTTGGTAAGCCGTATTAAATTTTAAAAATCATTTACCCATATCACACAAATTTTATATATGATTGTCTTGACAATTTGATAAAAAAACGATATTTTTATTAGTTTATGATAAAATTAGCCTTATGGCGACATATGCAAATTCTATCTATAAAGTCAATAACAGGTTGGTGGTTTGGTTATGATTTCTAAACAAATTATATTGGGCATTACGCTGATCGTCGGTGGTAGCGTGGCTTTTTTTGCACTGGCAAAAAATGACGCTCAAACCGCCAAATCGGCACAAGTCGCCCAGCAGACATCAACCGATACCAAGGTGGCAAAACCTGTGGTTCAGCCTCTGACGGCAGATGTGGCGACCGAAGAAAAGCTGTTGGCTGAAAAGCAGCGCGCACGTGAGGCGCATACGCTGCAAATGCAAAAGCAAGCGGCAGCTTTGCTTGAAGAGCAAAACAACGCACGCAAACAAGCCCTCGAAAAAGCCAATGCCGAAGCCAATGGACGCACTGTGACCAATACTCAGGCAGTATCGGCAGACAGCGCGGCCAAAAGTGAGCTGATCGCAGCGCCGACGGTTCAGACACGCCCTGAAGCGATAGAAGCTGCTCGTAAAGCCGAAGAAGCCAAAAAGGCCGCTGAAGAAGCCAAAAAATCTGAGCAAAAAGCTAAGGATGAAAAAGCCAAATCAGCCGATAAGCCCACCGAAAATAAAGCTGAAAACAAAAAAGAAGATAAAAATGCCCAAACCAAAGCGCCTGCCAAGGCGGGTACTTATGATGTCCAGCCTGGCGAAACTTGGCAGGGTATCGCTAATCGTCATGGTATTTCGGTGGCGGCATTGGTTGAGGCCAATGGCATGACGCGTCATGATATTTTGAGAGCAGGGCGTAGCATCAAGATACCTTCTGCATCTCAAGTGGCGCGATTGGAGCGTGATAATAAAGCCAGAGAAGCCAAATCTAAAGAAGAAACTAAAAAATCTGATAACCAGTCTCAATCAAAGACAGAGCCTAAGAGCGATAAAAAAACCGACTCAAAATCTCAAAGCACTCAAGCGTCTGGACGATACACCGTTCAAGTGGCGATTTCTCCAGACAAAGACAAGGTCGATGAAGTGGTTAAAAAGTATCGTGACGCTGGCTATAAAGTCACAACCAGTAGCACCAGCCGTGGTTTGCGCGTATTGGTCGGTAGCGAAAAAACAGAAGAAGGCGCAAAAGCCTTGCGCTCCAAAATCGCGGCAGACTCTCGTGTTCCTTCATCAGGCGCTTTTGTGCATAAGACTCAATAATCGGCGCGATGTTTGCGCTGCATTGACCGATCGATAAACTATCGAATTTAAAAGCATGGATCAAAAGCCGTGCTTTTTTATATGGCTTGCCATAATAAGGATAACATATTGGATAATCATTTGATGATCTATGGACTGATCGCTGGTGTGGCGATCTTGGTGTTTTTATTGCGCCCTAAGTCCAAAAAAATCAAAGGCGATGATATGCCTGTGTGGCCATTTGAACCCATGCCTTTGATGACTGACAGTGAAGTGTTGTTTTTTAAGAAGCTCAAAATGGCACTGCCAGAGTATCATATTTTTGGACAAGTTCAATTATCTAGAATCATTGAGCCGACCGAAGATGTGGCGAATGAAAGACAGTTTTGGTTTAATCGAGTTTGTCGGCAGAGCGTTGATTTTGTTTTGGTGGCCGATGATTTGCAAACTGTGCTTGCCGCCATCGAGCTTGATGACTGGACGCACAGCAGTAAGACGCGCCAAAAGCAGGATGCCAAAAAAGATAAAGCGCTTGCCAGCTCTGGCATCCCCATTATTCGATTTCATGCCGAAAAAATGCCGACAGCACAGATGATGCGCGATGATATTTTAGAAGTGCTGCGCCATTATCGCTGATTTTTAGAGACTTACTATCAAAATCATGATCGTGACCGATCGGTTATTCATTTTTATTTTAGCGTGTATTCAATATGATACCATGTGCTAAACCGCCAAAAGGGATAATTATGGAAAATTTAAAGACGCTCACTGTACACATCGAACATCAGACCGCCACCATCACGCTCAATCGACCCGATAAAAAAAATGCCATCAGCTTTCAGATGATGGATGAGCTGATTAAGGTCGCTCATAAGCTTAAGCGCAATCGTGAAATTCGAGCGGTGATTTTGATGGGCGCTGATGGGAATTTTAGCTCAGGTTTGGATTTGGCGGATTTAAATAACCCTAAGAGCTTGGGTTTTGCCTTGTATGAGCTTGCCAAACCGACACCCAGTAAGTTTCAAAAGGTTTGCTTGATTTGGCAGAGTTTGCCTGTGCCGGTCATTGCTGTTGTAGAGGGCGTGTGCGTGGGCGGCGGTCTTCAGCTTGCACTTGGGGCGGATATTCGTATCGCGGCAGCGGATGCCCGCTTATCCGTGCTTGAGGCTAAGTGGGGCTTAGTTGCTGACATGGGCATTACGCGCACCGCTCGCGATATACGCCGAGATGTGATGAAGCAGATTGCTATGACTGCCGAGATGATGGATGCGCCGACCGCCAAAGACTATGGGCTACTCACGCATATCAGTGACGACCCTGTTCAGATGGCGATATCGCTGACAGATGCCATCAAGGCGCGTTCACCGGATGCGGTGCTTGCAGCAAAGCGTGTGATGAATGTTGCACAGCGTCAAGATTATTTGGCGCTATATCAAGAAAAACTTTGGCAGATTAAGCTCATGCTTGGTGCCAATCGCAAGCTGTCTATCAAAAAAGCAAAAGACGATACTGTTCAATTTATCAAGCGCCAATTTAGATGATTTCGCAAATAAAAAATGCCTTACACTAAGTAAAGGCATTTTTATTTTAAATTGAGTTTAATTACTTTTTATAGGCTTTATGGCATGAGCCGCAATTGCTCGCCATTTCGCCATACTGGGCTTCGACATCAGCAGCTGTAGTGGCAGTGGCAGCTGCCGCCGATAGCGCATTGATTGATGCGGTAAATTCCTCGGTCTTAGCTCTAAAGCCTTCGGCATCTGTCCACACCTCGTCTTTGGCATCACCACCTTTGGCGGCATCACCCTCAAAATGAGTCCACATGGCAGCGTTACTGTCAGCAATAAAATCAGCTCGCTCTTTAAAAGTTGCGGCATCAAAAGTATCTGGGTTTTCCATCATGGCTTTCATGCCTTCGTTGGCTTGTCGCCAGTCCTTCATAAGCTTACTGCGCTCTTCAAGCTGAGGATTATTAGCAGCAGAGGTGCCTGAATTATTACAGCCCACCAAAATCATGGTGGCGGACAATGCGGCGGTTAAGGCAATTTTATTAAACATGGCGTCGGCTCCGTTTTGTTAAAAATACAACTTCCGTTTGGAAAGACTTATCATCAAAAGATAAGATTTTTTGGGTATTTTAACCAAGTTTTGCTTAAAAATCTGTATATTTACAGAAAAATACACAAAATTTAACAATTGATTAAAATAAAATCTAAAAAATCCCCTCAATAGCGAGGCGATAAGGGGGTAAAAGTGCTTAAGAAAAGCTTATAAGTTCAACCAATCTTGAGGCTTTAAATAAAAATCGGTGAGCTCAAACTCAGGCGTACCTTCTTCAGGCTCGTAGCGATATTCCCAAGCTGCCAAAGGTGGCATGGAAACCAAAATGGACTCCGTGCGTCCATTAGATTGTAGACCGAACAGCGTACCGCGGTCGAACACCAAATTATACTCCACATAGCGACCGCGGCGATACAGCTGAAAATGCCGTTCACGCTCGGTATAGCTTTGATGTTTATTGCGCTCAAAAATTGGCACGATACCCTCAATATAGCCTTGTCCGACAGCTTGCATAAATTTAAAGCAAGTTTCAAAATCCCACCCTGTGGAGGCGGTATTAACATCATCATAAAACAGCCCTCCAACGCCGCGGCGCTCATGACGATGCTTTAAATAAAAATAATCATCACACCAAGTTTTGTATTTGGTGTAAACGTCATCACCAAAAGGGCGGCATAAATCATGCGCGACTTGATGCCAGTGTTTGACATCATTAAGGTTGGGATAAAAAGGCGTGAGATCAAATCCGCCGCCAAACCACCAAATTGGCGCGCTGCCATCAGCGGGCGTGGCAACAAATAATCGCACATTGGCATGACTGGTCGGGACATACGGGTTTTTAGGGTGCACTACCAAGGACACGCCCAAAGCCTCGGCTTGAGCGCCTGCCAGCTCAGGATGGCGAATGGTGGCGGAAACAGGCATTTGCTTGATATGGATGTGGCTAAACATCACGCCTGCTTTTTCAATGACTTGCCCGCCAGATAAAACACACGATCGACCGCCACCGCCTTCGGGGCGCTCCCAAATGTCTGTGATGAATTTGGTCTCTGTGCGACCATCGACACCGCCCAAGCTTTCTTGCTCTTCGAGTGCTTGGATGATACTTTCTTGCAGGTTTAATAAAAACGCTCTGACTGTTTGGATTTGCGTTTGCATGGATTGTCCTAAGTGGCTATGCTAAGTAATGATCCTGAGTGATTAGGGAAGTTCGTTCAAATCATCTGTCTTGATATAGTGATTCATCTGCTCACCTTTGACCATCAGATAAGAAGCGTTGTATTTATTAACGCCAACGATCAAAGGAATGCGTTTAACCACTTCGACCCCCAGCTCATTAAGCTCATTGACTTTGTTAGGATTATTTGTCATCAAAGCCACTTGACTTACGCCGACATGCGAGAGCATCTGCTGACACATCTCATAAGTGCGCGCATCGGCTGGCAGACCTAATAACAAATTGGCTTCCAGTGTGTCATGACCTTGATCTTGCAGGGCATAAGCACGAATCTTATTGGTCAGACCAATCCCACGCCCCTCTTGACGCAAGTACAAAATCGCCCCCACGCCATGCGCTTGAATGGCACTCATCGCGGCATTGAGCTGTGGTCCACAGTCACATTTTAGTGAGCCAAACGCATCGCCCGTCAAACATTCAGAATGGATACGCACGATGGGCAATTTATCTGACTCATTTGGCAATCCTGTGCTTAATAAAATGTGCTCTTGACCATCCTCATTTTCAAAAATATGAATGTCAAATTCGCCATGAATCGTCGGCAGTTTAGCCTTGGTAATAAATTTATACAAGGGAATATACCTTAAAAATTTCTTTCAAAATCAGTCTATTATAATAAATTATTTACCCAAATCTGTGGGTAAAGCTGACTGTTTGAATCACGCCTAACACGCATTTAAAACATTAAATAAAAATCAAGCTTTCAATGGGGTTTTTCTAGCAAAAATAAAGCCTATCTTGTAAAATAGTCTTTTAACGCCATTGTGATAAAATGATGACACTGCCATGATTTTATGAAAAGATTGGCGGCATCTCGTCAAAAGTGCTATTATGCCATACTCTTTTTGATGATGAAATGTGAATTTATTGATAATCGGAAGCCAAGCAATCATGACGGATTCAGCCACCCATCGCCAATCGTATCGTGCCAAAGTCTTTGATGAGATTTTGACGACGCGTCCTGACACGCCGATCTTGGACCGTGTCGCCAGTCCTGATGACCTAAAGACGATGACGCACGCCGAACTGATCCAGCTTGCCGATGAGCTGCGCGCGTATTTGCTGTACTCTACAGGCGTCAGCGGCGGGCATTTTGGCGCCAATCTTGGAGTGATTGAGCTGACCATTGCGCTACATACGGTGCTGAACACGCCCTATGACAAATTGGTGTGGGATGTGGGTCATCAAGCCTACGCTCATAAAGTGCTGACAGGTCGCCGTGAGCGCTTGCCAAGCATCCGCTCAAAAGATGGCTTGACTGCTTTTCCTGAGCGAGAAGAAAGCGAGTATGATACTTTTGGCGTGGGGCATTCTTCTACGTCAATCTCAGCTGCCCTTGGCATGAGTCTGGCGGCGCGTCTGCATGGTGAGGATCGTAAAGTGGCGGCGGTCATCGGCGATGGCGCAATGACAGGCGGCATGGCGTTTGAGGCGATGAATGATGCAGTACAACAAAATGCCGATTTGATGGTCGTCCTTAATGATAATGACATGTCCATTTCAGCAGCGATTGGTGGTTTCTCGCGTCATTTGGCGAAGCTTTGGCAGCGCGGGCTTGCTATGGATATTGATAAGCATGGCAATATTTTGATGGTCAAGCGTGCCATCTCTTCTGATGATCGCCGCATCCGCCATTATTTACAGATGGCAAATGGCGCGATTGAAGATGTCTCAAGCCGCCTACCAAGTAAAATCAGCGAAAAAATCAGTGAGCTGATCCATGGTGTGCCATCGTCACCATTGCCTGATAAAATTGCCGAAAAAATTGGCGACAGATTGTTTGCAGATAATTTATTCAAAGCGATTGGTTTTACTTATCTTGGTCCTTATGATGGTCATGATTTGCCTAAGTTGATTCAAGTACTAGAGCGTGCCAAACAACTAAAAGGCGCTGTACTTATCCATGTGCATACGGTCAAAGGCAAAGGATTTTTACCTGCCGAAGCTGATCCAATCGGCTATCACGCCATTGGAAAATTGCCCAAAGCAGGCGAAAACAACCCCCCAATATCCAAACCCGCCCCCAAAAAATACTCACAAATATTCGGTGATTGGCTACTTCATCAAGCCTGTCGTGATGATAAACTGGTCGCCATCACGCCAGCCATGGCAGAAGGCTCGGGCATGGTTGAGTATGCTGCCAAATATCCTGAGCGGTTTTTTGATGTGGCGATCGCTGAGCAGCACGCAGTAACGCTGGCAGCTGGCATGGCGACTTCTGATCGTGTTAAGCCCGTTGTGGCGATTTACTCGACTTTTTTGCAGCGGGGCTATGATCAGCTCATTCATGATGTCGCCCTACAAAATCTGGATGTGACTTTTGCCATCGACCGTGCTGGCTTGGTGGGTGAGGATGGTGCAACGCACGCAGGCGTTTTTGATTTGGCATACTTAAGATGTGTGCCAAATGTGATCATCGCCGCGCCAAGTGATGAGCACGAATGTCATCAGCTTTTGAACACGTGCTATCAGTATCAAGGTGTAGCAGCAGTGCGCTATCCGCGCGGTGCAGGCGTGGGGCGCAAGGTCGATATGATGGACGAGCATTACCCAATCGGGCGCGCCAATGTGGTTTGGCAATCACCAGACTTCGATACGCAAACTACCAAAAAACTGGCGGTATTGTCATTCGGTACTCGCCTAAAAGATGCTCTGACAGCTGCTCAAAGACTGTCCGATAGTCAAGCAATCGCTTGTATCGTGGTTGATATGCGCTGGGTTAAGCCCATTGATAGCCAGCTGATTGTACAGCTGCTTGAAGCAGGTGTTGATCACATTGCAACTGTTGAAGAGCATCAAATCGCAGGCGGCGCAGGCAGTGCGGTCAATGAATTTGTGATTACCACTCAATCGCCAGTTAAGCTTTTAAATATCGGCATCAAAGACGCGTTCATTCATCATGCCAGTCACGAAGAGCAGCTGTCACATTGCCGATTGGATGCTGATGGGATTTATCAGTCATTGAGTGAGTTAATGAGTAAACATTAAATCCTTTTCAGATTGATCCTGTGTTGTGTATTTGCCGCCATTGCCATAATTTTCATTGGTTTTTGGCGGTTTTTCACGTATAATAAAAATCTTTTGCGTGATGAGCGCAAATTGACTCTTTAAGTAGTTTAATTCAATGAAGCAGGTGTAGTATGGAACCGATGGTTGTCATGGCGGCAAACGCAGCCAAAAAAGTGGGTCACGAAATTTTGCGAGCGCATCAAAATCGCCATCGCCTTGATTTGGCGGTAGAATCTAAGGGGCTTGATGGCTTGGTTACCCAAATTGATCGCTATGCTGAAGAGCTGACGATTGCTACGCTCAAAGAAAGCTATCCCAATCATTCTTATTTGGGTGAAGAGTTTGGCTTACAAGAGGGCAAGGGTCATGATGCTGATTGGTGTTGGGTAATTGATCCGCTAGATGGCACCCAAAATTTTGTCCATGGCGTACCGCATTTTTGTGTTTCTATCGCTGTCCAAAAAAATGGCGTCACTGAGCATGGCGTGATTTATGATCCTGTTCGTGATGAGATGTTTTCGGCAAGCCGCGGTCGTGGGGCAGTGATGAATCAGCGCCGATTACAGGTCAGCGAGCGCAAGACCATTGAAGGCGGACTGTTTACCACAGGTCATCCTTATGAGCGCATGATGGGCGAAGAGCGCGTCAGCTTTGCGCGTCAGCATTTCGCCAGTTTGCAAGCCATCTGTGAAAATGGTGGTCAAGTGCGCCGCTTTGGTTCTGCTGCCTTGGATTTGTGCTATGTTGCGGCAGGTCGCTATGATGGCTATTTTGAGATGTCGTTGAAGCCTTGGGATGTGGCTGCAGGTGAGCTGATCGTGACCGAAGCGCGTGGTGTGGTGGTTGATCATAAAGGCGCGCCAAATGCGATGACGACTGGTTCTGTGTTTGCTTGTAATGTCAAATTATTAAAGCCGCTGATGCAATTGGTCTTACCACGCTGGGAAAATGCTTTGGTGGGTTAATGCTTTTGCAATTTTTGATGATAACGCTCAATTTGAGCGTTATTTTTATGGACGATCCATGAAAATCTTTGTTTTTTAACATATTTATCCAAAGCCATCAAATATGACAAGATATGTCAAAAATGAAACAAGTGTTTACACTTTATCGGGGTAAATTGGCAATAATTGGTTGTGTACATTTGTAAACCTAGGTTATACTGATCTCAACAAATAAATCAAACACCAAAGCAAATTCATAACAGCCACTGGTGAAAAACATAGGGTATTACAATGAATCAGCCAAAACGCCAAAACATTGAAATGAATATTTTATCTAAAGGGACAGAAAAGCCGATCACTGCCGAGATGATCACTGCCGTCCTAAAAAAACTTGCTAAAGGTCGCCGCGAATCATTGGCGCTGACTGCTTAAATGCTTAGGCAAACCGTTTAATCATTTCTCCAAAACTTGTTGGTTTTCAAGCAAACTTACCGCCTTTGTTGGCGGTTTGTTTGTTTTGGCTCAAAGCTCGCTCAGTTGAATATCATTAAAAATCCTAGCCATGACTGATTTATCAGGACTAATAGGATGTGAGTGGTAATGGTTATAGAGTTTTAAATAAAAAAAGGCTTGCACACTGGCAAACCCTTGATTATTAAGGTAAAAATGGTAGGCCCAGCAGGACTTGAACCTGCGACCAAAGGATTATGAGTCCTCTGCTCTAACCAACTGAGCTATAGGCCCAAATTTAGATAATAAAAAAACCAATGATGACTGTCACTGGCTTTTTAAATTTGGTGGGGACGGAGAGACTCGAACTCTCACACCTCGCGGCGCTGGAACCTAAATCCAGTGCGTCTACCAATTCCGCCACGTCCCCAAGTTGTTTTTCAAGCGATCTGCGCATGACTGCGCGTTCTTGATGTTGGGTATTATATAGACTTTTAAAATTTTGGCAAGCTTTTTTTTTGATAAAATGATGACAATCTCATAAAAATTTTATAAACTTTTGATTTTATTGATGATTTATGGACTCATTTCACCTGTTTGTCAAATTCTATGGTGGGATCTGGAAGATTTTCACGGATTTTTTGGGAAAATTCTGCTGACGATATGGGATTTTGATGGGTGTATTGGTCAACTTTTGGATTGATAAGCGCCCGAGTTTTTAGTTCATTGAAACTTAACTCTGTGTCAATCATTCCAATTTCGTATAGATACTCAGGCAAGCGACCTGATAATAAGATGCGATAGTCATTGGGTATGGCGCGTATTGGATCCATCAAATCAAATATCGCTGTCGTGCAGTTATCTAATAGTGTATTGTACCAAGAAGGATGCGCGGCAAGAGTTTCAGCCGCGCGCAAATAAGCCAAAAACAGCTCGCGGATTTCGCTGCGCGGCAATGACAGCGGATAAAGATAAACGCGCTCACCGCGGGCATTACTGCGAGTGTAGATGATGTCTTTTTCGTCAGCGGCGATGATGGTCATCTCATATTGACGAAAAAACCCGCCAATGGATGAAAAACTTTCGCCAATTTCTTTGCGGATTTCAAAAGAAACGGCTATCCGCTGACCATCATCAAAGCCGAATGAAAGCAAAGTATGTCCAATATTGTCGTTATCCCAAATTGAGACGATCAAATCCAGCGACTTAATTTGGGATAAATCATAACTGCGCACTTCCCACCTGGGCACATACTCAGTTTTGCTGATCCATTCAAAATTTCTGACATTTTCAACAGTGACTTGATCGCCGATTTGATGAAATCGGATTTGTTCTTCAACTTCATCCTGCCAAGGTCGATCATTACTCGGCTTTTGAGTATATAGCCAAAAGGTTATGATGCTAAGTGCAGCTGTCAATAGCAGCGTCTGAGTAGCCGCTGAGCGCCGAAGGGTGCATAAATAAGTGATGGGTAGCGCCACCATGGCAGGATAGGTTGCCAGACCAAATGGCCTGTGCACATATAAAGCCAATACGCCCCATGCCGTCCAAAGCGCAAACGCTGAGTGCAGCGAAAACGATGCCAAATAAGCTGAATATACCAAGCTGGGCTTTGTGAATGGATTTAGGCGCTGTAATTTGTGTCGAAACTGATCGGACTTAAGTGGTATCATGGTCATTGATCAAATAATTTTTAATCATCATAGCATATATGATAAACTTATTGATAAGATTTATTTGGAGACTAAAGGAATCAACAATGATCACTGAACTTAAAATCACTGAATTTACACCAACCAAAGATCAAGTAATTTGGGATGTGCGAGACGCCCAAAAGTATCAAGAAGGGCATATCGAATATGCGGTTAATCATCCGCTTAATACGATTAATAAATCGCTTTTGGATGCCACAAAGGGCGATATTTATGTGCTGTGTGGCGGCGGTACTAAGGCACAAAAAGCAGCAGCATTAATCAATGAGTTAGATCATGAGCGCCGTGTTATTCATTTAACTGGTGGTACGCGCGGTGCGATCGCCAGCGGCATGGTGATTATTACAGAGTCAGATTGAGTTTGATAAATTTCTTATTAAAATCAATAACTTATAAAATTTATGACAAATTATAGAAATTAGTGGTTGACAGCTTGGGGTCTTAGTTGTATTATACGCACCACAACGACGAGCTGATAACAAAAAGCTTGAAGTGATGAAATCGGAGTGTAGCGCAGCTTGGTAGCGCATCTGCTTTGGGAGCAGAGGGTCGGGGGTTCGAATCCCTCCACTCCGACCATTTAAAGCCGAACAGGCTTTTTTTGTTGGCATTGTCAACATACTAAGCCACTCGAGCGCCTGTAGCTCAGTTGGATAGAGCATCTGCCTTCTAAGCAGGTGGTCGCAGGTTCGAATCCTGCCAGGCGCGCCATATGCCTGCATTACTATGGCGGCTATAGCTCAGTTGGTAGAGCCCCGGGTTGTGATCTCGGTTGTCGTGGGTTCGAGTCCCATTAGTCGCCCCATATTCAAAAATCCTATCAATAGGTTATTGATGGGATTTTTTTTGTTGCCTTATTTGAAATTATGGGGTGAATCATTGTCATAAAAAGGTCTTTACTGTACAATATTTCGGCGTATTTATTGATTATTAATCAATCAAGGCATGATTAATGCTGAATTCTTAGACGTTATAAGGGGTTTGATATGTCGGATAAATTGATTATTGGTAGCAGAACTTTTGAGTCGCGCTTGTTGGTTGGTACAGGAAAATATAAAGATCTAAATGAAACCAAAGATGCCATCGAAGCCAGCGGCGCTCAAATTGTCACCGTCGCGATTCGCCGAACCAACATCGGTCAAAATAAAGATGAGCCGAACC
This sequence comes from Moraxella canis, assembly GCF_034424565.1. Lineage (NCBI taxonomy): Bacteria > Pseudomonadati > Pseudomonadota > Gammaproteobacteria > Moraxellales > Moraxellaceae > Moraxella > Moraxella canis. The sequence continues at coordinate 578,030 of NZ_CP139961.1, read as the reverse complement.
TTTTGGATGTGATTTCCCCAAATAAATATACCATTTTGCCTAACACAGCAGGCTGCTTTGATGCCGATAGCGCCATTCGTACCTGTATGCTAGCACGAGAGCTGCTTGATGGTCATAATCTGGTGAAGCTTGAAGTGCTTGGTGATGAGAAGAATTTATATCCAAATGTCATCGAGACCGTCAAAGCGGCACAAGTACTGATTGAGGATGGATTTGAGGTGATGGTTTATACATCAGATGATCCCATCGTCGCCAAAGAGCTTGAGAGCATGGGCTGTGTGGCAATCATGCCACTTGGCAGTTTGATTGGTTCGGGACTTGGGTTGTTAAATCGTCATACATTAAGTTTGATTATTGAGCAGACCCAAGTGCCTGTACTGGTCGATGCAGGCGTGGGTACGGCGTCAGATGCAGCGATCGCCATGGAGCTTGGATGTGATGGTGTCTTGATGAACACTGCCATTGCTCACGCCAAAAATCCAGTTTTGATGGCTTCAGCGATGAACCATGCGGTGGTAGCAGGTCGAGAAGCTTTCTTGGCGGGGCGTATGCCAGCACGCTATATGGCACAAGCAAGCTCACCGCAGACAGGATATTTTTTCAAATAATCCGACGATGCCTTAAATTGGGCAGCCTTAGCCTGATTTGACCATCAGTGCTTAGCAGTGACAAAAATAAAAATTTGAGGACTTATCATTAACCCAAAATTTTGTTATCATAGAACACTTTTTGGGTTAAGGGGTCTTGGATTATGCGTGCGCTAAGCATTGTTGATTCACTATTTTTATTACTAGAAAATGCCAAACAGCCAATGCATGTGGCTGGCATTTGTGTTTTTGAGCTGCCCGAAGATCAAGATGAAGCCAGCTTTATCAATGAGCTTGCCAATCGAATCGACCCTGATGCCATCCCTAATTTCCCATTTAATCAAGTGCTTTATCATAGGGTTGCTTGGAAAACCATTCGCAAATTTCATATCGACCGCCATTGTTATCAGCACAGCCTACAAACTGGCAAGATGTCGGAGGCGCTCGCTCAAATCTCAAGACTGCATGAGCGTCAATTAGATCGCACCAGACCGCTATGGGAGCTGCATTTATTTGATAATCTTGAGCCAGAAACACAAGGCGGATCTAAGCGGTTTTTGTTGTACCTAAAAGTTCATCATGCCATGATGGATGGCGTCGCTGCGATGAGATTGTTTCAGCGTTCGCTGTCGCACTCGCCTGACGAAAAGCTGTCCAAGCCAATTTGGTTGAGAGACATTCGCCGTAAAGGGTCAAGCTTTGCAATGGATAAAAAGTCGATTTTAGGGCATTTTAAAGATCAAATTTTGGGTCTAAAGCCAGTTTATCAAGAGCTTAAGTCTGATTATCAGCTGAGCCAAACCACCTCATCTCAAACACCAAAAACACAGTTTATCAGTAGCTTACAGGCACCAGCGTCCATACTCAATCAGCGAATCGGTACCAGTCGACACATTTCTGTCATGACACTAAAAAAAGCACGTTTTGTGCAGATCGCTAAACAGCTCAATGTCAGCACCAATGACATGATCTTGGCGGTGTGCTCATCTGCCGTCAGAGCTTATCTGATTTCACAAAACGCCTTGCCTGATGCGCCTTTGATTGCTTTTGTGCCGACATCTTTGCGTAAAAATGACACTGCAATTGGTAATCAAATCTCATTCATTCCGACCAATTTGGGCACAGATAATCCCGATCCTATCATGCGACTGATGGTGATTCATGACAGTATGCAGGCGGGCAAAGGGCGTATTGGGCGTATGACTCAACCTGAGTTTATTAATTATACCGCAGCGCACTATGCTTGGGCGGGGGTGAATTTGGCGACACGAGCACTTCCAACCAAGCAAGCATTTAATCTGATCATCTCAAATATCCCTGGTGATGACACACCGTTATATTTAAGTGGTGCACGTCTGACAGCGATGTATCCTGCGTCGGTGCTGCTTGATGGGCAGGCACTGAATATCAGCTTTACCAATTATCAAGATTGTATTGATTTTGGGATCACCGCTTGCCAAGCAGCGCTGCCAAACATCCAATCTTTGCCATCATTGCTTGAAAAAGCGCTTGATGAGTATGAAAGCCTCTGCGATGACAAGAACAGCCAACATCCAGTTGCTGAGAGTTGATGTCCATTAAACTCATTGATCTATTGAAAAAAATCCGCTGAATGCCTAACATTCAGCGGATTTTATGATTGTGAGATTATGCCAAAGTGGCGCCGATTGGCATTTGATCAGGCAGGGTGATCACGGTTAATTGTCCGTCTTTTTCGGCGGATAAAATCATGCCTTCTGAGATACCAAACTTCATCTTGCGGGGTGCCAAATTGGTCACACAAACCACCTTTTTACCGGTCAGCTCCTCAGGCTGATATAATTTGGCGATACCGCTAAATACATTGCGAGTAGTTTCTTCACCGATATCTAAGGTGAATTGTAATAGCTTATCTGCACCCTCAACGCGTTGGCAGTCAACCACATGTGCCACTTGCATTGTCACTTTGGCAAAATCATCAATGCTGATATGATCGCCAGTTTGTACGGCTGATTTTTTGTTAGATTGTTGCTGATTGGTATTTTTGGCAGGCTTTGACTCAGTCAAGCTTTCTTTTGAATCATTGACCATGGCACTGATTTTATCCTTTTCGATACGCTGCATGAGCGGCGAAAAGGCATTGATGGTGTGCGCTGTTAAGTGATGATGCCGCGCCTCAAAATCCAAACTATCGACATTTAAAAATGCTTTGGCTTGCCCTGATAGTGTAGGCAAAATAGGCGCAAGATAAATCACAAGCTTATGGAAAATATTGAGTGCGACCGTACAGACCGCCTGAACCTCCTCAACTTTACCTTCTTTATTGAGCGCCCAAGGCTTATGAGTGTCGATATATTCATTGGCTTTGTCGGCGCACGCCATGATTAGGCGGGTAGCTTTAGAAAATTCGCGTGCTTCATAAGCGGTGGCAATCTCATCGCCTGCTGCGATGATATCTTCCAAAAGCTTGGGTTCAGATAAGCTGTCGGCAAGTTTGCCTGCATTATTTTTATGGATAAATCCTGCCGAACGCGACGCGATATTGACCACTTTACCAACCAAATCTGAATTGACTTTTTGCATAAAGTCATCCAGATCAAGGTTAATGTCTTCAACGTTTGCTGATAATTTACTGGCAAAATAATAGCGCAAATATTCAGGATTTAGATGAGACAGATACGTTTCTGCTTTGATAAAGGTGCCACGCGACTTGCTCATTTTTTCGCCATTGACGGTCAAAAAACCATGCGCATTGATGGCTGTCGGCGTGCGGTAGCCAGCGCCTTCAAGCATGGCTGGCCAAAACAGCGCATGAAAATAAACGATGTCTTTACCGATAAAATGATACAGCTCGGTTTGACTGTCCTTATTAAAATATTCGTCAAAATCTATGCCATTACGCTCACACAGATTTTTAAAGCTTGCCATATAGCCCACAGGCGCATCAAGCCAAACATAAAAATATTTGTCTGGCTCGCTGGCAGGGGTATTTGGAATTTTAAAGCCAAAATATGGCGCATCACGGCTGATGTCCCAAGGCGCAAGACCGGCTTCAAACCACTCAGACAGCTTGTTATAAATGGCGGGCTGAAGGCGTCCGTCCGCTTTTGTCCATGTCTTTAAAAAATCATCAAACTGCGGTAAATCAAAAAAATAGTGTTTTGATGACTTGATGACAGGCACTGAGTTAGAAAGCGTGGAATACGGGTTTTTTAGCTCTGTGGCATTATAGGTGCTTGAGCAGACTTCACAGTTATCGCCGTATTGGTCGGGTGCGCCGCATTCAGGGCAGTCGCCCTTGACGAAGCGATCCGCCAAAAATAGCCCCTTTTCAGTATCAAACAGCTGCTCAACATCTTTGGTGAAGATGTAGCCATTTTCTTGTAATTTGGTATAAATTTTTTGGGAAAAGTGCTCATTTTCGGGGCTGTGTGTTGAGTAATAATTATCAAAATCAACGAAAAACCCTGCAAAATCCTTCTCATGGCTTGCTTTGACGGTGGCGATCTGCTCTTCAGGTGTGACGCCATTGGCTTCGGCTTTGAGCATGATGGCGGTGCCGTGTGCGTCATCGGCGCACACATAAGTCACGGTATGACCCATGGCTTTCATGGCACGCACCCAAATGTCAGTTTGGATATACTCAACCAGATGCCCCAAATGAATTGGACCATTGGCATAAGGCAAAGCGCTAGTAACTAAAATCTTACGGTTCGTTGTCATAAAAATCCCATTAATTGTAAAATCGCTTTAAAATGGCGTTATTATAGCCCATATCAGTGGTAAAATCATCCAAAACCCAGTCACATCACCCAAACTGATGATGACACATCCATCAAAACTGCCGTCGCCAAATGAATCGATGCTCAAACAGGCAGCATCATCAAATCTTTTGCAAATTTACTGAAATCTAAAGAAAAATTTGCTATCATGAGTGGTTAATCGTCATATTTTAAGCCCAAATCAAACATAACCAATTTACCTATGCTTAGGGAAGTTTGATCGGTGGCTTAAGTGATCATCACTATTTTATTTTTATTGTTTGGAAAATAAGATCATGAGCGCATTACGCCAAACCCAAAAAGACCTACAGCTTTATGATACCCTAAGCGCAACCAAGCGCACATTTAAGCCGATTGAAGCGGGTAAAATAGGCATCTATGTCTGCGGCATGACGGTCTATGACTACTGCCACATGGGTCATGCCCGCGTGATGGTGGGGTTTGATGTGATTGTGCGTTGGCTAAGAGCGATTGGCTTTGATGTCAATTATGTGCGCAATATCACTGATATTGACGATAAAATCATTCACCGAGCCAATGAAAATGGCGAAACCATTACTGATCTGACCGACCGCTTTATCGCTGCGATGTGGCAAGACGAAAAATCGCTCGGCTGCCAATCGCCCAACATGGAGCCGCGCGCTACCGAGCATATCGAAAATATGCAAGATCTTATTCATGGTTTGATGAATAAAGACTTGGCGTACCAAGGCGATGGCGGTGATGTGTATTATGCTGTCGATAAATTTCCCGACTATGGCAAATTATCAAAGCGTAAACTCGATGACATGCAAGCCGGCGCATCAGAGCGCGTCAGTGCAGCAGACGATAAGCAAAATCCATTTGATTTTGTGCTGTGGAAAGCAGCCAAACCCTCTGAGCCACATTGGCAATCACCGTGGGGACTGGGTCGCCCAGGTTGGCACATTGAGTGTAGTGCGATGAGTACATGCTGCTTGGGTGAGACATTTGATATTCATGGTGGGGGGCATGATTTGCAATTTCCGCATCATGAAAACGAAATCGCCCAATCTGAAGGCGTCAGCGGAAAAACTTATGCCAATCATTGGATGCATATGGGCTTTATTAATATTGATGGCGAAAAAATGAGCAAATCTTTGGGGAATTTTTTCACCATTCGCGAAGTGGTGGATAAATTTCATCCTGAAACGGTGCGTTTTTTCTTATTATCTAGCCACTATCGCAGCCCAGTGAATTTTTCTGATACCGCACTCAAAGAAAGCCATACGGCGCTGTCACGCATTTATCAATCGCTAAAATCCGCTGAAAACTTCGGCTCAATCTCAATCTCACCAAGCGCTTGGGAGAGTCAAGCAGGTCAAGAATTCGCCAAAGCGATGAATGATGACTTTAATACCCCAAAAGCGGTGAGCGTACTTTTTGGCATCGTGGCGGAGATCAATCGAGCAATAAAAGCAGGCGAGCACCAAAAAGCAGTCCAAGAAGCCGCCATTCTAAAGACGTTGTCTTCGGTGCTGAATATCGCCCAATCATCGCCTAATGAGTTTTTGCAAGCCCATATCGGCAGCACTCGCGACGGCTTGAGCGATGCTGCCATTGCTGCCAAGATCGTGGAGCGTCAAAAAGCCAAAGCCGATAAAGACTTTGCCAAGGCAGACGCCATCCGTGATGAGCTAAAATCGCAAGGCATTGAGCTTGAAGACAGCCGAGCTGGCACGACTTGGCGACGCATATAGCACATAAAGGATTTTAAGCTTGATCTGTGTGACAGGACTTGATCGACCGTTTACCAAAATGCTCTTGTAATTATGCTAAAAACACCCATAATAAAGACTCATTTCATTACATGAGAGTGTTCTTATGAAAACTATGATCTCGCTGTTAATGGTCTTAGGTTTGACTGCGGTCTCAACTGCGCACGCTGATGTGAGCCAAACTTATACCAAAAGCTGTGCAGCTTGTCATGATAGTGGTACTTTTAATGCGCCCAAAAAAGGCGATGTCGCCACATGGAATCGCCTAAATCAGCAAAAAGGCAAAGAAGCATTGATCAAATCCACTCGTCAAGGGATGCCGCAGATGCCTGCCATGGGGCTGTGCCAAAATTGTACAGACAAAGACTTTGCTGAACTGATTGAATACATGAGTAAATAGAGCAAAGTGTGATAATCACTCTGCTTGGCTGCCTCTAAATGTTCATCCATTTCTTGATTTTGTCAATAAAATCACGATTATTTGAAAAAAATGTTACTAAAACCACAATTTTTGTAGGAAAATTTACCCAACTCTTGCTATAATAGCGAAAGTTACTTAGATGAATTGTCATCAGTGGTTTTTTGAATTATAAATGATGGGCTAAATTCAGATTTAGCCATAGTATCACCCAAGACTTAGCCAAGTTAGTAGGAAATTATTATGAAACCTGCCAAAAAAGCAACTTTAGCCAAACTCGCTCTAGCCTCAGGAATTGGTCTTGCCAGTTTATCAGCCTATGCCGTGACTGTGCCTGCGTATGACATTGAAGCAGGTAGAGCCATTGTTGAAGCCAACTGTGCTGCATGTCATGGTCTTGATGGTGTGAGCCCTGTACCTGCTCAGCCGAACCTTGGCGGTCAAAATATCAAGTATCTTTATAAGCAGATGGTTGATTTTAAAACCAAAGCGCGTCGTAATGGCATTATGGAAGCTCAATTGGCTGGATTGAATCAGCAGGATTTGGCAAACTTGGCAGGGTATTATGCCAGCCAAACGCCATGGACGCCAGGCTATGGTAATAAAGCCACTGTTGCAGAAGCCACCAAATTGTATTTGGGCGGCGATAAGACGCGTGGCGTGATTCCTTGTGCAGGTTGTCATGATCCAAAGGGTGCAGGTAATGCCTATGCAGCATTCCCTCGTTTGGGTGGTCAGCACGCTGCTTATCTTGCCACTCAGCTAAAACTGTTCCGCGCCGCTGGTCGTGAAGATGATGTGGCATCAGATATGGAAGTACGTACCAATGATGCCGCCAAAGCAGGCGATAAGGGCATGATGCAGATGGTAGCGGCGCGACTGTCTGATCGTGATATCAAAATCTTGTCTGAATATTTAGCAGCTGTTCACTGATTGCATGCTTAAAACCAAAGCCCCCACTATGGGGGTTTTTTTGTTGATCGTTGATGGGATTTAGGCTTTACTGGTTTTTATGTTAAAATATCCCAAATCTTTATCATGGTGTTAATTATGTTACATCGATATACGGTATTTTTTGTGGCGTGCGCCTTGCCTTTGATATTTATCGGTCAAGTAGCGCCCAATATGGCGCGCGAGCTGGACTTTTGGCTGATTTGGGTTTTAGCGATGGTCTTGGTTGGTCTGCCTGTTTTGTTTGCTGAGTTTGCGTTGTCGGCGCGTTCGGGCGATACACCGTGGCAAGGCATGCAAAAACTGACTCGTGAAGCAGATGCTGGCTTGGTTTGGCGTGGGTTTGCGCTGCTTTCTGTGCTGATCGCCATATTGATCGCTGCCAGTATTTCGGGGCGTATAGCTTTGGGAGCATATGCGCATTTTGGCTCAACCTTGCAGCACTCAGATATACCAGCTTTTGGTATTGCAGCGGGTTTGACGGTCATTGCGCTGATCTTAAGTCTACTCAAAAGCCGCTTGCTGATCGTTGGGGTCTTGCTGATTTTGATGGGCTCATTGTTATCTTTGGCTGATAGCGCGGTGAGTGTGCCTGTCATGACCGAGGTCAGTTTGGCAGAGTGGTCTCGCGCGGTGGTGCTTGCGCTGTTGTGTGTTGGCGTTGGGACGGGTTTGTATTGGTTTGGGGGTATGGCGACGACGCCAAGCCTTATGCAAGCCAAAAAATCTTTGGCAGGGTACATCTTGCCGATTTGGCTGACACAGCTGATCTTTGGTTCACTGGCTATTTTAGCAGGTTCGGCTTTGGTGACCATTCCGTCTTTTGTTGTGACCAGTCTTGGGATGCTATTGATTGCTGCATTTTTATTATACTATGCTGCCATACAGCTTACTGCGCGTTTTGGATTTTTGGTGGCGGCAGCGGCGACGCTTTTACTTGCGATTTTATTTAGTGTCATTCCTGCCAATATTTTATTAATTGTTATTATTTGCCTAAGCTTGGTGGCAGTGATGATGCTGTCGATCTTTTCAGGCTTTGTCATGAAAATTAGCCATTTGCGCAAAACATTTAATATGAACAGCGAGCTTCGTTATAATATTTGGCGAGTGTTTGTGCGTATCATTGTTCCAATCGCGATCATTGCCGCGCTCGTGGGTTTGGTGCTTGAATGGATTGCGTAGAGTCTGATATTACCGTTGCTGTAAGCCATGTTTCACTTTTGGGCAGGCAGTATTATAGTGAGATCAGCTTGCCGATGGGCGCGACAATTTATGAAGCATTAAAGGCGACGCCCTGGGCATGCGGTGAAGAGTTTGATGAGTTTTGGGCTTGGGTGCACCATAACATGGCTAACGATCCCAATCATAAAGCGTGGTATGTGGGTGTTTTTAGCCAAAAAAGACGCCTGGATACAACGCTTCGCTCAGGCGATCGCGTGGAAATTTATCGAGACTTGACGATCGATCCGATGGGTAAGCGAAAAGCATTATCCAAAAAACGGTCATAAGCTCACAATTCTCCCAATAACATTCATCCAATCAAGCAGTCAATCATACTATAAATAATCAACTATAAAACCCCAACCAAGGCGAATTTGGTTGGGGTTTTGGATATAAAAAGTATTAACTTTTTAAAGACTTACATCGATTTGGCGGTCGCTTCGCAGCTTAGCATATGCTCTTTACCTGCGATTGTGACTGATAAAATACCGTCACGACCTTTGGCATGCCAAGCGTATAGACTGTTTGGGTTAGTATCGTTAATAAAACGCATACCCGAGCCGCTCACTGCTGGATGCATGGTGATTTCTTGGTTGTTTAGCTGCCAAGTCGGTGCGTTGATGGTTAAGACCGCGCGATCTTCGTTTGGCTGATATTTTGCCATAACTTTGGCGTTTTGATCACATTGGTAAGTAGCGACAAGCGTTTGCTGATGCGCTGTATTAGCAGGCATGGTCATCTTGGTTTGTGAAGCTGGCGTGCTGACTGTCGTTGAAGTTGCACAGCCAGTGATTGCCATGGTAACGATTGCAGAGCTTAGAAGTAATTTTTTCATCATATTGTTCCTTTTGTAAACACACAGATGCCATAATTGGTTTTATTATTATAGGTCAAATGACGATTTTTTGAATGATGTTTGATGGGTAAACTGTAATATTGATGTGAATAATGTTGCTTAAGTTTTGCGTCTTTAAGCTTTAGATGCCTAATACAACAACTTAAAATTAAGCCAACATATGTGTTGGCTTAAGCTTTCAAATATTCATTAATCGGCTTATTTTAAGCCATTGGCTGCTGGGATAAAGCCTTCGCCTGAGTCTTTGGCAAGCACAGGGTGGTCAGCGTTTGGAATGTTACCGCGTAAGATGACATAGCCAATAACGCCTGAGATGATCGAACCTAGGATGATGCCTAGACGTGGATCAAAGCCATCAGGGATTCCGCCAAATGCCAAACCTGAGATGAACAAGCTCATCGTAAAGCCAATGCCGCACAGCATAGATACACCATACAGCTGTTTGACGGTTGTGCCTTTTGGCAAGCCTGCCAGTCCAAGCTTTAAGCAGAAGAATACAGCTGCCATGACGCCAATTTGTTTACCGATAAATAAGCCTGCAGCGATGCCAAGCGGCACAGGATGAAGTAATGTATCAATGCTTGTGCCCGCTAGGCTAATGCCTGCATTGGCAAAGGCGAACAAAGGCAGCACACCAAAAGCTACGGTATTGTGCAAATCATGCTCAAGCTCTTCTAATGGGGAATGCTCAGGGTCGTTCTTATTTCGTAATGGGATAAAAAACGCAAGCAAAACCCCTGCCAAAGTCGCGTGCACACCTGATTTTAGCAAAGCAGCCCACATTACCAAACCAATAAGTAAGTAAGGCGTGAGTCTGACAACATTCATTCTATTTAAAAGAAATAAAAACGGAAAACACACCGCAGCCACCGCCAATGAAAATAGCGATAAATCACTGGTATAAAACAAAGCAATGATCACAATCGCGCCAAGGTCATCAAAGATGGCGATGGATACCAAAAAGACTTTCAGTGCATTTGGCACTCGGTTACCAAGCAAGCTCAGCACACCCAAAGCAAAGGCGATGTCTGTAGCGGCAGGGATCGCCCAACCTGCCAACTGTTCGGGATTGCCATAGTTAAAGGCGGCATAAATCAACGCCGGTACAATCATACCCCCTATAGCCGCCAAGGCAGGCATCATAATCTGCTTAATGTCAGACAGCTCGCCCACCAAAGCTTCGCGCTTTAGCTCAAGTCCCACCAAAAAGAAAAATATTGCCATCAAGCCATCATTGATCCAATGATGGGCATCTTTGGCAATCTCAAATGCGCCCACTTGCACTACCACAGGCGCATGAATAAAGGCATCATAGAAGCTTTTTAAGGGTGAATTGGCGACAATCATGGCAAGAAGGGCGGCGGCGGCAAGCACGATGCCACCTGCCGCTTCAAGCTCTAAAAATCGTTTGATTCGTGCAAACATAAGAATCCTACATTGGGTGCTTTGTATCATCAAATGGGCATTATCCGATATCAGGCACTGAATTTGATAAAATGATGCCTAACTTTAGCATAAAAATAAGGTTATGATAAAGGCTTGATTACAAAACTTTAGCGAATTTATCTCAAAAATACCAAATTCACTCAGGCAAAATAATTCTGAAAGATCAAATGCGTCATGTATAATAGCTTAGCTGTCAACATGGGCGGATATTAAGGGTGGGTATGGATTTAGGCTTTGAGATTTTGGCGCTGTTATTTGCGGTAGCACTTGTGGCAGGCTTTGTGGATGCGATGGCGGGCGGTGGCGGGCTGTTGACGATTCCTGCGCTTTTGTTGGCAGGTGTACCGCCTGTGGCAACGCTTGCAACAAATAAACTTCAAGCGTCGGCAGGGTCTTTTTCTGCTTCTTTAACGATGATAAAAAAGGGCATCATCCATCCTTCGCAGATCAAAGGCGCGATATTGATGGCATTCATTGGCTCTGCGCTTGGGACGCTTTTGGTGCAGCTATCACCGCCTGAGATGCTCAAAGTTGTCATTCCTTTTTTGGTGGCAGGTGTTGGGATTTATACTTTATTTGCGCCAAATTTGGGAGAAATTGAGCAAGCACCCAAAATCAGTCATCGCACTTGGCAAAAAACCGCCGTTCCGCTTGTTGGGTTTTATGATGGCTACTTAGGACCAGGCACAGGCACATTTTTTGCGCTATCCAATGTCGCTTTGCGCGGGATGAATTTGATCAAAGCCACGGCAGTTGCCAAGCTTTTAAACTTTTCGACCAATATTGCCAGCTTGTTATTTTTTATGCTGGGCGGTCATGTGTTGTGGAAAGTAGGATTTGTGATGATGGCAGGGCAGATCATCGGTGCGATTGCAGGCAGTCAAATGGTGGTGAAAGGCGGCGCAAAATTTATCAGACCTGTCATTGTGCTGATGTGCTTTGCCATGGTGTGTCGATATTTGTTTTGGTAGCATCTTGGATTGTGGGTGATGATAAGGGCGTTATGGTGTATAATGCCAATTTATTTGTCAGATGAAAATTATGAGCAAATTACCAAATATTTTATTGGCTGTGACAGGGGGTATTGCCGCCTATAAGTCTGCCGTACTGGCCCGATTGCTGATCAAGGCAGGGTGCTCTGTCAAAGTCATGATGACGGCAGGGGCGTGTGAATTTATCACGCCTATGACATTTCAAGCCTTGACAGGGCAGGCAGTGCACACTGAGCTGCTTGATGAGACCGCCGAGCTTGGTATGGGGCATATTGAGCTTGCAAAATGGGCGGATTTGGTGGTGGTTGCGCCGGCTTCTGCCAATACGATCGCCAAGCTTGCCGGTGGTTTTGCGGATAATCTGGTGACGACTGTTTGTGTGGCAACAAGCGCGCCAATCATGATCGCGCCTGCCATGAATCAGCAGATGTGGGCGAATGCGATCGTCCAAGATAATCTTAAAAAACTACGCCAATTTGGTCATCATGTGATCAGTCCTGACAGCGGCGAGCAGGCATGTGGTGATGTTGGTGCGGGTCGCTTGCCTGAGCCTGAAGATCTGTGTGAGCGGATTTTGGCTTTTTATGCGCGTCGCCAAATTCCCCAGTCGCTTCTTGGTAAGACGGTCGTAATCACCGCCGGCTCCACGATTGAGCCGATAGATCCGGTGCGCTTTTTATCCAATCACTCTACCGGCAAGATGGGCTATGCTTTGGCGAGTGCTTGCCGGGACGCTGGGGCGGATGTTATTTTGGTGTCGGGCAAGCGCGTCGTTTTACAGACACCCTACGGTGTCAAAAAAATGACCGTAGGCACTGCAGATGAGATGCTGCAGACGTGCTTAAGTGTGTGTCAAAGAGCGGATGTTTTCATCGCGACGGCGGCGGTGGCTGATTTTAAGATGGCATCTGTTGCCACGCATAAAATTAAAAAAACCCAAGGTCAAGAAAGCATGACGCTTGAACTGGTGAAAAATCCAGATGTTCTGGCAACCATTTGCAGCGCCTATCCCAATCTTTTGGCTGTTGGCTTTGCTGCTGAGACTCAAGACACCGAAAACTACGCCAAAGCCAAGCTTGCCGCCAAGCGTTTGGATATGATTGCGGTGAATGATGTGTCGGATCAATCGATTGGGTTTGGTAGTGATGATAATGCCATGACGGTATTTTTTGCTGAGCAATATGGTGAGTCGTCAGTCGATTTGCCTAAAGCTAGCAAAGCCAACATTGCCGAGCAGTTGGTTGGATGTATCGCAAAGATCATTGATAAAAAATCTCTTTAAGATAATTTGAGATATTTGTCAATCAAAAAATGTGAAAAACAGTTCATAAAAAAAGATTGTCAATCTGCGCTTAGCTTTGTACTGTACTGCTTTGCTGTATTCAAAATTCAAAATCATAAATAGGGGGTTATCTATGACTAATTATTCGGGGTTTGTGACGCCGGCGGATCGTGCTTGGCAGACAACCTATCAAAAAAACAATTTGGACATTCAATTAAAGATGCCAGAAGGCGTCAATTCTTTGCTAGATTTTTTTGATGTGAATTTTCAAGCCAATCGTGGACAGCGCGCAATTACTTTCATGGGTGTGCACATCGGCTATGATGAACTTGATCAGGTGAGCCAAAATATCGCTGGATATCTACAATCTTTGGGCTTGGAGCAAGGTGATAAAGTGGCAGTTATGATGCCAAATACACCGCAGTATTTGGCAGTGATGATGGGTATTGTTCGTGCAGGATATGTGCTTGTCAATGTCAATCCTTTGTATACCGCGCATGAGCTTGAGCATCAGCTGAAGGATTCTGAAGCCAAAGTGCTATTTATTGTTGAGAATTTTGCGCATACTTTTGAAAAGGTTCAAGACAAAGGTCAAATTCGCCAAGTGATCACCACGGGCATTGGCGATATGATGCGTCTAAAAGGCATAGTGATTAATACTGTCGTGCGCCACATCAAAAAAATGGTGCCAAATTATTGCATCCCAAATAAAGTCAGCTTTAAGGATATTTTAAAAGGTAATTACTCATATACCAAGCCGACGGTTGATTTGGATGATGTGGTTATTTTGCAGTACACAGGCGGTACGACAGGCGTGGCAAAGGGCGCCATGCTCACGCACGGTAATTTGATCGCCAATGTAGAGCAGTGCATGACCTATGTCAAATCAGGCTTTGAAAAGTCGCACCAACACGGCGAGTACATGGCGGTTGCTTTGCCTTTGTATCACATCTTTTCGTTCATGGTGACCATGCTTGGCATGAAAATGGGCTTTGCGCTTTTATTAATTCCGAACGCGCGTGATTTTGATGATTTAACCAAGCAATTTGGCAAATATCGCCCCCAGTTCTTCCCTGCGGTGAATACTTTGTTTAATGCTCTTTGTAATCATAAAGGCTTTAAATCATTGGATCACAGCAATTTGGTCGTGTCATTGGGCGGCGGTATGGCGGTATTACCAAGCACTGCCGAAGCTTGGGAAAAAATCACCGGCAATTATATCATCGAAGGTTACGGCTTGTCTGAGACGTCACCGGTGCTGACTTTTAATCCTTTGGGCAGTTATACCGGCAAAATTGGCATTCCTTTTCCTTCAACCGATATCATTTTGCTTGATGATGATGGTAATAAAGTTGCGCAAGGCGAAGCAGGCGAGATTGCTGCCAAGGGTCCCCAAGTCATGAAAGGCTATTGGAAACAGCCTGAAGAAACTGCCAAAGCGATGACAGAAGATGGCTATTTTAGAACCGGTGATATTGGTGTGATGGACGAAAACGGCTACTTTAAAATCGTCGATCGTAAAAAAGATATGATTTTGGTATCAGGGTTTAATGTGTATCCAAATGAAGTTGAGCAGGTCATTTCAAGTCATCCAGGCGTATTAGAGTGTGGCGTCATCGGTGTGCCCGATGAGCACAGTGGCGAAGTGGTGAAAGTCTTTATTGTCAAAAAAGATCCTGAATTGAGCGAAAAAGACATTAGAATGTGGGCAAAGAAAAATCTAACAGGCTATAAGCGCCCCAAAAAAATTGCTTTTGTGGATGAGCTGCCTAAGTCTAATGTGGGTAAGATTTTAAGAAAAGAGCTAAGAAATTTATAAATGAATACTTGGCAACATGACAGAGCATAAAGCGAGGAGTCTCCTCGCTTTTTTATTTTAACGCCGCTTTGCCCATTTTTATGGCTGACCATCATTTGATCAATATACCATGATCACACCCTCAAAAACTTTATAAAAATCTCCATTATTTGATTGAAATTTTTATAGTATTTTTGCATAAAATGATATCGCAAAGTAAATTGTAACTTTTTGGTCACAGTTCTTGTCTAATTGGGTAACTTATGCTAGATTTACAACCATAGCGCACCATGCGCTATGCATCGCGCCCCTTTTGGCTTTTGATGGATTTGTTTAATATAAGGAAATAAATGAACATGACCAATACAACCGATTTCACCATCTCAACTGATTCGCCTTGGTATCAAACCTATCAAGAACATAATCTAGATTTTAACTTCAGTTTGCCTGACAATGTCAATTCGCTCATGGATATTTTTGATGAGGCATTTGCGCGTTTTGGTGATCGAGTTGCGTTTACTTGTATGGATAAATCGCTGACTTATCGCGAAATTGATAACTATAGCCGTCAAATGGCCGCGTATCTTCAGTCGCTCGGCTTGGTCAAAGGTGATAAAGTCGCGGTGATGATGCCAAATATTTTGCAATATCCGATTGCGATGATTGCTATTGTGCGTGCAGGATTGACACTGGTGAATGTCAATCCTTTGTACACCTCGCATGAGCTTGAGCATCAGCTGAACGATTCAGAGGCTAAAGCACTATTTATTGTTGAGAATTTTGCGCATACATTTGAAAAAGTGGTGAATAAAGGTCAAGTGCGCCATGTGATCGTCGCATCTTTGGGTGATATGCTTGGCTTAAAGGGATTTTTGGTGAATGCCGTCGTCCGTCACGTCAAAAAAATGGTGCCTGAGTGGAATATTCCTGGTCATGTTTCTTTTAAAGAGGCGCTTAATAAAGTCCCGGCAGGTAGCTATAATCGCCCTGAGTTGAGCTTGGATGACATTGCTGTATTACAATATACGGGCGGCACGACAGGTGTGGCAAAAGGCGCCATGCTGACACATCGTAACCTTGCTGCGAATGTTGAGCAGTGTATCCCATTTTTCAATAAAGTCTTCCCTGAGCAGGATCTATCAAATCGATATGTCGCGGTTGCCTTGCCGCTTTATCACATTTTTTCGTTCACAGCGTGTGGTCTGTTGGGCATGAAAATGGGCTTTAGTATGCTGCTGATCACCAACCCAAGAGATTTTCCAGCGCTATGTAAAGATTATGCCAAATATAAGCCTGCGTTCTTCCCTGCGGTTAATACCTTGTTTAATGGCTTGGTGCATCATGAAGGATTTAAGCAGCTTGACCACAGCAATTTAAAATTGTCATTGGGCGGCGGGATGTCGGTATTATCTGACACTGCTAAGGCTTGGGAGCGCCTGACGGGTAACTACATTATCGAAGGCTACGGCTTGTCTGAGACATCACCGGTACTGACTCTAAACCCACCAGGCGGCTATACAGGTAAAATTGGTATCCCCATGCCAGCAACCGACATCAAAATTTTGGATGATGATGGTAATGAAGTGGCAATGGGTGAGCCAGGTGAGATCTGTGCCAAAGGTCCTCAGGTGATGGTCGGCTATTGGAAGCGTCCTGATGAGACCCAAAAAGTCACCACTGAGGATGGGTATTTCCGCACAGGGGACATCGGCTTCATGGACGAAAAAGGTTTTGTGAAAATTGTCGATCGCAAAAAAGACATGATTTTGGTGTCTGGCTTTAATGTCTATCCAAATGAGGTCGAAGATGTCATCACCGCCCATCCAAAAGTCATTGAGTGCGGTGTGATCGGCGTGCCTGATGATCACAGCGGTGAAGTGGTCAAGGTCTTTGTGGTCAAAAAGGATCCGTCACTGACCACAGAAGAAGTGCGCGCATGGGCAAAAGAAAACCTGACAGGCTATAAGCGCCCTAAATACATAGAGTTCATCAGTGAATTACCCAAATCTAACGTCGGTAAGATTCTGCGTAAAGAGCTCAGAAAACTTGAAGAAAGCAAATAATGCGTGACCAAAACCTGCCAAACTTATGGCAGGTTTTTTGGTTTTTGAAATTTAATTTGATGATACTTTGTAATATCAAGCATATCTTGGTAAAATGACATCCAACAAAATTAAATCATTGAGAGCCGTCATGCGCATCGATAATCGTCAAGAAAATCAACTTCGCCCCATCAGTTTTTCCCGTCAATACACCAAACACGCCGAAGGCTCGGTGCTTGTCTGCTTTGGAGAGACTAAAGTTTTATGTACTGCTAGTATCGAAGCTGGCGTACCACGCTGGCTAAAAGGTCAAGGTAAGGGCTGGCTGACTGCTGAATATGGCATGTTGCCACGCGCCACAGGTACCCGTACGCAGCGCGAAGCGGCGCGAGGAAAACAATCAGGGCGCACCCAAGAGATTCAGCGTCTGATCGGGCGTTCATTGCGCGCCATGTTGGATCTGTCAAAGCTTGGCGAAAACACCATTTACATTGATTGCGATGTGATTCAAGCTGATGGCGGTACACGCACAGCCAGTATCAGCGGGGCAGCTGTGGCTTTGATTGATGCTTTAGAGCATCTTCAGCGTGATAAGAAACTCACCCAAGACCCGCTTTTGGGATTGGTGGCGGCAGTTTCTGTGGGCATCAAGGATGGTCAGGCGCTGCTTGATCTGAATTATGCCGAAGATTCAACTTGTGATACTGACCTGAATGTGGTGATGACGCAAGCGGGAGGATTTATTGAGATTCAGGGCACCGCAGAAGAAAAGCCGTTCACTCGTGATGAAGCTGATGCGATGCTAGGATTGGCAGAGTTAGGCATCAAGCAAATCATCGAAGCACAGAAGCAAGCGCTGGGCTGGTAGTATGCTCACAGTTGACGGCGATGGCGTTATCATCACATTAAATGGACAAACAAAAGATCCGCTATTTTGGTGGTCGATTGTCTTATTGGTATGCGGCTTGATTGTGGCGGTCATTTGTTTTACTGCCCCTGTATCGATTGCGATAGGCGCACTGTTTTTGTTTGCAGTGCAAATTTTCGCTTTTAATATTCAAAGACAAAAAGCAAAATCTCGCCATATGTTTTCACAAGGTCAGCTCAGATTGACACCCAAGCGCTTTGAAATCAATAATAAAGCCCTAACCTTATCGCCATCAGCTACAGTCACCGCTAAAGATGGCGAAATTACAGTCATCGACCGTGGTATTGAGTATCGTTTTACAGGTTTTGGTGATGTTCGTGAAGTAAAAGTGGCTGAGCAGTTGCTACTGGGTAAGTCCGTCCAAGCCAATCAAGTGACGATCAAATTGGCAGAAACATAGTCACTTTCTTTATGATCAAGTCATTCAGATGGATTGTCACCAGTCTCTTGAGGGGTTTGTTTGGGCGCTGATATTTCAGTGCGTTCTGCAATCACCGCCGCCAATTTTTGCTCATTGAGTTTGCGAACTTGATTGATTGCAATTGAAATCTCTGCATCGATGAGATCTGCTTGCTGAGCTGCCTCATGATTAATATATTCTTGATCGACGATTGGTGCAGCAGCAGGCATTTGTCGAGACGGCAAATGAAGCTCCGGGGGTGGATTTTGAGGTTGTGGGGCTTGATTGTTAGCGTTTGATTGAGGTGTAGCCGATGATGGCTTGGGTTCGGTATCAGGTTCACTTTCAGAGTCTCTGGTTTGAACGCTAGGCTGTGATGGCTCTTCAGCGGACTCTTCTTCTTTAGTTTCTGACTCATCAGCCTCTGTCAGTGCTTCTGACTCTAATAGCTCAGCTTCAGTTAAAGCTTGTATCACTGCCTTTTCTTCCTCAGACAAAGGTGTGACACTCAAATCAGATGCAGCTTCAGGGTCTTGGGTGGGTGGCGTAGGTTCATAATGAGAGGTTAAATAAATGACGCTGGCAACCAATAACCCAGCCATTGCTATCACTGCAAGCAAGATAATTAAAAAAGAGTGCCGAAAGTTTGACTGATTGGCTTTTGGCTTAACAGGTGGCGACTTTGGGGTATTCATCGATTGATAATAGACTAAAAAAAGAGTAAATGTAGTATAGCATATTAATGATTTAATAAAGATAATGAGATCGGTTAGATTTATGTTATTAATAAGATAGCAAAAACGATCTAGTAACCATAATCCTGTCAATTGGATGGTAAATAAGGACGCTTATTAAATCAAGTAATAAAAATTTGATAGCTTTGATGAATAATTTGCTATAATAATTAGCTGTGGTCTATCAGCAGGCATTGGCATATTTATTGACTATCTTTGTAATTATCAAAAGATTGCTAAGTTAATGCAGTTTTAACGATAGCCAAAGCACAAGCAGTTTTATCGCTGCCTGTTATGAGTATGAATACATGATTAATTCTTTACACAAACGCTCAATCCGTTTTTTACCAAAAAAATTGCCTTTGAACAAATTGGCGGTAGCGGTCGTTGGACTGTCTATGTTGCCTGCATTTGCTAATGTTAATCCATTGCAGGTGAATCAGCTTATCAGCATGGCTGTACAGACACATCCTCTGGTGGGGGCAGCTGTCGCAGATCGGCAAGCCACCTTAGAGGGTGTAACCGCTGCCAAGCTCGGCTATCTGCCGACCCCAAGCTTGTCGTCTCAGTATGATAGCAATGATGGCAATATAACCAGTTTTGCTGTCAGTCAGCCTTTATGGACAGGGGGGAAGCTTACCGCTGATGTCAATCGAGCTATCAATGACGATAGAGCAGCAAATGCCAAAATCCTCGAGCAGCAAAATGAAGTTGCAAAAAATACCATTGATGTATGGCAAAGTTATATTTATGCGTTGTCGCTACAAGAGCTTTATATTAATAATCTAAAACAGCTAGAAGAATTTGAGGCGATGATGCAGCGCCGAGTCTCTCAAGGCGTCTCTGCAAAAATTGAGCTAGATCTTGTTACCAATCGGATCTTACAAGATCAAAACTCACTACAAGGTGCCATCGAACAGCAGCGAATCGCTGAGGCACGACTTGAGCAGATGATCGGGGTTTCTGTGGGTGCGCCTAGCGGCATGAATGTGGCAGAAATGGCAAAGCAAGCCAAAGAGCAGTCCCAAAATTATGGCGATTTGGCGTTTGCTCAGATTAGTGAAAATCATCCAAGTGTGATCCGCCAGCGTTTTGAGATTGACTCAGCGCGTTATGAAGTTAAGTCACAGCGTGCCAGTCAAATGCCCACGGTGTATGTACAATACAAAAACGATTATCATCATCGCAATAATCGCTTTGAAGATAATGTGACAGTTGGTGTGAGCTATAATCCTGGCGCAGGTTTTTCAAATATTGCCCTGGCGCGCGCTTCGGAGGCTCGTGTTCAAAGCTTGATTCAGTCTCAAGAAGCTGCCAGGCGCACAGTGATGGAAAATATCCAGACACAATATCAGCAATTCGTCAGTGCGCGCGATCAAGAATTGTCTTTAACAGCGGCAGTGGCAGGTGCACAGATTGTATTAAATTCATATCGCCGTCAGTTTATTGCGGGACGTAAAAGCTGGCTTGAGGTTCTAAATTCATTGCGTGATCAAGCGCAATATGAGCAACAGCTACGCCAAGTTCAAGCACAAATGGTCGCCAATTTTTATAAACTGCAAGTGGATTTTGCTTTGATGCCATGGCAGCAAGAAGGGGTGAGATTCATTCAGCAGCCAGCAGGCGAGTTTCGTCCTTTTGTCTATGCCAAAGACGAATTGGGCGAATATCTGGCAGCCAGACAAGGATCTGAGCAGCCTACCAATTTATCAACGGTTGAATACCCTGCTTCGCTACCTTCGACGACAGAGCCTATGATTCGCGATGTGTCTGATGTTACCGATGACTGGGAATATCATGATAGCAGCGATGGCTTGCCAGAAAATCCCACTCAAGATGAGATAGAGTCAGTCTTACAAGATTTTGCACGAACAAACAGCGATCACTTGACCATAGCGCCACCAGTGATGGTTGGCAGCACTCCCATTGATTCTGATATTAATCGCTTAATTGCTCAAGATCTGGTAAATCATGCATATGCATCGGATGAAGAGTCGGCTCATCTTTTGGCTGCTTCGCCCTTATTACATGATCATATCAATGAATCGCTGATTTTGGATGCTTATTATCCAACATCTAATCAAAATATCGCAGCACAGCAGTTCTATACCGCCTCTGTAAACGAATAATTTAGTCTCAGTTAAAACTGATATCGCCGATCAAGGAAAATTAGTCATGTCTTTGCCCACGCAAGATATTCAAGTTCACCAAAATATCAATCCTCAAGAGCTTGCGCATGCTGTCAGCATCATATTAAAGGAGCAAGGCTACCCTGTTGATAAAAATCGCATGCAGTCAAGTCTGGCGTTGGCAACAAAGACGACGACGCCACGCGCAAGTCTTGAAACGATGCTACAGTCATTGGGTGTAAATGATGGCATACAAATCTTGGCAGCGCCAGATGCTGCTTTTATGCCACTTTTGGGCTATCATAAAACTTTGGGGTTTGGGCGTATTGTTCAATTAGAGCAAGATATTTGGGTGTTTGTTCAACAAGATCAAACACACCGCTGCCGTGCCGAAGATTTTGAATTGACAGCGAAAATTGACATTAAAGGTGTCGCACAGCAGCAACAAAAGATCACTTTTGCTAAGCTTTTGCGTGAAAATATCTTGGAACATAAGTCAGTTGTTATTGAAGCGGTGATTGCTTCATTTATCATCAGCTTATTGGCGCTGGCAGTTTCGCTATTTTCGATGCAAGTTTATGACCGCGTTATCCCTACCAGAAGTGAATACACTCTTATTATTTTAAGTTCGGGCGTGGCTTTGGTGATTTTCTTTGAAGCATTCATGAAATTTGCGCGTTCGCGTGTCATGGATCGAATGGTGGTTGGGATGGACCAAAATTTATCGCGTTCTGTGTTTGAGCGACTGCTCAAAGTACGCGTGGATCAGATGCCAAATTCGGTCGGTTCTTTGGCGGCGCAGTTAAGGGGCTATGAGCAAGTACGCAGCTTTTTTACTGCATCGACTTTGTTTACCTTGGTTGATTTGCCAATGAGCATCTTGTACCTTGCTATCATTGCTGTGATCGGCTCTCCCATTATTGCGCTTGTACCCTTGATCGCTGCCATTATTGGTTTATTACTTGGTCTGCACAGTAAAAATAAAATCAATCAAATCGCCCAAGAAGGCGCTCAAGCTTCCTATCAAAAAACGGGTATCTTGGTTGAAGCTGTTGAAGGCATTGAGACCATCAAAGCAGGTTCGGGCAATTGGAAATTTTTATCCAAATGGCTCAATGTCATGAATGTCACCACTCAAAACGACCTAAAAATGCGTCACGCTAATGACAATTTAAACTATATTGTGCAGATGCTACAGCAGGTGAGCTATGTGGGGATTGTTATTACAGGTGCTTATATTGTTATGAATGGCGATATGACCATCGGTGGATTGATTGCTTCGACCATTTTGGGCGGTCGTATTTTGTCGCCGATCATGAATGTGCCAAATATGCTTGTGCAATATTCCCATGCCAAAGCTGCTCAAATGAACATTGAAAATCTATATAACCTTCAGCAAGATAACCAAGGTGTCAATTATCCTTTATCGCCTTCAAAAATTTATGGTAATTATCAGTGCAGCCAATTACAGTTTAATTATGTGGATAATGATCGCCCAGCGCTTCAGGTGCCTAATTTAACGATTCGTGCCGGCGAGCGCGTGGCTATCTTGGGGGCGATCGGTTCGGGTAAGTCAACCTTACTTAAGCTGCTTTCGGGGCTGTATGCGCCTACATCAGGGCATATTTTGCTAGATGGTTTGGATATGTCGCAAATTAGCCGAGAAAGCTTAAGTGATCAAGTGGGGTATCTACAGCAGGATCACCGTCTGTTCCAGGGCACACTTCGAGATAACTTGCTGATCGGTATGCCGACGCCGAATGACGATGTATTGAGCCGAGCTTTGCATAGAACAGGTTTGATCAAGTTGGTTTCGGGGCATTCTAGCGGTTTGGATCTGATGATCAGTGAAGGCGGTAAGGGGCTGTCAGGAGGTCAAAAGCAGCTCGTGGCATTCACGCGCTTAGTGCTGACTCAGCCATCTGTATGGCTGCTGGATGAGCCGACCGCCTCCATGGATAACAACCAAGAACAGCAGTGCATCCAAGTGCTGGCTCAGGAGCTGCAAGACCCACAAAAAACCTTGATTTTATCAACTCACAAATCTGCGCTATTGGCATTGGTAGATCGTATTATTATCATGAACGATAGCAAGATTGTGATGGATGGTCCAAAGCAGGCAGTGTTGGATCAGCTGCGAAAAAATGAAGAAGCTGCTCGGGCTCAGCGCCAAACCAAAGTGGTACAAGCTCAAGCTGCTTCAAAGCCTGAGGCTCGCATCACAGACGGTCAAGCGCCCACGACGCCAGCTCAGTCATAATATAGTGTGATATGATCATCGATGATGATTGGTGTAGTGTTAGCTTAGTATTTTATAAAATAAATCCATTGTTTGTGGAAAATTTAAATAATGTCAAATTCATATCGCTATCAGCCGCATAAACCCAATTCAAATAGGGCGCGAATTATCATTTGGACGGCTTTGGTTACAGTGTTGGTTCTGCTAACTTGGGCATACTTTGCTAAGATTGACCAGGTGACACGCGCGACAGCCACAGTAATCGCAAGCTCACGAACCCAAGAAATCCAAGCGTCAGAAGGCGGGGTGTTGTCGTCAATCTTGGTAAAAGAAGGTGAGGATGTCACGCGAGGTCAGCTGCTTTTGGTGCTAGAAGAAGAGCGTGCTCAGGCTGCACTTGATAATTCAGCAACCAAAGTAGCGGCACTGCAAGCCAAAGTTGCACGACTAGAAGCTGAGATTTTAAATCGTCCATTGACATTTCCAGAGGGTGTTAATCGCTACCCTGAATATGTCCAAAACCAAACAGAGCTTTATAATCGTCGTCGCCAAGCCATTTCTCAAGAGATTGCTTCGCTTGAGCAGATGTTGTCTTTGGCAAGTCAAGAGCTATCATTAAATGAGCCTTTGTTAGAATATGGCGACGTAAGCCAAGCTGATGTGATTCGCCTGCGCCGTCAAGTGGCAGATATTAAAGCCCAGATCACCAATAAGCGCAATAAATACTTTGAAGATGCGCAAGCAGAAATGACACGTGCTCAAGAAGAGCTGCAATCTGAGCAAGAGCAGCTGCGTGATCGCAGCCAAGTCCTTCAGGAAAAACGCTTATTTGCACCGACAGAAGGTAAAGTGAATAATATTCGTGTTACTACCATCGGCGGTGTGGTCAGACCAGGTGAAGTGATTATGGAAATTTTACCGACAGACAGTGATTTGGTGGTAGAGGCTAAGGTTCGTCCTGCTGATATTGCTTATGTTAAAGAAGGTCAAACTGCCAGCGTCAAATTAGATGCGTACGACTACTCTATTTTTGGTGCTATGAATGGTGAGGTGGTTTATATCAGTCCAGATACGCTTATGGAACAAAGCCCTCAAGGCGAGCAGCCTTATTACCGTGTGCAGATTCGCATCTCTGGAGCTGAATTTGATGGTAGAGCTGATGATATTGTGATTCGCCCAGGTATGACAGCCAGTGTAGACATCAAGGCGATGGAGCGAAGCGTCCTATCTTACTTGACCAAGCCAATTACCAAAACATTATCAGAAGGTTTGGGCGAGCGTTGATTTTCAATTTACATAAAAAACTTATCAAGCAAGTCTTAATCTGCAGCGGCATTATCGCCGCTGCTACCATGTTCATTGGGTGTCAGCCTCCCGACGAGGTTGCCTATGAACAAGATCGTGACATCACTCATGAGCAGCTTGAACACCCAAAAGCCTTGCCGTGCCATAATGAGCTGATTTCCCAAAGTTTTGAAAAAAGACGCTCTGATGTACAAGTCAAAGGCTGTGGTAGGGTGCGGGCAATATTAAAAGATGATCTCAAAGGCAGTCGTCATCAAAAATTCATTGTCGATCTGCAAGGATACTCTCACACTGTATTAATCGCTCATAACATCGATTTGGCACCACGCGTTGATAACCTTAATCAAGGGGATTGGGTGGATTTCTATGGTGAATATGAATACACCGAGCAAGGCGGCGTCGTGCATTGGACACACCATGATCCTGCCGGTCGCCACCAAGATGGATATATCATCCACCATGCTCAAAAGTATCAGTAGCTTGCGCACTGATGAGTCATATTTGCGCTTGACTGAAATTTTTTATCTTTGTTTGGATTTTAGACTGTGCTATGATAGCCGAGTTTAAAACCTATCACCAAAATCACTCATTTTGATTGGTAAGATGAGTTATTTAGAGTAAGTTCATGAAAATTTCACTTTCTACCCTATCTGCATCTGTCTTGGCTTGTTTGAGCGTGATGTGCACTCAAAATGCCCATGCAGTACCTAATCCTGTTGCCTTTGTTGAAGAGATACAAGATGACGCTGGCGCAACAGATACTCAAGCTAACAATAGTAGCCCCATAGCACTTCAGCCACAATCGGCACCTGGGGTGACAACCATCATCACGAAAGCCAAGCCTGCTTTTGATGCGCCGCAGTCAGCGCCATCTGCTGCCGATGAGCAAAGATTTTATAAAGCAGCTTTAGACGACAGAACCATGCTGATGAACTGCGCGGAGCTGACCCAAGATGCCATGCGTTTGGCATGCTATGATACATTGGCGCGCGGTGAAAATCCCACAGTAATTGAGACAAAGCGCCCCATTAAGCTGGGTGAAACACTATGGCAGACCCTCAAGGGTAATCCTCAGGTTGTTTATACCGAAACCTCTGATCCTGTGATATTGACAGGTGATGAGCAGGGCTTATTGACCGAAGAAGACACCAAGCAGCTTGAGCGCGTGGCAAAGCAGTTCACGCCTTTAAGTTTGGCATTTGACCTAGATCGTAACAACACACCACTTTGGTCATCACGCCCACACAACCCCATGTATGTGCTGCCTTTATTTATGAATGGCAAGCCCAATCGCAGCCCAAGCACGCCAAACTTTGAGCCAAAACATTATACCTCCAACGAGTTTCGTGCACCTGAATTAAAATTCCAAGTCTCTGTCAAGGTGAAGGCGGCCGAAGATTTGTTGGGCACGGATGCAGACTTGTGGTTTGGTTACACTCAGCAGTCGCATTGGCAGATTTATAACGAAGATAATTCTCGACCATTTCGCGTGCACGATTATCAGCCTGAGATCTTCTTGACCCAGCCTGTATATTCAGACTTGCCATGGGGTGGTAAACTGCGCATGATCGGCGCTGGCGCTGTCCATCATTCAAATGGTGAGAGCGAAAATCTTTCTCGGTCGTGGAATCGCGCCTATCTGATGGCAGGCATGGAGTGGGGTAATCTGACTGTCATGCCGCGCCTGTGGGCTCGCATCTTAAAAGAAGGTAATCACCTCCAGCCAGATGACAACCCTGATGTCTTGGATTATTATGGCTATGGCGATGTGCGCTTTTTGTATCAATTAGAAAATAAAAGCAACATCTCAGGGACAGCGCGCTATAATCCAAAAACTGGCAAAGGCGCGCTACAGTTAGATTATGTACATCCTTTGGGTAAAGGAATCAGTGGCTATTTTCAAATATTCCAAGGCTATGGACAGTCTTTCATTGATTATAATCATGAAACGACCAGCTTTGGTATTGGACTGATGCTCAATGACTGGATGGGCTTATAGACCGTGAATAAACTGATGCGGAACATGGCTTGATAAACTCATCCCCAAATCATCAGCTTGAGCAGGCGTTCGATCATGGCGTCCTGCCTAAGCCTGTGTTTCATCAGCCGCTTTGGGTGCATCATCAGGCGGCGATTTGGCTATTTTGGGTGCATCGCCGCTGCTGTTTGTGTGGGCTTGTGTGCTGTGACTACAAAAGAGTGGAAATGAATTTTATGTGTGAGCATTGCCAAAGTGGCATCCCTCGCCAAATTCCTGCGATAAAAATCCCACTCAATCACGCCAATGCCGAACATCAAAACCATAGTATCAAGACACCTGACAGTCAGCAGCAATTTTTGCGCACATATCCTGCGAGTTATTATCAATATCCAGTGAATCTTTTGATGAATCATTTTAAGGATAAAGAAGATGCCCGCTCACTGCTGGGTTTGTATTCTTTATTGGCTAGACTACCCAAGCCTGAGCATTGCCACGCTGGCAATACAGTAATTTTGCCCATTCCGACGACTTCTGATCGCATACGCCATCGCGGCTTTAATCCAGTGCTGATGTTGGCAAAATTTTTGGCTTGGCATTGGCAACTGCCAATTTGGCAAGGGGTTGCTCGTCATGATGGCAGGCGTCATCAGCGCGGCTTAAGCCGAGATGAGCGCCTGACTAATATCCAGACCGATTTTTATTTATGTCAACAAGTCCCCAATCGTCAAATCATCTTATTTGATGATGTGGTCACTACAGGATCCACTATGGCAGCTGTTGCAAAGCTATTGATGACTCAGCGTAAAACCGTGCGTATGATCGGGATTTGTGTGGCGCACGGATCGGCCGACTTTGGTCTTGATCGCGCATGAATGGTAAAAAACGCGACCCCTTGATGACTGCTTATGAAAGCGGTTTTGGGCTAATAGAAGTATTGGTTTCGCTTTTATTGTTATCGGTGGTGGCGCTTGGATTAATGACGGTGCAAGGGCGGCTACTTATTCAGACTAAGAATGCCGATCTTCGCTTGCAGGCAGTGCAGCTGATGGTAAATGACTACCACGCACTTCGATCATTGACGCCTGACCAAAAGCAGGCTTATATTCAAACACTCCAAAGGATCGCTCAAACAGCACAAAGCCAATCAGAATCAGCCATTGCCAACTATCATATGGCAGCTCACGCCATCTCAACTGGCTGTGATATGGGATGCGATTTGGATGAGCAGGCTCAAGCTTTGGCGATACAGTCAGCACAGGCTGCTGCACGAGCACATATCATACTATCGGTCACCGAGTGTCAATCGGGTCATTGCTGGGTTGCAGGATGGGGCGCTCAAGCTTTTGAGCAAATCAAAACTTGCCCCACTGATGGATTTGGCTTAAAGACAAGTTCATCAAGCTGCGCCATCATGGATGGTTTATGAGAGTGATACTATTGACCAAAAATCAGCAAGGCATGACGGTGATGGAGTTGGTGATTGCCTTGGGTTTGGGTTCACTCATTATCTTGATGGCGGTGAGTCTTTATGCGTCATCAGCAAAAAATAGCGCCCAGACATACAGTATTGCACAGTTTATAGATCGTGAAACTTTGGGCATCGCGGCGATGACCGAGCAGCTTAGACTGACAGGCATTGGCATGATGGATGCACCAGCGGTGCTTGTAAACAGGGATGAGCTGACAGGTATCACCACCAGTCAAAGCATCAATCTTAATCGCCAGCTTTCCCAAACGGGCGGTTTGCCAAGTCATTATGCCAAATCCTCCGATCAGCTTACCATACGCTATATTGCGCCTGCTGATATGTGGGACTGTGAAGGGGATGTGGTTCTTGGTCCACGACGAGCGCGCCTAAAAAACGGCAACATGACTATGGTAGATGGTCAAGTTGTCATCGAAAGATATTTCGTTGAAACAGAAGCAGATGGCTCGCTGTCTCTTCGCTGTGATGCAGGGCGCTACATTACTGACGATATCGTGCGCGACAGTACCCGAGATCGACGCGGTATCAGTGCGCCCTATATTACTGCTATCATTGATACTCAAGTCAGCAAACGATTTGGCACTGATAAGCCCCATCACATTCGCGGACTTGGTAAGGGAGATGTGATACTTTCGGATATTGAAGGGTTTTGGGTGCAGCTGATCGTGGATGATGGGACGCTTAGACGCAGCATGACGATCGAAGACTATCAAGCGCGCTGGTATGGTTATCCGATTGTCGGTGTTCAGCTTGCCATACTCAGTCGCAGCTCGCCTGCACCGAATACAATTAAGACCCAAGACTTTTTAATTTTTGATGACGTGATCTCACCACCTGATGATGGCTTGCCAAGAAGACTGCACATGATGACTGTAAATTTTGTCAATGTTTTTCAAAATCATCTAAAGACAAGTCAAAGCAGCAGAATCATCCATGAATAACTCTGTCAATCAGCTTAGCACTCTAAAAGCGCTTCCGATAAGCACGCATGGCAAGCGTCAATCAGGCTTTGTATTGTTGGCTGTTTTGGTGATATTGCTGTTGATCAGTGGGCTGACAGCACTCATGATGAGCCAAAATTCTGTAGATGTGCGAAGTGTGCTTTATCATCAAAATCAATCCAAGCTTTTGATAACAGCTGATCAAGCGACCATGAACCTGTGGCAATTACCGCCTGAGCGTCTTGTGCAGATGGCTCAGGCTGAGACATGGCTTGCCTCACTGTTAGCTGCCAATAAGGATCTCACCAAAATTTATACAGCCCAAAGCTGTGATGACTGGCAGACGTTCACTGTCGGCACGCTTGATGATCCGCCGCCACAATGTGATCACGCCGCACCATTGCTACTTTGGCAAGCGGCTTATATAGAGCCTATCGGCAAAGATCATTATTTGCATAAACTGTCCCAAAATACCCCGTCACAGCAATCAACTTCCGATCTTCAAGATTCTGATCATAAATCGACAGATCAAAAGGCAGCCGATCATGAAATTTTTCATTTGCGGCTATATGCCATTGCCGCCCAAAATTCAGAAGGTATCGCTCAATGTGAAGAGCTGCTATATCAAGCGCGAATTGCAGCTTGCCTAAGTGAGCATGGAGTCATTCATAAAATCAGCGTTGCTGAATGGCTGATTGAGCGTCAAACTACTTCAAAGACTGACACGGCTTCTGAAACGGTCACTACTTTTACGATCACGCCTTTGCGAATCTATGATATCCGCTCTATGCGTGAATAAATTACACAGATTAAAACGAACTGATGGTTCACAAAAAATTATCGCTATCGCTGAAATTTTTATTCAGCTGTGATAAAATAGCCGAGATTTTTTGTGGACTTGTTAATGATGTTATAATTGTAAAATATTGTAACAATGCTAACGCATTTCTATCAGGTAATAGATAGGTAATACATTTCTTACTTGTTTATTTACATAAAGGCATAGAAATACCATAAAAATAGGGGTGACATTCAACGAATAATCGTATTAAAATGTAACCATCAATAACGAGATATGCCTTTTGAGAGATTGGTGTATCGATTTTAGGAGAAAGCTATGAAAGCTGTTAAATTATCTGTGGTTTCTGCTGCAGTTCTACTATCAACTTCTGCAATGGCAAATGTTGTAACCAATACTGGCGCTACAGTTGTTGATGGTACGCGCACTATTTTTAGTACTTTGGTACGCCCTGCGGCAGTTAGTGCCGAGGTAGGTACTTTGGGTTACGGTGCTAATATCGGTTGGGCTGTTAATGACAGAGTTGAACTACAAGCTGGTTGGGCTGGCGGTGATATCGCTGAAGCTATCAACGACAACTTTGATGCTAATGGCGTAAACTATCAAGTTGAGACTGATTTTTCTAATCCATATCTAGGCGTACAAATGCGCCCTGCAGCCAACTGGTTTACAGTAGGCGCTGGCGTGATCGTTCCTGATAACGATATTGATGTACGTGCTAATCCTGCTGGTAGCGAGAATGGTGGTTACTACCGTATCGGCGGCAAGAATGTTTCAATTGAGAGATTGGGTACATTGGAAGGTAAGCTTGAGCATCGCAACAAACTTGCTCCATACTTGACTGTTGGCTTCCGTCCAAATCTTCACAGCAATTGGGGTGTATTTGGCGAAGTAGGCGCTGCATACTTGGGTAAAGTTGATGCTACCATTAATGCTGTAAATGGTAAAGATGATCCAGCAGATCCTACTTGGACTGATGCTCGTCGTGAAGCATATGCTGCACAAGCTGAGCGTGATATTGAAGCAAAAGATTACGCTAACTGGTTCCCAATCGCTAAAGTTGGTGTAACTTACCGCTTCTAATTTAAGCTGGTGTAACTTACCGCTTCTAATTTAAGCTTAGGCTTAATTAAAAAAAAGGCAGTGCTTAGGCATTGCCTTTTTTATTTGATGATTAAAATAATGCCGTTAGTTTTAGGTCAGGATGATTGTATAAATAATGATCACTGGTTTTGATTAAACTGATTGAATCAAGCTGAATGCCTGTAAGATAAGACGTCATATCTGCACCCATCCCAGTATATAGTTGATCTTGAAGCAGCTTAATTCGGCACTCTTTTAATCGCCATAAAAAATTGATGAGCTTCTGCTTATCAATACAGCTTAAGTTAGAGAGCATCTCAATTTCATCAGGGTGGAAATATCGCTCAGCTATATTGTGCTTAATATCCTTGACTTCTATGTCAATGGCGCAAGGTAATAAGCTGATAATTAACGCAACTTGATTCTTTGAATGACTAAAGCTAACAAAGTAACGCCTATCGCTTGATTGGATGTGATAAGGATATGCGTGGTCACAAAATTCGCCTACGATGCCAAAGCGTTGCATGACTATTTGTAACAGTAAGCGCACGCAAAAAGACTGAGCGTTTTTTTGCTGAGCTCGATTACTGCTTTGTTGCGCCATTTGTGCAGATGCGATAATCACTTGCGGCGCAGGCTGTAAAAATATGACGGAGCGAAGCTTGGGCATGGCAATCAGAAAAATAAAAAGCTCAAAACAGGCTTAGGCTGATTTGAGCTTATTGGATTGGCTGGGATTAATAAGACAGCTCGGCGCGGCGATTTTGAGACCAGGCTTCTTCGTTAGAACCTGTCGCCATAGGGCGCTCTTCACCAAAACTCACAATCTCTACATTGGCTTGGCTGACGCCTTTAGCAAGTAAATAACTGCGTACCGCAGCAGCACGGCGCTCACCGAGTGACATATTATACTCACGGCTGCCACGCTCATCAGTATGACCTGCCACCAAGACGCGTGCGGCTTGGTTGGCGCTTAAGAATTTGACCTGCTCATCCAAGATAGCGGCAGCTTGTGGCTTAATTTCATCTGAATCAAAATCAAAATGCACGAGACTTGGCAAGTTTGCCGCCGCAGCCTTGATCGCTTCAGAATTATCGACCAAAGGGGCTGCTGTCGTATAGACAGGACCTGTATAGCCTGTTGGTGCATTGGGAGCGACTACGACATTGCCAGTTGATTTACTGGCACAGCCTGAGGTGATGGCAAGAGCAGATAGTACAGCAGCGATGAATGATACTTTAAGATGTGGCATAAGGACACCTTGTAATTTATTATAACTGTTATAATTAAATAAGGTCAAATGAGTGATTATCAAGTAATAATCTTTCACAGATGTGAATATAATGACAAATTTATCACGCTTTTACAAGAGATTTTTAATAAAAATCCTTGAAAAATCGCCACGCGTATTCCC
This sequence comes from Moraxella canis, assembly GCF_034424565.1. Taxonomy (NCBI): domain Bacteria; kingdom Pseudomonadati; phylum Pseudomonadota; class Gammaproteobacteria; order Moraxellales; family Moraxellaceae; genus Moraxella; species Moraxella canis. Next base: position 545,500 of record NZ_CP139961.1, on the reverse strand, counting down.
AGAATGAATCACTGGCAAAAATTGCCGAATGCGCAAAATTTTGTTAAGATGGCGGAATTTTCGATAGAATTTTTAATTGTTAAAATACCAAAGTGAATTGATATGACAAACAAAACCCAAACTCCTCAAAAAATTTATCTTAAAGATTACACACCGCCAAGCTATGCCGTGGAAAAAGTGGACTTGGATATTCGCCTATTTGACGATCATGCCATCGTTGGGGCGCGTCTTCATATGACAAGGGCGCACGCAGGCAAGCTTGAGCTGTTTGGGCGAGATTTGACGCTTAAAAGCATCTGCTTAAATGGGCGTGAACTATCAGTAGAAGATTATCAAGTGGATGAGGAGGGCTTGACGATTTTGGAGGCGCCCGATTCTGCTTTGATAGAGACTTGGGTTCAAATCTCGCCGCAAACCAATACAACGCTTGAAGGGCTGTATCAAGCAGGCACAGGCGATGAGCTGATGTTTGTGACACAATGTGAGCCAGAAGGGTTTCGCAAAATCGCCTTTTTCCCAGATCGTCCTGATGTGCTGACAGAATACACGACCCGTCTGGAGGCGCCGAAGCGTTTTGGGACGCTGCTTGCCAATGGTAATTTGATCGAATCAGGTGAGGTGGATGAAGATCGCCATTATACCATTTGGCACGATCCCACTAAAAAGCCCAGTTATCTTTTTGCCGCGGTGATCGCAAATCTAGAAGTGATGCAAGACAGCTACACGACGATGGAGGGGCGTGAGGTTTTGCTTGAGATTTATGCCGACGCCCAAGACATTGATAAATGCCATGTGGGCATGCAAGCGCTCAAAGATGCGATGAAATGGGATGAAGACAATTATGGGCGTGCTTATGACTTAGATCGCTATATGATCGTGGCGACAGGTCAGTTTAATATGGGCGCGATGGAAAATAAAGGCTTGAACATTTTTAATACCAGCTGTGTGTTATCAAGCCCTGAGACTACTACCGATGAGCGCAGTTTTCACGTCAAATCGGTGATTGCACACGAATATTTTCATAATTGGACGGGTAATCGCATCACTTGCCGCGACTGGTTTCAGCTGTGTCTCAAAGAGGGCTTTACGGTATTTCGTGATCAAAGCTTTTCGGGAGATTTTCGCTCAAAAGCTGTTCAGCGTATCGAAGATGTCTCGCTACTTCGCTCGGCACAGTTTGCCGAAGATGCAGGCTCTCTGGCGCATCCTGTTCGCCCCGAGAGCTTTGTTGAGATTAATAACTTTTATACGATGACCATCTATGAAAAAGGCGCAGAAATTGTGCGTATGATTGCCAATTTCTTAGGTAAAGACAAATTTCGTCAAGGCTCGGATGAATATTTTGCGCGCTATGATGGGCAAGCGGTGACGGTTGAAGATTTTTTATCGGCTCTGTCGGTGGCAGATGCACGCGTCATGGATTTTTTGCCTTGGTATCGTCAGCCAGGCACGCCAGTGGTATCAGGCAGTTATCATGTTCAAGGCGATAAGGTGAGTGTGAAATTGGCTCAAAAAACTCGTCATGTGCCTAATTATGATGCGCCGATTGCACTACCCATTCCTGTGGATACAGCGATTTTTGATAGCGCGACAGGTGAGATGCTGGCAAGTCAAATGCTGCTATTGACCAAAGACAGTGATGTATTTGAGTTTGATGGGATTGAGCTGTCTGACGGCGCGCATCCTGTGGTATCGATATTGCGTAATTTTTCGGCACCTGTTAAGAGTGATTTTGATTATACGGATGAGGATTTGGCGCGCTTGGTGGCGTTTGAGACCGAAGGATTTAATCGCTGGCAAGCACTTCAGACACTGGTGAACCGCTGGCTATTTGGCACATCCAAAGAGGCTGATTTGATCGTCGATGTGATCCAAAAAGCGGTTGATGCACTGATTGATAGCGATCCAATGTTGGCAGCGCGTCTATTTGATTTGCCAAGCCAAAAAGAGCTTGCCATGGCGTATGATGAAAATTATGATCCTGCCTTTGTCAAGGCTCGTCGGGATGAGCTGTATCAGCTTATCGCTGATGGATTGTCGGCAGATGCCAAGCGCTGGTATCACAGGCTGCCAATGCAGGCTTATGAAGATACGCCAGATGCGCGCGGACGCCGCCTGCTACGCAATGTTTTATTGGATTTGCGCCTGACGGCAAATGATAATGATGTCAAAGATGATGCTTATCAGCAATATGAGCAAGCGTCTTGTATGAGTGAGCGATTGGGTGCTTTGACGGCGATGATCAATCATAATTTAGATCAAAAAGACAATTATGTTCATGATTTTTATGAGAAATTTAGCCATGAAGATTTGGTGATTGATGCTTGGTTTAGTGCACAAGCCATGTCAGATCATACCAGTGTAAAACACATCGCCGCTCTGATGCAGCGTAAAGACTATGACTGGAATACGCCAAATCGTGTACGGACCACGCTGGGGGCTTTGGCTGCCAAGCCTGTGCAGCTGTGGACGGCTGAAGGGCTGGACTTGTACTTATCGGCGGTTGAGCGCTTAGATAGCACCAATCCACTGCTGGCAGCCCGTCTGTTGTCCGCACTGGCGCGCTGGTACACGCTGACACCTGATCATAAAGCCATGGCAAAACAAAAGCTGACCGAGCTGTCCGCTAAGGCAACGTCCAAAAACGTGCTTGAGTTTTTAGAAAATATGCAAACGGTGTCTTAAGTGCCATGGCTGTGAATTCGGGCAGGCGATGACTTGCCCGTTTTTATTATTTTTATCATGACTGAGTGGGATAAATCTTCTATCAATCCTACCAAAAATGTTACAATCTTGTTTTATTCATAAAACCGCTTATCACCATGTCTAATGCCCATGCTGTTCGACCGCCGTTATATTATCGCCTGACCACTGCCATACTTGCACCCATTTATCGGCAAATGGTCATCAAAAAATCCAAAGACAAGCCAACGCTTGAGCGAGAGCTCAATGAGCGTTTTGCCAAGCAATATCAGCCGCCACCGTCTGGGGCGCTCGGTGTGATATGGTGTCATGCTGTTTCATTGGGTGAGCTTAATACCGCTTATCCTTTACTAAGCAGGCTATTGGATCAAGGCTATGGACTGTGGGTGACGAGCACCACACAGACGGGGTTTGAGCGCGCCGCCAGATTATTTGACGGGCAAATCCGATCAGGACGCGTGGCGCACAGTTTTGTGCCTGTGGATAGACCTCAGGTGATTGATGCATTTTTGGATCATGTCATGCCAATCGCAGTGATGTTTATTGAGACTGAGCTTTGGGCAAATACTTTATATGCTTGCCGCAAACGGGGCATCAAGACCATGATGGTCAATGCTCGCCTGACCCAAAAATCCTATCAAGGATATGCCAAAATCGCCAAAGTCAGCCAAACCATGATGGCAAATCTTGATGGCATCATCGCTCAAGATGCCGAGTCGGTGCAGCGATTTAAGCAGCTTGGTAAAACTGACATCGTCCAAAGCGATTCGCTCAAATGGGCAAGTGTCAGTGCGCTCAGTGAAGCACAGCTCACCGCTGCTCAAGCCCTAACGGCTCAGATTCGCGAAGCGCACAAAAAACAAGTTTGGGTGATGGCAAGCACGCATGATGGTGAAGAGAGCATTGCACTAAGTGCCCATAAAAAGTTTTTACAAAAATCGCCCGATGCACTACTCATACTTGTGCCAAGACATCCTGAGCGATTTGAAGCTGTCCATCAAATGTGCTTACAAGGCGGCTTTGTGACTGCGCGGCGCTCAATGGATGAGTCCATCACGCCAAAGACCCAAATTTATCTTGCTGACACCATGGGCGAGCTGCTTGCTTGGTATCAGGTCGCTCAGATTGCGGTGGTTGGTGGCTCATTTGTGCCGATCGGTGGGCATAACCCCATTGAGCCTGCCAGTCTTGCGACACCTGTCATCATGGGCGCGCATGATGATAACTGTAAAGATCTTGTCAAAGCACTTAAAAAAGTCGGCGCGCTAGCGCAGCTGCCTGATGAGCCGAATGTGGCGGATCAGTTATTTGAAGGGCTGATGCAGGGCTATTTATATCATTGGACGGCTGAGCAAGGCGCGTTATTGGTGAAACAAAAACAGCGCGTTTTGGAAGATCAGCTGAACTTTGTGCTAAGTATCATCCACGCCTAAAGCAGGATTGTGAACAAAAACTGCTCTTAGTGTTTTATGTGGGAGCTGTGTTACCACCACGGATGAATGGCGTTTGTTAACATTTTAGCAAGTCATTTTTGCATTTTTGGATATGATAATTTAACCATTTTATCTTATAATAATCAAAGATAAAATCAAACTGGAGAAGATGATGAGTGCTAAAAAACTGACTGCCAGAACTGCGGAAGTGGGCGGTATTCCTATCGCGCGTCTTTTGCCTAATAGAGGCAAGCAGCCAATTGGCGCATGGTGTTTTTTGGATCATATTGGTCCTGCAGAAATTGAGGCAGGCGAGCCAGGTATGCAGGTGGGGCGCCATCCGCACACCAATTTACAGACCTTCACATGGATGCTGCATGGCGAGATTAGACACCGTGACAGCTTGGGCTATGACCAAATTATCCGCAAAGGGCAAGTCAACTTGATGACCGCAGGGACAGGTCCCGAGACAGGCATCAGCCACACCGAGCAAAGTGTGGTGGATGAAGACAATCGCTTTCATGCAGTGCAGCTTTGGATTGCGCTGCCGATGGATAAACAGATTCAGCCAAGTTTTCATCACTATCCTGACTTGCCGACTTGGCAATCGCAAGGCATTCGTTATGCCTTAACCACAGGCAGCTATACCGATGGAGAGACTTACACAGCGCCGACCTTACAGTACTCTAAGCTTGTGGGCTTGGATGTGATCTTTGACGAAGATGGCACTGCCAATCTGTCTTTTGAGGCAGGCATGGAATATGGCATTTTGATCATCAACGGTGAAGTGACCCACGAGGGTGAGACTTTTGTGCAAGATGAGCTGATGCGCTTTGAGACAAGCCAAGTCGCTCAGCGCGTACAAATCACTGCCAAAGCTGGCACACATGTGATGTTGTTGGGTGGTGAACCATTGCCGCATAAGACTTTGCTTTGGTGGAACTTTGTGGATAAAAGCAAAGCAGGCATCGAAAAGTCTATTGAAGATTGGAATAATGGGCATGATCGCTTTGGTGATGTCGCAGGTGGGATGCATCGTTTGCCATCACCACCTTTACCAGACAGCTTTAAAGAATAATTGAATGACTATCAAACCCAGCAAAATTTGCTGGGTTTTTGATTGGATGGGTAATAAAATTGGTTTTTTTCTAATATTATTTCAGTGATGCAATAAATAATTTCTATTTTTGGGGTTTATTAATGGCATAAACTTCGATAGGCTAAGATATCAAAAGTAAATATTTAGGAGAAAATAATGCAGTTAGGAAGTTTTATTTATCAATATCAGCCAAATCGTGTGGTGTTTGGCGTGGGCGCCATTCACAAGCTTGCCGATGAAATCGAGAAATTGGGCTGCACTAAAGCTTTGATTTTGTGCACGCCTGAGCAGGTGGGGCAAGCTAAGCAAGTACAAGATATTTTAAAAGATCGTGCGGTGGCGATTTTTGATCAAGCGGTCATGCATGTGCCCATCCAGACAGCGAATGCTGCCAGCGATTTGGCTAAGGAATTGGGTGCCGATTGCGCGGTAGCGATTGGCGGCGGTTCGACCATCGGTTTGGGTAAGGCGATTGCCTTAAAACATTCCCTACCAATCATTGCCATCCCAACAACCTATGCAGGTTCTGAGATGACGCCAATTTATGGCATCACTGAAAATGGCATCAAAAAAACTGGCAAAGATATGCGCGTGCTCCCCAAAACGGTGATTTATGACCCAAGTCTGAGCTTAAGCCTGCCGCTTGAGATTTCTTTAACCAGCGGTATGAACGCCATCGCCCATGCCGCTGAAGGGTTATATGCCCAAGATGGCAACCCTATTATGACGCTACTTGCTGAAGAGGGCATTCGCGCCTTGGCTCAAGGTATGATAAAGCTCAAAGAAGATGACCAAGATGAGCAGGCACGCAGCCAATGTCTGTATGGCGCGTGGCTGTGCGGTACGGTGCTTGGTAATGTGGGCATGGCACTGCATCATAAGCTTTGTCATACTTTGGGTGGTAGTTTTAATTTACCGCACGCGCCCACACATACCATTATTTTACCGCACGCGATCGCCTATAATGAAGTGGCGCGCCCCGAGGTAACAAAAATCATCACTCGTGCATTGGGCGTGAGCAATGTTTCTGCAGGGCAAGCATTGTTTGATTTGGAGGTGAAATTAGGACTTGAGACCAAGCTTCAGTCACTTGAGTTTACCCAAGAGGATATCCAAAAAGCCGCTGATATCGCCATGCAAAATCCTTATTGGAATCCGCGACCCTTTGATAAAGACAATATTACCCAGATTATTACTGACGCTTATCATGGCACTCGACCTGAATAACAAATAAAAAACCTGATGCTATATCAGATTTTTATTTGTTATTCAAATGACGCATTCCACAGTTTTTCATAGCCTTGATTGGCAAAATGATCCACCAAAAACTCAATGAATAAACGGTTTTTGATGGGCATATAATGGCGGGTTTGAAAAGCTATGTTAATGGTCAGCTCAGGCAGTCGCCACTGTGATAATACAGGAATAAGTCTGCCTGCCACGATGTCTTAATAGATGACATACATTGGCTGCACCAAAATTCCTGCATCATTGAGCGCGGCTGAGCGAATGATTTGCCCATCATTGCTTTCAAGCAGAGGCTGACACTTAAAATAGGCGGTTTGTCCGTTTGTGTGGGTAAAATGCATTTCGGTAGGATTATTGGCGTAACTATAAATCAGCAGATCATGATCATCCAAATCTTCTATGTGAATTGGCATACCTTTTTTGGATAAATAAGCAGGTGAAGCTGCCAAAATGCGACAAGTGCTTGCCAATTTGCGCACGGTGATATTTGAGTTGCGTTCAAATTCCCGGGTGCGGATGGCGACATCGATTTGACTATTAAGGACGTCGTGATAGCGATTATCGCCGATGATATTGATGGTGATTTTTGGATAAAGCTCATGAAATTCAGGAATCAAAGGTGCTAGATATAATTTTGCAAATGAAATGGATGAAGCAATGGTTAAGGTGCCTTCTGCAACGGAGGACAAAGCGGTGATTTTGGCTTCAGTTTCATTGAGTTCGGCGATGAACGCTTTGCACTGATGATAATATTCATGCCCAATCGGTGTCAAGGCATTGCGCCGCGTGGTGCGTTCGATGAGCTTGACATTTAGATGGGATTCTAATCCTGCAAGCAGTCTGGTAGCCGCTGCGGTTGAAATATTGAGCGCCTCAGCTGCGCGCCAAAGTGTTCCAAGCTCGTGTGTCTTGGTGAACACTTCCATTGCTAATAATCTGTCCATATATGCGGTCTTTTATGAGTAGGTCGAAGATTATTATTTCAATAATGAAATAAATAATTTCTCATAAGCTCTTTAATTGGATTTATTGAAATATTATCATAAGACTTAGAACAAGGAAAGACAGGGCTGCGATTTATACAGTACAGTCAAAAATAAGGAGAAGTTATGAAAAATCTCAATGAAAATACCATCACGCAAGCAGTGATTGACCGTAATAAAAACACCCCCAATCCACGCCTAAAAACCATCATGACCAGTTTGGTTCAGCATTTGCATGAATTTGCGCGTGAAGTTGAGCTGACTGAAGAAGAGTGGGAAATGGGCATTAATTTTCTAACTTCGACAGGTCAAACGTGTACCGATACGCGTCAAGAGTTTATTTTATTGTCAGACACTTTGGGGCTATCCACCTTGGTAATTGCCCAAAATCATCGCAAGCCTGACGGCTGCACTGAAGCGACAGTTTTTGGTCCTTTTTATGTCACTACTCGTCCTGAGCTTGAGCTTGGCGCGAATATGAGTGAAGGCGTCAAAGGCATTCCTTGGTTTGTCAAGGGTGTGGTGCGCTCCATTACAGGTGAGGTGATTGCAGGCGCCAAAGTAGAAGCCTGGCAGTCTGATGAAGATGGGTTTTATGATGTCCAAAAACCTGACCTGGGCAGATGTGAAGGTCGAGCGGTTTTTACTACCAATGAGCAGGGCGAATACCATTTTCAAACCATCGTTCCAGCTGCATATCCGATTCCGCACGATGGTCCAGTGGGTAAGATGCTGCAGGTGCTGAACCGCCATCCATGGCGACCTGCCCATCTGCATTTTATGATTACGGCTGAAGGTTATGAGCGTTTGGTGACCCATGTTTTCCAAGAGGGTGGTGAGTATTTAGAATCAGATGCGGTATTTGGTGTGCGCTCTTCATTAATCTCGCAGTGGGTGCGTCATGAGGCAGGGATTGATCCTTATGGCCGTATGCAGAACACGCCGTTTTATACATTGGAGTTTGATTTTATTTTAAATCGGTCAAATGAGACCAAATAATCGGATCATTGCCATCGTTGGCTGATCTTTTGGAAATTTTCACACCATGGAGGGTCTTTGAATGAGACAAATTACTACCCCTGTATTGATTATCGGTAACGGTCCTGCTGGCGGCGCGATGTCATTGGCGCTGAGCACTTACGGCATAGAGAATATCAATATCACTCGCTATCGTTGGATCGCTAATAGCCCACGCGCGCATATCACCAATCAGCGCACAATGGAGTTTTTAAGAGATATGGGCTGCGAAGAAGAGGCAATGTCGGTCGCTGTTCCCCAAAAATATATGGGTACCAATATCTTTTGTACAGCCATCAGTGGTGAGGAGCTTGGTAGGGTGCACGCTTGGGGCACGCATCCAAAGCGTAAGGCGGATTATGATATGGCAAGCCCATGTCAAATTGTGGATATTCCACAAACTTACATGGAGCCCATTTTACTCAGTAATGCAGCAAAGCGTGGCGCTGATACATTATTAAATACAGAATATATCAGCCATACCCAAGACGATACAGGCGTCACAACGATTTTAAAAGATCGCTTAAGTGGCGAGGAGTTTTCGGTGCGCTCTGAGTATTTGATTGGAGCAGATGGTGCGCGCAGTAAGGTTGCCGAAGACATTGGCTTGCCAATGGAAGGTCAAATGGCGCATGCAGGCAGCATGAATATTTTATTCGATGCGGATTTAAGTAAGCTTGTGGAGCATCGCCCCAGTGTCTTATATTGGGTGCTACAGCCTGGCTGTGATATTGGCGGTATTGGTATGGGCTTGGTGCGTATGATTAGACCGTGGAATGAGTGGATGCTGGTTTGGGGTTATGATATTAATCAGCCTGCACCGCAGATGAGTGATGAAGAAGCAGCGGCGCTTTTGCGTAACATTGTGGGCGATCCATTGCCTGATTTGAAAATCAAAGCCATCAGCACTTGGACTAATAATGAAATGTACGCCACAAAAGTCAGTCAAGGTCGCGTCTTTTGTATGGGTGACGCCATTCATCGTCATCCACCAAGCAATGGCTTGGGTAGCAACACTTCTATCCATGATGCCTATAACTTGGCTTGGAAAATGGCAATGGTGCTAAAAGGTCAAGCAGCACCAAAACTGCTTGATAGTTACAACCAAGAGCGTGCGCCTGTTGCCAAACAGATTGTTACCCGCGCCAACAATAGCACGCGTGAATTTGGGCATATTTTTAAGGCGCTTGGCATGCTTAATACCCAAGATCCAGCCGTTATGCAACAAAATATTGACCGCCGTAAACAAAATACCCAAGAAGCCAAAGCCATGCGAGAAGCACTGCGTAAGGCGTTAGATCATAAAAATTACGAATTTAATGCGCTTGGCGTGGAGCTTGGGCAGCGATATCGCTCTGAAGCGGTTGTCAGTGACGGCACGCCCGAACCTGAATATACCAAAGACCCTGAATTATATTATCATGCAACCACTTGGCCAGGCGCGCACCTGCCACATGCTTGGGTGAATCATAATAACCAAGAAGTCAGTACTTATGACTTGGCCGGCAAAGGTAAATTTGCTTTATTTACAGGGATTGGCGGGGAGGCATGGATTGATGCTGCCGAAGCTGCCGCCGCTAAGTATGGCATTGAGATTAATACTTATGTCTTTGGACCGGGTCAGCAGGTGGAAGATCTGTGGGGAGATTGGGATAAGCTTCGTGATATCGAAGATGAAGGCGTGCTGCTGATTCGTCCTGATTTGTTCATTGCTTACCGCCATCAGGGCGCACCAAATGACGCAAAAGCAGAGCTTGACCAAGCATTTGCCAGTATTTTAGGCTATGCATGAACAGGTTGTTTCTTGTATGCCATATAAGGGCGTGATCGCTCTTATATGGTTTAACTAAGCTTATAATTTCTCACTTTTGGTGAAGATAATTTATCAGTCAGCCAATTGCTCTAATGGGTATTGGCAAAGGTAACCATATGATCGACAAAACCGAGCTTTCATTAAAGCAAATCATGGAAAAAATCCAAGACAACGCCACCATTCTCATCGGTGGATTTGGTCCTGCAGGTCAGCCAGCCGAGCTCATTGACGCATTGATTGAGCGCGGTGTCACAGGTCTGACCATCGTCAGCAATAATGCTGGCAATGGTGATTATGGCTTGGCCCGCTTACTACAAACAGGGGCTGTCAAAAAAATCATCTGCTCATTTCCTCGTCAAGCAGACTCTTATGTGTTTGATGAGCTCTACCGTGCTGGCAAAATTGAGCTAGAAGTTGTGCCACAGGGCAACTTGGCTTGTCGTATCCAGGCGGCAGGCATGGGCTTGGGTGCCATCTACACACCCACAGGTTATGGCACTTTGCTTGCAGAAGGCAAAGAAACTCGCCATATTCACGGCAAAGACTATGTCTTAGAATATCCCATCCGCGCTGACTTTGCGCTCATCAAAGCACATCAAGGCGATCGCTGGGGTAATTTGATTTATTATAAATCAGCCCGAAACTTCGGACCCATCATGGCAATGGCAGCAGATGTGACCATCGCTCAAGTGCAAAGTGTGGTTTCACTCGGTGAGCTTGATCCTGAAGTGATTGTGACACCTGGGATTTTTGTTCAGCATGTTGTTGAAGTGACCGAGTGAGTATTGTAAGCATCACATCATTGAAATGGAGTTAATAAGACTGATATGACTTATCAAAAACTAAGCCGAGATGAGATTGCCAAGCGCGTCGCCAAAGACATCCCTGAAGGGGCTTATGTCAATTTGGGGATTGGCCTGCCTACCAAAATCGCAAGCTTCCTACCATCGGACAAAGACATTTTTTTACATTCTGAAAATGGACTGCTTGCCTTTGGACCGCCGCCCAACGCCGGTGAAGAAGATCCTGATCTGATCAATGCTGGCAAAGAATATGTCACCATGCTCAAAGGCGGTGCGTTTTTCCATCACGGCGATTCATTTGCCATGATGCGAGGCGGTCATTTGGATATTTGTGTTTTGGGTGCGTTTCAGATCGCTGAAAATGGGGATTTGGCCAATTGGCATACAGGCAAGCCAGACGCCATTCCTGCTGTTGGCGGTGCCATGGATTTGGCGGTGGGTGCCAAAAAAGTCTTTGTGACCACCGAGCATGTCGCTAAAGACGGCAGCCCAAAGATTGTCAAACACTTAAGCTATCCTGTCACAGGCAAAAACTGTGTGGACCGTATCTATACGGATCTTTGTGTCATAGAAGTGACTGATGAAGGCTTGGTTGTCACTGAAAAAGTGGCAGGTTTGGACTTTGACACATTACAGCAGCTCACCGATGCGCCCTTGATTGACGCAACTGTCTGAGCAAAACTTAAATCATAAATCAAAAGGATGTGTTATGTCTGATCATATTGCTTATATTATTGATGCTGTGCGGACACCGTTTGGACGTTATGGCGGATCGCTTGGCAGCGTGCGTGCTGATGATCTGGGGGCGCTTCCCATTGAGGCACTCATCAAGCGCAATCCAGGGGTTAATTGGCACTCGGTGGATGATGTCATTTATGGCTGCGCCAATCAAGCCGGTGAAGACAATCGCAATGTCGCGCGCATGTCAGCTTTATTGGCAGGACTGCCTGTCACGGTGCCAGCCACCACAATCAATCGCTTGTGCGGCTCGTCACTTGATGCCATTGCGATCGCAAATCGTGCCATCAAGTCAGGTGAAGCAACGCTCATCATCGCAGGGGGTGTAGAGAGCATGACGCGTGCGCCTTATGTGATGGGCAAAGGGTCGCAAGCTTATGATCGCAGCCAAAAAATTGAAGATACCACCATGGGCTGGCGATTCATCAATCCAAAGCTTAAACAGAGGTATGGCGTGGACACCATGCCACAAACTGCTGAAAATGTCGCCAGTCAATTTGGGGTTTTACGAGAAGATCAAGACCGATTTGCCCTGCAAAGCCAAGAGCGTACCCGCGATGCCATTGAGCGTGGGTTTTTTGCCAAAGAAATTATCCCTGTCAGCATTCCTCAAAGAAAAGGCGACCCTATTTTGGTTGATCAAGATGAGCATCCCAGACCAAACACGACCTTTGAGGATTTATCTCGATTAAAACCCATTGTGCATAGTGAAGGGACAGTCACCGCAGGCAACGCCTCAGGGATAAATGATGGGGCAGCTGCGTTATTGATTGCTTCACAAGATGCGATCAAACAATACAATCTCACTCCCAAAGCCAAAATCATCGCCAGCACTTCGGTGGGGATTGAGCCTAGCATCATGGGGTTTGCCCCAGCGCCTGCCATCCAAAAACTGCTGAAGCAAACTGGCATGACACTGGATCAAATTGATGTCATTGAGCTAAATGAAGCCTTTGCTGCCCAAGCTTTGGCGTGTACTCGCAAGCTGGGACTTGCCGATGATGATCCAAGAGTCAATCCCAATGGCGGTGCGATCGCCTTAGGACATCCTTTGGGTGCATCAGGGGCAAGGCTTGTGACAACTGCCCTAAATGCCTTGGAAGAACAAAAAGGGCGCTATGCTTTGTGCAGTATGTGCATTGGTGTGGGGCAGGGGATTGCGTTGTTGATTGAGCGGGTTTGAGGTCTGAAAAAATAAGCTTTCGTCTGCAAAGTCTGTTTGGAGTGATTATAGGCTTAAAGGTGATTTGGCTTGACGCCTATAACAGCTTATAAAATAAGCAGCTAGAAATATTCATCTCAAGCCTGATGCCCATCTTTGATATAATACTGATCATTTTAGGGCATTTTTCGCTGAGTATGAATATTATCTTATTAGATGACGCAAATTTTATCACCGATCGTATGGCAGTGATTGAGGATCAAGCAGTCATTCGTCATCTGCAATCGGTGCTTAAAGCACAAACAGGCGATGTGCTAAAACTGGGAAAGCTTGGCGATCGTATCGGTCAGGGTAAAGTGATTGAGCTTAGTCACCGTCATGCCGTTCTGTCCGATATCACGCTCACCGCGTCGCCGCCAAATAAGCTGAATCTGACGCTGATTTTGGCACTGCCGCGCCCAAAAGTACTCAGGCGGCTCATCATGGATATGACAGCGATGGGCGTGGATCACATTATACTTATCAATAGCTACCGCACGGACAAATCCTACTGGAGCTCGCCGCTGCTGTCTCGCCTTGATGAGTTTGTGCTCGAAGGGCTGCAGCAGGGCGTAGATACCATGCCGCCTAAGATCACCCTTGCTAAGCGATTTAAGCCGTTTGTGCAAGATGATTTGCCAAGCCTTATCGGTGATGGTGGTGCAATCGTGGCGCATCCGTATGCCAAAGATCGCTTTGGTCAATTGATCGAGCAGCGCTTACCACAGGTTTTGGTGGTGGGCGCTGAAGGTGGATTTATTCCTTATGAAATTGAACTTTTGGGCAGTGTGGGTGTGCAGCCAGCCAGCTTGGGCGATCGAATTTTGCGCACAGAGGCGGCGGTCAATGCTTTATTGGGTAGATGGCTGCCTTAATCCTTTCCTAGCGCTTGATCAGTGCATTGGCTGCGGTGGCGGTTACGATGAGTAATGTACCGATCATTTGTATGATGGTTAAAGGCTGATGTAACAAAAATACCGCAAGTGCAATGGCTGTTAAAGGCTCAACAATCGTGAAAACTGACGCTGTACTTGCAGGCAGCTTTTGTAATGCACTCATGTACAAAAAAAACGGAACAATCGTACCAATCAATCCCAAGCCCAGTGCAAATGCCCAAGCCTGCACTGGTAATTCAAAAAGCGCGCCATAAGTTTGGTATGTCGTCGGTAAGATCAGCAGCGTGGCGGCACTGACTGTAACCGAGCTAAAAAACACCAAATATGACGAGTGATTTTTAGACATTGCCTTTTTACCAAGTATGCCATACAAAGCATAGCACACACCCGACAACAGACCAATGAGTACGCCACTGTTAAAGCTAAAAGAATCCGCCCCCGCCATCAAACACCCCACGCCGATGACCGCGACGACCGCCAGCAGGGCAGAAGTCGCTGAGATACGCTCACCCAAAATCACGCGTGCCAATATCAAGCTAAACACAGGTGCGGTATATAGTAGCGCCACTGCCATGCTCACACCCACGTGGTTGACGGCATAAAAATAGCACAAAGTCATCCCAAGCACGCCAATGAGCGACTGCATGATCAGCCCAAAGGATGCTTTGAAAGTTAAGCCTTTAAGCTCAGGCAGAAGTTTGGGTATGAGTACAAGTACGATCACGCCTGCGGTAACGATGCGTAAAATGGTAATCGAAAAGCTGTCAAAGCCCAAATCAGCCAATTTTGAGGCAATGATGCCCAAAGTGCCCCAGCAGATGCCTGCAAGGATGACTTGTAAAGCGCCAATCAGCTGATCGGTGCGGGTGGAGTGGGTGTGGTTCATAAAGCCTATGATAAATAAATAGCAAGAGACAGCGCCCCTTGCTATGATAAATGGAAAAAATTATTGTTGATAAACACTGCGTGTCGTCGAAACCGACGGCGTGCTCACAGGCTGCGTCAGGGGCGTATTGATTTGGCTTGGCTTCGAGGTCGTCAATGACAATGAGATAATATCTTCTGCCATCAAAGTGCCTAGCTGCTCATAGCCTGAATGCGTAAAATGGACGCCATCTTTGGCAGCAAGACCGCGATTCATCCATTGTTTCATTGAGCAGCTGCCGCCCATGGCTGCTTGCCAATCCCAAAACAGCGTGTGTTTAGATTGAGCGGTTTGGCGCTGAACTTCTTGGATGGCGCTTAGCTCGGCAGGGCGAGTGCCGCAGCTGCCAGAGGTGCTTCTGAGTGCTTCAGGCGATGAGACAACCATGATGGCTGACTTTGGCGATGCATGGCGGATCTGATCGATGCGCTCACTTAAGACACTGCGGACGCGCTCGGGATTGACGCTGTTATATGCTTCATTGGTGCCATAGGCAAGTATGATCAGCTCAGGTGCGATCGTGCCCAATTCTTTTTGCCAGGCATAGCCATTCCAGCGGCTCCAATGTGATAGCTCGGCGCCATTGATGCCAAGTGATGAGACGATCGCGCCAGAGGTGTGTTTTGATCGACCCCACCATCCGCCGATGGCAGTGTCAGACATCGCACCTTCGGCTGTGAGGGTAAATGGCAGCTTGGCATCAAAAGTCATTGTCTGCCAAGTCCCATCTTTAATAGGGGCTTCAAGAACGAAGCGATGACCATTAGCATCGATACCACTTAGCACGCCATCTGCTGCGCTTTGACGAATGCTGACCGTCATAGCTTGCAAAGGTTCATTGCCTTTTGCTTTGATGGTGAGCGTACTGCCCGAAAAATTGGGCTTAGCGATTAAGCCCCCTAGGGTATAATTTTCATTTTGATTGCGGCGACTGGAGATGGGCGTCCATTGATAATTATCATAACCATATCGTGCCATACGCTGACCACTAAAATACATGGGCATAGCCCAGCCCATGCCACCGTTGCCGTAGCGACTTTGTAGCTGACTGCGCAGCGCGTCCGTCATGCTGTCGCCTGCGGTATGCGAGTCGCCCAGCTGTACGATATGAATGCGGCTGTTATTGAGCGCTTGAATCAGCTGATCGGTGTTTGGATCTTGATAATTGGTCAAATAATTTGCTGATGCGCTCATAGACATGACCAAAGCGGACAACACAAAAAACGGTTTCATAACTTCACCTAATGAGTCTTATGGTATGATGGTGATCTGATCTTGTAAGGCTTGGGCGATGAGTTTTTGTCCCTTGATGCTAAAATGAATGCCATCAGATGTACGCATTTTAATGGTTTCGCCATCTTTTACAAGATAATCATTGTAAACATCATTACTTGTGCCTAACAGCTCACGCGCATCGATGGTCAGAACATCATGCTGCTTTAGCTCATTTTGCATGACTTGATTAAGATAAATCATTTGCTCATTGAGCGTTTGTTTTTTCATGTTGGGGGGTGTGATCCAGATGACTTTGACGCCATGGTTTTTGGCACTATCCAAAATGCTGACCATGCGCTGACGGTAGCCTGTTTCCCACTCTGGCGTTTGGAATTTTAATTGACCACCATTAACCAAATCAGGCATATCCCAAGGATCATTGGGACCCAAAAACACCACCAAAATCTTGATATTGGCATTATTAGTGAGCGTCTCATCAATGGTCTTTGGCCAGTTAAACAAGCTTGGATAAGCCAAGCCTGTGCTTTGTTTGGCGAGATTGACAGAGCTGATGTTGTGGTTTTTTTGAAGGTATTGCTGAACATGGGGCGCCACGCCTTGCATCATCGAGTCGCCAGCAAAGAAAATCTGATCGCCTGGGCGCAGTACATACGCAGAATGAGAGTGGACTTGTGGTGCATCTGCATGATCGATTGGCGCAGCAGGCATTTGGACGCTTTTGGTCATCATCGCCTGATATTCAGAAGTATAAGCCAAATTATCATTAAAATAATCCACGACCTGCTGATTTTTTTGACCAATGCGATCGGTCAAGTGATCATGCCAAGCATACAGCGTATCGCCAATGTCGCCACCCATTTTCCAAGCGTCATAGCGATCAAGTAAGCTCAGAGGGCTACTTTTATGATAAGTTTGTAGATAATAGGCATTGATCGAGTGCTGCATGATCCATGCGCCAAGCAAGGCAAATGAGCACAGCACCATCAGCAGATAG
Organism: Moraxella canis; assembly: GCF_034424565.1. Taxonomy (NCBI): domain Bacteria; kingdom Pseudomonadati; phylum Pseudomonadota; class Gammaproteobacteria; order Moraxellales; family Moraxellaceae; genus Moraxella; species Moraxella canis. Next base: position 528,411 of record NZ_CP139961.1, on the reverse strand, counting down.
CCATAGCTTTTGCCATGAAAATAAGGCTTGGGGCGCGGCTTTAGCTGAATGTGCTTAGGCTCAGGGTATTGCTTGGTTTGGGCGATCGTGTGAGTTGGCTGATTAGAAGTTTGCATAAATAAATCCTGGAATGCCAGCAGGGGCAAAAATAACAACAATCATTAAGCAGACAAATAATAAACTCACCACCATCAGCTTGGGCAGGCGCGCACCGATACGCACCAAAGCGTGGGTTTTTTGGGTATAAATGGGATAGATGACCCAAGCGAGCATAAATAGCAACAGCATGAATAAAGGATTGCCGCTCCAGCCGATATTCGTGTGATTGTACGCCAAAGCTTCAAAAATCCCCATCGCTTCGCTCCAACTGGTCGCACGAAAAAACACAAAACAAAATGCCACAAAATTTACCGTCACAAAAATCCCTATTACCTTGCCAAGCCAGCTATGGCGATACAGAGCATTGCGCGAAGTCTTGGTATCGACGCCACTGATGCGCTGATACAGCTTGTCGGTGCAGTTTAGCCAAATGATGGCAAGCCCATGCAAGACACCCCAAAGCAAAAAATTCACACTCGAGCCATGCCAAATGCCTGATAAAGCCATGGCGATTAATAAGTTGATTTGAGTTCTAAAAAACCCTTGGCGACTGCCGCCTAGCGGAATATAAATATAATCACGAATCCATGTCGATAAGCTGATGTGCCATCTGTCCCAAAACGCACGAATGTTATGCGCGATGAGCGGCGCCTTAAAATTCACAGGCAACCGAAATCCAAGCAATAACCCAAACGCCACCATCATCTCGCTATAGCCTGAAAAATCCAAAAACAGCTGTAGCGTGTAGCCATAGATCGCCACCAAAACTTCCAAGCTATGATACTGCATGGGATTGGCAAAGATGGGATTGACCCAGTGATCAGCCAGCCATCCTGCCAGCCACCATTTTTTGATGAGCGCCAATAAAATCAAGCAAAGCGCAATCGTGGGAAGTAAGATGCGCCGCGGCTCACTGCTGATGATCTGCTCACTCATGCCACATGGCTGACCTTCGATGTCGGTCAATCCTGATGCAGACTTAGTGCGTGCGATCGGTCCTGCACTGATCGTCCCAAAAAATGACAAGTACTGTAGCAGTCCCCCAAAGCCAAAAGGCGGCACTTCAGGCTCGTTATGGTAGCGGCTCACCATGTAACTGATGGCTTGGAAAGAATAATAAGAAATACCAAGTGGAAAAATAATATTCGCCATCACGCCTGATGAGTCCAGCTGCATGGCATCAAGGCTGTATTTGATCCCTTCTCGGAAAAAATCATAATATTTAAAAACGCTCAGCTGAATCAGTGTAATGACGATCCCTAAGATCAGCCAAAATTTCTTGGCTTTAGAGTTTTGCATCGCTTTTGTGATCAAAAACACAAACACCGTATAACCAAATAAAATCCCTGTCGCAATTGCGCCTGCCATCAGGTAGATAATCACATAACTGAATAAAACGATGAGCAAATTTTGGAATTTTGGCGCTTGGCGAAACAGCCAATAAATCGCCAAAAAACCAATGAACATCAAGGCAAATTCTAAAGACAAAAAAGAAAACATGGCTCAATTCTACCAAACCAAGAAAACCACTTATTTTAACATATTATGATTTAATGATTAATATATTTAAATATTGTTCTTATAGAATTTGGTTGATTAGACGGAGTTTTTGAAGGCGATGGTATGTAGATATCGCCCCATGGCTCGAAAAGGCAGCTGGCGTGAGTATTCAAGCTCCATCGCTACCACATCATCAGGGTTATTTAGACCACCACGCTTCAGGGGTGCGTAATCTGAAAATACCCGAATGCCTGAGCGAATACATATCTCATAATGATGAGTGCCAAGCCACGCTTCGACGGTGTCGGGTGCGACAGGGTGATTGGGCGTTAGGCTTTTATCATCAGCAGGGCGAGGCGTGTTCAGCTGATAAAAATTTCCCATGACTAAATTTCGATAAATCTTACTGGCAGGATTATAAAAACACAAAGACAGCATCCCACCATCCACCAAATACTCATCAAAAAAAGCCATGATTTTTTCAGGCTCACCCAACCACTCAAGCAGCGCATGGCATAAGATGATGTCAAACTTCTCGCCTGCCAAATGATCTGGCAGCGCCTGATAAGGGCAAGTGATGAACCGCACTTCGTCATGCACCCCAAGTGATTTGGCGTGATCTTTTGCCATGGCAAGCATATTGGCTGAGATGTCATTGACCGTCACATGATGATCTTTTGCCAAAGACAGGCTAATCTGAGCCAGTCCTGCGCCCACATCTAGGATGCGCAAAGGGCGATCAAGCGCAAGCTGATCCATCGCTTCGCTCAAATCTTTGTGAAGCACCGCTAGGCGTATGCGCCCTTTAAGACCACCATAGACTTTTTTGGCAAAGTGTTCACTGATGGTATCAAAATTTCTATCGTTGGTTATGGTCATGATAAGTTTGATTAAAATTAACAATAAAGCACCCAAACGCAAAGGTCGGTGTGCATGATTTGCTGATGAAGTGTGTTATAATGGGGATATTTTCGCCGATCAAGTATTATAGCACAGCGTGCTTTGCTTTTATAAATTGGCTTTTGAGTGATGAGCATCTTTATGAAAAAATCTACCATCCAATATTTGACCCTGCCAACCGTCGCACTTTTGGCGTTGGTTGGTTGTAGTAATGACAACCGCCGCGATGACGAAATGACGGTGGCTGAGCCTGTGGTTCAGCAGATCGATGACATTTGCCAAGCGCCAGCGATGCAGGCATATCTTCAAAACAGCATCAAGCAGTCTATTTTGAATGCAGCGATGAGCCAAATGGTGGGTGCAGATCCCAACCAAAGCCTAGCTATGCAAAACACGCTTGGTCAGCAGCTGAATACTTTACAAATCACCACCCAAAATGCCACGAATTTTGCTGACAGCTGTATGGTAGATGTGCATGTGACGGTCAGCCCTCAAGATTTGGTAAATGCAGAATTTGCTTTTGCTCGTTCAGGGGCGACTTTAATGCAGCGCGCCAGCCAAGATCAAGTTGAGCTTTATAATGGCACGATTGTCGCCAAGCAAATCACTTATCAAATGGTCAATGGGAATGTGGTGATGTATGGTAATAATCATCATGCCATTCGTCTGATTGCTGATATTTTGGTGGCTTCGGCAGGCAGTTTGCCACAAGTATCTACGCAGCCTAATACCACCGCACGTCCGCAAGCGATTGAGCGGCTGCCAGAGACGCCTAGATCTGAGCCATCAAGCACTCAAGACACCCCTAGCGTGACAACGCGTATTGAGCGTCAGCCGGCACCTAGCGCGCAGCCGCCATCTCGTCCGCGCACTGAGACATCGACAGACAACACAGCTCAAAGAAATACGCAAAGCTCAGCGGCACAATCTTCTACATCCAGCAGCACGCCGCGCGTCACTCGTGATAATCAAACCACCCAAACGAGCACCGAGCGCGCCACAGAGCGTTCTACAAGCGAGACAACCCAAGCACCAGCACGCCCACAGGCGCCAGCGAACACCAGTAGCGATGGCGAAACAAGTATCAGTATCGTTGAGTCAAACGAAATTTACTGATCGCTTTTTATCTTAAATCAAAAAACCCTTTTTGGTCATTCAAAAAGGGTTTTTTGATGGCTGTAGCGGCTTAGATGAGCCACCAAAATGAATACTCAATCTATGAAATTTATGTTACAATCGATCAGATTTTTAAGTTTTTGTTTTTATCACGATCAAAATATATTGGAGAAATTCATGACTTTAGCTCGCAATAAGTTCGCCCAAGTAATGCCAAAGTTTGCCGCCGCTGCCATCGCTGCTGCGGTGGTTGGATGTAGCCAGCCTGCCCAAACTACCCAATCACCTGCCGACACTTCAGAGACACCCACCGAAAAAACAGCCAAAACCGTTGCGATTACCGCTATTGTTGAGCATCCATCATTGGATGACATCCGCTTGGGCGTGGTCGATGGCTTGGCAAGTTTGGGTTATAAAGAAGGTGAAAATTTGACAGTTAATTTCCAATCTGCCCAAGGCAACATGGCGACTGTCGGTCAGATCGCGAAGCAGTTTGTGGCGGATACGCCTGATGCCATCGTAGGTATCACGACACCGAGCGCCCAAAGTCTGGCGGCGGCAACCACGAGTATTCCGCTGATTTATACGGCTGTCTCTGATCCTGTGGCTGCCAAATTATTAAATGAAAATCATCAAGCTTCGCAGCCTAACATTACTGGTTTGTCCAGTCAGCTGCCCATCGAGCCACAAGTTGAACTATTCCAAAAAATCAAGCCTGATGCCAAGCGTATCGGATTTGTGTATAGCCCTGGAGAAGCCAATTCGGTCGCCGTCAAAAATGAGCTGATTGAAATTTTGCCAAAATATGGCATGACTTTGGTGGAAGTGCCCGCCAATCGATCCAGTGATGTGGGCGATGCGACGCGTTCATTGGCAGGCAAGGTGGATCTTCTTTATACTTCACTGGATAACGGCGTGGCATCGGCGATGGAAGCGATGGTTCAAGCCGCTAACGAGCTACAAGTACCTGTGATTACCTCAGATGAATTTTCAGTGCGCCGCGGTGCAACAGCTGCGTTGGGCGTGAATGATTATGACTTTGGATTGACAACCGCCAAATTGGTCGCTCAAGTATTAGATGGTAAAGCTCCAAATGACATCAAGCCTGAAGTGATGAATACTTTGACCTTGTTCATCAGCCCAAAACACGCAGCCAATCAAGGTGTGACAGTGGATTTGACAACACTGGGTGAGAGCATCAATGTCGATACCACGCCAGCGCGCCAGCCGAATAAATAAGATCATTTTGACCGAAAGTCAGTGAGAGTGAGTGTCAGCCAGTTTGATAGGCGTATTTGCAAGCTTTTCAATCATCAACGGCTGACACTGTTTCTTGGAACTTTGTTAATGTTATGTGAATAAATCTTACTAAATATCTTGGCAAGATAATCTGCAGTATGATAAACTGCACAAAAGTTTTAATTCAAATCAGTTTAACGAGACTACCTTGGCATTACAGGAGTTTGCTATGAACAAATTTTTAAAAACGACGCTGTGGGCAAGTTTGGCAGCGCTTACCTTGACGGCGTGTGGCGGTGATAAGCCCGCCGCTCAAGCCGATTCAGCGGCTACTGAAGCCAAAACAGTGGCAATTACCGCCATTGTTGAACATCCAGCTTTGGATGCAGCTCGTCAAGGTGCCCTAGATCAATTGGCTGAAGAAGGCTTTAAAGAAGGTGAAAATCTGACGGTGAATTTCCAATCTGCTCAAGGCAATATGGGAACGGCAGGTCAAATCGCCAGACAGTTTACCTCAGATAATCCTGATCTTATTTATGCCATTGCCACACCTTCAGCGCAGGCTATTGCAGCGGTGACCCAAGACATCCCTGTGGTATTCTCAGCGGTGACTGATCCTGTTGAAGCCAAGCTGGTTGGAAGTCTAGAAAGCTCAGGTAATAACATCACTGGCGCTTCAGATGCGCTGCCTTATGAGCCTCAAATTGCCCTAATCCAAGAGCTTGTGCCAAATGTTAAAAATGTTGGCTTTGTGTACAATCCAGGCGAAGTAAACTCGACTGTGGTGCTTAGAACGCTCAAAGAAAAATTAGCACCGCTAGGTATCAATATTGTTGAAGCACCAGCCTCTAAATCTACAGATATCACTCAAGCAGCAAATTCACTGGTTGGCAAAGTAGATGTGTTTTATACTTCAACTGATAACATGGTTGCTAATGCTTATGAGGCAATTTATCAGGTTGCTAAAGATGCTAAGATACCACTCATCGCTTCTAATACCGACGCTGTCGAACGCGGCGCTGTCGCTGCACTGGGCGTCAATTACACCGATCTTGGTAAAGAGTCTGGTAAAATCATTGCACGCATTTTAAAAGGTGAAAAACCTGCTGATATCCCTGTTTATATCTCTGAAAATCTAGACTTATATGTCAGTAAAAAACATGCTGCTGAGCAGGGTGTGACATTGCCGCAAGCGGTGCTTGATCGTGCTGCTAAAGTGGTTGAATAAGGCTTTATTAGACAGGCATCTTTTGTCAAAAAGATGCCAAAAGATGCCTGATGTCATGAGTCAAAGCTAACCGCCGTTTAAACCCAAGCCGATCAGTGCGCTGTAACGCTTGGGTTTGTTTTGTGGTGAATTTTAATCCTATGATGACTTGGATTTTGTTATAATACATGTTTTAACTTTTTAGGCGAGTATGGCCGATGAATTTGATTGCTTTTTTTGGAGCGCTGGAGAGCGGTCTGATTTATGCCTTGATGGCACTGGGCGTGCTGATTTCCTTTCGTATTTTGGATTTCCCTGATCTGACCGCTGATGGCAGCTTTCCATTGGGCGGTGCGGTTGCAGGGATTTGCATTGTGGCAGGATTTAATCCTTGGCTGGCTTGTGTTTTTGGCATGGCAGCAGGCATGGCAGCAGGCGTGATGACGGCTTGGCTGCATGTGAAGCTCGGCATTTTACATCTACTCGCTGGTATTTTGATGATGACCGCCTTATATTCGATCAATCTACGGATTATGAATGCCCCAAACTTACCACTACTTGGACAGCCGACCGTGTTCACGCCATTTATTGATGGGGGTAATGGATTTTGGGTGCGTGTGGCAGTGGTTGCAGGCGTTGTGTTGGTGGTTAAATTGGTTTTGGATTGGTTCTTTACCACCGAAACGGGTCTGTCGATGCGCGCCACAGGTTCAAATCTGCGCATGGCGCAAGCTCAGGGCATTAATACACCCTGGATCATTATTCTTGGCATGGCGATTTCAAATGGTTTGATTGCGCTATCGGGCGCTTTGTTTGTACAGACCCAAGGATTTGCCGATGTCTCGATGGGTATCGGTACGATCGTGATTGGATTGGCTGCGGTGATTATTGGTGAAGCGGTTTTGTCGGCTAAGCGGATTTTTTGGATGACTTTGGCGGTGGTGATTGGTGCCATTTTGTACCGTTTATTTGTACAAATTGCGCTCTCTAGTGAGCTGCTACGCGGAATTGGCTTTAAATCCCAAGATTTAAATTTGGTCACAGCGCTTCTTGTGGTCATCGTTTTGATGTTGCCAAAAATTAAAGCCAAGCTTTCACTGAAAAAACACTAAGGAGTGCACCATGTTACAAGCTACCGATCTGCGCCTAACCTTTAATCCAGGCACTCCCATCGAAAACCCTGCGCTGCGTGGACTGTCGTTATCCATTGCTGATGGTGAGTTTGTGACGGTAATTGGCACCAATGGCGCTGGCAAATCCACTTTCTTAAATGCCATCAGTGGTGCGGTGCGTGTCGATAGTGGCAGCATCAAAATCAATGGTCAAGATGTCACCCGCTTAGAGACGCATAAGCGCGCCAAACAAGTGGCACGCGTTTTTCAGGACCCAATGGCAGGTACATGTGAGGCGCTCACCATTGAGGAGAATATGGCACTGGCTTATAAGCGTGGCGGTGTGCGCGGCTTGGCAGGTGCACTAAACAACAAAAATCGCGAGCTGTTCCGTGAAAAGTTATCTATCTTAAAACTTGGACTAGAAAACCGCTTAACCGACCGTATGGGGCTTTTGTCAGGCGGTCAGCGTCAGGCGGTCAGTCTGTTGATGGCAAGCCTACAGCCCTCAAAAATTCTGCTGCTAGATGAGCATACAGCAGCACTTGACCCAAAAACTGCCGCCTTTGTTTTGGATTTGACTGATAAAATCGTCGGTGAAGGGCGTCTGACCACGATGATGGTCACGCACTCAATGCAGCAAGCGCTCACGCATGGCACGCGCACCGTCATGCTGCATCAAGGTCAGGTAGTGCTTGATGTGTCAGGAGATGAAAGACAGGGTATGAGTGTCCAAGATTTGCTGAATATGTTTGAAAGAACTCGCCGTGAAAAGGTAGAAGATGACAGCTTGATCTTGGGCTGATGGCGAATTTGGCTGATTGGCATATCTATTGGCGCTATCTTGACTTAGCCCAGTGATCAACAATAAAGCTCAGCTTTGTCTGAGCTTTCGTTATTTAAGAAACAAGATGGCTGCAAAAGCCAGTAAACAATGATAAAATTGGCGCATCTTAGCGCTTACTAAGCGTATCAATGAATAAATCAAATGAGTGAATGACTATGGCTAATTGTTTGGGCTGTGAAAATGAAATCGGGCGATTGTTGGTGACTTGCGAAGATCAGTCAGGCATCGTGCAGGCGGTCTCAGGGTTTTTGTATCGTCATGGCGCCAATATCATCTCGCTGGATCAACACACGACCGAAGCGTATGGTGGTCGTTACTTTATGCGTGTGGAGTTTCATCTTAGAGGCTTGGTCGCCCAAAAAAATCAGCTTGAGGAGGCTTTCGCCCAAGAAGTGGCAGAGCAGTACCGTATGAATTGGCAAATGACCAGTACCCAAGCACTCAAAAAAGTCGGTATTTTAGTTTCAAAAGAAGATCATGCGCTACTTGAGCTATTGTGGCGCTACCGCCGTGGTACGCTGCCTTGCCATATCACGCAAGTGGTCTCAAACCACGAAAGCCTGCGCGCATCCGTTGAATCATTTGGCATTGAGTTTATTCATATTCCTGTGGATAAAGACAATAAACAAGCAGCCTATGATGAGATTGACCGTGTGATGGCGGATAATGATCTGTTGGTGTTGGCGCGCTATATGCAGATTTTGACCCCATCATTTGTGGATAAGTGGCAGGGTAAGATCATTAATATCCATCATTCTTTTTTGCCAGCTTTTGTGGGCGCCAATCCGTATAAGCAAGCCTTTGATAAAGGGGTAAAACTGATCGGCGCCACCGCGCATTATGTGACCAGTGAGCTTGACCAAGGACCGATCATTGAGCAAGGCGTGGCACGTGTTAGCCACGCATTTAATGTCAGTGATCTACGAGAGCTTGGGCGTGATATTGAGCGCGATGTATTGGCTCGCGCGGTCAGATGGCATCTGGAGGATCGTGTCATTATCGATGGCGCAAAAACGATCGTGTTTGATTAAACGGCGCATACAATTATCTTAACAGGGCAATTCATTGACCCTGTTTTTTTTATTATTAAGAAAATGTATTTTGATTAATTTAATGAATGTCATGTGATGGTATTTTCGCAAGTCAAGCCAGCAGCTTAAAAAATTATTATTAAAATAAAATCAATAACTTATAAAAATAGTTGTGGATAACTTTAATCCACTATTGAAAAATTTAAGACTATCTACCATATAACAGCTAACAATGCAATGTATATTTATTGAGATTTGATCGTTAATAAATCTTAATGAATATATCATGTGAATGATCGTATTCAAGGATAATAATATGAATTTTGAAAAATATACTCGAACGCTGCAGGAGATCATACGTGGGGCGCAGCAAAGCAGTCTTGGGTATAACCATACCGCGATTGCCCCTGTGCATCTGCTGAGCGCTGTGGCTGATAATAACACTGCAGCGTCTATCATTGAGGCAAGTGGTGCAAATTTAGCTCGGCTAAAAGAAGAAATTGAGGTTCTGCTTTCCCATCAAGCGGTGATCAATCAGCCCACAGGTCAAGTGAATTTATCACCTGATACTGCTAAAGTCTTACAGGCGACAGAAAATTATGCCGCCAAAGCAGGTGATGAATTTGTGCCGATTGAGTGGCTGATTTTGGCACTTTTTGAAGATAAATCACTCAATAAAGCCTTCGTGTCGGCAGGCATTACTGCCCAAAATTTACAAACGATAATTACAAATATTCGAGGAGATGAGACTGTGACTGATCAAAATAGCGAACAAAACCGCCAAGCATTAGATAAATATACCATCAATCTCACCGAGCGCGCGCTGGCAGGCAAGCTTGATCCTGTGATTGGGCGTGATGACGAAATCCGCCGTACCGTACAAGTACTGTCTCGCCGCACCAAAAATAACCCAGTGCTCATCGGTGAAGCAGGTGTCGGTAAAACTGCCATCGTTGAAGGGCTTGCACAGCGTATCGTCAATGGTGAAGTGCCTGAAAGCCTAAGAAATAAAAGCGTGCTATCGCTAGATATGGGATCATTGATTGCTGGGGCTAAATATCATGGTGAGTTTGAGGAGCGCCTAAAAGCAGTACTAAACGAGCTTGCCAAACAAGACGGCAATGTCATTTTGTTCATTGATGAGCTACACACCATGGTGGGCGCTGGCAAGACCAGTGGTGCGATGGATGCTGGCAATATGCTCAAGCCTGCGCTTGCTCGCGGTGAGCTGCGCTGCGTGGGGGCAACGACTTTGGATGAGTATCGTCAATATATCGAAAAAGACCCAGCGCTTGAGCGCCGCTTCCAAAAAGTCTTGGTGGATGAGCCAAGTGTTGAGGACACCATTGCCATTTTGCGCGGTCTAAAAGAGCGTTATGAGCTGCATCACGGCGTCAAAATCATGGATTCAGCCATCATCGCTGCTGCCAAGATGAGCCATCGCTACATCACTGATCGTCAGCTGCCGGATAAGGCGATTGACCTGATTGATGAAGCTGCCAGCCGTATCAAAATGGAGCTTGATAGTAAGCCTGAAAGTCTGGATAAGCTAGATCGCCGCATCATTCAGCTAAAAATGCAGCTAGAAGCTGTGAAAAATGAAGAAGATGCTGGTGCAAAATCACAAGTCAAATCACTTGAGCAGCAAATTGACGAAGCGCAAAAGCAATACAGTGAGCTTGAAGAGGTTTGGAAAGCTGAAAAAGCAGGTGTTGAAAAAAGTAAACAGCTTCAAGCTAAGCTAGACACCGCGCGCGTGACATTAGAAAAGGCGTTGCGTGAAGGGGACTATGCCCGCGCTTCACAGCTACAATATGGTGAGATCATTGAGCTTGAAAAGCAATTGGCAGAAGAGCAGCTGGATGAAACAGAGCATGCACCTAAGCTGCTTCGCAATAAAGTCACTGATAATGAAATCGCCGAGGTGGTCTCTGCAGCAACTGGCATCCCTGTTGCCAAAATGCTTCAAGGTGAACGCAATAAACTGCTGGCGATGGAAGAGGTGCTACATGAACGCGTCATCGGCCAAAATGAGGCAGTGACAGCGGTATCAAATGCGGTGCGACGCAGCCGTTCGGGCTTGTCGGATCCTAATAAGCCAAGCGGTTCTTTCTTATTCTTGGGACCGACAGGCGTGGGTAAGACCGAGCTGACCAAGGCACTGGCAAATTTCTTGTTCGACTCTGAAGATGCGATGGTTCGCATTGATATGAGTGAGTACATGGAAAAGCACAGCGTCTCACGCTTGGTGGGTGCACCTCCGGGTTATGTAGGTTATGAAGAAGGAGGTGTACTGACCGAAGCGGTACGCCGCAAGCCGTACAGTGTTGTACTCTTTGATGAGATTGAAAAAGCACATCCAGATGTCTTTAATATCCTGCTGCAGGTGCTTGATGATGGTCGCTTGACCGACAGTCAAGGTCGCGTGGTGAACTTTAAAAATACGGTTATCATCATGACCAGTAACTTGGGCAGTCATGCGATTCATGAGATGGCAGATGCGCCTTATGAAGACATTAAGGCTGCTGTGATGACTTCGGTAACAGGTCACTTTAGACCAGAATTTATTAACCGTATCGATGAGATCGTCGTATTCCATGGCTTGGGTGCGGATCAAATGACGGGCATTGCCGAGATTCAGCTTGATCGTCTGCGCGCGCGCCTTAAAGAGCGTGAGCTTGGCCTCAGTGTGAATGATGAAGCGATGAGTCATTTGGTGGCAGTGGGTTATGATCCTGTCTTCGGTGCTCGCCCATTGAAGCGCGCGATTCAGCAAGAGATTGAAAATCCGTTGGCACAGCTTTTACTCTCTGGCGAGTTCGTCGCAGGGGATACCATCTCTGTTGAGTGGCTAAATGATCAGTTTGCTTTTAATAAGCTGCGTTATAGCTGATTTTCATCCGATCTTATCATCAAAAACCATCGGGAAAACTGTGAACCGCACCCCAAAAGTTAGACAACCTTTGGGGTGTTTTTCATGACCAAATACACAATGGACTTTAAACTGTCCGTCATTCAACATTATTTAACAGGACATAGTTACCACAGCACAGCCAACGCTTTTGGTATTAAACGCTCTATCGTCCAAAACTGGGTGAGTCTCTACCAAACTCATGGGATTGATGGCATTCGCACAAGAACAAGCAAAACCATTTATTCACCAGAATTTAAACACTCGGCAGTATTACAACTACTCTTTGGTAAATCCATGCCAACAGTTGCCACCGAATTAAACATCAGCAGCCCAAGTGTGCTCCATCAATGGTTAAAAGCTTATCAAACTCATGGTATCATGGGACTTACTTCCAAACCCAAAGGCAGGCAATCTATGCTAAAGACCAATCAAGCAAGCCAAATATCCAAACCCGATGAGCAAAAAACCCATGCTGAATTGATTGCTGAACTACAACACTTACGCATGGAGCTCGATGTTTTAAAAAAGTTAGAAGCCTTGGAGCGTCAGCAAAGAAAAAGCAAATCATCACCAAGAAAATCACAGTGATTGACGAGCTAAGGCAAATTTATCCACTAAAACAATTGCTGGTTTATCTTGGTGTTGCACGAGCAACATTCTACTATCATCTAAAGCAACTTGCCAAGACTGATAACCACCAAGCCATCAAAGATACAATCCAAAACATCTACCACACCCACAAAGGCAGATATGGCTATCGGCGTATTACCCTAGCACTCAAGCAGTTAGGCTTTGTTATCAATCATAAAAAAAGTACAGCGGCTAATGAACGAGCTTGGGCTTAAAGCAGTCATTCGTCGCAAGCGAAGCAAACACAGCACTTACCGTGGACAAGTAGGCAAAATCGCTGATCATGTTTTAAACCGTGATTTTAAAACAGACAAGCCCAATCATAAATGGGCAACGGATGTCACTGAGTTTAAAGTGGTGGATGAAGAAGGCAATACAAAAAAGCTTTACTTATCGCCCATCATGGATTTGTTTCATGGCGAGATTATCAGTCATCAGATGCATAGCAGTCCAAATGATGGCTTGGTTGCTAAGATGCTTGATAAAGCACTAAAGCGACTGCAAGCAGATGGCAATCGCAGTAACCAACAACTCATTTTACATTCCGACCAAGGCTGGCATTATCAAATGAATAATGACCAACAAATCTTAAAAGACAATGGCATTATCCAAAGTATGTCAAGAAAAGGAAATTGCTTGGATAATGCAGTGATAGAGAGTTTCTTTGGTGCGCTAAAGCAGGAAATCTTTTATGAACAAACGAAGTTTAAAAGCCTTGATGAACTTAAAAAGACGATTGATGAGTATATTCACTACTACAATCATGATAGAATAAAGAGCAAATTAAAAGGACTAAGTCCTGTACAGTACAGAACTCAGTCCTTGATTCAACCTTAACCGTTAATCTTAGTATCTAAGAAATGGGGGTCGGTTCACTGTCGATGGTTTTTATTTGTGCTTTAAATGACCAAACCACGAAAAGATTTGACCCATCTGCTCACCCTGCTGCTGTTTTTCTTGCCAAGCCAGATGATGGTTTTGAAGACAGAGTAAATTTGAAACCCGTGTACCGTAATTTGAACTTTGGATAAAAATACTGGACAATAGCCGCTCCAAGTGTAGATCTACGCCTGTATTGGGCAGTTGATCATCTCCAGCTTTTTGAGTATCTTCAAGCACTTGCCACACCGCTTGGCTCAGCTTGGGCGTGATGATCAAATCATCAAAGCTAAGCTTTTCACTGAACAAAGGTAGAATTTCTTGACAAAAGCGCCTCCTTAAACGCGCGCACTTAAACCATTCATCACTGATAAGACCATTTGATAACGTGTACACGCCAGGCGCCAGTACGGTCGGCGCTACGCCTTTGTTGCTCATATAGGCAGCTTGAGTGCGATCGCCGACGATGAGATTAAACCCTGCATAATCTGTTTGCGATGATTTTAAGTCTTCCAAAAATCGTAATGGCGGCATCTGTGATTCAAGATAGGTTTGAACCAATGTGCCACGCGAGGTCGCATACTGTCTTTTGTCTTGTCCATCACGAAAATTGGTCAAAATCGCCCAGCGACCTGATAGGGTTACACCCATCCAAGTACCACCTGCTTGCTTATCGCGTCCGGCAATGATGCCATCACAGGCGTGTAATGGCAAGGTCGGACGCTCATAAAATTCATCTCGATTTGAGATTAATAACAGCGGCGTATCAGGCAGCGTCTGCCAAGCCAAAGCAGCAATGCACATTAATTAGTCCAATACTCTTAGAGTTGAGCCTTTTGAGGTGGGCTGATTTTCGGTGTCGGTTTTGGGCGATTGTTGGTCGGCGTATTCAGCAGGATCAAAAAATGCGCCATGTTCAGGGTCTTCTTTGGCATATATTGCCATCAAGGCTGCCATGGGAATCCAGACATCTTGAGATATGCCGCCAAATCTGGCAGCAAAACTGATGGCATCATTATGAATTTGCAGGTTATGCGTGGCTTGATAAGACGCAGCTAGTACCAAGCGACCGTCTTGGGCGTACTCAAGTGGTGCGACAACATCTTCATGTGTCGCATCAATCATGAGATAAGGGGTGAAATCGTTATCTTCCATCCATTCATGAAAAGCGCGTACGATATAAGGGCGTTTTGGGGTCATAATCATTCCTTAAAAGAAATACTATTAATAAAGCTTGGTCTGGCAAATTGGCGCTCTTGATATTCTATCAGTGGGCGTATTAGATGCGCGGGAAGCTCAATGCCCATCTTAGGCAGCCGCCAAAGTAGCGGCAATAATAACACATCACACCATCCAAAAGTATCCGACATAAAATAAGGCTTATGCCCAAATAATGGCGCAATCGTTACCAGCGAATCGCTCAATGACTTTCTGGCAGCTGTGGCAGCTTGAACATCAAAACTGTCAGGATGGGTCAGTAGAGTATAGCCATGCTTTAACCAGTCTTTTTGGAGTCGCCATGCCAATTGGCGCACTTTGGCGCGTTCGCTTGGTGCATCAGGCATGAGGCGTGGGACTTGATGACGCTCCTCAAGATACTCAAAGATGACATTATGCTCATACAATGAAATGTCTCGATTGACCAAGATGGGGAGGGTATGATAAGGGTTTAGCTCAATCAGCTCTTCAGGGCGGTCCTCATCAATGAGCACAGTTTCATAATTCAAGCGTTTTTCTTCAAGCAGTAGCCGTACGATATGGCTGTTAATTCCATGATCAGCATAAAGAACAAACTGTGTTAAAGAAAGATGAGGTAAATTTGCCATGCGTAGCGATGATATAAATGAGCCTCTTAGTGTATCAAAATTTTTGCTTGAAGTGTGAAATTATGTGCTCAGAGAAAAAATCATCAATCAATAAAAAATAAAAAAAGACCGAAACGATTCGGTCTTTTTTTTGGAGGATTTTATTTGACGTCTTTCCAGAATTCTTTATTAAGCAGATAAACTGGAATCAATAAAATCAATAAGAACAAAATCACAAAGGCGCCATACACTTTACGATCATGGCGGACAGGTTCAGCCATCCATGCCATAAAGTTAACCAAATCGCCAACGCGCGCTTCATATTCTTCTTTACCCAGCTCTTCTTGCAGGTTATGAAGAACGTGAGGCATTGCAGCGTTTGCAAGTACTAGGTTGTTTGCACCCCAAGGGCGGCTTGGATCTTCATAGAATGACAATAAATAGGTATAAACCCAGTCATCACCACGCAAACGATTTTCAAGTGAAAGATCAGGTGGCGCGGCACCAAACCATTGCCCTTGTAATTCTGGATCGATACCAGCGTTGATGTGATCCCCGATGGCATCGCTGCTGACAAGCAAATATTTCTCAACCAATTCAGGTGGAATCTCAAGATCTTGAGCGATTCGAGAGTGGCGGACATATTGAGCAGAGTGGCAGCCGACGCAGTAGTTCATAAACATGGCAGCGCCACGCTGCAAAGAACCTTTGTTGGTAAGATCGATCGGTGCTGTGCTACATTCTAGCGTTACCACAGTGCCATCTGCTTCAGTATATTCACCACAACCTTGTGCACCGGCAGCCATTGCGTTGGTGCTTGCAAAAGCACCAACTGTTGCTAACACAGCGCCTGCACCAAATTTTACAAGTGAATTAAGCGCTTTCATTAGTGACCTCCGGTAACACGTTCAGGTGGTTGTTTGCATTTCTCAATTGATGTATAAAATGGCATCAATAAGAAGTACAAGAAGTATAGGACTGTACAGATACGACCCACGATGGTAGCTGTTGGTGTTGAAGCTGTACCGCCCAAGTAGCCTAGAATGATGAAGCTTACAACGAAGATCGCCAATGCAATTTTTGATAAAATGCCTTTATAACGAATTGAGCGTACTGGCGAACGATCTAACCATGGCAGCACGAACAATACGGCAATTGCAGCACCCATAGCGATGACACCACCTAGCTTATGTGGTACCGCGCGCAAGATCGCATAGAATGGCATATAATACCATACAGGCGCAATGTGTGGCGGCGTTTTCAGGGCGTTTGCAGCTTCAAAGTTTGGTTTTTCTAGGAAGTAGCCACCACCTTCAGGTACAAAGAACACAACCGCAAAGAAGAAGATGAAGAATACAACAATACCAACCATATCGTGTACAGTGTAGTATGGATGGAATGGAACACCATCTAATGGCACGCCATTTTTATCTTTTAGCTTTTTAATATCAATGCCGTCTGGGTTGTTCGAACCGACATGGTGTAGTGCAACCAAGTGCATAAATACCAAACCAACCAAAACCAGTGGAATGGCGACAACGTGAAGGGCAAAGAAACGGTTTAGCGTAATACCAGAGATCAGATAGTCACCACGAACCCACTCAGCTAAGGCATCGCCAATGAATGGAATGGCAGCAGGTAGGTTCAAAATCACCTGAGCACCCCAATATGACATATTACCCCATGGTAGTAGGTAACCAAAGAAACCTTCAGCCATCAAGCATAGGTAGATACCCATACCGATCAGCCAAACAAGCTCGCGTGGTTTTTTATATGAGCCGTACAATAAACCACGGAACATATGTAAATAAACAACGATAAAGAACGCTGATGCACCTGTTGAGTGCATATAACGAATGAGCCAACCACCTTTTACATCACGCATGATATATTCAAGCGATGCAAATGCGCCTTCAGCGCTTGGATTGAACATCATGGTTAGCCAAATACCTGTTACCAACTGATTGACCAAAACAATCATTGATAAAACACCAAAAAAATACCAAAAGTTGAAATTTTTTGGTGCATAATACTTGGACATATGGTATTCATAAGTTTCTGTGGCAGGATAGCGTGCGTCTACCCAGCTCATAAACTTCTTAGCAATACTCATGATTAAACCTCCCCAACGGTCAAGATGGTGCCATCGACGCTATAAATTGGCACGGGTAAGTTCGTAGGGGCGGGTACGCCACTATAAACGCGTCCTGCTAGGTCGTATAGCGATCCATGACAAGGACAGAAGAAACCACCAAACCAATCAGCACCACCCAAATCTGCCGCGCCGACTTCAGGACGGTAAGTCGGTGCACAGCCAAGATGCGTACACACACCTTCCACAACCAAAAGTTCTGGCTGCAGCGAGCGCGTTTCGTTTTTGCACTCTTCAGGCTGGATTGAAGCCTCAGAATTTGGATCACTTAATTTTGGGGTTACTTTGCTTAGGTTTGCCACCATTTCTTCAGTACGTCTAACAACAAAGATGGGCTTACCGCGATATTTAACGGTGATCATTTGACCGTTTTCAATGCCTGAAATGTCTTGAACGACAGCGGCACCTGCAGCTTCCGCTTTGGCGCTTGGATACCAAGAGCGCACAAATGGGGTGGCAATCGCACCAACACCAACCGCTCCAATGGCAGCTGTGGTTGCGATTAGGACTCTACGGCGTTTAACATTCACGCCTTCGGCATGGCTCATTAAAACTTCCTCCAGAAAAAGAATGGGAATATTCCCATACTGGGTGTGTGGCTATAATAAAACACTTTTATTAAATTTGCCACATTTGCTGTGCCTATTTTTGCTAAATATGACTATTTTAAGCTATTTTTGTAATAAAATAAATTATTCTCTTACAAAGTTGGCAAAAAAGTCGCAAAAAAATTGAGTGATTTAACGAAAATGTGTTTTTATAAAATACTAGCTTATAAAAGGTGTTTGAAAAGCTAATATGTTCAAAATTTTCGTAAAAAAATTATCTCTATAATGTTACCATATTTTAAAAATTTTTTCTGCACTAAAGCTGATAAAACACTCAAAAATTTGCAAATGTTTCAACTCATCGTTCGTAAATTTAGCACGCATGAAGCTTAATAGGGAGGGGTACTGATATAGAGTTGCAATTATTTGACCTGCCACTCTGACTGACTCGATCAGCTGATAAAAAATAACCATAAAAAAACTCTCGATAAATCGAGAGTTTTTTCGAAACGATAAATGTGAATTAACGTTTTGAGAATTGTGGACGGCGACGTGCTTTGCGCAGACCCAATTTTTTACGTTCAACTTCACGAGCATCACGAGTCACGAAGCCAGCTGCTTTAAGTGCAGGCTTATGGCTTTCGTCAGATTCAATCAATGCACGAGTAATACCGTGACGGATTGCACCTGCTTGACCATTGATACCGCCGCCAACAACAGTGATATAAAGATCAACGCTGTCAGTCAGTTCAAGTAGCTCTAGAGGCTGACGAACAACCATGCGGGAAGTTTCACGACCAAAATATTCGTCCAATGATTTGCCATTAACAACGATATTACCTGTGCCTTTTGACAAGAAGACACGAGCGGTAGAAGTTTTGCGGCGACCAGTGCCGTAATTGCGTTCCATAATGTCTCCTTAGATGTCTAATGCTTTTGGTTGCTGAGCTGCATGTGGATGTTCAGTACCTGCATACAGTTTTAGCTTTTTGATCATTGCATAGCCCAAAGGACCCTTTGGAAGCATGCCTTTAACAGCTTTAAACAACACATCTTCAGGCTTGTGTGCAAGAAGTTTGGTGAAGTTAGTTTCTTTAATACCGCCTGGATAACCAGTATGACGATAGTATTTTTTGTCCTGAGCTTTTTTGCCAGTGACAGCAATCTTGTCAGCATTGATGACAACGATATAATCGCCTGTATCAACGTGTGGAGTGTACGATGGCTTATGCTTGCCACGAAGACGAGAAGCAATCTCAGAAGCTAGGCGACCTAGAGTTTTGCCTTCAGCGTCCACGACATACCAGTCATGTACAACTTCAGCGGGTTTGGCACTGATAGTAGTAGTCATATAAAACCTATTTAGTTGAGTTTGAGAGTAATACAAATAAAAATGTCAAGCCTAAGCTTGATTTTACTTGTTTTTAGAGTTGGGGAAACGAAGGGCTCTCAAAAAACAGCCGCCATTATACCAAATCACCATGGCGATATGCAAGCGTTATTTGAGAGTTTTTAGCCGATTCGATGGTTATTTTTTCTTATCTTTTTTATCGTCGCTATCACCTGGGATGATTGCTTTACCGACGGCGACAGTGCCTTTCACAACACCTTTGGTTGTCTTATAGGCAATTTTGGTGGGCACAGTCACAACTTTATGAACGCAGGCGCTCAGTAAGGTGCAAGTCATGAGCATGGCTAATATAGGAAAAAATTTCATAGAATGATCGGCTTACATTAGTGGTTTAATATATTAAAGGTTTCGGGCGCATTTAGCAAGAGATGCTTGGCTAATTTAAGTAAATATTGAAATTTAAGCGGCTTGGCACCATTGATTTTGTGAAATTATTGCCTAAATTGTGTTAAAATAGCAAGTTTTTATCAAATCACTGATTTTGCCTATTAAAGCAAGTCTATCGGAAAAAAGCCCATGAATGCAACCACTTATAATTATCCCAAAACTTATGATGTCATCGTCATTGGCGGTGGTCATGCAGGCACTGAAGCTGCGTTGGCGGCAGCTCGAACTGGCGCACAGACTTTGCTTGTGACGCATAATATTGAGACTTTGGGGCAGATGAGCTGCAATCCTGCCATTGGTGGGATCGGTAAGTCGCATTTGGTGCGTGAAGTTGATGCCTTGGGCGGTGCAATGGCACTGGCGACAGATAAGGCAGGCATTCAATTTCGGGTGCTCAATAGTCGAAAAGGGGCGGCGGTCAGAGCCACGCGCGCGCAAGCGGATCGTATCTTATATAAGGCTGCCATTCGGCATACGCTTGAAAATCAGCCTAATCTTGATCTGTTTCAGCAGCCCGTGGACGATATTATTATTGAAAATGGTAAAGCAGTGGCGGTGGTGACGGCATCGGGTGTGCGGATCGGTGCGCGTGCCGTGGTACTGACATCAGGGACATTTTTGGGCGGGGTGATTCATGTTGGCTTAGACAGCCAAAGTGGGGGTAGAGCGGGGGATATGCCGTCGATTCGCTTGGCGGATCGCTTGCGTGAGCTCAAGCTGCCGGTGGGACGCCTAAAAACTGGTACGCCGGCGCGCATTGATGCAAGAACGGTGGATTTTAGCGTGATGACGCCGCAGCCAGGCGATACGCCGCTGCCTGTCATGAGCTATATGGGTGATGTATCAATGCATCCGACCCAAATTAACTGCTATATCACTCATACCAATGAACGCACGCATGATATTATCCGTGCCAATCTTGATCGTAGCCCCATGTTCAGCGGTAAAATTGAAGGTGTTGGACCTCGTTATTGTCCAAGTATTGAAGATAAGATTCATCGTTTTGCTGATAAAGACAGCCATCAAATTTTTATTGAGCCAGAAGGGCTTACGACCCATGAATTATACCCAAACGGTATCTCGACCAGTTTGCCATTTGATGTTCAGGTCGATTTTATTCATAGTATGAAAGGGCTTGAAAATGCGCACATCACGCGTCCAGGCTATGCCATTGAATATGATTATTTTGATCCACAAAATCTAAAACCGACTTTGGAGACCAAGTCGATTGATGCTTTGTATTTTGCAGGTCAAATCAATGGCACCACGGGCTATGAAGAAGCTGCCGCTCAAGGCTTGCTGGCTGGACTAAATGCCGCGCGTCAAGCAACCAATCAAGAAGAATGGACCCCGCAGCGTCATGAGGCTTATTTGGGCGTGCTGGTGGATGATTTGATTACTCATGGCACCAAAGAACCTTATCGGATGTTCACCAGCCGTGCTGAGCATCGCCTGCTTTTGCGCGAAGACAACGCCGATGAGCGCCTAACTGCCATCGGGCGCAAGCTTGGTCTTGTTGATGATGAGCGCTGGGATAAGTTTAATCAAAAAATGGATGCCATCGTCACAGAAACTGCGCGCCTAAAAGACATTTGGGCAGCACCAAACAATGCCATCGGTAAAGAGTTTATGGCTAATACAGGCGAGGTCTTGACCAAAGAAAACTCATTGCTAGATTTGCTTAAGCGTCCTACTATTAATTTTTCTGACATTGCTTTGGTATCTGACAGTCAAGTGAGCGCCGAAGTGGGTGAGCAGATTGAAATTGGCGTCAAATATGCAGGCTATATTGATCGTCAAAATGAAGAAATTGAGCAGATGAAACGCCTTGAAAACACAGCGCTGCCCCTTGATTTTGACTATGTGGGCGTGTCGGGTTTGTCTAATGAGATTGTCCAAAAACTCTCACAGGTGCGACCAGCGACATTGGGTCAAGCAAGCCGTATCAGCGGCGTTACGCCTGCCGCGATCAATTTGCTTGCCATGACCCTTAAAAAACAAAAAGCTGTGATGAAGCGCTAACAGGTCTTTGATCAAATGAATGGTTGTATTTTGTCAGCCATTCATTTAAATTAATATAAAAAACAACGCGTGAGTCTAACACTGTGAGTGCTCAAGAGTTATTTGCTGCCATTGGTTTTGCATTTGTCATTGTCTTTCCAAACCTTGCTTTGATGACTTTGGGGTACGGTATGCAGCGGCGCGACGTGGTGAATGCAAATTTCATCGAAGTGGCATCGAACATGGTGTTTAATTATTGCTTGCCTTGCTTGTTATTCTTTAGTGTCCTAAAAAGCGATGTGCAGATTTTGGCGCAGTCTAAGCTGTTGTTGGCAGGATTTATCACGACTTTTACGCTGTTTTTTTTGGCGGAAATTTACGCCAAATTTTTTATCAGCGATCCCAAAGACAAAGGCGTCTTCGTTCAAGGCGTTTTTCGCTCAAATATGGCAATCATCAGCCTTGCAACCGTCTCTAACGCTTATGGCAGCGAAGGCTTGGGCGTGGGTGCAGTCTATATGGGCGTTATCACCATTTTATATAATATCTTGGCGGTCATCACGCTGTCACGCACTACGCAAAACACGGGCGGATTGTTCACGCAAGCCAAAAGTATTTTAATCAAAATCATCAAAAATCCACTGATCATTGCTTTGGTGTCTGCTTTTTTATATAAAACGCTTGATTTGCCTATGCTGCCAGAATTTATCAATAAAACAGGGGCGCTACTTGGCGCAGTCGCCTTGCCACTTGCGCTGATTTGTGCTGGCGCCACGCTGGATGTCAAATCGATGATGAGCTTATCTGGATTATCAATGCAGGCAAGCATTGGGCGAATTATTGTGGCGCCTATTTTAACTGTTTTGGTGGGTGTGCTGATGAAACTGCCGCCTTTGCATTTTGGGGTATTATTTTTAATGGTGGCAAGTCCAGTAGCCGCTGCAAGTTATGTGATGGCAAAGGCGATGGGCGGTAATGATGTTTTGGCGGCAAATATTTTGGGATTTACGACAGTCTTTGGGATGATCGGCATGGCGATTGGCATGGCGTTTTTAAGGGCGCTTGGTTGGGTTTAGGTGTATCATTTTACCTGTGCATACAAACTGTAGCATAATCACTACAAATCAGGGTTAATAATTTTAGGCGAACTTGTTATTATAAAGCCAAGTAATGATGAGATGCTAAAACGATGGCTATCGTCATGTATTAAACTCTGTAATGTAATCTATTAAACACACCCAAGCTGATGCCTTTTGAGCATTGAGCCAAATAACTATAAGGATGTTATGATGAGCCAAAATGATATTTTCCAAGCCCTAATCGTATCACACGATGTACAGCGTAAACTGTGTGATAATATTGAATCGCTGCTAGATTCCGATCTTGATGCCGCCAAAAAGGCATATCCTGAACTTGAAATTGAGCTACAAGCTCACGCCGCTGCCGAAGAGCGTCATCTTTATGCCCCTGTCATGCAATATGATGAAGGGCTAGATTTGTCTCGTCATGCGATCTCTGAGCATCATGAGATGGATGAGATGATGCATAAGCTAAATGATGGTCGCATCAGTGATGATACTTGGAAAGAAACCTGCCATGACTTGATTCATGAAGTCAGACATCATTTAAAAGAAGAAGAAGGCGAGTTTTTTATTCAAGCCAGAAAATTATTGGATGAAGAGCAGCAAGAGCGATTGGGCGCACTGTATGAAGTCGAACACAGTCATTTTGAGCGCAATAATGACTGATGATCACACTTAACATAGTAAATATTAAAAAGCCCTTGCGTCAGTAGCAAGGGCTTTATTTTTGAGATGAATTTATGAAATATTTTTGACGCCAGCGCCATGTAGCGTGCTGTAACCGCCAGCGTGTTTTTCAACGACAATTTGAGTATCAATTCTTTCTTTTAAGCTGGCAACATGGCTAATAATACCAATGCTTTTACCGCTTTGCTGTAGCTCAAATAGCGTATTTAGTGCCAAATCCAAAGCTGTTTCGTCCAGTGTGCCAAAGCCTTCATCCAAAAAGAGTGATTCTATCTGCACATTTTGGCTGTTAATTTGTGATAACCCTAGCGCCAACGCCAACGAAATAATAAAGCTTTCGCCGCCAGATAAATTTTTACTGCTGCGTACAGCATCGCCTTGATGAAGATCTGTCACTAAGATTTCAAGTGCCTTAGAGCTATCGCCATCGAAGGTCAGCAGGTAGCGGTCGTTCATTTTTGCTAATATCTGATTGGCGTGATAAAGCACCAAGTCCAGCGTCAAACCCTGTACAAAGTTTCGATATTTTTTGCCGTCTGCTGAGCCGATCAGCATATCTAGTTTTGCCCATACTGCATTTTCTTGTTCTTGGCGTTTGATGTCTTCAAGAAGCTGAGAATGTCGCTCACGATTTTTAAGCTCACCACTTTTGATGGCATTCAGCTCGCCAATAGATTGGTTGATGCCTTCTAGTTGCCGCTGTAGATCTGTTAGCTTTGTTTGTAAATCGTCAGTATTTAATTGCTTGGCATTGGGATGAGCCATGGTAAGCTTGTCAAGTTTTTCTTGGCAGTTATTGAGCGATACTTTGGTTTGATTGAGCTTATCAATGATGGCGTCATGAGCGGTTTTGAGCTCGATCATCTCATCTTCTGAGATCATTGCTGCTAGGAATTCATCTTGAGTGCCAAACTCCGATGCCATCAGTGCGTCATCAAACGCTGCTTTGCTTTGATCAAGCTTATTAGTCAATTCTGTGATGCTAAGATCTAAGCTTTCGATGGTCGCTTTTTGGGCATGTAAGGCGGTCTGATCATCATGCAAAGCTTTGGTACTGCTATCAAGATCTGCCCTGGCTTTGGTGAGTTGATCTTGATACTGTTTGTCGACTTGATCAGGATCTTGATCACCCAGCAGGGCGGTGCGCTCAGCGGTTTGGGTCTTGATTTCAAGAGTTTTGTCATCCAAAGCACGGTTTAACTCATCAATTAAAGGCATAAGCTCTTGAATTTTTTCGGCGTGTGCGTTGATCTGTGCATCTAAGTGGATGAGTTTGGTTTGTTTCTCCAAAAGATCATTATTCAGCGCCATCGCTTGATTAGCTTGAGATTCAAGTGAGTGCTGAGTCTTGGATAAAGTGTGCCAAACTTGGTCAAATTCTTCTTCATTAAGCTTTAATACACTCAGACCAAAGTCTTCAGCATTCGGTAGGACATCGCTTTGGGTGTGATGTGCGATGGTATCATACCAAGTGCTGATTTCGGATAGATGCTGTTTAATGCCACTAAACTCATCTGTCGTGCTAATAGCGCTTTGTGCTTGGATCAGCTGATTAAATGCAGCTAATAGCTGATCACAAAAGTGTGATTTGGCATCAAAGATCTCGCCCATTAGCATCTCTGTATTATCACGAAGCATTAGACCGTTAGCCTTTAGATTTTCTTTTTCAATCGCCTGTTTGTCTTTATGAGCGATCAGCTGATTGAGTTCATGCAAAAGCCCACTGCTTAGCCGATAAGTTTCTTCGAGATGTTGAATGTTATCTTGACTATTTTTAATCAATTTATCAATTTCACTTTTGCTTGGCAGAGCAGTTGAATTGTCTGAGATTATCTCACCTGCGATCGTCTGCCATGTGGCATTAAGATCGTGATGCAGATGCTTGCTTTTATTTTGCGCAAGACTCAAACGCTCTTGATGAGCATCCAAAGTCACCTGCAACTTGTGTAATGTGGTTGTGTGCTGATGGGCGGTCTCATTGAGTTCATTGAGCTTGGTTTCGCACGATAATAATTTTTCTTTGGTAAGTTCAGCGTTTTTACCGTCCAAGTGATTGGGTTGCGACTTAAAAGGATGTTCAGTACTCCCACAAAGCGGGCAAGGATCGCCATCTTTGAGCTGATCAAAGTGCGCTTTCATATGCAAAATTTGCTTATGCAGCTCATAATTTTCCAAAACCGTTTTATGAGTCTCGCTCGCTTGTTCGATCTTTTGAGAGAGTGTCTCTAAAGCAGTTTGGATGTTGGTTTTTTCTGTTTGTAGATCACTCATCTTGCGACTGGTGTCGTTGATTTCAGACTGAATGAGCGTGTATTGCTCATAATTTTCACAGATGCGATCTAGCGTATGTTGAATGTGTGTTTGCTGCTTAATTTTTGCGTATTGATTTTCTATGGTTTTTTGTAGGATATCTACATTGATAATAGCTTGTTTATTTAAGTTTAATTTATCAATAATTTTATCATTTATGGCGATAATTTGGCCATCCATAGAGCTTAGAGTTTCACCGACAGCTTTAAAAGTCTTTCGCTTATCCTTAAGCTCGCCAAGACGATTGTTGAATGTCTCAATGCGCTGAAGCTGCTGCTGATGAGCGTGTGCTATCGCTCGCCGCAGCGTCTCATATTGTGAGATATGATTATTGCATAGGTGTAATTTGTTATTTATGTTATCGCTATCAATGCGACTAATTTTTTGTTGGATACTATCAATCTCTTGCACTAAAGCTGATTGATTTGCTTGAGTTTCTTTGAGTAGCTCTTGCGCGGATGAATGTGTTTGTTTTGTTTTTTCAAGGGTTTGGATAAGACTTTGCTGCTCTTTATACAAAGCACTGATATGCTGATCAAGCCTACGAGCTGCTTGAAGTTTCGGCTTTAAGATGTCATAATCATGAGTTAATTTGTTAATATTTTCTTGAAATTGATCATGCGCTTGACTGTGCTTTTGATGGCTTAAATATATTTCGTTCAGACGAGCATTAAGTGTGATGAGCTGCTCTTTTTTATTAAGCTGCTCAAGATGCTGCTCATGAAACGCTGTGTAAAGTGGCTGCAAATTTTTGGCATTATGAGCGCGATTCAAACGCTGTATATTTGGTTCAAAATTGGTTAATTCTTCTTGATGTTCGATCAGCTTTGCTTGATAATGCGTGATTTCCTGATTCAAAGTTTGATAGTCATCGGCAGTTTTTTGGTGATCACTGACAAGCTTAATCTGAGACTCAAGCGAGCTTTTTTGTTCTGTGATTTCACTGATTTGCTCAATTAATTGGTCATATTCTTCTGAATTTAATAAACGAACTTCGCCCAATTTGATTTGTAGATTTTTTAATAAATTAAGCTGTTCTTTGTGCTTTTCAAAGGCTGCTTGCCCGATTTTGGCATAGATGTGCGTGCCTGTAATTTGTTCAAGAATTTGACCGCGCTCGGCGGCGTCCGATTGTAGAAATGCCGCAAATTCGCCTTGTACAAGCATGACCGATCGAGTGAATTGGACTTTATTCATGCCCAAGATACGCTCAACTTCCTTATTGACCAAACTTGCTTTTTCTTCAAGGATTTTTCCATGCGTATCATCGGCGTGCTCAAGTAAGCTGATCTCTCGGCTGACGGCTTGAAGATTACCATCGACTTTTTGCTTGGCTCTGCGCTGCGACCAACTGACTTGATATATTTTATCATTAGCGCGAAAAACGACGGTACTGGCAGCCATGGCGGTGCCAATACTCATCAGCTCATTATGCGTGGCAGAAACATTCAGACGAGGCGTCTCACCATATAAAGCCAAGCAGATGGCATCCAAAATCGTCGTTTTGCCGGCGCCTGTAGGACCTGTGATGGCAAATAAAGCGTGGCTATTAAAAGCAGGATCTTCAAAATCTATCTGCCATTTGCCTTTTAGGGAGTTAATATTTTCAAAGGTAAGTTTTAAGATTTTCATTTTAAGTTAACCTTTAAAATCAGACGGCTTTATGATCGGTTTCTTGGATT
Organism: Moraxella canis; assembly: GCF_034424565.1. Taxonomy (NCBI): domain Bacteria; kingdom Pseudomonadati; phylum Pseudomonadota; class Gammaproteobacteria; order Moraxellales; family Moraxellaceae; genus Moraxella; species Moraxella canis. Next base: position 500,872 of record NZ_CP139961.1, on the reverse strand, counting down.
TCTTTGATCAAATCTTGATAAGCGCCGATAAGATCGTTTTTTTCGTCTTGATTGAGATCTTCTTTATCAAGCCGCTTATAAAATACATCCATTTCATCAAGTTCTTCTAAATTTAGGGTAGGCGTGTTTGATTTTAGGCCGCCTTGATAGGTGGCTTTATTTTTGATGCTGATCGCAGCAATGCTTGAGCCTTCAAGCAGATCGACAATTTGCTGCTTTAAATTGGTGATCAGAGTATCGCCAACATATTCAATCTCAAGCCAAATGGGCTCATCATGTGCCTTTAGGGTGTCGATGGCGCTAGCGATGAACGCCATATCGCCGCAGATTCTAGCAAGGCTATGAAAAATCGGAACAGGCAGGCTGTGCACACAGATGGCATCGTTATCTTGATTGGTGCTATGAAATAAATCATCCTTAGGGGGCGTTGATGTTTGCGTGCTTTTATTTAGTGGTAAATCAACAATCAGCACTTGTTTGTGGCGTCCAATCTCTCCAAATCCCATCGCGATCGGTGAGCCGCTATAGCGGATGTGATTTTTTTGACCGACTTTTTGGGCGGCGTGAATATGACCGAGCGCCACATAATCAATGGCATCATCAAAAATCTGACTGCTGATCTGACCAAGCGTTCCAATCTGAATATCGCGCATGCCATCATCGGTGGATGAGACAGCGGCACCAGCGGCATAGAGATGTCCTGTGGCGATAATGGGAATGGTTTTTTGGTGGGTGTGATAAACGGCTTGCTGCTTATCCTTGGCAAGATTGGCTAAAGATTGGTAATAGTCAGCCACACCTTCAAGTAAAAGCTGATTTTTTTGGTGAATTGAGCTGGCATCAATACCACTTCTGACATCACGATCACGAATATAAGGTACTGCCATCACGATGGCGCTTGGGATGCCTGCATCATCTGTCAGCATGATCAGCTCATCGGATTTATCTTGGCTGACACTGCCGATCACATGCGTATTTAACACGCCTAGCACTTCTTTGGTTTTTTGGAGGCTGGTGGGCGAGTCATGATTACCTGCAACCACGACGATGTGCTGAATATTATTTTTAAAGGCAGTGGCAAGAAAGTGATGGTAGAGATGTTCTGCACGGTTGCTTGGCGTCATGGTGTCAAAGATGTCGCCTGCAACAATCAAAACATCCACTTGATATAATGTCAAAGTCTCAATCAGCCAATCCAAAAATTTGGCAAATTCCTCATAGCGCGACTGATTATATAAAAGCTTACCCAAATGCCAATCAGATGTATGCAGTATGCGCAGGGAGTCACTGGGCTTTGGTAGGACGGGCGGAATGGGGCTTTGATGGGTTAGATGCGTTTTAAATGTATTCATGACAGTCACCAAATATCAAAAAAAGACCGCAAAAAAGCGGTCTTTGGTCAAACGACGGTGCGCACGGTTTCGGCTTTATCCAAGGCGGTGTATAGGCGATTGACCTGATCGGCATCGGTTAAATACAAATTCACGCGCACAGAATGAAAGCGACCTGTACGAGACGGGCGAACCTGCATGGTCGCTGCGTCAAACTCAGGGAAAATCTCTGCCAAAATCAGCTTGACTTCATTGATCAGTGCTTCGTGATGTCCTTCGTGCCCGATGATGCTCATGGGATAATCCATCGGAAAATTCCAAAGCTCAGGCGTCTGAATCTCGGTGCGTGTTGGGGTTTTTGGAGTGTCAGTCATGAGTGATCCTAAATTATGTTATTGTGGGTATTAAATGGGGTGTTTTTGTCAAATTTAAAGTGCTGTCATTAAAAGCTAATTGACCAAAAACTCCATCACTGCCTTTGAGCCCACAAAACCGATCGCCAGCAATAAAAATCCATAGACTGCAAAATTTGCCGCACGCTTACCACGCCAGCCGTAGCGATAGTGACCAGCAATCAAAAGCCCATATAATAGCCAGCTTAGCAAGCTAAACGCCATCTTATGTGCCAGATGCTGATCTAAGATATCATAAGTTGCGACCAGACCAAGCCCAAGCGCGATACTCAAAATCACAAATCCAGTCAGCACCATATCAAACAAAAGGCTCTCCATGCTCTGTAAAGACGGCAGGCGACTGACCCAAAATCGATGGATGGTTTTGTGTTTAAGCTCACGAATTTGTAAGCGCAGCAGCACACCTTGAACGGCTGCCATCAGTAGCGCACAGTAAGCAGCAAACGATAGTAAAATGTGGATTTGCAGGGTGTTTGACAAATCGGTGAGCGGCTCATAAGCCACTTGACCAAAATACCCCAAACTCACCCCAAGCGCCGCCATCGGCACCGCCAAGATCCCCAAGCTTAAAATTGGTCGATACAGCCCAAAGAGCACATAAAACAGCACAAAAAATAAGCTCGTTAAGCTCAATGTGTTAAATAAATTAAAGTTCAGTCCGTAAAGGGTGATGATTTGAGGTGTTAGCACCCAGCCATGCAGGATCATGGCAGCGACCAGTATGCTGAGAACTGAACGATGAATCGACGCATCCTTAACCAGCGCATACGCCAAATAAAAGCTTGTCCCTACATACAGTGTCAGACAAAGTAAAAAAATCACCAGCACGGCTACCCCTTTGTTTATGCCCAGTCTTATCTTTTTGGGTAAGTTTATCCACAAAAATCACGCTAAAATGTGAAGATTTGGCATGAATCGTGCAATTAAATTGGAATATTTGCCTAATTTAGCATAAAATAGCAGGTATTTGTAGCAATACTTTTATGGGCATTCAAATGATCATAAGCAAATCTTGAGCGATGCCCACACTTTGAAATAACGCATTGGAAAAATTATGTTTGATACTTTAACCGAACGACTTTCTGGCAGTTTGCGCAATATCGCAGGCACAGGACAGCTGACCGAAGACAACATCAAAGACACCCTAAGAGAAGTGCGCATGGCACTGCTTGAGGCGGATGTTGCGCTGCCGGTTGCGCGTGACTTTGTGGCGCGTGTCAAGGAGCAGGCGCTCGGTCAAGAAGTGCTCAAAGAGCTTGCCCCTGGTCAGGCCTTTGTTAAAATTGTTTATGATGAGCTCACCGAGATGATGGGCAGTGCCAATCAGGCGCTTGAGATGACGGGTAAGCCGCCTGTGGTGTATCTGCTGGCAGGCTTGCAGGGCGCAGGTAAGACGACCACTGCAGGTAAGCTTGCTAAATTTTTGCAAGACAAACAAAACAAAAAGGTCATGCTGGTGTCAGCCGACGTGTATCGTCCAGCGGCTATCAAGCAGCTTGAGCAGGTAGCAGCACAAGTGGGCGCAAGCTTTGTGCCTTCGACAACTGATGAAAATCCGATCGACATCGCGCGCCGAGCCATCGAACAAGCCAAGCTTCAGTACCAAGATATTTTGATCATTGATACCGCAGGTCGTCTGCATATTGATGATGAGATGATGAGCGAAATCAAGGAATTAACCAAGGCGGTCAATCCTGTAGAGACGCTGTTTGTTGTGGATTCGATGACAGGTCAGGACGCAGCAAATACTGCCAAGGCATTTAATGACGCGCTGCCTTTGACAGGCGTGATTTTGACCAAGACCGATGGTGATGCGCGCGGCGGTGCGGCGCTTTCGGTGCGTGCGATCACAGGTAAGCCGATCAAGTTTTTGGGTCGCGGTGAGAAATTAGAAGCGCTTGAGCTGTTCCACCCTGAGCGTATCGCTCAGCGTATCCTTGGCATGGGCGATGTGCTGTCTTTGGTCGAAGAAGTTGAACAAAAAATCGACCGCGAAAAAGCCGAAAAAATGGCGAAAAAAATCCAAAAAGGTGGCGAGTTTGATTTAGAAGACCTGCTCACCCAATTTCAGCAGATGAAAAATTTGGGTGGTATGGCAGGATTTTTGGATAAGATGCCAGGCTTAGGCGGTGCCGATATCCAAAAAGCGATGGAAGAAGCCAAGCCTGAAGAAAAAGTCAAAGAAATGGAAGCGCTTATTCATTCGATGACGCCTTTTGAGCGCCAAAATCCAGATAAAATCACCCCAAGCCGCAAGCGCCGTATTGCTGCAGGTTCAGGCAGACAGATTCAAGATGTCAATCGCCTGCTCAAACAGCACAAACAAATGGCAAAAATGATGAAAATGATCAGTCGACCTGACGGCATTGGCAAAATGATGAAAGCGGTGCAAGGTTTGACTCGCGGTATGTCAGGCGGCGGTCCTTTATTTGGTAATAAAGGCGCTAATCAATCAGGCGCGCCAACGATGCAAGAAATGCAAAAATCCATGCAGGATCTGGGTCTAAAGCCAGAAGATATGCCAAGCATGGAAGAGATGCAAAAAAAGATGCAAGAAATGCAAAACCAGCTTCCACCGAACTTTAAAAAGCGTTTTTGATGGGCGGCTGATATGTCAAAGATAATGGCATTTGATACGGTCTTTGAGCAATGTTCGATCGCGATCATGGCAGATGGCGTGGTGATTTATAAGCAGACCGTACCAGGCAGCCGTGGGCAAACTGAGATTATTTTATCTTTGGTGGATGAAGCGCTGTCTAAGACAAATTTTAAATTATCAAACATAGACTGTTTGGCGTTTAATCGTGGTCCTGGTGCGTTTAGCGGCATTCGTATTAATACGGCGGTGGTACAAGCCTTGTCGGTGGCGCACGAGACTTTGTGCGTGGGTGTGTCAAGTTTGGCTGCTTTGGCGGACACAGCGCATCAGCTGCACCGATTTGAAGAAGCATCACACATTACAGCAGTGATGGATGCGCGTCAAGATCAAGTGTATGCCGGCAATTTCATCATTAAAGATGGCAGTATTGAGCCAGTGATCGATGCTCACAATCCCTATGGCAACGAATTTTTGGCAGAGTATGGCAGTGCAGTAGCTGCTGATGTCATCGTCGGCGACGGCGCATCTTTGATTGAGACAAATGCAAAACTTGTGCAGGCTCAGCCCACAGCAGGTGATATCGCTCGACTGGCTTTGAGTGAATATCACCAAGGTCGCGCGGTGCCTGCTGAACGCGCTTTACCTGTTTATCTAAGAGATAATGCTTGGAAGACTTTGGCTGAGCAAGGTAAATGACCGTATCAATCACCATTTATCCTGAGTGTATCTTGATAAATGGTGATGTTTATATAGTTATAAAAGCCAATCCAGTCACGGCTGAGCCGCCGGCTATCATTTAAGGCGGCTGAAGCGAAGGCGTTGCCTACTTTTTTATTTTTGAGATGATTGATGGATATTTTGCTGATTATCAAAGCGATCATAATGGGCGTGGTGGAAGGCATTGCCGAATTTTTGCCCATTTCAAGCACAGGATATCTGATTTTGTCTGCAGATATCATGAATTTTTTAAGTGGTGAATTTCGCAATTTATTCATTGTGTTTATTCAGCTGGGTGCGATCTTGGCGGTCATTTATGATTACTGGGGCAGGCTTTGGGATGCATTCATGGGATTGATGACAGGGCAATCATCCAGTCTTGCCAATCCAAGACAGCTTGGGTTTTCTTTGATTGTCGCAAGCTTGCCTGTGGTGATGGTTGGTTTTACAATGGCGGATTTCATCACTGGTGCACTGTTTCATCCTTTGGTGGTGGCGACCATGCTTATTGTGGGTGCGCTGATTATCATTTATGTTGAAAAAAATCCTCGCCAAATTCATGCGCTAGAAGCTGAGCATATCGGCTTTAAGACAGCGCTTGGCATCGGTCTGTGTCAGTGCTTGGCATTGATTCCAGGGACCAGTCGTTCAGGCTCGACGATTATTGGGGCGCTACTATTGGGGACATCTCGCAAGGCAGCGACGGAGTTTTCTTTTTTCTTGGGCATTCCTGTGATCATTGGTGCTGCACTTCTTGACTTGGTCAAACATTTTGATGCAATACAAACCTTGAGTGACTGGCTGATCCTGCTGATTGGGACAGGGGTGTCTTTTGTTGTCGCACTTTTGTGTATTCGACTGATGGTGGCTTGGGTGAGCCAAAAAGACTTTATGATTTTTGCTTGGCTAAGAATCGCGACAGGGGTTTTGGTGTTGATTGCGTTTTTTGGGTTTAATTATCAAATTCAAGCTTGAGTCATCAACCCAAGCGATCATGATGATATTTTAGAGAGCTGTTGTGCGATTATCACTTCTTTATGACAAGCCAAATACAGTGATTGACAAGCTTTTGTCCATTTGTCAAGCGCATGAGCTGCCACTTGATTTGGATGTGCATCAGCAAGACCAGCTAAACGATAAGCAAATTTTACGGTTTAAACAAACTGGCGACGCACCTATCATTGCTATCTTAAAAAACACACCGATGCTAATCAAAGCCGAAGATAAAACCGTCATCAAATCTGCACTGAACTGGGCAGCGCTTCAGCATCGCATTGTCACAGCAGGGCGTAAGTCAGAGCTGATTTTGCAGGCGTCTAAACTGCAAGCAGGTATGACGGTACTAGACGGTACTGCAGGGTTTGGTCATGATGCGCTGATTTTGGCGAGCAGTGGAGCTAAGGTAACTTTGTGTGAGAGCAACCCTGTGATGGCGCTGCTGTTATATTATGAATATCACACCATGGCTCAAGTGGCGAATTGGCAGGGGCTTTTGGGTCGGATGGACATCATTTACAACAATACCAGTGAGATGACAGGGGAGTTTGATTGTGTGTATTTGGATCCGATGTTCCCTAAAGACAGCTATAAAGCCAAAGTGAATAAACAAATGCAAGCCTTGCATGATTTGGCAGCGCCGCCGACGCAGTCAGAAGCACATCAGCTTTTTTGTCAGTCGATGGATATGCTTAAACCAAGCGGCAAACTGATCATCAAAAGACCGATCGGTGCGCCATATTTTGATCAACAATCACCAGATCATAGCATTCAAAATGAGGCACTAAGATTTGATCGCTATGATAAAAATAGGCACTCAGCCTAAGATTTGGGGCGATGATAATTTGTCAAAGCTTATCATAACAGCAGCATAATGGCATAGTTATATGGGAGAATTTAAATGGATGGTTGGATAATATGGGCATATCTTGCCCTAAATGTGTTGATATTAATACAAAATTTCACGCAAAAAACGCGCATCCGAAAACTGGAAGATGCGTTATTCGTCTATAAACAACAAGAGTGGCTTGAGTACGCAAAATCGCAATCACACTTACCGCAAGTCAAAGCCATCAAAGCCATTCGTACCAAATTCCCAGAGATCAGCCTAAGACAAGCGGTGCAGCTATATGTGATGATAAGTCCGCCAAAAAAATAACTCATGAAAAATCTTAAAACCCACGCACCCATGACCTTGAACGACAAGTTCATCGCATGGCTGCAGCTGACACGCTTTGATAAACCTGTTGGCACTGAGCTGTTATTACATCCAACACTTTGGGCATTGTTTTTGGCATACGCAGGTCAAAAATCACTGCCAAGCATTCAGCACATTGTGATTTTTGCCTTGGGAGCCATTTTGATGCGTGCGGCTGGCTGTGCGATCAATGACTTTGCCGACCGAAAAGTAGATGGGCAAGTCAAGCGCACCAATACAAGACCGCTAGCGGATGGCAGGCTGTCGCCAAAAACAGCGGTGCTCACCTTCGTTGGCTTATCTTTATTGGCGGCGTGTTTGCTGTTTTTTTTACCCAAAGCGGTTTTTTATTGGTCTTTGGGTGCGGTGTCATTGGCATTTATTTATCCGTTTATGAAGCGCTTTACCAACATGCCACAATTGGTGTTGGCAGCGGCATTTGGTTGGGCGATTCCCATGGCATTTGTCGCTGTCCAAGGTGCGCCTGATGTGTGGACTTGGGTGCTGTTTTTTGCCTATATGTGTTGGACGGTGGCTTATGACACCGAGTACGCCATGTGTGATCGGGATGATGATCTTAAAATTGGTGTCAAATCGACCGCCATACTCTTTGGCAGATACGATGTAAAAATCACCATGGCTTTGAATCTTATCTTTACGTTGCTGATGGTGGTCTCATTTTGGCATTATTTTAAAGTGATGCCCAAATGGCTGTGCGTGCTGACATTTGTTCCTGTGCTGATGATGTTTTTTCGACAATATCAGCTCATCGCTGACCGTGAGCGCTTAGCGTGCTTTACCGCTTTTAGAGAAAATGTTTGGGTGGGGCGGTATATTTTGGCGATGACGGTAGTTTTATGTGTGATTTATTTTAGATAATCTTAAAATTATATTAATTTACAAAAATTAACCGTCTATCATTTTAAAGAAACTTTTTGTAACTTTGCTAAATTGTCATCAAGCTGTCATAAACCAAATTTATAATTTGTACAGCTTAAGCAACTAAGTCACTCACTAAAACCTTGAAAACTTAGGTTCTTTGAAGTGGCTTTTTTCATTTATCTTTGGTGGATTTATGGTAAATTCTACAAAACAAGCCACGCCTTTGGCAGCCAATGTATTTTTTGGCTTACTGTTGGCTGGGATGAGCATCTATTTTATTCAATGGGGCTTGGTCTATACAATGCATCAGCAGGTGCTGTTGTTCATGATCGCAAGTTTCTTTGGTATTTTTATGGCATTCAACATCGGCGGTAACGATGTTGCAAACTCATTTGGTACATCGGTAGGGGCGGGCACGCTGTCAGTCACTCAGGCGTTGGCGGTTGCGGCGATTTTTGAGGTATCGGGCGCAGTGTTGGCAGGCGCGGCGGTGACAGATACGATTCGTAGCGGCATTGTCGACATCAGTGAATTGGGCGTCTCTCCAAATCAGTTTATTTATTTGATGCTTTCAGCGCTCGTTGCGGCGGCATTTTGGTTGTTATTTGCGACCAAACGCGGCTTGCCAGTGTCTACAACGCACGCAATCATTGGCGGTATCGTCGGTAGCTCGATCGTTCTTGGTATCAGCATTGGCGGTACGGATTTGGCATTTTCGACAGTAAAATGGTCAAAAATTCGTGACATCGCGATTTCTTGGGTGCTATCACCAGTCTTAGGTGGCGCGCTTTCTTATTTATTGTACAGCGTCATCAAGAAAAATATTTTGGCATATAACGAAAAAGCCGAAGCGATGGTAAAATCCATCAAAGCTGAGAAAAAGACGCTAAAACGCCAACAAAAAGAATATTTTGATACTTTGGCTGATAAAGAAAAGCTGCCATACACCAACGCCATGTTGCGTGACCAAGAAGTCTATAAAGACGGCGATTGCCAACGCGACGACTTGGAGACGGAATACTACCGTTCGGTGTTTGATCTTGAGCGCAAGCGCGAGAATTTGGATACGCTCAAAGCATTAAAAACCTGGGTGCCGCTCATCGCTGCATTGGGTGCGGTGATCATGACAGCCATGGTGGTATTTAAGGGTCTGGCAAATACAGGTCTAAAATTATCTACTTTGCAAGCTGGCTTGGTGATGGGGATGCTTGGTGCGATGGTTTGGCTGACTGCCTTTATTTATACCAAAACAATCCGCGGTAAACAAAAAGAAGATCTAGCCAAAGCCACGTTTGTGATGTTCAGCTGGATGCAGGTATTCACTGCGTGTGCTTTTGCGTTTAGTCATGGTTCAAACGATATTGCCAACGCCGTCGGTCCTTTCGTTGCGATCATGGATGTGATCAAAAATAACGCCGTCGAAGCTAAAGCAGCCGTACCTGCGCCTGTGATGCTGACCTTTGGTGTGGCATTGATTGTAGGTCTTTGGTTTATTGGTAAAGAGGTTATCCAAACGGTTGGTACCAACCTAACCGAGATGCATCCTGCGTCAGGTTTCTCAGCGGAGCTTGCTGCTGCTGCGGTTGTAATGGGTGCGTCTACCTTGGGTATTCCTGTATCAAGTACGCACATTTTGGTTGGTGCGGTTCTTGGGATCGGTTTGGTCAATAAAAACACCAACTGGAGCCTTATGAAGCCCATTGGCTTGGCTTGGGTTATTACCCTGCCAGCAGCTGCGATCATTAGTGCCATTTCGTTCTTACTGCTGACAAACTTTCTTTGAGTCATAACACGATACAGTCATCTGAAAGTTTATTTTAAATCGCTAAAACCCCTTTAGATATGCTCTCTAAAGGGGTTTTGTTTTTGAAACAGTTAAAATACCATATCAGACAACACAAAAGGCTCTAAAGATCAAAATTTTATTTTAATCTAAACTAATCAAAATAACTTTAAAATAGATGAGTGCAACCGCTGAAAGGTTTGATATTTGAGACATTTTGCAGTGAATTGTTTCTCATGTTTTCTTAATTGTTAAATTTCTATTTTTGCAATCAAGCCTTGCAAAAATGGCGGTTTATCGCACAAATTAATTACGCTATAATTCAAATCAATAACAAATCACAATTGGAGAAAATGATGAAAACTGTATTTCACGCTGCCGATTCTCGTGGCAATGCCGAGCATGGTTGGCTAAAAAGCCGTCATACCTTTAGCTTTGCAGAGTATTATAATCCACAGCGCATGGGCTTTGGTGTACTTCGCGTTATTAATGATGACTTTGTTCAAGGTGGAATGGGCTTTGGCAGACATCCGCACCGCGATATGGAAATCATCTCGATTCCTTTGAGTGGCGACTTGGCGCACAAAGATAGTATGGGTAACGGCAGTATCATTAAAAATGGTGACATCCAAGTCATGTCAGCGGGTACTGGTGTGACTCACAGCGAGATGAATGCTAACGCTGATGAGCCAGTGAAATTTTTACAAATCTGGGTATTAACTCGTAAAAATGGTGTTGAGCCACGCTATCAACAAATCACAATCGCTGATCAAGCCAAACCAAATGATTTTCAACAAATCTTATCGCCAAATGCTGATGATGATGGCGTGTGGATTCATCAAGATGCTTGGTTTTCACTAGCTAACTTTGATAAGGATACCAGCCGCCGCTATGATATCAAAAAACCAGGCAATGGCGTGTATGTATTTGTGATCAAAGGTGAAGCAAAAATCGGTGATCAGCAGCTGAGCGAGCGCGATGGTTTGGGCGTTTGGGATACGGATGGTTTTGAATTGACTGCTACGAGTGATGCCCAAATCCTATTGATGGATGTGCCAATGGATATCGCTGCTAACACCAATCAGCCTTAATGAATTTTTGATGAGCAATCATCAATTAATCGCCCAAAGTGGCTAAACAACACGGATCGCTTTGGGCAACTATAAATGTAAAATTTAACAACAAAGGAGACATCTGATGTCAAATAAATTTCTAGAATTACTAACCCCAGAAAACAGCCAATTGATCTTTATCGATCATCAGCCACAGATGGCATTTGGCGTACAATCAATCGACCGTCAAACTCTAAAAAATAACGTTGTTGGCTTGGCAAAAGCCGCCAAAGCTTTTGATATCCCAACCATCATCACTACTGTTGAAACCGATGCGTTCTCAGGTCATACATATCCAGAGCTACTAGAAGTATTCCCAGAAGCTCAACTACTTGAGCGTTCTTCTATGAACTCATGGGATGATCAAAACGTCCGTGATGCATTGGCAAAAAATGCACAAAATGGCCGTAAAAAAGTGATCGTTGCAGGTCTATGGACTGAAGTATGTAACCTAGGCTTTGCTTTGGCAGCGGCAGCTGATACTGACTATGATATCTATATGGTAGCCGACGCTTCTGGCGGTACTTCTGTAGAAGCTCATGACTATGCCATGCAGCGCATGATCCAAGCAGGTATCATTCCAGTGACTTGGCAGCAAGTGATGCTTGAGTGGCAACGTGACTGGGCACGCAGAGATACTTATGATGCAGTTATGGATATTGTCAGAGAGCATTCTGGTGCATATGGTATGGGCGTAGATTATGCCTACACGATGGTACACAGAGCGCCTGAGCGTGTACAACACGGTGAACGTATCGGCCCAAATCCGGCTAAATAATTATTGATAAATGTTTTGACAGAGGCGTGTTTGATTGAATGCGCCTTTGTCGCTTAAGCATTTTGGATACGTCATGAAAATGTATATTTTTTCTTTTGGTGTTGGAATTTTAGTGGGCGTTTTATATTATGTACTAAACGTACGATCGCCTGCACCGCCTGTCGTCGCTTTGATCGGGCTTCTGGGGATGCTTGTGGGTGAGCAAGCAGTTCCTTATGCCAAACAATGGCTGGCACCAAGCACTCAGATGAGTGAATCTCAAAGCCAAAATCCACCCAAAACTACCAATGACAAGGAGGCAACATGAGCACAGCTAATCAATCAGTAGATACCATCTTTTATAATGGTAATTTTACAACATTGGATAAAAATAACCCAACCGCTCAGGCAGTTGCGATCAGTAATGGCAAATTTGTCGCTGTTGGTGATGATAATACCATCATGGCAATGTCGGGCAGCAATACCAAGTGCATCAATTTAAAAGGTAGAAAAGTTCTGCCAGGGTTATTTGACAACCACACACACATCATTCGTGGTGGTCTAAGCTATAACTTAGAGCTGCGCTGGGATGGCGTACGCAGTTTGGCAGATGCGATGGCGATGCTAAAAGCACAAGTTGACATCACGCCAGCACCGCAGTGGGTGCGTGTTGTGGGTGGTTTTACCGAGCATCAATTTGCCGAAAAACGCCTGCCAACGATTGCAGAGATTAACGCAATTGCGCCAGATACGCCTGTATTTATTTTGCATTTGTATGACCGTGCACTATTGAATGCAGCAGCTTTGCGTGCTGTTGGCTACACCAAAGATACGCCAGAACCAGAAGGCGGTGAGATCTTGCGTGACAGCAAAGGCAATCCAACAGGTCTTTTACTTGCCAAGCCTAATGCCATGATCTTGTATTCAACCTTGGCAAAAGGTCCAAAACTGCCTTTTGATTATCAAGTCAATTCAACGCGTCATTTCATGCGTGAGCTTAACCGCTTGGGCGTAACTGGTGTGATTGATGCTGGTGGCGGCTTCCAAAACTATCCAGATGATTATGAAGTCATTCAAAAATTATCAGATGAAGATCAGCTGACAGTACGCATTGCCTATAACTTATTCACCCAAAAGCCCAAAGAAGAAAAAGAAGATTTCTTACGCTGGACGTCATCGGTGGAATATAAGCAAGGCAATGACTATTTCCGTCATAATGGCGCAGGCGAGATGTTGGTGTTCTCGGCAGCTGACTTTGAGGATTTTCGTCAGCCGCGTCCTGATATGCCACAAGAAATGGAAGGTGAGCTAGAAGAGGTGGTGCGTATCTTGGCTCAAAACCGCTGGCCATGGCGCTTACACGCGACCTATGATGAGACCATTTCGCGTGCGCTTGATGTCTTTGAAAAAGTTAACGAAGACATTCCGCTAGAGGGGCTAAACTGGTTCTTTGACCACGCAGAGACCATCTCGGACAGATCGATTGAGCGTATCGCCAAACTTGGCGGCGGCGTGGCGGTTCAGCATCGCATGGCGTACCAAGGTGAGTATTTTGTTGAGCGTTATGGTAAAGGGGCAGCCGCAGCGACACCGCCAATTAAGCGCATTCTTGAAAGCGGTGTGAAAGTGTCTGCGGGTACGGACGCAACGCGTGTCGCGTCGTACAACCCATGGGTATCGTTATCTTGGATGACCACTGGTAAAACTGTTGGCGGTATGGGACTTTATCCAAATGAAAATCTGCTTGACCGTGAAACAGCACTGCGCATGTGGACAGAAAATGTAGCGTGGTTCTCAAACGAAGAAGGCAAACGTGGACGCATCGAAGAAGGTCAATTTGCTGACTTCATCATCCCAAGTAAAGACTATTTTTCTGTGACTGATGAAGAATTACCGCATTTGACATCGCATCTGACTGTGGTCGGCGGTAAAGTGGTCTTTGGTGATGATGAGTTTTCATCACTGGATGAAAATCCACTACCACCTGCCATGCCAGAATGGTCGCCAACTCGCCGCTTCGGAGGTTATGGTGCTTGGGCAGATGAAGACTTAAGCCGTAATTCATTTGCGCCATCGCAAAATGTTCAGCAGATGGTCAGCAGCTGTGGCTGTGGCACAAGCTGTGGTTTGCATGGTCATAATCATGCCAAAGCTTGGGCGTCTACAGTGCCAAGCAGTGACCTAAAGAGCTTCTTTGGTGCATTAGGCTGTTCTTGCTGGATGGCTTAATGGAGGCTTGAATGAACGAAACGTCATCAGACAGTTTCGCTCCATTAAAAGTCAAAGTCTTCTTAGTGATGTGGCTAGCGACCATTTTAGGAAATATCGGTAGCTTCATCAGAGACGTTGGCAGTGCTTGGATTATGACCGACTTGTCACCGTCGCCGATGGCGGTGGCAATGGTGCAAGCGGCAGCAACCTTGCCCATTTTTTTGTTGGCAATTCCAGCGGGAGTTTTGTCGGATATTTTAGATAAGCGCAAGTTTTTGATAGGTATTCAGATGCTCATGGCATTTAGTAGTATCTGTCTTATGCTACTTTCAGCGCTTGGTATGCAATCAGTGGCTTCACTGATTGCATTAACATTTTTAAGTGGTATTGGTGTGGCATTGATGGGGCCGACTTGGCAAGCCATCGTGCCTGAACTGATTGATAGATCTCAGCTAAGAAATGCTGTTGCATTAAATTCCTTAGGCATTAATATCGCTCGAGCCATTGGTCCTGCCTTAGGCGGGCTGATTTTGGCCAGTTTCGGTGTGGCTGCTGCGTATGGCGCGGATGTCTTCAGCTATGTTGTGGTGATTGCTGCACTGATTTGGTGGAAGCGACCCGTTCGCGCCAAAGATGAGATGTCAGAGAGTTTTGTCGGCGCATTTAAAGCAGGTCTACGCTATGCTAAGGCAAGCCGAGAGCTGCATATCATCTTTGGGCGCGTATTTGTTTATTTTGTCATGGCAAGTTCGGTTTGGGCATTGTTGCCATTGGTTGCCAGAACGCTCTTACAGGGCGATGCCAGATTTTATGGTATCATGCTTGGTTTGGTGGGGATCGGTGCGATCGTTGGTGCGGTCATTCTGCCCAAAATAAGAGCACGATTTAGCGCCGATCAAATGCTGTTATGTGCTGCCTTTATCACCGGCTTGGTGATGCTGGCTTTGTCGGCTTCACCGCCCAAAGCCGTTGCCTTATTATTGCTTTTATTTTTGGGAGTTGCGTGGATTACTGCGCTTACTACACTTAATAGCTTAACTCAAGGTATTTTGCCCAACTGGGTTCGTGGACGAGCGTTGGCGCTGTATTTGATGGTGTTCAATGGCGCCATGACCTTAGGTAGTGTGATCTGGGGCGCGGTTGCTACTCAGATTGGGCTGGTTGAGACATTGATTGCTTCTGGTATTTGCTTATTGATTAGTAGCCTTTTGACCTATAAAATCAAATTGCCTAATGATAATCTGGATACCACGCCTTCAAATCATTGGGCACCGCCAGTTGTCAATACGCCGATTGATCCTAATGACGGTCCTGTGATGATTCAGATAATGTATCAGCCTAAGCCTGAGCATCAAGAAGCGTTTTTAAAGACCATTTATCAGCTGTCAACTCAGCGCTATAAAGATGGTGCTTATCAATGGGGCATTATGAAGTGTACTGATGAAGTGGATGTGTATTTGGAGTACTTTTTTGTTGAATCTTGGCAAGAGCATATGCGCCAGCATCAGCGTGTTTCAAGCGCAGATGCAGCACTTCAGGCACAGATTCTTGAGTACTTAAAGCCCAATACACAGCCTGAAGTTCGGCACTATCTGACTGCCAGACCAAATAAAGCTTAAGGTATATGCGCTCAGCGCACTTGTAAGACCAAACCCAAACAGCTACTGATGATTCGGTGGCTGTTTTTATTAACTAAGGGAAAAGGTTGGGGGTTAATGAACATAAAAAAAACGCGCTCAATGTATTGAGCGCGTTTAGAATAGTGGCATCCCATAGGGGATTCGAACCCCTGTTACCGCCGTGAAAGGGCGGTGTCCTAGGCCTCTAGACGAATGGGACACAGTGTGCAAAGCTCAAACCTTTGCTGAATTTCGGCGCTTTCACCGTTGATCCGAAATTGGTTGCCATTATATCATGATATTTTTGGTCGTCAAGCGTTTTATGTCAAAATTTTG
The DNA here is from genome assembly GCF_034424565.1 of Moraxella canis. NCBI lineage: Bacteria > Pseudomonadati > Pseudomonadota > Gammaproteobacteria > Moraxellales > Moraxellaceae > Moraxella > Moraxella canis. The sequence continues at coordinate 484,918 of NZ_CP139961.1, read as the reverse complement.
ACGAAAACTGCTAAGTAATTGATTTTTAATAAAATGGCTCAGATTTACTGAGCCATTTAAGAGAGTTTTGGTTGCTATTAGTCTTTGAAGTTATTAAATTGTAGCGGGACGCCAAATTGCTTATCTTTTAAAAATGCCATGGCAAGCTGTAGATTGTCTTTTTTCTTATCGCTGATCCGAACCTTATCGCCTTGGATGCTGGAAGAAACTTTCAGATCAGATTCTTTGAGCGACTTGGAGATTTTTTTGGCGGTGTCGGCATCAAGTCCATCTTTTAGGTTGATGACTTGCTTGATTTGTTTGCCTGACTGCTGCTTATCTTGTGGATCTAGCGACTGCAAATCCACACCGCGCTTAATCAGCTGCTTTTCAAAAATGGCATACACATTGTCCGATTGTAGCTCATTATCGGTGGTAATGGTGACAGTTTTGGCTTTTTCGTTCAGCTCAATGCTGATATCGCTGCCCTTAAAATCAAAGCGAGTGGCGACTTCTTTTTCGGCATTTTGAACCGCGTGCTTGACTTCAAACACTTGTAATTCTGAAACCACATCAAAAGATGGCATAATTTTCTCCCTAATTAAACTAAATGAATCATGGCGCTTCGTCACCATTGCAACTGCAATCAAGCTCATCAGCGGCTTTTTCGGTCGGCAATAATGTGCTTTGATTGACAATATGACAAAACAGTTCGGCGGTTTTTTGGGTGTCATACAGTGCTGAGTGGGCATGATTATTATCAAAGCCAAGCCCGGCAATCAAACAGGTTTTTGCCAGTACCGTATGCCCATAGGCGAGTGCGGCAAAACTTGCTGTATCAAGCACGCTAAACGCATGAAAGGGCGAGTGATTTTTGCTGTTGGTGCGTGCGATAGCAGCATTTAAAAAGCCCAAATCAAAATGCGCATTATGACCGACCAAAATGCACTGGCGGCAGCCTTGTTCTTTTTTGATGCGCTTAAGCGTCTTAAAAATACGGCGTAAAGCGGTTTTTTCGTCTTCGCTGATGGCTTTTCTAAAAGGGCTATCCGGATTAATGCCGGTAAATTTCAGTGACGCCGGCTCAAGATTTGCTCCAACAAACGGCTCAATGTGTGCATTCAAAGGCTCGCCTTGGTACAGCTTTCCTTCATCATCCATCAAAATTGGCACGCAAGCAATCTCAAGCAGTGCATCAGTTGCAGCATTAAAGCCAGCGGTCTCTACATCCACCACCACAGGCAAAAATCCTCGAAATCGATCGGCAATGGTGGGTTTTATTGATTTGACTAATTCGCTCATGCGCTGACCACTTGCCAAGGCAGAACTTCACCTGCCAATAGCGGCGTAAGCGTCTTATCACCCAAATAATCAAAGCTGTCAGGTACGGTCTGTGGCTCTTTGATGAGTGTGATTTGGGTAGTATTGACTGGCAATCCATAAAAATCAGCGCCATATCGGCTCGCAAAATTTTCAAGCTTATCAAGTGCATTGACGCTTTCAAAAGCCATGGCATATAGCGGTAGGGCATGCAAAGCGCTATAGCAGCCAGCACAGCCGCACGCTGCTTCCTTGGTGTGTGTGGCATGTGGTGCTGAATCGGTTCCCAAGAAAAACTTAGGGTTGCCACTGGTTGCCACCTCAAGCAGGCGCGCTTGATGGGTGGCTCGTTTTAAAATGGGTAAACAATAATAGTGAGGCTTAACACCGCCAACCAGCAGATGATTACGATTAAATAACAGATGCTGTGGAGTGATCGTCGCTGCGATATGATCGCCTTGAGCCAAGCAAAAATCTGCCGCATCAGCGGTAGTGATGTGCTCCATGACGATCTTTAGGTTTGGGAATTGGGCGATGATTTTACTCAGCACATCATCCAAAAAGCGTTTTTCGCGATCAAAAATATCAATCTCACTGTGAGTCACTTCACCATGTACCAATAGCGGCATACCGTGCTTTTGCATGGCTTCAAATACTGAGCCGCGCGCCAAAATATCGGTCACGCCATCAGCAGAATTGGTGGTCGCGCCTGCTGGATAAAGCTTCACAGCTGATACGACGCCTGTTTGGACTGCTTCGTCAATGTCTTGGGCGGTGGTGTGATCAGTCAAATACAGCACCATGCGTGGATCAAAGCTATCTTGACGAGCAGATGGCAAATCACTGTCTTTGAGTGCCTTTAAGATGCGTTCGCGATAGGCGACAGCTTGATCGGCTGTCTTGACAGGCGGTACCAAATTTGGCATACAAATCACACGATTAAAACTGGCTGCCGCGTGCTTAACGGTGGTCGCCAGAGCGTCGCCATCACGCAGATGGATATGCCAATCATCTGGCTGAATGATAGTTAATGTCGTTGTCATAATCTATTTGATCTTAAAAAGAATACAAAAAATCCATTATTGTAGGGATTGGAATTTTTGTCAAGGTTTGAAAGTAAATTTGATAAAAATTCCAACTTATGCCGAGTATGTCAGCACTGGAGTGATTCGGTAAGTGATTAAAAAACTCCCAATCGTTTTGATTGAGAGTTTGTGGGATTATTTGTTATCTTTATGCTCAAGCTGTGGTACGGCATTTCCACCACCTAAGCCTAGCAAGCCTGATTGGACATACAGCCCCAGTTTTTGGCGTGTATCTGCAATGTCTAGATTGCGCATGGTCAGCTGACCGATGCGATCAAGCGGTGTAAACGCAGCATCTTCAACTTTCTCCATGGATAAGCGATCAGCTTCATAGGTTAGGTTTGGTGATTCGGTATTTAAGATACTGTAATCATTACCGCGGCGCAGCTCTAGGGTGACCGTACCTGTGATCGCCTTGGCAACCCAGCGCTGAGCGGTCTCGCGCAGCATGAGCGCTTGAGAATCAAACCAGCGACCTTGATACAGTAGGCGACCTAAGCGCAAGCCATTGATGCGATACTGCTCGATCGTGTCTTCATTATGAATGCCTGTCACTAAGCGCTCATACGCAATGTGCAACAGTGCCATACCTGGCGCTTCATAGATACCGCGAGACTTGGCTTCGATGATACGGTTTTCGATTTGGTCGGTCATGCCTAAGCCGTGACGACCGCCGATTTCATTGGCTTTTAGGATCAAATCAACCAAACTGTCAAAATTTTTACCATTTAGCGCTGTAGGCACGCCTTCTTCAAAGCTGACCGTCACTGTCTCAGCAGCGATTTCGACACTCTCATCCCAAAAACGCACGCCCATGATCGGCTCAACAATCTTATGGCTGGCATCCAAAAACTCAAGATCCTTAGCTTCGTGAGTCGCGCCAAGCATATTTGAGTCAGTTGAGTAGGCTTTTTCTTTGCTCATTTTATAATCAAAGCCATTATCAATCAAAAATTGACTCATCTCAGCGCGACCGCCAAGCTCATCAATAAAAGTTTGATCAAGCCAAGGTTTATAGATTTTAAGCTCAGGATTGGCAAGCAGACCATAGCGATAAAAACGCTCGATGTCATTGCCTTTATAGGTCGATCCATCGCCCCAAATGTTCACATCATCTTCGCGCATCGCTGATACCAGCATCGTGCCTGTCACCGCACGCCCTAAAGGAGTCGTATTAAAATAGGGCATACCACCTGTGGTCACATGAAACGCACCGCACTGAATGGCAGCGACGCCTTCTTGAGCAAGCTGTAAGCGGCAGTCAACCAATCGTGCCTTGACCGCGCCATACTGTGTGGCTTTGTCAGGAATGGCATTGTAGTCATCTTCGTCTGGCTGACCCAAATTGGCAGTATAGGCATAAGGTTCAGCGCCTTTTTGCTTCATCCAAAGCAGGGCAGCTGAAGTATCCAAACCGCCCGAAAAAGCGATACCGACTTTTTTGCCGACAGGAAGGTGCTGCAAAATGGTTGCATTACTCATATGAATATCCTTGATTTATGACTAAATAAAATGAACTTATCAAGAAATTATAACATTTTTTATGCTTCATGGATATTAAACCTAAGATAATTTGTCTTTTGTGATAAAAATAAGAATTTTATCACACTTTAGTATGCCAAATATGCTATGCTTTGTTATACTATCATTTTAAAAAATGATGGCTATTATTTAGGAATTAATAATGACCGTAGATCGGCGTATCGTGATTGACACTCAATCCCAAAGCCTAACCCTGTATCAAGGCGATATTTTGCTGCGCCAATTTGTGATTTCCACCGCAAAAAACGGCACAGGACAGCTTGAGGGTACAGGCTGTACGCCGCTTGGCGAGCATGTCATCAGCCAAAAGATCGGTGATGGCTTGCCTGCCAATGCAGTGTTTGTTGGCAGGCAGTTTACTGGTGAGCTTTATACCGATGAATTAGGGCATGATTTTCCTGATCGAGATTGGATACTTGGGCGTATTTTATGGCTTGATGGACAAATAGATGGTCATAATCGTGGTCTGAACACTGATGGCAAGGTGGTGGATACCAAGTCGCGATATATTTATATTCACGGTACGCCAGACACAGAGCCGATGGGCGTGCCTATGTCGCATGGATGCATCAGAATGCGGATGGATGAGCTTGTTTGGCTGTTTGACCAAGTGGCAGTTGGGACTTGCGTCGATATTTGTTAATTTTAAATGATTTTTAAATCTAACCTGGAGAAAAACCTATGAAAAAACTAACTGCGATCGCTTTGGGAATGAGTGTGATTGCTTTGACTGCTTGTCAGAGCACAAGTGCGCCATCAATGACTCAGCAAACTGGCGGCGTGACAGCTGTACCGAATCATGCGCCAACCACCTCAAAGCCAAGCATTGATCTAAATAGTGCGCAGGCGGGTAGTCTGATTGTTTATTATCAGCTAAATGCCAAATCCGCCGTCCAAGCTTTGGCAAGTCGACGGGGCGATCTGATTTTAAATGAGTTTGATATTTTTAATGCGATGGTTGTGCGCCCTGTACATCATGATATCAATGCGACTGTGAATGCTTATAAAGCGATCGCAGGCGTTTCAAAAGTTGTGGTTCATCAAGGCAGCTCAACACAACAAATGCCAAGCCAATAAGCGTCGCCGCCCAAAGGTAGCTGTATGAATTTGCAAAAAGTTGATTTAAATTTATTGTTTTATTTGGATGTGCTTTTGCGTGAAAAAAATGTCACGCGTGCCGCTGAGCAGCTTGGTATCACTCAGCCTGCAATGAGTAATATTTTGCGGCGTTTGCGCTCATTATTTAATGATCCGCTCTTGGTGCGATCATCTGAGGGTATGACGCCTACTGAGCGTGCTTTTGAGTTACAGCCGCGCATTCGTGAGGTGCTCTCGGATATCACGACACTGCTTGAGCCGCGTACCGAGTTTCGTCCTTATAGCACTTCTCGCGTATTTCGCATCATGACCAGCGACTATGCTGAAGCGACACTGGTTCCGCGTTTGGTCAAGGCGCTGCGTAGTGAGGCGCCAAATGTCATCTTGGATTTTTTGACGCCCTCGGATGTCTCTTATCGGGATATGGAGCAAGGGCGTGTGGACTTGGCGATCAATCGCTTTAATGAAATTCCCCAAAGCTTTCATCAGGTGTTGGTGTGGAGAGATACTTTTAGCTGCTTATTATCGGCGGACAGCTCTTACGCCAATCGTTTTAATCTTAAAAACTATCTAAAGGCGCATCATGTGTGGGTGTCTAAGACGGGCATGGGCGTGGGCTTTGGGGTAAATCCTGAAAAATCAGGCGGTCTTGGCTCGATTGACCAAGCCCTACAAAGACTGGGTCAAAAGCGTCAAATCAGCGTCTTTACACGCCATTATCAGATGCCTGCGATGCTTGCGGCTAACAAAGATTTGATCGCAACATTGCCGACGCGCGTGGCAAGGTTGCAGGCGGATAACAATCCACAAATTATCGTCAAGGAACCGCCGTTTTTTATTCCTGAATTTGAGCTGACCATGGCATGGTCGCCACTACTTCAGCATCATCCTGCGCATCGTTGGCTGCGCCAATTAATCCTGCACGTCGCGCGTCAAGTCATTGCCGAAGAAGAGCAAGCCGCCAAGTCAGCGCTTTGATTTTCTAAGCTTTGAGCCTTGGTTTATTGATCGTCCTTAAAATGACTTGTCTGCAGAAGGGCGTCTGTCTCGTTGATCAGGCAGGGCGCTACGCTCTTCATCAAAGCTTGCAAGCGGTACAAAGGCGATGTTCTGCTTTGGTAAGTTTTCATGCTGAACCAAGCGCCAGTTTTTATCATCGTCATTGCTGACTTGCAGATAATATTTAGCAGGCGTGGGGTCAAGCTTGACTTCACCTGCATAACTATTATCTGTTTGATGCGTCATAATAAAATCGCGGTCTTTGTCATTATCTGTAGCATGAGAGATGCGCACGGACAATGATTTTGGATAAGTTAAGGGCGTGCCATCGCTGAATGTCTGTGTCGCTAGGCTTTGTGCTGGGTAATTTAGCTCAAAGCGGACACGGGTCATCTGATCTTCTTGGGTGAGTCGCATGATCCCAGAGATGCCTAGGTCATGCGAAAGCTTATCGCGCGAAGCATCTTGATATAATGTTTTGCCGTCCATATACCAATCATCGCGTACGGTTGAGTCTTGGATTTTTATAGAATAAATAATAAAAAAGATACAAACCACCACAACCAAAACAGGCAAGCCGATCACAAAAATCAAGACCATGTAGTTTTTGTACCAAATATTTGCTTGTTTATTGGGTTTGGGGGTAATTTTCATAAGGATCGCCAAATTCTATAAATCAATCAGGCTTCATTGTAGCACAACGAAGCCTGATTTTGGGAATTAACGCCGCTTATCTCTTAGGTTCATAGATAAAGACATCTTGAGCAGAAGCGCTGTATTGACCATCTTGGCTGTAGACTGTGATGGTAATCGGCGTGCTACCAGGCTGAACCACGCTTGGATCGCCGATGATGCTGACAGGCAGATCGTATGGCTCATTGGCTTGAAGTGGTAGCTCTTTAAAGCGTGAGCGTAAAGTCATGCCAGCGGTATTATCACCATCTAGGCGCACTTGATAAACGTGACGCTGATCGGTTTTATTGACGATTTTTAGAACATAGCTATTTTCAATCATGCCATCTCGTCCGATGGTCGAGATTTGCTTACGATCATGGCGAATTTCCATCTCAAGCGGTGCGCGCCCAACCGCAACCAGTGTCGCCGCGATGATACACGCTGACAATACACCGATATAAGCAAAAATACGCCAGCCGATGATTTTGGTTTTTTGTTTTTCGACCAATTGGCGCTCGGTTGTGTAGCGGATCAGTCCACGCGGATAGCCAACTTTATCCATGATTTCATTACAGGCATCGACACAGGCGGCACATTGGATACATTCTACTTGTAGACCATCGCGGATATCAATGCCTGTGGGGCACACTTGCACACACATACTACAATCCACACAGTCGCCATAGCCTTCAGGATGAGTATCTTTTTTGCGCGCACCACGTGGCTCGCCGCGCTCATAGTCATAAGAAACCAAAAGCGTGTCTTTATCAAACATCACGCTTTGGAAGCGTCCATATGGGCACATATGCACGCACATTTGCTCGCGCATATAGCCACCATTGGTTTGGGTAACAAAGGTGATGATTAAGAAAAATATCCATGTCATCTTACCCCAGCCCATAAAAAATGGGGTCGCACCATTAAAAAACAGGTAGTCGGTGCCTACGATGAAAGAAATGAAAGTCAGCGCTGTCGCCGCCGAAATCACACCCCAAGCTGCGTGCACTGCCAACGTTTTAAAGATTTTTTCGGCATTCCAGGGAGCTTTGTCAAATTTGATGCGTTTATTACGATCACCGATGATCCATTTTTCGATGTGCTGATACAGATGCACATAAATGGTCTGCGGACAAGCATAGCCGCACCACACACGTCCTGCATAGACTGTGACCATAAATAAAGTCATCGCCGCAATGATAAAGACAAACGCAAAGAAGTAAAAATCCTGCGGCATGAAAGTTGCACCAAAGATATAAAACTTCGGTTCAATCACATTTAACAAAATTGCCTGCCGACCATTCCAACGAATCCAAGGCGCAATCAAAAATAATACAAAGATGGCATACATCGAAATCAGGCGGATATTTTGATATTTGCCCTTAACAAATCTGGGATGTACACGATGCTTGGTCGCATCCATATCTTTGGAATGCGGGATGATTTTTTCGGGAATGGGGCGGGGTTTTTTCTTGGGTTTTTGTTCTTCTGACATAGTATATACCTTGGCTTGTCGCCTAAATAGATTAAGTTTAAATGTATAATCAGACTAAGGCATGGCTTGGTAAATAAAAAAACACCAAAATAGGTATCTTGAAACTGAGCTTATATTACCATTTTTTATAGGGTTTTTGTATGATATTTTGAAATTTTATAAAAATATGCAAGCTATATTTTTGAATAAAGATATTCTTAAGCGGTAAAACGGGCGTTTGGATTATATCAAATCAAAAACCCCATCAGATGAACTATGATGGGGTCGTGTGAAGTGATTTTACAGAGTTTTAATTAAAATTCAGTGATTTGTAAAATCTTTTTAAACAGCTCTTTTTGCTCTTGGCTTGGCTTGGCTGATTGTAGTGCCATGACTTGGGTCATATCACCATCAATGCGGATTTTGCCCAGCATAAACGCTTCAATGGCTTGATTGACATCATTATTAGCAATGATTTGTAATAATGTGTCGCAATCAATGGTAACAGTGCTGATCGCATTTTCTACTAAGCCTTGATGCAGCTTACCGTCTTTTAGATGAAGCTCAACGCTTTCATCGCCAGTGACTTTGGCATTTAATAAGACATTGGCTAAATTAGGTGGCAAGTTCAGATCGCCTGCAGATTGGTTGAGTTCATTGACTTTATCAAACCATGCTTGGCTCAAAAATTTTTCCATAATAATTACCTTAAGTGTTGATGATGTAGGTTAAAAGGGTGCTGCGACTATGCATTTGATGTATTATAAAGTAAAACCGACAACTTGTCACAATCGCCATGAAATCGGTCTCGTTTTTATGCTTGATAAAACCATCATTTTTTTTAATTACTCAATTAAAATATTAAAAAAATTAAATTATTATAGAAAATAAGGCTATATTACCAAAAAATTTCAATATTTTTACAAAATATACCCAAAAATTACATTTGTGTTGTATAATAAAAGGTGAACATCCGCTGGTAATACCATATTGTCAGTAGGGATATATTTGGTGTTGGCACCTTGCCGCACCGTCTAACGCAAGCCAAGCAGTTTTGCAAGCCAAGCTAGCGGAGTCGATAATTTTAGAATTGTTATTAAAGTTATCGATAATCCATAGAAAAATTAAGGATTTTTTCTTTTTTGCTGGCTGACTTGATGATATTTGCCTAACTTTGCGTTACAATAGACACACAAGATCAAAGCAAGAGTAGTTTTTTCACTCGATTTGATAAAACTGCGACGCTAAATAAATCGGGCTGCACAGGAAAATATCCAATGAGTCTATATAAATCAGCAGTAGCCCCCTTGTCCGTAGATCATGAATATGAAATCACGATTGTGCGATTTTTTACAATCATGGCGGTATTTTGGGGTATCGTTGGCATGGCTGTCGGTGTATTTATCGCATCACAGTTAGCATGGCCAGTATTAAATTTTGACACAGCATGGCTGTCTTTTGGACGTCTAAGACCGCTGCATACTAATGCGGTGATTTTTGCGTTTGGGGGTTCGGCTCTTTTTGCAACTTCTTATTACATCGTTCAGCGTACTTGTAAGACCAGATTGTTTGCGCCTTATTTGGCGTGGTTTACTTTTTGGGGCTGGCAAGCGATCATCGTTTCTGCCGTCATTACCCTGCCACTGGGGGTGACTTCTGCTAAGGAATATGCTGAGCTAGAATGGCCGATTGACATCGCCATCGCTTTGGTTTGGGTGGCTTATGCCATTGTCTTCTTTGGAACAATCATTAAGCGCCAAACATCACACATTTATGTTGCAAACTGGTTCTTTGCAGCATTTATTATCACCATTGCGTTGCTACATATTGTGAATAGCTTGGCAGTGCCAGTTGGCTTATTTAAGTCATATTCACTATTTGGTGGTGCGACTGATGCCATGGTTCAGTGGTGGTATGGGCATAATGCTGTTGGTTTTTATTTGACTGCTGCATTCTTAGGTATGATGTACTACTTCATTCCTGTGCAAGTAGGCCGACCTGTTTACTCATATCGTTTATCAATCGTCCACTTTTGGGCATTGATTGCGTCATATATGTGGGCAGGTGGTCACCATCTACACTATTCAGCGCTACCTGACTGGACCCAGTCACTGGGCATGGTATTTTCATTAATTCTATTTGCACCTTCTTGGGGCGGTATGATTAATGGTGTATTGACCCTTTCGGGCAGTTGGGATAAGTTGCGTACCGATCCGATCATTCGCTTCTTGATTGTTGCTTTGTCGTTCTATGCGATGAGTACTTTTGAAGGTCCAATGCTATCTATCAAAGCGGTTAACGCGATCAGTCATAATACCGACTGGACGGTAGGTCACGTACACTCAGGCGCCTTAGGCTGGGTTGGTATGATTACCATTGGTTCGATTTATGTATTATTGCCGCGCATCTTTAACAAGGCAAAAATGTACTCAACCAATCTGATCACACTGCATTTTTGGCTTGCGACGACTGGTACCGTATTGTATATCGTTGCGCTTTGGATCTCAGGTATCACTCAAGGTATGATGTGGCGTGCCACAAACCCAGATGGTACTTTGGCTTATGACTTTATCCAAACCGTTGTTGTTTCACATTGGCCGTATGTCGTCCGTACATTGGGTGGTGCGCTGTATGTAGGTGGTATGTTTGTGATGGCTTATAACTGCTATCGCACGATTAAGATGCCAAGCGTTCCTGAACATATTGCAGAGCCAGAAGAAGTGAACACTGGCAGCGAACAGGCATCGGTACAGGCTTAAGGGGTAAACAATGTCTAAAATCACTCATGAGTTAGTAGAGAAAAACACAGGTTTACTCGTTATCTTCATCGTCATCGCTATCAGCTTTGCAACTTTGGTTGAACTTGTTCCTTTGATTTATGATGAAACAGTTGCCGAAGAGGGCGGTGTGAATAAGCCATTACCAAATATGCGTCCTTGGACAGCTCTTGAGCTTGAAGGTCGTGATATCTATATTCGTGAAGGCTGTCACGTTTGCCATACTCAGATGATTCGTCCTTTGCGTGCAGAGGTAGAGCGTTATGGACCTTATAGCCGTGCAGCGGAATCAGCGTGGGATCATCCATTTTTGTGGGGTTCAAAACGCACTGGTCCGGATCTGGCTCGTGTCGGCGGTCGCTACTCGGATCAATGGCATGTTGATCACCTGATCGATCCACGCTCTGTCGTGCCTGATTCGGTGATGCCATCTTATCCTTGGCTTGCTACCAAAGAAGTCAATGGCACGAAAGTACAAGAAAAAATGCGTCTGTTTAAAGATCGTTTTGGGTTACCTTATACAGAAGCAGATATTGAAGCTGCACCTGACCAAGTTCAAGGTGCAACCGAGCTGGATGCCCTAGTTGCTTATCTACAGCAGTTGGGTATTGCGATGCAAGGTCAACGCTAATGAATTGGGGCGTTTTGCATAGTATTGCGACCGTAGCGGCCTTTATTGCCTTTATTGGAATCGCATGGTGGGCTTATTCCCCAAAAAATAAAAAACGCTTTGAAGAAGATGCACAACTTGCGCTGGATGATCAGGACAGACAACGTCTATCATCAGATAAGCGCACTAAGGATATACAATGAGCTTTTTTTGGAGTTCTTGGATTACCATCTTGTCATTGGGCTGCTGGCTATTCATCTTTGGTGTTCTGGTATGGACCTTGCGATCTAAACCAGTTCTTGAAGAAGATGAAACCACAGGCCACTCCTATGATGGTATTCGAGAGTATGACAAGCCACTACCTAAGTGGTGGTTGGTGATTTTCTTTGGCACGATGATTTGGGGCTTGGGTTATTTTATCCTTTTCCCCGCGATCCAGCCAAGTGTATGGAAAGGTGTGACAACCGTTGAAGTGGATGGCGAATCAGTGCCTTGGACTTCTGCCAATGAATTAAACAGCCAGCTTCAAGCCAACAACCGCGTATTTACTGAAAATTTTGAGCAAAACATTTTGGCAAATGCAGGCGCAAGCGAGGCAACTGCTGTTCTTGCTAAGCTGAATGATCTTCAATCTCAGCGTAAAGCTGGTGAAGAAAACGCCGAACTACAAACACAGATCGACGAGCAAGTCAAACTGCTAGCGCCTTTTGTTGATAAACTGGCAGCTGATCCAGAGGCGCAAAAAGTTGGTAACCGACTATTTTTGCAAAACTGTGCGCTATGCCATGGCTCTAACGCAAAAGGTGCGCTTGGTTATCCTGATTTGACGGATAATGATTGGCTATATGGGGGCAACGCTGATGAAATTTTGCTGACTATTCATAATGGTCGCGTCGGTTCTATGGCTGCTTGGCAGCAACAGTTGGGTGAATCTGGGGTTCGCGCAACCGCTGAATATGTGCTTGAAATTTCAGGCAACCAAAATGGCTATGAGCTTGATGCTGCTAAAGTTGCACAAGGTAAAGCTTTATTTGAAGCGAACTGTGTGCTGTGCCACGGTGCAGATGCTAAAGGTATCACTGCAATGGGCGCTCCAAATCTGACGGATGATATCTGGCTGTATGGCGGCGATCGTGATACTATCCAAACTACGATTCGTCATGGTCGTGCTGGTGTGATGCCAGAGTGGCAAACTAAGCTGGGCAATGAGCGTGTCATGCTATTGGCTGCTTATGTTCGCTCACTGTCACAAACTGCTGCTGAATAACTATAGCCGCTGTTTTAAGAGTCGCTTCTGCGGCTCTTTTTTGATTTTAAATCATAGAGTTAGATTGATTAAATTCTACTAAACTATCGTATTTGGGCTTAGTTAATCCAATGATAATATGTATCCAGAGCTTCTTAGTTGGGGGTTTTGAATTTATAATTTTATTTATTTAATATACTTATAATTAGTTAAATAAATAATGCTTTAGTTTCTATGCTTAGGTGATGTGTCATAACATCAGATTTGAATGATTTGTAACATTATGTGCCAATAAGTGCCAAAGGTGTTATCTTGTTCTCTAAATAAGGGTATAGAAACCTTTTTTTTTTGCACTTTAATCAGCTAAATGTGACTGCTTTGCCTTATGAGGTCTTTGACAAGGTTTGTTAAATCAGTAAAAACAACCTTGGGCAAGTTCGGTCTGGTGGTTAAAAAGCTGTCTATAATGAGGGATGGAATGATATTCAACCTTATGTGATTATGTTATAAAATCAAACTGCTTAATTTGATGAAATGTTTCTTAATTCAGCTGTATTATAATCCTATCTACAGATATAAAATTCAAAAATTCTCATTATGCTCTTTAAGTTACAATGATCCATTTCTCCATATATTCTCTATGATGAAAATTTAAGAAGCATAGTCTTAATATCCCAGAATGATAACATTGGATTATCGCCAAAATAAAAAGTGCTGTGAATGATCACAGCACTTTTTAAATGATTACAAATATCAACCAATGACTGAAAGAATATATTCTTGGTTCCAAACGGTACCATCATCAAAATAAATGCTTTCAATCGAATGATTTGATAACTGATTTGAAATCTTAATACTACCTGAATGGACATTTTCATAAGTTTCAGTATAAGGATTTCCTTCTAAGTCTATCATTTCATGAGATATTTGCTGAATTTTAGTGACGTTTAGGTAAACATCTGTTCTACGGGATGTAAGAGAGACTTCATCAGGTGTTATATTGCGAAGGTAGAGCTTATCATAACCCCAATTGCTATACTCGTTGATATCAATTTCAAAACTTGTAGCATCTCCAGGGTTGATATCATAGATATCATCACCATCCCCGCCATATAAATAGGCGCGACCGACAGAGTGGAGGGTAAAGCGATCATCGCCATTATTACCTTGTAGATAGATACTACCGTAGACAGAGTGGAGAGTAAAGTGATCATCACCATTACCACCGTCTACAGATATACTGGAATATCTGTCGCTACCTGTGTGGATCAGGGTATTGTTACCCTCTCCAGCTTGCCAATTGATATCACCATCAGTAATGAGCAAATCATTATTATTACCAGTTATGATTTCAGAATCATCCTTTGTGGTTTTGACGATATACATCGCATCATTATCTTTTGCAGAATAATAGGTGGATGGCGAAACCATATTGATTGCTTGAGTAGCACTATTACCTGCGATATCTGTCAAGACCGCTTCATAAGTTCCTGCTTCAAATGGTACAGCAGAAAGATCAGTGATCTCACTGCGTGCGCCATCGCTGGTTTTATATAATGACAAATCATACTCTGTCGCCGTAGTGAGTGAAATTAAACCTGTATCTAGGTTATAGTTAGTACCGATGGCATTGTACAAATCTGGTGCCTGAGTATCTACAGTGACTGCGATGCTATTTGTATAACTGATGTTGCTTGAAGCATCAGAAACTTTAGCACGGAGTAGATAGCTGCCATCTTCAAGATTTGTGACGGAATTACCATCCATCACCTGCCATGTATCGCCGTTATCCAACGAGCTTTCGTAAGTGACTGTTGAACCTAATTCATGACCTTGGATATGTAGACCAAAACTGTTATCACTGCTGATACGGTCGCTGTCTGAGCTACCCGTATCTTCATAATCCACCAAGGTCAGTGTACCTGCTTCAGGTGGTGTGGTGTCTTTATCAAGCGAAGCGGTATGGGTCTTTAATAGTTTACCATTCATATCCAAGATTTGAATGGATAAGGTGGTTTTGGATGCGTCCGAAGGACTGGCAGCCAAAGACTTGTACTGGTAGCTGCCATCAGAGTTGATGGTCAATGTGCCATCTGAGGTGTTAACGGTCATTGACTGTGCTGACTGATCTGCTGAGTGAACAAGTGTCTGATCACCAACTTTGATTTGGTAGCTCTCTGGTTTGTTGGCTGTATCTGCAAATATATGACCATTAATAGACTCATAACCAGTAAATACATCTTGGGTTACAGGTGCTTTTTCGGTGATATTTAGTGAAATATTCGAGCCACTAAAGTAAGCGTCAAGAATTAGGGTATAAGCACCTTCAGAAAGTGACGAGTCTTCATTTAAGATAATTGTATGATGACTTGAACCCACTTTGCTTATACTCCGAGAGCTGCTGCTTGATAATCCCGAACCAATGATTTGATAGCTAACAGATCCGTTTAAGATTCTTGATTCATTGCTAAGATCCAGGGTGATATAGCCATCTTTACCTGTAATGACAAAATCAATGGTGTCGTATAGGCTATTACGAGTACTTGCATTAACAACGGTCTTATCTTGATGGCTGGTTTGTTTTTCAAAAACTGGAACCAGTTCAAAATTGGCAGTTGAATCTGAAAGTGATGCTGTCGCAAAGACTTTGGCAGCGCCGCTGACATTGTTGGCGGCATCTTTGGCAGTCACACTCAAGGCTTCGCCATTGGTATAGGCTTTATCTAAGGTGACGCTGTAGTTACCTTTGGCATCTGCTTTGGCTGTACCGATCACTTTGTCTTGATACTTAACTTCAACCGTTGCGCCACTTTCTGTTTGCCCACTTACCACATCACCTTGGTCAGCCAATTTGGCCAAGCTTAGCACAGGTGCGGTGGTGTCTTTTGCCTGGATGGCTTGAGCGCCGCTGACATTGTTGGCGGCATCTTTGGCAGTCACACTCAAGGCTTCGCCATTGGTATAGGCTTTATCTAAGGTGACGCTGTAGTTACCTTTGGCATCTGCTTTGGCTGTACCGATCACTTTGTCTTGATACTTAACTTCAACCGTTGCGCCACTTTCTGTTTGCCCACTTACCACATCACCTTGGTCAGCCAATTTGGCCAAGCTTAGCACAGGTGCGGTGGTGTCTTTTGCCTGGATGGCTTGAGCGCCGCTGACATTGTTGGCGGCATCTTTGGCAGTCACACTCAAGGCTTCGCCATTGGTATAGGCTTTATCTAAGGTGACGCTGTAGTTACCTTTGGCATCTGCTTTGGCTGTACCGATCACTTTGTCTTGATACTTAACTTCAACCGTTGCGCCACTTTCTGTTTGCCCACTTACCACATCACCTTGGTCAGCCAATTTGGCCAAGCTTAGCACAGGTGCGGTGGTGTCTTTTGCCTGGATGGCTTGAGCGCCGCTGACATTGTTGGCGGCATCTTTGGCAGTCACACTCAAGGCTTCACCATTGGTATAGGCTTTATCTAAGGTGACGCTGTAGTTACCTTTGGCATCTGCTTTGGCTGTACCGATCACTTTGTCTTGATACTTAACTTCAACCGTTGCGCCACTTTCTGTTTGCCCACTTACCACATCACCTTGGTCAGCCAATTTGGCCAAGCTTAGCACAGGTGCGGTGGTGTCTTTTGCCTGGATGGCTTGAGCGCCGCTGACATTGTTGGCGGCATCTTTGGCAGTCACACTCAAGGCTTCGCCATTGGTATAGGCTTTATCTAAGGTGACGCTGTAGTTACCTTTGGCATCTGCTTTGGCTGTACCGATCACTTTGTCTTGATACTTAACTTCAACCGTTGCGCCACTTTCTGTTTGCCCACTTACCACATCACCTTGGTCAGCCAATTTGGCCAAGCTTAGCACAGGTGCGGTGGTGTCTTTTGCCTGGATGGCTTGAGCGCCGCTGACATTGTTGGCGGCATCTTTGGCAGTCACACTCAAGGCTTCGCCATTGGTATAGGCTTTATCTAAGGTGACGCTGTAGTTACCTTTGGCATCTGCTTTGGCTGTACCGATCACTTTGTCTTGATACTTAACTTCAACCGTTGCGCCACTTTCTGTTTGCCCACTTACCACATCACCTTGGTCAGCCAATTTGGCCAAGCTTAGCACAGGTGCGGTGGTGTCTTTTGGGTTATTGGGCTTAGGATCTGCTATAGGAGATGTTATAGGCTGATCTGTAGGAGAGGAATTTTTGTTTGAGGCTTTAGGTTCTGATTTATTATCATGAAGCGCGGCAGCTGTGATAGCGCCAACACCTAGCAGGCCCATTCCAGCTTGAAAATAGGCAGAGTAATCGATTGTTTCGACTTCTGATAATAATGCTTGGATTTGTTCCAGTTCGGCATCGCTGATGTCATTATCGATGAATATTTGGGGGGGGGAGGTTTCCAAAGATTCAGTTTGCATTGCTTCCAAGGCCAACTGATCTCCAATCTCCAAACTGATGATAGAGCCATCTTTAAGCAAAATGTTAAGCTTACCATTTTGACGTACAATAGATTGAACCTGCGAGTAGTCTAAAACTAGTTGGCTTCCATCTGCACGAATAATCAATAACTGCTTCATATTATTAACCTCACGGTAGGATAAGAAATATTTCTCACTCACAAAAAAAATAGCAAAAACGATTGCCACTTTTCGTGACCAAATTAGCACAAAAATGCTAAAAAGTAAATACATTTAATTAATAACAACTTAGTAGCTTAGCCATAATTTACAGTGAAAATAGGTTATTTTTTTAAAATGATTATCTTTATAAAAATTATTCCCCAAACCCCTATATTTTTTTGATGATTTTTAGTAAAATTCTATTTTACCAGCAACAGATATATTACTATGAGTACTAAATTTATCTTTGTAACCGGCGGTGTCGTGTCATCACTTGGCAAGGGCATTGCTGCGGCTTCCATTGCGGCCGTGTTAGAGGCTCGCGGTCTTAAAGTCACCATGACCAAGATGGATCCTTATATTAATGTGGATCCCGGCACGATGAGCCCATTTCAACATGGTGAGGTCTTTGTCACAGAAGATGGTGCGGAGACGGATTTGGATTTGGGTTATTATGAGCGCTTTTTACGCCGCTCAAAAATGAGCAAAGCAAACAACTTTACCAGTGGACGCATTTATCAAACTGTACTTGCTAAAGAGCGCCGCGGTGACTATTTGGGCGGTACTGTCCAAGTCATTCCCCATATTACCGATGAAATCAAGCATAAAATCCGCGCCAGTGGTGAAGGTTATGATATTGCAATTATTGAAATTGGCGGAACCGTCGGAGATATCGAAAGCTTGCCTTTTATGGAGGCGGTTCGCCAAATGCAAGTTGAGCTTGGTCGCACACAGTCTTTACTGATGCATTTGACTTTGGTGCCATATATTGCTTCGGCAGGCGAGTCTAAAACTAAACCAACTCAGCATTCGGTCAAAGAGCTTCGTTCGATTGGTCTACAGCCAGATGTGCTGATTTGTCGTTCAGAGCAGCCAATTTCTGAAGATAACCGTCAAAAAATCGCGCTATTTACCAATGTTGAGACGCGCGGGGTTATCTTGTGTGAAGATGCAAAATCGATTTATCAAATTCCACGCCGCCTCCATGAGCAAGATTTGGATGATTTGATTTGTGAGCGTTTTGGCATCACCGCGCCAGAGGCGGATTTGTCAGATTGGGATAAGGTTGTTGATGATTTATTTAACTCTCAAGGTGAGATCGTGGTCGCCATGGTGGGTAAATATGTCGAACTTCCTGATGCTTATAAGTCTGTCAATGAGGCTTTGCTTCATGCAGGTATTCATAATAAAACAAAAGTCAGCATTCGATATGTCAGCGCCGAGTCGCTAGAGACCGATCCAGAGGCGATGAAGCAGATCACCGATGTGGACGCTATTTTGGTTCCAGGTGGATTTGGTGAGCGCGGTACTGTGGGCAAGATGAAAGCCATTCAATTCGCGCGTGAAAATAACAAGCCATTTTTGGGCATTTGCTTAGGCATGCAGCTTGCAGTGATTGAGTATGCGCGTAATGTCTTGGGTATCGAGGCTAATTCTACTGAGTTTGATCGAAAAACGGCAAATCCTATTATCGGTTTGATTACCGAATGGTTCGACGAAAAAGGTGAGCTTCAGATCCGCTCTGATGACAGCGATTTAGGCGGTACCATGCGATTGGGTGCCCAAGAGGCAGAATTGGTGTCTGGTTCTAAGCTTGCTAAGATTTATGGCGCGCATAACATTACCGAACGCCATCGTCATCGTTATGAGATGAATAATCGCTATATCGAGCCTTTAGAAAATGCTGGTATGAAAATTTCAGGCTATTCTGCCAAGCAGCATTTGGTTGAGTCGGTTGAAATTGACAATCATCCTTGGTTTGTCGCGGTGCAATATCACCCAGAGTTTACCAGCTCGCCTCGCGGTGGTCACCCGCTATTTAACAGCTTCATCAAAGCTGCGATAGATGTGAAACAAGCCTAATCATTGAGCACATCAAACCAATTGGCTTTGATGTGCTTTTTACTATTTATGATGTTTTTGAGTGAGTTTGGTAGTATAATGACGATACCAAACTTGCTATTTATGCAGGATAAATAAATAAAATTGTAAGGATTTGAGATGACACAGCCAATGACAGCCGCTCAATCAACCATTACCGTATCAGGGATTGAGATTGGTAATGATAAGCCTTTCGTTCTATTTGGCGGTATGAATGTGCTTGAAAGCCGTGAATTGGCTTTTGAGATTGCTGAGCAGTATATCGATATTTGTCAAAGACTGGATATCGGTTATGTATTCAAAGCAAGTTTTGATAAAGCCAATCGTTCAAGTTTACATTCTTTTCGCGGTCCAAGCCTTGAGACTGGCTTGACTTGGTTGAATGATATTAAAGAAACTTACAATGTCCCGATCATTACTGATGTGCATGAGCCTTATCAAGCCGCACCTGTTGCTAAAGTAGCTGACGTATTGCAGCTGCCGGCTTTTTTGTCCCGCCAGACCGATTTGGTGAGCGCCATTGCGCGTACTGGTAAGGTGATTAACGTCAAAAAAGCACAGTTCTTGGCACCGCATGAGATGCGCCATATCATTAATAAATGCTTAGAAGCAGGTAATGATCAAGTGATCCTTTGTGAGCGTGGTTCGGCGTTCGGCTATAATAATTTGGTGGTCGATATGCTTGGCTTTGATACAATGAAGTCAATGAATGTGCCGGTGTTTTTTGATGTGACACATGCGCTTCAAGAGCCTGGTGCTCGTAGCGATAGTGCAGGTGGTAGACGCCATCAGATTACCACGCTTGCTCGTGCAGGTATGGCGACGGGCTTGGCGGGACTATTTTTGGAAGCCCACCCCGATCCTGATAAAGCCAAATGCGATGGTCCAAGTGCCTTACGCTTGGATCAACTTGAGCCATTTTTGACACAAATTAAGCAGCTTGATGATTTGGTCAAAGGCTTTGAAACTTTAGATACAAAATAATTAAAGAATTTTATCATTAATAAGCGATTGCGATAGGAGCTACTATGTACGCTGAAGATACAAAAAATGTTGTAGAAATTAAAGACATCATTGCTCGAGAGATTCTAGACTCTCGCGGCAACCCAACCATTGAAGCGGATGTTATTTTGGCGAATGGTATCTGTGGACGCGCTGCAGCACCAAGTGGTGCATCGACTGGCTCACGCGAAGCTTTGGAGCTGCGCGATGGCGACGCTTCTCGTTATTTGGGTAAAGGTGTCAAAAAAGCGGTGGCGAACGCCAATAGCCAAATCCGCACCGCGCTACTTGATAAAGATGTCACGCAGCAGACCGAGATTGACAATATTTTGATCGAGCTTGATGGCACAGAAAATAAAGGCAATATGGGCGCCAATGCCATGCTGGCGGTATCGTTAGCAGCAGCCAAAGCGGCAGCCATCGCCCAGTCGCTACCTTTGCATCAATACATCGCCAATCTGCGCGGTCAGACTTCACTGACCATGCCTGTACCAATGATGAATATTCTAAATGGTGGCGCGCACGCTGACAATACAGTTGATATCCAAGAGTTCATGATTGAGCCTGTTGGATTTACGTCATTTTCAGAGGCGCTGCGTGCAGGCACTGAAATTTTCCATGCGCTCAAATCAGTGCTAAAAGCACAAGGTCTAAATACAGCGGTGGGTGATGAAGGTGGCTTTGCGCCTAACTTGCGCTCAAACGAAGAGGCGATCACAGTCATCATGCAAGCCATCGATAAAGCTGGCTATAAAGCAGGTCAAGACATTTATTTGGCACTAGATTGTGCGGCATCTGAATTTTATAAAAATGGTCAATACATTTTGGCAGGGGAAGGCGATAAAGCCTTTGATAGCCAAGGTTTTAGCGATTATTTAACCAGTTTATGCAACCAATATCCAATCATCTCTATCGAAGACGGTTTGGATGAAAGCGATTGGGAAGGCTGGGCATATCTGACCAAACAGCTGGGCAAAAAGGTTCAATTGGTGGGCGATGATTTGTTCGTGACCAATCCAAAGATCTTACAAGAAGGTATTGATAAAGACATCGCCAATGCAATTTTGATCAAATTTAACCAAATTGGTACTTTGAGCGAAACTTTAGATGCCATCTATTTGGCTAAACAAAATGGCTATGCCACTGTCATCAGCCATCGCTCGGGCGAAACCGAAGATTCAACCATTGCAGATTTAGCCGTCGGTACCGCGGCAGGTCAGATCAAGACAGGTTCACTGTGCCGATCTGATCGCGTCGCCAAATATAATCAGCTTCTGCGCATCGAGCAGCAAGTACGCGCAGCCTATCGCGGCCGTGAGGAATTTATCGGTCTGCGTGGCTGATCAGCAATCTTTATGAATGGCTTGGGAAAACCACTGTGGCAAATGCGAATAAAACACTTAAACAGATGATGGTCAATCAGCTTAAGCTGATGATTGCCATTGCTATTGCCGCAGTGATTTTAGTGTTGATGCAGATGCAGTACTGGTACGGCGACTATGGTCACGCCAATTTAGCCGCTGTAAAAACTCAGTTGCGCGAACAAAATCGCTTGAATCAAGAGCAGATCTACAAAAACAACATCTTGCTGGCTGATGTCAAAGATCTAAAATCGGGTCTTTCGGCAATTGAAGAACATGCGCGGTTAGACCTTGGCTTAATCAAGCCTGGCGAGACGTTTATTCAGCTGTCAAATGCACCAATCACTTATTCACGCCAGCCCTTGCCTGAGATTGACGAAGGCATAGAGTCTGTGGATTCTGTCCCAGAGCCTACGCCTGATCGCTGATTTATAAAAATTTTTTGATCGCCAAACTGTTTGATCTGCTTTGGCGATTTTTATTATTTGATGACTTATGAAGACAACTATTTATCCCCTGATCGTCGCTGCTGGCACAGGATCAAGATTCGGCGCCAACAGACCTAAACAATACCTGAAAATCGGTCCCAAAAGCATCTTGGCACACAGTGTTTCTCGGTTAAACCATTCTGATCTTAGCGCACTGACGGTGGTAGTTGCTGATGATGATTCCTATATCCAAGATGAAATGTTAGCGATTCAATCTTCTTTTAATCAGAGGGTTTATTACACGATTGGTGGTGATGAACGGTGGCAATCGGTGATGAATGGACTTGCTAAAATCTGTGCCGAAGGGGGTCGAGATGATGATTGGGTGCTCATTCATGATGCAGCAAGACCGTGTTTGCCCTATGCTGATTTGGATCGATTGATTCATAAAATCCGAAGTGATCAATACAGTGCGGCGATACTGGCAGCAGCTGTGGTGGATACATTAAAATTTGCCAAAGATGATCATATCAGCCATACGGTCAGCCGAGATCATTTGTGGCAAGCTTTGACGCCTCAAGCGTTCAAAATCGGGGTTTTAAAGTCGGCTTTTGAATTTGTCATCACAAACCGCCTGCAGATCACAGACGAAGCGTCGGCTTGCGAAGCGATGGGAGAGCCTGTCGCCATTGTGCCGGCGTCTCGGATGAATATCAAGCTGACTTATCCTGACGATCTGCCGCTCATGGAAGCAATCTTAAGCAGTTCATTTGATGAATTAGCTTAACAAGCGCTATGGCAGTTTGGTTATTTGTCTTTGTTAGCTTGGCTGTACTTGCCATCTTGGGCAGTATTGAGCAGTTTTGGTTTAATGAAAAATGGCTTGATATTTTAGGCTCAGAGGGATTTGCGCTACTGATCACTGCAGGCGTACTGCTGTGTTTATTTGTGTGGCAACTGATAGATGCATCTGGGAAAGCTAAGCTTAGCCGATTACTCAAAGCTTGGATGCTTATCAGCGTTGTTTTATTATTTGTCATGCGTACATTGGTAGCGTATGTCGCTTATGAGTTACACACGCCAAGCGCTCGCTACATCGTCAGTGCTGACGCCCACATTCATACCCTCAGTGATGGCGTTTATGATGAGGTGCTGGGTACATCATTTCGCCAAGTGGCAACGTTGCACAATCTTAAACCCGTCACTGCTTCCACTCGCCACGCCTCGCATTTAAAGATTTATAATCCTTTTGGGGGATTTGATCATGACCTTTTTGAGGGTTTAAATCAAGGGGATTTAGAAAAATTAAACGCAATGGAAGGCATGACGGTACTTTTGTCAGCCAATCCAAATTTTACGAAAGCTGACTTGAGCACACTGACCGAAGTTCAGCCTGCAACGCGTTTGGCTACTCAAATTGTGATCACGCCGATCGATAAGACGCCTTCGGCAAGCGGTTTTGATACCAATCAGTGGCTGCGCACTCGGCATGTCCATGCTCAAGCAAATATTTTATCCGTTGATGAGATCACATCGCTTGAGGCAGAGTCTTTTTTCCAGCAGTTTTATTTTCGTCTTGAGCGATTTCGGTATCAGCTCAGAGCGCACTTTTACCAAGATTGGCATGAGCTTAGCGCGTCGGAGGCGCAGGCACGCGCTGTCTCACTAAGTTTGATGACAGGCGATCGCGCTTTGATTGATAAAAACACCAAAGAGCTGTACCAATTGGCGGGTATTTCTCATTTGCTTGCCATCTCAGGGACGCACGTGCTGTTTTTGGCGGTGATTTTATCGGCACTGGTGACATTTTTGACGGATAAAATTGCACAACGCATTTATACACACTTGCCAAGATGGCAGATTCGCATGATGGTAATGGTGTCGGCAAGTTTGGGTTATGCGCTGTTTACGGGATTTGATGTGCCCGCGGTGCGAACCGTTTATTTATTGATTGCAGCTTGGTTGGTGCGATACTTAATCCTGCCTGCTGGCATGATCTCTGTGCTGGCGTGGGTGGCGCTGGTTATGATTTGGCTTGATCCTTATGTGTTATGGCAGGCGGGCTTTTGGTTGTCGTTTATAGCGGTGCTGTTGTTGATGCGATATGAGACATCCAAAATTGATATGATGGATCATACCCGTCAAACTCAGGGGCGGCTTGAGCGGTGGGTGCTTGAATTCAAGCAGGCGACGCGTTTGCAATTTTGGCTATTTTTTAGCATGCTGCCTGTTTCTATTTTATTATTTGGTAAGGTGTCGATCTGGGGTCTGGTGGTGAATTTATTTGCCATTGGGCTATTTGGTTTTGCAATTGTGCCTATCAATTTAATTGCTGGCGCGGTTTTTGGGATTTTACCAGAGCTATCACAGATACTATGGGGCGCATCTTCTGCTGTGCTTTATTGGTTGCATGATGCTTTATATTTTGGACTTAGTAGCCAAATTGGTGGTTTGGGTGCTTGGCTGTATGCGCCTTTTGGAATGGCGGGATTTTTGCTCAGTTTTATGGTCGTGGGCTTATGGATACTGCCAAATGTCTTGCCTAGGGTGCTGATCATACTGCCTGTGGCGGCGATGATATTTTTGGCGCTGCCCAAGCAGACACCACGTTTTGAGCTGATCATTTTGCCAAGTGATACGCCCAATATCAGTCAAGCACTGCTGATCTATCACAATGATCATCAACAAAAACACTGGCTCATCTTAAATGATTTGGGCGCTAAAACCCTGAGGGCGAATCACACTCAGACGCTGACAGATCAGCTGTATCGACTGGGCATGGCACAGCATGGCATCGATGGTATCATCGTCCAAAGCCCAAGCGGCATATTCTTGCCCGTGGTGGGTCAGCTTGCCAAAGCGCTGCCAGTACATCGCTTTTGGCAGGCGGGTAATCATGAGCCTTTGGCAAATATTCATCACACACCATGCAGTGCAGGGTTGCATTGGCAGTCTGAAGGCATCAGTATAAAAGCTTTGACAGGTTGGCATGAGATCAGTGATGAGCGCGTGCAGCATTGCGAAATTGAAGTTTTGGCAGATCTGCCACTGAGCGCTCTGGACTTGATGGAAGATGAGCCTGAATCTGACTTAGGAGCTGATGTCGCCACTTCAAATCAAACGCAGCTGATCATCAGTACCAATCGTGAACCGCTGCTTTGGCAGCTGTGGGAGATGCTGTGCCTTTCTGATGAGCGGCTGAAGTTGGCGACGCCTTTGGGCTACCACTCTGTTTGGCTTAGCACCACACGAGCCGCTGATGGCAGTCATGCCAAAGCCAACTTAGATGCCCCGCAATTACTTTACTTGGATAAATAGTGAATAATCAGGCGGGCGTGCTATCGTTCGGGTGGTTTTTGAGTTACAATAAAGGTATTTTTACAGTTTAAGCATTTATATATAAGGTATCAATTATGGCATGGCCACCAAATCCTGACAAATCACCCCAAAAAATATCACCCGACACACCCATGAGTGCACCCAGACAGGGCGAAGAATGGCGACTGCTTGAGAAGACTTTGCTTGCCAGTATCGAAGAACAAAAATCAAGCCGCCGTTGGTCAATTTTCTTTAAATTGCTTACTTTTGCTTATTTGATGTTTGTGATTGTTGCGCTTGGTTTTGGATGTAGTAGCGGCGGCTCATCACTTGAGCGCGTTGGGATAGGCGAGCCGCACATTGCTGTGGTGGATGTGACTGGCGCGATTACCGCGAATGGTGATACCAATGCTTTGAATATCAATGACTCTTTGATGGAAGCTTTTGATAACCAAAATGCCAAAGCAGTGGTCTTAAATATCAATTCACCCGGCGGCTCTCCTGTGCAGTCGGATGAAGTCTGGCAAATGGCTATGATGCTCCGCCAAGAAAATCCTGACAAAAAGCTCTACGCCATCATCGGTGATGTTGGTGCATCAGGTGCGTATTATATCGCGTCGGCAGCTGATGAGATTTGGGTCAACCCATCAAGCTTAGTCGGTTCTATCGGCGTGATCATGTCTGGCTTTAATGCAGAAGAGCTGATGAGAAAAGTAGGCATCAAAGATCGTACACTGACCGCAGGTGAGTATAAAGACATCCTAAGCGTCAGCCGTGAGATGACCGCCAGTGAGCAGCAGCATATCCAAAATATGCTAGACAACACACACCAAAACTTCATCAATGCTGTCAAACAAGGTCGTGGCGATAAATTGATCAATCCTGAACAAAATCAGCTATTTAGTGGTCTGATTTGGACGGGTACAGATGCTGTTGAGCTGGGGCTAGCGGATAAAACAGGCAGTATCAGTGAGCTTAAAAGACAGCTAGAGCTGGATACGGTGGATTATACCTATGTTAATCCAATGAACAAACTGTTTGATCGTTTTGGGGTGCAGGTCGGTAAAGGCTTGGGTGAGGGCTTGAAATTTAGCCTAAATCAAGAACAAACGGATATAAAATAACCAAAAATAAAAACGCTCACTGAGAAAGTGGGCGTTTTTATTTCGTGTCGATTTTAAGGAAGTTGTTAAGATTTATCCCAAATCGCATCTTTGATTGACATCGTTCAATGCTTCATCAATGATGGATTGACTGACGCCTTTTTTACGCAGCTTTTCGATGAATAGCGTGTCATGGGCAAGCGTGTAATTGGAATTATCACGGTCAAGACCTTGACGAATGTATAAGCGAATCAGACCTTGGATGCGGTTAAATCCATGCATCTGAGCGGTCTCTTCAAGATGCTGAATGATTTCTTCGGATAGGCGCAAATGCACAGGACGCATGATGGTCTGTGGATGATCTGAATAGCGATTTTTAATGTGTGGGGGTAACATAAATATCCTGATGGTTTATTTTCAAAAAGATTATAGCATGATGGTGGGGGATGTCAATTTTTGAAATCCGTATAGATCTGATTGTAATTGCTATTTTAAATCAAAAATCCAGTCTCATTAGGCTGGATTTTTTATTGCTGAATCATAAAAGAGGTATCAAGAATTGTTGTAATTTTTCGTATATGTTATATAATAACGCCCTTAATGTTATGTTATATCATATTATGAGGGCGTGATGACAAAAAAACCACTTGTATGTGCGATATTGGCGGCTTTTTCATTACCAGCGATGGCTCAAACTGAGTTGACAGATGAGCCAACCGTTATTTTGGATGAAGTTTTGGTGACTTCTCAAGCCAGCCAAAATTCAGGATTTGCTTTTAATAATACCAAAAAAGCCAGTGATGTCACTATCTCAAGAGATAAGCTAAAACACCGTTCTGCCACGCTGGGTAATGCCTTGGCAAATGAGCTGGGCGTACACAGCAATCCTTTTGGCGGCGGTTCATCAGCGCCTGTGGTACGCGGACAAGAGGGCGTTCGGCTGAAGATTTTACAAAATGGCACAGATGTCATCGATGTGTCCTCTATGTCGCCTGATCATGTGGTAGCAGCCGATACGCTTTTGGCTGAGCGAGTGGAGCTGGTGCGTGGCGCGAATACGCTACTTTATAGCACTGCATCGCCTGCTGGCGTGATCAATGTGGTTGATGGTCGTATTCCTGAGCGTATGCCTGAAGGGATTATCCATGAAAATATGGAAGGCGAGGCGATTTTACGATACAACACAAACAGTAACGAAAAAGTCGCTACCGCTGGCGTTACCTTTGGTGTCGGTGAAAATATCGCGGTGAGAGTTGAGGGCTTGAGCCGTAATGCTGATGAGTATAAAGTGCCACATTTTCAAGCCGATAAAGTGTTAGATTATTTACCAGGCAGTGAAAATAAATCTACCGTTGGTATGGTGGGTGTGTCTTATATTGGCGACAAAGGCTTTATTGGTGCATCTTATAGCCGCCGTAAAGATCGCTACGGCATTCCAGGTCATATCCACTGTGACAGTAAGCGTGAGCACTTTATTAAGTGGCATGATCTTTCAAAATCCAATTATTATCTGCCCATTTATCCACATTTGATGGAAGATGAGGATATTTATGACAATCCACATACACATTGTAGCCATGATCATGAAGATCATGTAGGTGAGCACAATCCAACAGGCGTCCCTGTGAACCATGAGCACCATTCGCCTTGGATCGATATGGAGACGGATCGCTACGATATTCGCGGCGAGCTGCGCCAGCCGATCACAGGCTTGGATAAGGTGAAATTGAGTCTGACTTATGCTGACTATTATCATGATGAAAAAGACGCAGGCAACGAGCAAACCTTAGATAATTTTAAGCCATCTGAACGACAGACGACGGTAGATCGAGGCTATGCCAGCTCCCTTTTTACCAAAAAAGGATTTAATAGCCGTTTGGAGTTTTATCACACACCGACCGAGCGCTTATCGGGGATGATCGGTGTGCAGTACCAAGATCAAAAATCCAGCGCAGGCGAAGCGTATCTGCCAAGCTATTTTGAGTCAGAAGAAGAGTGGCAAAAAGCCCAAAGCCAAAATATCAACCAATATCGCCCATATTTATTGGTGCCTAATACCAATAAAAGTTTCAGCGTATTTGGGCTTGAGCAGTTTAAATTGGATAATTTGACCTTTGAGGTGGCGGCGCGCTACGAAAAACAAAAAACACCGATTGATTATGAGCAGCATTTGCTTGATCATGCTTTGGAGTATTTTTTGAGTAAGGCGCAAGTCAAAGCGCCTGATCATCCTGATTTGAGCACTTATAAGCAAAGTGCTGCATCTTATGCAGGGACGGCGCTGTGGGACATTACGCCTGAGTATCGTTTGTCGTTTACTTATTCGCATAATGAGCGTATCCCATCGCCGATGGAGCTGTATTATCAAGGCGGGCATTTGGCGACCAGCTCATTTGAGCATGGCAATAAAAATCTCACCAAAGAAAAATCAGACAACTTTGAGATTGGGCTGACGCATACAGGCGATAAACTGAGCTACAAAGGCAGTGCTTATTATAGCGATTTTGATAATTATATTTTTAATGAAAATATCGCCAAAGAAGGCAATCTTTATATGCGCCGCTACAATCAAACCACTGCTAAGTTTTATGGCTTAGAAGGTGAGGTGACTTATCAGCCGAATATGAATCACAGTATCACGCTCTTTGGCGATATGGTGCGTGGCAAAATCGGCGCTTTGCCAGATGTTAAGGGCAGACTGATGCACGCTGGCAGAAAATGGGTGTATTTTGACGATGACATCAAAGAGATGACAGTGGATGAATATGGTGACTATGACGATACCAGTGATTTGACCTGCAGCTCAAAAACGCCTGAAGAGTGGGGGCAGATTAATGAATATAATGAATGTAGTACAACCATCAATGTCTATAAAAATGGCACAACCATCGCTGGAGAAGAAGATTACGACCGCTTGGCTCGCCATGCGACCAATGCACCGCGCGTACCACCGAGCCGCTTAGGATTGCGCTGGCAAGGTTATTTTGGTGATAACTGGTCAGCCAATGCTGAGTTTAGCCATGTGTTTTCACAAAATAAAGTGACCACTTCAACCATCGCCATCAAGCCTGAATTCAGACGCCCAGAAGGCTGTGAGCGCATCGACAGCGATTGTGTGGTGAGCGAATATGGCAGCGAAAATAATCCTTTGACCATGCAGCCGCGTTATGTGGTAGAAAATAAAACCGCAGGTTATAATTTGCTCAATCTTGGCGTGGATTATAATAATGTGTATAAAAATGTGGATTATACGCTGTCTTTGCGCGCCAATAACTTGCTTGATGAGCAAATCTACGTCCATAACTCATTTTTACCATTTGTGCCGCAAATGGGGCGTAATGTGACCTTGGGACTGACGACGAAGTTCTGATTTGATTGAGTTTGATTAATAAAAATCACCCTAAGATCATCTTGGGGTGATTTTATTCAAATGCATGAATCAATCAGGCAAACAACAAAAAGCCCTTATTGATTTGACATCAAATCAATAAGGGCTTTTAAAATATGGCTCCCCAACCTGGGCTCGAACCAGGGACACACGGATTAACAGTCCGATGCTCTACCGACTGAGCTATTGGGGATGATGGTGGGTCGTGCAGGATTCGAACCTGCGACCAATTGATTAAAAGTCAACTGCTCTACCAACTGAGCTAACGACCCTTAGCGAGTACTAGAATCAATGGTGGGTCGTGCAGGATTCGAACCTGCGACCAATTGATTAAAAGTCAACTGCTCTACCAACTGAGCTAACGACCCATTGATCTAGTCGGATACGGTATTCCATATCGCTAACGTGGTGCATATTATACGCAAAAATTTTTTGATTGCAAGTGTTTATTTTCAAAAAATGTCAAAAAAATGAAAATTTGACTAAAATCTCAATTTTTGCCTTGAGTGCTAAAAAAATCCCAAGCACAAGCTTGGGAGGGTGGTCAGCCGACTAAATTGCTTCACACGAGACACCGATGGATGCGCCCGTAGCGTCGGTGAATGTAAAGTAAGCAGTGGTTGCTTTTTGGTGCCATTCGCCGCCGTGACCAAAGAAACCTTCGGTGTTCACATAGCGCTCGCCTGAAGCAGATGGCGTGTGATTGAGAATGGCGGTCGCATTTTGGTGACCGATGATGGTCAGCTGTCTTCTGCTTGTGCCTGCTGGGCTGACTGCGACACTGATGCCATTTTCGCACTCAAATCGCTGAGTTTCAGTAGGTTTGGTGTTGGGTGTGGTGGGTGCGGATGTTTTGGTGTCGGTAGCTTGGCAGCCAGCCAGTACAGCCGCTGCACAAATACTGGCAATCAGTGAGTTTTTCATAATAACCTCCTTGGAAAAACGATCATATAAGCATTCATCACGATGCCTGATTTGAGTGTTTTAGTATAGCATAGCATTGTTAGTATCGCTATGGCGCCTTAGGTGATGAGTCTGGCGTGAGCCAAAACGACTATTTAAAGATATTAAGTTAAAGATATTAAGTTAAAGATATTAAGCAAACGACTATTTTTAGATATTAAGTATGGCGATTTAGAGCATCGACAGGATTTAGGCGTGCTGCATTTCGCGCGGGTAAAAACCCAAAAATCACCCCAATCATCATCGAGCAGGCTAAGGCGGCAGCGATTGATAAAGGCGAATAGATGACCTGAAAATTCTCGCCGCCAAAGCGATTGATCACGCTACCGATGGCATAGGCTAAGCCCACGCCAAGTAAGCCGCCAAGAATGCACACCAAGACAGCCTCGATCAAAAACTGCTGTAAAATATCACTTTGGCGTGCGCCGACTGCCATTCTTACGCCAATTTCGCTCGTGCGCTCTGTGACTGATACGAGCATGATATTCATCACACCGATGCCGCCGACGACCAAGGAAATGATGGCAATTGATGAGATGAGTAAGGTCATCGTGCTGGTCGTGGACTCGACCGTTTGGCGGATTGAGTCGGTATTCATGATGCTAAAATCATCTGTGCCATGCCGCGCTTCGATGAGGTCGCTGATGGCGGTTTCTGCGACAGTCGAGGGCGTGTCTTCATCGATGAGTACCACAAACCGATCAATGTAGCTTGTGCCCAATATCCGATGCATGACGGTGGTATGGGGCATGTACAGCTGAGGGGTATTGGTTTGGCGACCAAAGCTTGTGTTCTTTTTGGATAAAACACCAATGACTTGACCGGGCACATTACCCACTAAGATGACTTCACCAATGGGATTGCCTTCGCCATTAAAAAACGCTTGATAGGCGTTGTGATCCAAAATGATGTCTTGGGTGAGATTTTGGACATGGTGATCATCAAAACCTTGTCCAAGCATCAGTTTTTCACCTGTGACTTCAAGATAATTTTGACCGACGCCATTGACGCTTGCATTGGTTTCGATGTCTTTATATCGAGCGATGACCGAGCTGTCAACCTGAGGGCTGACACTTTTGGCGTAGGGCTGCGCAGCGACAGCATCTGCATCGGCGGTGGTGAGATTATCATACCCAAAACGCCGCCTTGGATCCCCAAATGGGTAGCCGTCATTGACTGTGATGGTATTTGTACCCAGTTGATTGATATCAGCTAGGATTTTTTGCTGTGATCCTTGACCTAACCCAACGATCGAGACGACAGAGGCGATGCCAATGATGATCCCAAGCATGGTCAATAAGGTGCGCATTTTATGGGCTTTTAATGCGTATATGGACATTTTGAACGCTTCTTTTAGGCGATCAAAAACGCCTAATAATGCACCAGAAGTTTGGGTGTGCTCAGAGGCGCTGCTATGTAAGGCTCGTTGGCGGTCGGCATTGGATGTGTAGTGATCATCGATCACTTGACCATCTTTAAGTTCGATGACGCGGTCGGCTTGCTGGGCTAAGCTTGGGTCGTGCGTCACCATGATGATGGTGTGACCTGCTTCTTTGAGCCTGTGTAAGATGGTCATCACATCGATGCCTGAGGCGCTGTCTAGCGCGCCTGTCGGCTCATCAGCTAAGATGATATCACCGCCATTCATGAGCGCTCGAGCGATTGACACGCGCTGCTGCTGACCGCCTGACAGCTGGCTGGGTCGATGATGCGCTTTATCGCCCAAGCCCAAAGCGGTCAGCAGCTCTAAGGCTCGCTGCCGACGCTTGGCGGTCTCCATGCCAGCATAGATAGCAGGCACGGTGACATTATCTTGAGCGCTGATATCGCCAAGCAGGTGATAGCGCTGAAAAATAAAGCCAAAGTGTTCGCGGCGTAATTTGGCAAGCGCTTCAGAATCTAAATCGTTTACCGAGCGACCATAAATAAAATATTCGCCCCCACTTGCTTGATCTAGGCAGCCTAAAATATTCATCAAAGTGGACTTGCCTGAGCCAGATTGTCCAATGATAGCCACCATCTCACCTTGATAAAGCCTCAAGGTGATACCATGCAAAATGCGTATCGAGGTTTCCCCTGCCAAAAAATCACGAACAAGATCCCTGATTTCAATCAGCGGTGTCTTGGGCGGTGGTGCCTGTATTATCATCGGTTATCCTTATCGCATCATCGATCTGCCAGAGTTTCTGGGTCTGCCTGAGCTTGGTTCGCCTGACGCTTCGCCGATGACGATGACATCGCCTTCACTAAGCCCTGATATTACTTGAGCATTTACGCGATTATTCATGCCGATGACTACTTCGACTGGTGTAGCAAAGCCATCTTGATCAATGATACGCACGGTGGTTTTGCCGTCGCTCTCTTCGATGGCGGCGGCGGGGATGACGAGGACATTTTTTGCTTGGTCAATGATGATATTGACTTGGGCGGTCATGTCAATGCGAAATTTGCCTTCGGCATTATCCACATCCAAATAGCCAATATAATATACCGCGCCATCAGTGCTGCTTGAGCTACTCATCGTTTCTGGGGCGGGCTCAATACCTGCCAAAATGGCATCGTACTGCTGATTGGGATTGCCGATGATATTAAATCGTGCTGGCATTTGGGGATGGATATTGACCACATCAGCTTCAGAGATTTGGGCATTGATACGCACGCGGCTTAGGTCAGCAAGCGTCACTATGGTAGGGGCTGACTGATTGGCATTGACTGTGGTGCCTTGTTTTTGGCTCACCGAGACCACAGTACCATCCATTGGGGCGCGAATGGTGGTGTAGCTTAGATCTTCTTCTGCGGTTGCGACATCATTTCGTGCTTTGGTGATGGCGGCTTCTTGACTATGGATGGCAAGCTTTGCATTAGTGACTGCGGTGAGTGCGTTTTGATAATTGGCTTGGGCGGTGGCAAGCGCGCCTTGGGCTGCCAAGACTTTGGCGTGAGCTTCATCATATTCTTCACGGCTTACAGCGTCTATGTCAATGAGATTTTGCAGCCGCTCAAAACTTTGTTTGGCACGATTTAATTCAGCTTGCTTGGTATCAACATTAGCTTGAGCGCTCACGACTTCACCTTGGCGACTGCGTAAATCTCCATGAGCTTGGTTTAGGCTTGCTGTGGCTTGACCAAGGGTCGCTTCGGCATTAGACAGGACATTTTTTTGCTCAACTTGGCTGATCTGTGCGATGATGTCGCCTTGTTTGACAAAATCTCCGACATCCACATGCAGTCGCACAATCTCTCCTGACACCTGAGCGCCAACCTCAACCGTTTGGATGGCTTTGATTTTGCCAGAAGCCATCACAGTATTTTCAATATCACCCAAGCGGACTTCAGTGGTGAGATATTCAGGTGGAGTGGGTGCTGGATTGAGTTTTTGATAAATAAAAACAATCAAAAGCACTGTCAGCACCGCGATCACCAGCCATTTGATGGGCGAGCGTAATTGAAAAGATCTTTTTGAAGAAGGTATGAACGATGACATGTGTAAATCCAACAAAAACCAGCAAAAGCGCTTTGAATTTTATCCAAACATAAAGCTATGATAACAAGATTTTGTTTATAAAAAATCAAATAATGTTGTTATTTGTATGCCTGCTAAGGCGTTGGTGGATTTTGGGTGTGATTTGATCACCAAACAGTCATCACACCGACACCACAAATTGATAATACCAGCCTGCGAATCAATCGCCATGCGTTGTCTTGGTTTAATCCTTTGATGGTTTTATCAATGTCATAAACTTCGGTGAGCCAGTGAGAGATCATGTCGTCAGAGATTAAATTTGCAAGAGTTTGATAACTAAAGACTTTGTTACGCCAAATGCCAAGCTTTTGGGGGTCTTGACCATTTCTTAGGGCGGCGATGAGATGGATGTCTTTTGATATTGCCCATAAAATAATGCTGGGCGGGGTATCGGTTTGGTGAAGATAGTCAATGATTTTTAGGCATTGATTGGGCTGCCTTTGGATTAGCGCATCAGATAAATCAAAAACACTGAACACACCACCTTCAGATAGAAGCGTGCTAAGATCAGGAATATCGATCACCGCAGGCGGTGACTGGCTAGGCAGGGTATGAACATAGGACAGTCGCCACAGCGTCTGATAAGCGGTCAATAAATCGTGCTGAGTATGGCTCATGAGCATCTGCCATGCGTCAGCGGTGAGCGAAAGCCCAAACTCTTGGGCTTTGGCGGTTAAAAGGGCGCGCCGCTCAGATTCGTTTTGGATGGCGCCATGGACGATCAGTCCATGTTGGTCAAACAGCTTAAAGGCTTTGGTGTTTTGAGATTTTTTATCTTGTTTGGGTAAAAGCCAAATCAGGTGATGTGAACTGGCACCAGCTTTGGCGTCATTGGCAAAGTCTGCTAATTGGCTTAAGACGGCATCGTCAGGCTTATGCTTACCGCTGATGATAATGGCGCTAGATTCTTCAAAGAGCGAGAGTGAATCAAGTTCTTGGGTGGCTTCTTGCCAACTTTTGGGGGAAGTGAGGTCAATGCGCTTAATCACTTGATGATTGGCTTGCCAAATCGGGCGGCACGCATCAATGAGCCACTGAAGAATCAGCGGCTCATCAGAGTGTGCGAGCCATAAACCGCTCAGCGTCATGGCAGGATCTTTGAGGGATTCGGCAACCGCCAAAAAGCGCTTTTGCATGGCTAGGGCGTATGGGTCTGACTGCCAAGCGCATAGTACTGCTCAGCGATGCGATGCGCCAAGCTGTTTTGTAGCCATACCTTGACAATTTCGCCTTGCTGATCGCTGGTCGCTACACTGGCTTCATTATATTGATAGCTGCGCTCAGTTTGCACCACTTTGCGAATGGTTTGACCATTCATCTGATAGATGACATCAGCAGTCAGTACCAAGCGAATTTCGGATAACACGCCAAGCAGCTTATATTCACGATATCGCAAATTATTGACTTGAATCTGATGGGCGGCGCTGGCGTCACTCACCACACCAAGCTGAGCCAACTGCGTCTCAAGCTTGGGTTTGAGCGCATAACCAACAGCGCTACTTTCAGTCACGATATTAACATGGTCATAAGTCGGCGCCAGCTGCACGCCCGTATCGCTGACACCGCGTAGACCAAACCCGCAGGCAGTCAGTGACATTAAAGTCAATGCCATCACGCCTGCTTGCATCATGGATTTTATTTGCATCAAGCACCCGCCACAACAAAACTGATGAGTTTATTAGGTACGACGATCTCTTTTTTGATTTCGCCAGTCAGATATTTCGCCACGCCTTCAATATTCTTGGCTTCACGGATAAGCTCGGCCTGATCTGTACCAGTGGCAACTTCCATCTTACCGCGTACTTTACCATTAACCTGCACCACCATGGTGATGGTGTCGTTGATCAAAGCTGACTCATCCAAAGCTGGGAAAGCTTGGGTACGCGCATCAATGTTGAGCGCCTGCAATAAATACTCGCCAACATGTGGAGCATACAAAGACAACATCGTCAATAATGCAATGATGGCTTCATGGCGCACCGCGATGTCATTATGATCGATCGGCTTAAAGCTGGCAATTTCATTACAAAGCTCCATCAGGCTAGATACAGGCGTATTAAGCGCCAAATGCTCGCCTAGGCTGGTATCGATCTTAGAGATGGTCTCATGCGTTTTGCGGCGTAGGTTTTTGGCATCTTTTGACAGAGCGTCTTTATTAATTGTCAAATCAGTTGATTGACCATTTTCAATGGCTGACAAATGTTCGCCAACGGTGCGCCATACTTTTTTGACAAAATTATGCGGACCTTTGAGTGCGCTGTCTGACCATTCAAGCGTCTGATCGGCAGGCGCGGTGAACATCGTATAAAGACGAACCGTGTCCGCTCCGTATTGCTCAACGATATCCTGAGGATCGACGCCGTTATTTTTGGACTTACTCATTTTTTCGATTTTACCGATCACCACAGGCTTACCATCAGCTTTTAAGGTGGCGCCTTCGATTTCGGTGCCGTTCATGACAAAGTCAATCTCGTGCGGGAAATAGTAAGTGGTGCTGCCGTCGCTGTTTGAGCGATAATAAGTCCCTGCCAACACCATGCCTTGAGCCAACAGATTGGCAAAAGGCTCATCTTTACTTACCAAGCCTTCATCACGCATCACTTTGTGGAAAAATCTTGCATAAAGCAAATGCAGTACCGCATGTTCAACACCGCCCACATACTGATCGACAGGTAGCCACTTGTCGGCAGCGGCGCGCTCAATCATTTGGCTATCATCATGTGGTGACGCAAAACGCTGAGCGTACCAGCTTGATTCTACAAAGGTATCAAACGTGTCGGTTTCACGTTCGGCTGGCTGACCGCATTTTGGGCAAGTGGTGTGTAAAAATTCAGGCATATTTTTTAGGGGGTTGCCGCGCCCATCAGGGATGACATCGGTTGGTAGCACTACAGGCAAATCGGCTTCATCCACAGGCACCGTGCCGCAGTATTCGCAGTTTACCATTGGAATTGGGCAGCCCCAATAGCGCTGACGACTCACGCCCCAGTCGCGCAGACGATACTGGGTGGTGGCTTGACCTAGGCCTTTTTCGGTGATGATTTCGTTGACTTTGGCGACCGCGTCATCATAAGATAAGCCGTCCAAAATGCCTGAATTGATACAAAATCCTGTCTTGTCGCTGTACCAATCTTGCCACTGGCTAGTACTGTAGTCGCTTGGTTTATCTTTAAAATCAATGACTTGTGGGATGGGCAGATTGTATTTATTGGCAAATTCAAAATCACGCTCATCATGCGCAGGCACCGCCATGACAGCGCCAGAGCCATAGCTCATCAAGACATAGTTTGCTACCCATACTGGCACATCGGCACCTGTGATGGGGTGTTTGGCGGTCAAGCCTGTGTCGATACCAACTTTTTCGGCTTTGGCGATGTCGGCTTCGGCGACCGAGCCTTGCTTGCATTCTGCGCAGAATGCAGCGATGGCAGGGTTGTGTTTGGCGGCGTGCTGAGCAAGCGGATGTTCGGCTGCCACCGCCAAGTAACTGACGCCCATAATGGTATCAGGGCGCGTGGTAAAGACACGCAAGACATCATCACAGCCATCGATCGAATAAGCAAAATCCAGCTCCATGCCTTGGCTTCGACCAATCCAATTTTGCTGCATAGAAAGTACTTGCTTTGGCCAATGACCTTCCAAGGTCTTTAGGTCATCCAATAGCTCATCGGCATAATCGGTGATCTTAAAGTAGTACATCGGGATGTCGCGTTTTTCGACGATGGCACCCGAGCGCCAACCACGACCATCGACCACTTGCTCATTGGCAAGAACGGTATTGTCCACAGGATCCCAGTTGACGGTGGCAAGTTTTTTATAGACCAAGCCTTTTTTATAAAGCTGCAAAAACAGCCACTGCTCCCAGCGGTAATATTCAGGTGTACAAGTGGCAAATTCACGCGACCAGTCAATCGAAAGCCCCAATGCTTTGAGCTGCTCACGCATACTGGCGATATTCTCAAAGGTCCATTTGGCAGGCGCAACTTCATTGGCGATGGCGGCATTTTCGGCAGGCAAGCCAAAAGCATCCCAGCCCATCGGCTGCATCACATCATAGCCTTTTTGGCGATAATATCTGCTAAGCACATCGGTGATGGCGTAGTTGCGTACGTGTCCCATGTGCAGCTTGCCGCTTGGGTAGGGGAACATCGAGAGCATGTAGCGAGTGGGCTTGTCGGTTTTCTCGTTATTGGTGTGGTAGCGTTTGTCGCTTTCCCATTGGGCTTGTAATTGTTTTTCGATGGCGGAAAAATTGTAATCTTCTAAAGAAATTTGGCTCATGTTGCTATCCAAAAAAAAGTGGAAAGTTAAGAAATAAACTTAGCTATTATACCCAAATTCGCTGATACTTTGCTATACTTTGATCACTTTAAATAAAAAACTTCATCAAGGAGATAGGCTCATGACAATCACCGTTTATGGCATCAAAAATTGTAATACGATGAAAAAGGCTTTTGATAAATTAAACGCACTTGGCAAAGCGTATGAATTTTTTGATTATAAAAAACAGCTGCTGACTTTGGATGAATTTGGCGAGTTTGTGACACTCTTTGGCGATAAAGTCATCAATAAGCAAGGACTAACCTACCGAAAACTTGATGATGACGCCAAAGCGGTGCTTGGCAGTGGCGATGTGTCAGCGATGTATGAGATCGTCAAAACCAATCAAAGCATGATCAAGCGCCCAATCATCTTAGGTGGTGCCAAGCCAGTGATTGGATTTGATGATGTAGAATATGAGCAGGTGTTTGGCTAATTTTAAAGGAATGGTTTGTGCAAAAAATAAGAACTTTACTTGATGAAATCATCAGAAGTGATGAGTACGATATTTATAGCGAAGATAGTTGGCAAGCAAGATTTGAAGACCATATTGGTTCATTTATTCTGTATGCAAAAAGTGGGGTTGATTGGGCGCAATGGGAGCCAAAGATTTTTAACGAGTATTTTGAGCGGAGTCATGGTCAATGTATCGCTTCTGTTGCACAAAAGTACTTTGATTCTAGTGAACAAAAAGAAATTAAGGATAACTGGCAAGACATTGCACCCATTTTAAAACAAATTGCATCTAACCAAGATGAATTTACAGGGAGTTTGTATAAGCAGCTAGACGATCTTTTAAGAACCTTTACAAAAGATCATAAAAGAGCGGCTACTTTAAGATTAATTGCAGGGATTCAGCCGCAAGTCATTAGCACCATTGTTGCCGAAAAAGATTTGAATAGATGTAAAGATCTTGCTAATCAATATCTTTCTAAAGAGCATCAAATAACTGGCAATAATCGCTTTGAAATCAGCCATCAAATTTTAAAATTGATCCAAAATATATATCCTGAGACTGATAAATATGAATTGGTTACCTTGCCTTGGTTGCTACTTCAAAAAATGGAAGCGTTAGAGATGGAGAATATGGGTGTAGAAGATACTCTTGAAAGTAAAATCATCAATGACCTAGGGTGGTTGCTAAAGTCCAAAAAGCAGATTATCTTGCAAGGTCCGCCAGGTACAGGTAAGACAAGGATTGCTAAAGCTTTGACAGTCAGCTTATTAGCTTTAGAAAATATGGATGGTTTGAAAAATTCTCCAAACTGCCAAATCATCCAATTTCATCCCAGTTATACTTATGAAGATTTTGTGCGCGGCATTGTCGCTGTGCCGCATGATAATGGCATTCAGTACCAAGCTCAAGATAAGATTTTGGCGAAGATGGCAGCGATGGCGGCAGCCAACCCAAGTCAAAATCATGTCCTAATCATTGATGAAATTAACCGCGCCAATTTGTCTGCCGTACTTGGCGAGCTGATTTATGCGCTTGAGTATCGCGGTGAGGCGGTCGAGTCGATGTATGAGGTCGATGGTAGCCGAACCATCATGCTGCCGCCAAATCTGTATGTGATTGGTACGATGAATACTGCTGATCGCAGCGTGGGTCATATTGATTATGCCATCCGCAGGCGATTTGCTTTTGTGGATGTCTTGCCGACCGATTTATCTGACGAACTTGGTGATGAGTTTGCCAAGGCTTGCTATGACTCAGTCCAAAAGATTTTTGATGAAGAGACTTCAGGGGATTTTGACAAACGCGATGTGCAGCTTGGACATGCTTACTTCATAACCGATAAGATGGATATTCAGACACGCCTAGATTATGAGATCAAGCCCATTTTATATGAATATCTCAAAGATGGTGTGCTAAAGCCATCCGCCAAACAAAAAATCGATGAGCTAACCGCTTAATGGCGCTGCCAATGAGTTTACAACTTAAAATACTTGGATATGATAAAAATTCGTCTAAGAGAACATGAGCTAGTAACAATTGGCTCAAAAATCGTATCTACCGACTATACGCTGCCGTCAGAGATTTACGAATCTTTGAGCGTGGCTAAGCCTAGGCGAATTTTTGCAAATGTCAGCCCATTTAGCCTGACTAAGGATGATGACAAGGGCGTTTATCACCTGCAAGCGGGTTATTATATCGGTGCAGATTGGCTTGTCGAAAATGGCGCCTTTGTCTATGTTGAGCCTAAGATCAATATTGGGCGCATCCACCACTTTGAAAAAGCGGTGGAGCAATTGGGTGATGCAGATCCGCCCACTCAAGATTTATCAAGCCAGGCGATGTTTTATGAAGTGGATATCATAAAAATGCTGACAAAGATCTGTGAAGAACCCGAAGCGGTCAAGCATATCGATTCGCTATTGTTCATTGATTGGCACAGTCCGCAGATAGAGCTTGAACAAAAATCAGACATTTTGACGCCATTTTTGATCGCGCAGTTTTTGGGCGTGCTCAAAAATATCGTCAAAAAAGGCTTAAAAAAATCCTATCATCAAACCCAAGAAAATCTGAGCGGTAAAATGAAAGGCAGGCTTTTGGTTGCTAGGCACATCCAAAATAATGTGATCAAAAATCATATGATCAAAAATTTGTGTGAATATCCTGCTTTTGACATCAATATTCCTGAAAATCAGTTTTTGAAGTATGTTTTAAGGTTTTGTGATCGCTACCTTGAGGGTATCGGCAGTGCGTCTGGCAGCCAAGACATGCGGCAATTATTGAATTTTTGCCGAGCGGCTTTTGAGCAGGTGAGCGACCAAATCAAGGTCAAGATTCCAAAACATCGTCGGCAAAATGCCTTTTTTAAAGATTATCAGCAAGCGATCGAATTGGGTGAATGTATTTTAAAGCGTTTTGGGTATCAGCCATCGGTCGATGAGGCACATCAAAAGACGCCGCCGTTTTGGATTGATATGCCCAAGTTATTTGAGCTGTATGTGTACACTAAGATGCTAAAAACTCATCAATCTACCAAGCTGATTTATCAGTTTGGCACGTATGGCAATGTCTTGGATTTTTTGATCGCTGATGGCGAGCATTCACTGATTATTGATGCTAAATATAAATTAAAATACCATCATAGCCTGATCCACCAAGACATTCGCCAAGTGTGTGGCTATGCGCGGCTAAATAAAGTGCGCCAAATAGCCAAAGTGTCAGACGATCAGCACATACGGTGTTTGATCATTTATCCTGTCATTGATTCATCAAAAAGTCAGCTTGATTTGAGTGATCAGACGCCAATTCATGGCTATTATAAAGTCTTTAAATTGGGCTTGGCTTTACCAATCACGCCTAAGGTTTTGCCTGCTTAGATGTGATTGGTAAATGTTAAAGTGATGGCTTAATCAGCGTTTTTATCAAAATCTGGCACCTGCATGCCCCAATTGGCATAAAACTGCGCCACAAATTCATCAAAGCGATTATTTTCAATGGCTTGGCGAATGTCAGCCATCAGGCGCTGATAGTAGCGCAGATTATGAATCGTTGCCAGTTGCGCAGAAAGCATCTCTTTACATTTATGCAAATGGTAAAGATAAGCACGGCTGAAATTTTGGCAAGTGTAGCAGTCGCAATGCTCATCAAGCGGTGCTGTGTCGGTGCGATACTGGCTGTTTTTGATGCGAATCACACCTTTATTGTCGCTGTTACCAGTGACAAAATAATGCCCATTTCTGGCGTTTCGAGTCGGCATCACGCAGTCAAACATATCCACACCGCGACGCACCGCTTCGACGATGTCGGCAGGCTTGCCCACGCCCATCAGATAGCGCGGCTTATCATGAGGCATGGCATTTGGCAGATAGTTGAGCACTTTGATCATTTCTTCTTTGGGTTCGCCGACCGACAGACCGCCAATGGCATAGCCATCAAACGGCATCTTAAGCAGCCCATCTAGCGACTGCATGCGCAAGTCTTGATACATACTGCCTTGGATGATGCCAAATAGGGCGTTTTTATTGCCTAGGCGCTGATGCTCATCGATGCAGCGCTGACCCCAGCGCAGTGACAGCTCGAGCGATTTTTTGGCGTCTTCATGCGTGGCAGGATAGGGTGTGCATTCATCAAACTGCATGACGATGTCAGAATTTAGATCGTTTTGAATTTGCATGGAAGTCTCAGGCGATAAAAATACTTTTGCGCCATCAACGGGTGAGCGAAAAGCCACACCTTCTTCGGTGATTTTGCGCATCGCACCCAGACTAAAGACCTGAAAGCCGCCTGAGTCGGTCAAGATGGGCTTATTCCACCCCATAAAGTCATGCAAGCCACCAAATTCACGAACCACTTCCATGCCAGGGCGCAGCCACAGATGGAAA
The DNA here is from genome assembly GCF_034424565.1 of Moraxella canis. Classification (NCBI taxonomy): domain Bacteria; kingdom Pseudomonadati; phylum Pseudomonadota; class Gammaproteobacteria; order Moraxellales; family Moraxellaceae; genus Moraxella; species Moraxella canis. The sequence continues at coordinate 441,883 of NZ_CP139961.1, read as the reverse complement.
GTATTTCCAAGAATAATGTCTGCGCCGATGCCCTCAATGTCGCGTGGCAGCATGCCTTTGACCGTGCCATAAGTGCCTACAGGCATAAAAGCGGGCGTCTGTACCTCGCCATGTGCCAAACTGACTGTGCCGCGGCGTGCGTGGTTGTTACCGCCATCGGTATTATGTAGGGTAAATTTCATAAGTCTCAAATCTGTCTTTATTGATCAAAACCGATTATTTTATCATAAAACTTACTTTGATAACATGGACTTGTCATGAATTTATTGGGCTTAGTGGTCAGTATATTTACCTATCTTGATGGTGTGTGTCGTTCAAGAAACATCGCATCACCATAGCTGAAGAATCGGTACTGATGTTCGATGGCATGATTGTAAGCATCTTTGATGGCTTGAGTGCCGGCAAATGCTGATACTAGCATGAGTAGCGTCGATTTGGGCAGGTGAAAATTGGTAATCAAACAGTCCACCACACCAAACTCATACGGTGGATAAATAAAAATTTGGGTATCGCCTGAAAACTCGACCAATTCACCCTCTACCCGATGTAGGTGCGCTGTCTCAAGCGTCCTTGTCACCGTCGTCCCCACGGCGACAATGCGACCGCCCGCTGCTTTTGTGGTGTTAATCAGCGCTGCGGTCGGGGCAGGCAGATGGGCGTACTCAGCATGCATGATGTGGTCGGCTAAGTTATCCACCTTAACCGGAGCAAAAGTGCCAGAACCGACATGCAAAGTCACAAAAGCAATTTGAACGCCTTTTTGTCTAAGCTGTGTGAGCAGCGCCTCATCAAAATGCAGGCTTGCTGTGGGCGCTGCGACACTGGCAGATTTGGCAGGATCATGGAATACAGTCTGATATCGTTCGTCGTCTTTTTCGTCAGCTTTGCGCTCAAAATAAGGCGGAATGGGCATTTGACCGTATTTATCCAGATCAGCCAAAATGGGCGACTCAAAGCTTAGAATAAATAAATTGTCTTGGCGACCCATCACGGTGGCGCGCATTTGATCATCGGCAATGCTCAGTACCTGACCTGCTTTTGGTGAACGGCTTGAGCGCACATGGCACAAGGCTTGATTGGCAGGTGCGCCAGCCTCATCGGGCAAAATACGCTCAACCAGCACCTCAACTGCACCGCCTGTTTGCTTTTGACCATGCAGGCGAGCTTTAATGACCTTGGTGTCATTGAGCACCAACAAATCACCAGGGTTCAATAACTCAATCAGATCGCCAAAATGCAGATCTTGGCAGGTGCGATCACTGACATGTAACAGGCGGGAGCTGGTACGATTTTCTAAAGGATAGCGCGCGATCAAAGATTCTGGCAGGTGATAATCATAGTCGCTGAGTAAAAGGGGCTGTGTTTGCTGTGTCATGGCTTAGGGGGTAATAATTAGTCAATGCGCATTTTAACAAACTTTGAGCATATTCTCTAGCGGCTGATTGAGCATAAGGACTGTCTGCGTGATGGCTGCTTGACTTTATGCCACACTATAACTGTGCTAAAATGCCCCAGTGATCAGATAATAATAGTTATCAAAAAGTGATTTAATTAATAAAGCCAGTATGGCGGTGACATATGTTTGAATTATTTAAAAAGAAAAAACCAACCTCCAGCGCCGTGCAAGCGGTCATTGATGACATGACGCTCTACGGACACCCTTTTACAAAATATATTGAAAAAATGAATCTGACGGATGGCAAGGTGCTGGATCTACAAATGCGCATTGCAGAATCTGATGATACCGCTGAGCTTGAGCGGCAGTATCACACACTTCAAAAGCGGCTATACCCACTGGGCGTCGAGGAGGTGAATATCAATGTGACTGTCACCTCAAAGGACACCTCAAAGGATAGCGGCTTGGATAATACCCATGACCACACCGCGCCGCCTAATCCGGTAAAAACCCATCACCCCACCAAAAATGCCGATACCATCCCCGTTCACCATGATGAGCCTGCACCTAGCAAGGCGGCAACTAAGCAGTCGCAGCTGAGCGCCCATCCGCGTATCAAGCATATCATCGCAGTGGCTTCGGGTAAGGGCGGCGTCGGTAAATCAACCACGGCAGTGAATTTGGCATTAGCACTTCAAAAGATGGGTAAGTGCGTCGGTATCTTAGATGCTGATATTTATGGACCGTCGATTCCGACCATGCTGGGCGTAGCCTCGGCAAAACCTGAAGTTGAAAATGATCAATTTATACCGATAGATGCCCATGGCTTAGCCGTACTTTCGATTGGTAATTTGATCGAAGCTGAAAATACACCGATTGCATGGCGGGGCATTAAGGCCACTGGCGCGCTGATGCAGCTGTATAATCAAACCAACTGGCCGCAGCTGGATTATTTGCTCATTGATATGCCGCCGGGTACGGGCGATATTCAGCTGACACTGGCACAGCGCATTCCTTTGACGGGCGCGGTTGTCGTCACGACGCCGCAGCATATTGCACTGCTGGATGCTAAAAAGGGCGTGGAGATGTTTCGTAAAACAGACATTGCCGTTTTGGGCATTATAGAAAATATGGCGCTGCACACTTGTTCAAATTGTGGTCATACCGAGGCGATTTTTGGCGTTGGCGGTGGTGATGAGATGGCAAAAGCCTATGGTGTGCCTTTGCTTGGACAATTACCACTCGATGCCGCTATCCGCGCGGCGATGGATAATGGTAACACAGATGAGCTGACTGGTGCTGATTTTTCTCGGCACTATGAGCATATCGCCAAGCTGCTTGACGAGCGCGCAGGACAATTTACCAAAAAGTCCAGTGAGCGGTTTTTTTAATCCAAATAATCCAAAGTATGAGCTTGGCGGCTATTAATACAATCAAAAAGATGCTTGTGATAAGCATCTTTTTGATTGGTGAAATTATGGGCAAAGGGCGTTAATGATGTTTTGATTGGTGGTGTCATCAAACGCCAAAGTGGGATTGGTACAATCAACAGAAATACCAAGCGGATGCGCTGCTGCACGGCGTTCAAAAAAATACAGTGTGCTGTGTTTGATGGCTGGATTATTGGCATCTGTCTGAGTATTACCCTTATCTAATACCACAAACTGAAAAACTTGGGGTTTTACGTACGACCACGGACGAAACCAGGTGGTTTTTTCTACTTTGGCGACGACAACGCTTTGGTCGGGCAGTTTGGCGATGGTATCATTCGCCCAAGTGTATTCGGTATATACCTGAAAGCCGATCATCCCCAATCCTGCAGCCGCAGGTACGATCCATTTTGGCGTGCGCTTATAAAACAAGCGAATAGGCATGACAAGACCTGCTAATAAAAAGCCGCTAAAGATGGTCGCCAAAATTTCCCAAAACATCATGATCGGTATATCCTTTATGCCTGTATAAAATATGTAATTTTATGTAGTAAAATATTATGAATAAGTATTATAGACAACTACGAATCAAAATGCCATAAAAATTATCATAATATGACAAAGATAGCCAGTACTTCTAACTCAATTAAAAAATCGCCCAGGACTCTGAGCGATTTTTTTTGTGGAGGGGTGGATTAGTGATCAATCGCGCCGCCTGCACCTTTTGGATAACGAACACTTTCAACCAAGTCTTGAACTTCTTTAGGTGGTGGATTACCCATTGACGATACAGCGATTGCAACAATGAAGTTAATCACAGCACCAATCGCACCAAATGATAGTGGAGAGATGCCCAAGATCCAGTTGGCTTCTACGTTTTCAAAGGTGTTTGTGCCTGGAATGAAGAACCAGCCCATGTATAAGAACACATAGATACATGTTGCGCTCAAACCTGCAATCATACCTGCGGTTGCACCTGTTGAATTGACGCGTTTTGAGAAGATACCCATCATCAATGCTGGGAATAAGCTTGATGCAGCGATACCGAAGGCTACAGCAACAACCTGTGCAGCAAATCCTGGCGGATTCATACCCAAATATGTCGCAACCACAATCGCAATCGTCATCGAGATACGCGCTGCCATGAGCTCACCTTTATCGGTGATGTCAGGTTTAATGGTTTTCTTGATAAGGTCATGCGAGATGGCTGATGAGATCGCCAACAACAGACCTGCGGCAGTAGATAGTGCAGCTGCCAAACCACCTGCTGCGATCAAACCGATGACCCAGCTTGGTAGATTTGCAATTTCAGGGTTAGCAAGTACCAAGATGCCATTGTTCACAGTCAGCTCATTACCTTGCCAACCTTTTTCGGTCGTGGCAGCTGCTGCGTATTCTTCGTTTTTGTCATTGTAGTACTGGATTAGACCATCGCCGTTTTTGTCTTCATATTTCAAAAGACCAGTGGTTTCCCAGTTCTTCATCCACTCTGGACGTGCTTCGTATGACAATGCTGGCTGATCAAGTCCTTGAGGATAAACCGTATTAATGATGTTTAGGCGTGCCATAGAACCCACTGCAGGTGCTGTGGTGTATAGCAAGGCAATAAAGATCAATGTCCAACCTGCCGAGATACGCGCGTCTGATACCTTAGGTACAGTAAAGAAGCGGATGATAACGTGTGGCAAGCCAGCAGTACCAATCATCAACGACATGGTCAATAAAAACATATTAAGTTTATTTGGTACATCAGCAGTGTACTGAGCGAAGCCAAGGTCGGTGACTAGCATATCAAGCTTTTGTAGAATTGGCATGCCTGTATTAACATCATTACCGAACATACCTAGCTGAGGGATCGGGTTACCAGTCAGGTTTAAAGAAATAAAGATGGCAGGAATGATATAAGCAATCATCAATACGCAGTACTGAGCAACCTGGGTGTAGGTAATACCTTTCATGCCACCAAGAACCGCATAGAAAAGAACCACAATCGCCGCGATGATCAGACCTGTGTTACTATCAACTTCTAAGAAGCGAGAAAAAGCAACGCCTGCACCAGTCATCTGACCAATAACATAAGTGGTACACGCCATGATCAAGCAGACAACCGCGACCAAGCGAGCAGCTTTACTATAGAAACGATCCCCAATAAAGTCAGGCACGGTAAATTTACCAAACTTACGCAAATACGGCGCAAGCAGCAAGGCTAACAGAACAAAACCGCCAGTCCAGCCCATCAAGTAGGCAGAAGCAGCATAGCCGCCCATGGCAAGCATACCTGCCATTGAGATGAATGATGCCGCACTCATCCAGTCAGCAGCAGTCGCCATTCCATTGACAACTGGGTGTACGCCACCACCTGCTACATAAAATTCTTTGGTGGAGCCTGCACGCGCCCAAATCGCAATACCGAAGTACAGCGCGAACGACAAACCAACAAAGATGATGTTAATCCAAAACTGACTCATGGGTTAGTCCTCCTTGACCCCAAAGCGTTCTTCTAGCTTGTTCATTTGCCATGAATAAAAGAAAATCAGAACAATAAAGAACAAAATTGAACCTTGTTGCCCAAACCAAAAGCCCAAGTCAGCACCGCCGAATTGGATGCCTGCAAGCATTGGTCTGAGCCAAATGGCAAAGCCATGTGAAACAAGTGCCCAAATAATTAAACAGATAGTAATGATTCGGACGTTGGCTGCCCAATATCCGCTGGTATCATGATGTTGATGTTCATGTTGTGACATAGATCACTCCTTATCAAAGGAGCAGGGTATGGCGTATCATCAATGTGACGTGTGAGCTAATCCCTGCTTACAATTTTCCTTTTTGTAACCTGATTTGGTGATGATAAAACTAGCCAATTGACAGTTTGCTAGACAAATCAGATGGTCATAGCATAGCACAACTTTCATCAATTGCAATATCTGTGTATAAATTTTTTACAAAAAGTTTCTACTGTGTGGCTAAGTTTATCTCAAATTTATCCTTGTAAAATCTTTAAATTTGTTAAGTGGTACAAGCAGTTCGCTAATTAATAAAAATAATTATCAAAATATAATGAATCTTATTTACATTAAAAAAGTAATTGATTATAATTCTGCAATTGTTACAGTTTTATCACTTTTGATCACTGTTATTTACAAATTGCTTACTCAAAACCCCCATCTTCAGGTTTAACGATGACACACTCTTTGATATTGCATAAAAAAACCAGCTCAAAAAAGTATCTTTTATCGATACTTGTGCCGCTTTTGATGGCTCAAACTTCACAAGCCTATGCTAATGAGGTAGCTGAAGAGGAGCTTTTAGAAGTTCAGCTACAAGCCGATACCGTGATCTCGACTGCCGCTGCCACTCGACCTGTAGGTCAAACGGTCGTCAGCGATGAGCAGATCTCTCGTAATATGGTCGCTGATAGCCGCGATCTGGTGAGATATGAGACGGGTGTTTCGGTCGTAGAAACAGGGCGATTTGGGTCAAGCGGCTATGCCATCCGCGGCGTCGATGAAAACCGCGTGGCGATTATGATTGATGGTCTGCGTCAAGCTGAGACTTTGGCATCTCAAGGGTTTAAAGAGCTGTTTGAGGGTTATGGGAATTTTAATAATACTAGAAATGGTGTGGAATTTGAACACATCAAAAAAGCAACCATCAAAAAGGGTGCAGACTCGGTAACCGCTGGCAGCGGTGCTCTGGGCGGTGCGGTGATTTTTGAAACCAAAGAAGCCAAGGATTATTTGAATGACAAAGATTGGCATGTGGGTCTAAAAACAGGCTATTCTAGTGTCGATGACCAAAAAATGGGCAGCGCAACTTTGGCAGGGCGTTTGGGTAATTTTGATGCGCTGCTGATCGCGACACACAGAGACAAAAACGAAACCAAAAATCACGGCTATGATGACTACGACGCCAGCGTGCAAGGCAGAACACGCGAAAAGCCTGATCCTTATGATATCACCCAAAAAAGCACGCTCTTAAAACTGGGCTATACTGCCAATGACAGTCATCGTTTTGGCATCAGTTTGGATGACACAAAACGCCGATCTCAAGGTCATGATTTTTCTTATACTTTAAAATATTCACCGCTGATAGACCATGAGGAGGTGGAGCTTCGCCATACGGATGATGAAACCAAGCGTAAGGCTGTGTCAGTATTTTATACCAACAGCTCGCCAACTCTTTTTTGGGATGAAGCTTCGGTGCGTTTGACAAAGCAAGACATCACCAACACAGCTCGCACGGATGATTATTGTGATGGCGGACATTGTCAGGCGGTAAGTAACCCTCTAGGACTTAAGCTCAAAGACGGTAAAGTGGTGGACAAAAATGGCAACCCATTGATGATGCGAGCTGGCGAAAATGGGAATGTTGAGCTTTTGGCGAATGGCGAGGTATATCAAGATTTTGACAGCAAGCGAGTGGATCAGTTTTGGTTTGATTGTGATTTATTTGATTGCAACAGTCCGATTGAGGCTTATGAAGCGCAGTATAATAAATTCATTGATACCATCAAGCTTGACTTAGATCGCAAACGCACCGATCCGAATACTGGCAAGGTTTACGCAACAACATCAAAATTTTCAAATAAAATCTTGATGCCATTCCCAGGCAGTCCAGGCTATTTGAGCAACTTATATTCTGAGCGTGAGTTGAATTCTGAAACAAAACAAATCAACCTTAACTTCAAAAAATGGGTGGGCGGCAGTGATTTATCACATGACATCCGCTATGGCGGACACTACGATACGACCGAAAAATCCATGATCAATCAAGCAGGCTCAAATGCTTGGTCATCTGAATGGTGGTCTGATAAAACGTTGGGCTGGGATTTGAGTGACAACCTACGCACATGCCAAAATTCTTCGTCATTCAATAGTCAGCTGTGCCCAACACAAAGCACATTTTCATTCTTGATTCCAGTTAAGACCAAAGACGGCTCTTTGTATGTCAATGACAGCATCTCTATGAGCGACCGGATAAAGCTGGATTTGGGATATCGTTATAATCGCATCAAATATCAGCCAAATTATGTGCCCGGTCAAACTGCCAAAATTCCAGATGATATGGTGAAGGGCTTGTTTGTTCCCTTGCCAGAAAATAATGTCGGTGAAATGCCTAAATATTGGGATTATGAGTCAGGGTTTAGTGATCCAAAATATTTGGCAGATCTGAAAGAATATCAAGCCAAAAAAGACGCTTATGAAACGGCAGTCAAAGCAAATCCTGATCAAAACATAGCCTATATTTCACAAAACAAAACCCATTCACAGCATTCATACGCGATCGCGCCTTCGTTTGATTTGACTGATCATCTGACTGTACAAGCCAAATATTCCAAAGGCTTTAGAATGCCGACGGCGGATGAGATGTATTTTACCTTCAGACATCCTGACATCACCATTAAGCCGAATGTGGATCTAAAACCTGAAATTGCCAAAACCAAAGAACTGGTCTTAACCGCGCATGGCAAATACGGCTTTATTTCAGGCAGTGTGTTTGAGACCAAGTACACAGATTTTATTGATTTTGTTTTTCAAGGCTTGGAAGATATTGAAAAAAACAGCGCCAGAAGATGGCCGATTTATCAAAGCATCAACCGCCAAAGCGCCAAAGCAGAAGGCGTGGAAATCAATGCGCTACTTCATGCAGGCGAGCTGATGCCTGCCATGAAAGGGGTAAGTTTTAGCTATAAGATGACACATCAAAAAGGGCGTGCTGATGGCGATATTCCGATGAATGCCATTCAGCCTGATACATCGGTGTTTGGGATTGGCTATGATGCGCAAAATGAAAAATTTGGCGCCAATTTATACATCACACGCGTGAGTGCCAAAAACGCTGAAGATACTTACAATCTGTTTTGGCGAGAAGAAGGGGCAAAAGACAGCACGCTCAGATGGAGAAGTGAAGGCTATACGACGGTTGATTTGACAGGGTATTATAAGCCTACCAAAAACATCACCTTGCAAGCAGGCGCGTATAATTTGACAGATGAAAAATACATGACTTGGGATTCGGCGCGCTCAATTCGACCATTTGGCACCAGTAATATGATTGATAAGCAAACCGATAAGGGCATCAATCGCTTCTTGGCGCCTGGGCGTAATTTCAAGGTGAGTTTGGAGTATGTGTTTTGATTAACTAAGCTATTCAACGGGTCAATTAACCAAAACCACCTAAGATAGCATCTTGGGTGGTTTAGGATTTTAATGATGCGTGTGATCGGCAGAAATCAGCTTGCACTAAAAAACCTTTGGTCTGCCAAAGGTTTTTTAAGTTATAAATCAAGTAACTAAGACGGACTGCCAAGCTGAATCTTAGGCTCAACCACCAGCGCATCAGGATCGCCAGCCACACGCTCACGCTTGACAAATAAGAAGAACGCCGCAGTGGTCACCGCAGTCAGACCGATGCCAATATACACAGACAGCTGATAATCCAGACCAAAGCCAATCTTATTATACGCTAAGAAAGTATAACACGCAGCCGTCATAAAGATGGCAGGAATAGTGCAAATCCAGTGCATCTTGCGATAGCGATACAGATAGCCTGCTGCTGTCCACAGCATGACGACGGCGACGGTTTGGTTTGCCCAGCTAAAGTAGCGCCATAGAATCTGAAAGTCCACTTTTGAGACGGCAAAGCCGATCACAAATAATGGAATGGCAATGAAAAGACGCTTCATCAAGGTGCGCTGTTCCATATTGAAAAATTCAGCGATGATCAAGCGCGCGGCACGAAATGCGGTATCACCTGAAGTGATGGGCAAGATCACCACTCCAAGTACCGCAAATACACCACCAATGGCGCCTAAGAAATAAATGGAGCTGTCATAAACCACCTTAGATGGCGAGCCTGCCGCAATGGCTTCTTGAAGTGATACCAAATCTGGATAAAATGACATGCCAACAGCACACCAAACCAATGCGATGATCCCTTCAGCAATCATAGCGCCATAAAAAATAAAGCGACCCTCAGATTCATTCATGGCACAGCGAGCCATCAGCGGTGTCTGTGTGGCATGGAAGCCAGACAGTGCGCCGCAAGTGATGGTTAAAAATAGTAAAGGCCAAATTGGCAAATCACCTTTGGGCTGTAAGTTTGACATGAATTTTTCGACCGACAATCCATCAATAGAGCCAAAGAAGCTGACAGAGCCTGAGCCCAGATGATTACTGACCAAGCCATACATCATGCCAAGTGACATAAATAGCAAAAGTCCGCCAAAAAATGGATAAACGCGTCCAATGATTTTGTCAATCGGTAATAAGGTGGCGATGATGTAATACCCAAAAATCACTGTCGTCCACGCAATCAAAATCCCTTCTTTGGTCATCCCAAAGGCAGTCGCAGCCGCTGCGGTGTCCGTACTGGCTACTTGGGCGCTACCGCTGCCAAAGACATCCAGTGTAATCGTACTAAGTAGCTGAGCGGGACTTGCAACAAACACCACGCCAACTAGTACAAGCAAAACCACCGCCAAGACATTAATAAATGCTTTGATCGGCGCACCAAGATATTTGCCTGTCAAATAGGGCATGGAAGCGCCGCCGTTACGCACAGACAGCATGCCGCACATATAATCATGTACCGCGCCTGCAAAAATACAGCCAAGTACAATCCAAAGCATTGCCACAGGACCATACAATGCGCCTAAAATAGGACCAAAAATAGGACCAGTGCCAGCGATATTTAACAGCTGAATCAACCAAATTTTGGTTTTTGACATGGGTACATAGTCCACGCCATCTGCCATTGTGTAGGCGGGGGTATTTTTGTTTGGGTTAATGACGAAAATTTTTTCGACAACTTTACCGTAAACAAAGTAGCCGACCAACAAAACGGCGACACAAAAAAAGAACCATAACATGAAAAATCATCCAAACTGACCAGTATAAACCGTCTATCATAAGCCTTTGGCGCTGATAGACTCCATAAGGTTTTGGTATAAAATAACGAAAATTGATTAAAATGTAAAGAATATTATCTGAGTTTGTCTATATCAATTATAGGTGTTTGATTATTAAGATAATTAAAATAAATAAAAATTCATTTTAATGCTGACACATTAAGATAAAATTACCCAAAAATCATAAGCCAATGACTTAACCAGTTTTAAATCACAGCCAACCTTCACATTAAGCCTGATAAGCTCCCAAAAAATCCGTCCAAAAAAGGACGGATTTTAAGGTGCATAAGCTGATTATTTACTCATAGTTTTCAATGCTTGGGCATGAACAAATGAGATTTTTATCGCCATAGACATCGTCGACGCGTCCCACCGATGGCCAGAACTTGTGCGCTTTGATATAGTCTAGTGGGAAGGCAGCTTCTTCTCGGCTATACGGACGATCCCACTCGCCAGTGATGACAGCTTGGGTGTGCGGTGCGTTCACCAGTGGGTTATTGTCCAGACTCCAACCGTCCTGACCTGCCTGAACTTTTAAGGCTTCTTGCTTAATTTGCTTTAATGCACTGATAAAGCGATCAAGCTCAGCTTTACTTTCAGATTCAGTAGGCTCAATCATCAGCGTGCCTGCCACGGGGAATGACATGGTCGGCGCATGAAAACCATAATCCATCAAGCGCTTAGCAATGTCAGTCTCAGAGATGCCTGTTTCTGCCTTCAATGGGCGGATGTCGATGATGCATTCGTGCGCGACACGACCATTTTTACCAGTATATAAAACTGGATAATCTTCGCTAAGCTTGGTGGCGATATAGTTGGCATTGAGTAGTGCTTGTTTGGTTGCTGCTAACAGACCATCACGACCCATCATGGTAATGTACATCCATGAAATTGGTAAAATACTTGCCGAACCATAAGGTGCTGCCGATACCGCTGATTGCTCAGATTGGGCATTGAACACAGGAGCGACGCTGTGGCTTGAGATGAATGGTGCTAAGTGTGATTTTAGTCCAATCGGACCCATGCCGGGACCGCCGCCGCCATGTGGAATACAGAAGGTTTTGTGTAGGTTCATGTGTAGTACGTCTGCACCGACATCGGCTGGCTGCATGATACCCACTTGCGCATTCATGTTGGCGCCGTCCATATAGACTTGTCCGCCATGCGCATGAATCATGTCGCAAATATCACGAATGCCTTCTTCAAAGACGCCATGCGTCGAAGGATAAGTGATCATCAAGGCGCCGAGTTTATCACTGTGCTCATCGCATTTGGCTTTTAGATCATCAATATCCACATTGCCGTTATCATCAGTTGCAACCACAACCACTTTCATGCCCATCATCTGAGCAGTGGCAGGGTTAGTGCCGTGCGCTGAACGAGGGATCAGGCAGACATCACGCTCAGTTTGACCCAAGCTTTCATGATAACGGCGAATGGCGAGCAAGCCGGCATATTCGCCAGAAGCACCCGAATTTGGCTGCATGGAGATTTCATCAAACCCTGTGATGGCTTTGAGCTGGGTTTGTAGGCTGTCGATCATCTCGATATAGCCCTCGGTATCGCTTTTGGGTGCAAAAGGATGCACACCCGCAAACTCGCTCCAAGTAATCGGCAGCATCTCGCTGGTAGCGTTCAGCTTCATCGTGCATGAACCCAGCGAAATCATTGAGCGATTCATGGCAAGGTCTTTATCTTCAAGCGACTTCAGATAGCGAAGCATCTGATGCTCGGTGTGATGGCTGTTAAAGACAGGGTGGGTTAAGATCTCATCTTGTCTTAATAGATCACCTAATTGAACCTGCACAGTATCAAGACTACCGTTAGCGCCAAAGATTTGGCAAAGCTCATCAAATTCGACTTCGTCGGTCAGCTCATGAAAAGAAACCGAAATACCGCCATTGGTATGCTGCCATAGGTTATAGCCTTTGTCTTTGGCAGCCTTATAAATCGCTTCTGCTTGATCGCCGCACTCAACCAATACCGTATCAAAAAATACATCATGACGAACTGCCAGACCAGCTTTCTTAACTGACTCAGCAAAGGCAGTCGCTAAGGCGTGGATGCGCGTAGCAATACGCTTAAGGCCTACAGGTCCATGATAGACGGCGTACATACCTGCCAAATTGGCAAGTAAGACTTGGGAGGTGCAGATGTTTGAATTGGCTTTTTCGCGGCGGATATGCTGCTCGCGCGTCTGAAGCGCCATACGAAGCGCGGTGTTACCTTGAGCATCTTTAGAGACACCAATGATACGACCAGGAGCGGAGCGTTTGTCTTTATCTTTAAAAGCAAAGTAAGCCGCGTGCGGACCCCCAAAGCCCATCGGAATACCAAAACGCTGTGTGCTACCCAAAGCAATGTCAGCGCCCATATCAGCAGGGGATTTGAGTAGCACCAAGCTCATGATGTCGCTTGCGACAATCGCATAAGCGCCTTTTTGTTTGACTGATGCGATGATAGAGCTTAGGTCAAGTACGTCGCCGTCTTTACCGACGTATTGGAAAAACGCGCCAAAAAATTCGCCATTTTGCGCAGTATCAAAGTCGCCTACCACAACCTCAAAGCCAAAATATTTGGCGCGAGTTTGAATAACATCTAAGGTTTGCGGATAAGTGCGCTCATCCACAAAAAATTGGTTTGATTTTGATTTGCTGACACGCTTAGCCATCGCCATCGCCTCAGCAGCAGCGGTCGCTTCATCCAGTAGGCTTGCGCCTGCCAAGTCCATGCCTGTCAGATCAATACATACTTGCTGAAAGTTTAACAACGCTTCTAGGCGACCTTGGGCAATCTCAGCTTGATATGGCGTGTAGGCGGTGTACCAGCCTGGATTTTCTAGCACATTGCGCTGAATGACAGCGGGTAGGCGCGCAGGCGAATAACCTTGACCGATATAGCTTTTGGCGACGGTGATTTTGTCTGCCATTTTGCGCAGTTTTGCCAAAGCATTGTGTTCACTCATCGCCGTTGGCAAGTCCAAATCCTTATTCAGGCGTACCGCCTTAGGCACCACGGCATCGATAAAGCTGTCTAGATCATCAAAGCCAACTGTTTTTAATAAATCTTGTTGCTCACTTTCATCTTTGCCCAGATGGCGATGCACAAAGGCATTTTCATAAAATAATTCAGAAAAATTGTTAAAAGTCATGGTCATTCCTCGTGATAAAATCCAAAACTCAGCGTTTAAATTGATTAGCCATCAGACATTTCAATAAAGCCCAATGGCTAATCAATTTAAACAAGGGCAAAATGCATTTTTGCCCTTGTTTACTAAGGCAAATGCTTATAGTGAGTTTTCGTACTCATCGCTGGTCATCAAGCCATCATAATCGGCAGGATTGGCAGGCTTGATTTTAAAGAACCACGCTTTGCCGTATGGGTCTTCGTTAGCAAGCTCTGGGTTGTCCACCAGCTCTTCGTTGATCTCTACGATTTCTCCAGAGATGGGTGCGTAGACATCCGAAGCGGCTTTGACCGATTCAACCACTGCGATTTCTTCATCTGCAGTCACTTCACGACCCACTTCAGGTAGCTCAACAAATACCACATCGCCCAAAGCGTCTTGGGCATGGTCGGTGATACCAACGGTGATGACGCCATCATCTTCTAGTTTGAGCCATTCGTGGCTGGCGACATATTTTAGATCAGCAGGGATATTACTCATAAAAACTCCGTTAGGGTTGGGGTAAAAAATTAATTATAGGGTATGTATTGAAAAATTTGCCATTTTCCAATAGCTATTCGGTCGTGGTTGATAAAATTTGCAGTGCATGCCAAAGGCATAAAGCTCTCTTTTTAGTAAAAACTCATGAGTAAGAAAGGTATCTTTCATTGATTTTTCTGTGTCAATATGAATGGTTTCAACAGGATTGCCAATGCCCACCGTTTTAAAATGATCCAAAACAAATTGATTGGCAAGTAATGTCCCTTCCATATCATCATCACCAACCCCCAGATAGGGTTTAACAAGATTTAAGAATGGTGCAACTTGTAAGTCTTGATTATTTAAAGTCTTGGCAGCACTCTCACAAAGCTCAAAAGTCGCCTTTTCATCAGCCAAAGTTTTAAAGACAGGTGTGTCAGCCAAAGCTGATATAGATACCATGCTTAATAATAAACCGATTGCCAGTTTTTTCATAATCATAACCTTATTTAAAATCCACCCAAAAGCACTCACCACAGCAAAACTTTTGGGTGTTATCATCAATCAAACTGCTTTTGACCATTTCTGACAAAAGGTAGTTTAAGCACGCGCACATCCACTTCTTTGCCACGCATGATGACTTTGGCAGTATCGCCTGTAAAATCGACTGGCACACGAGCGATGGCGATAGATTGCTTTAGGGTTGGGCTAAAGACACCGCTTGTGGTGATGCCATCGCCTTTATCGGTAACGACGGTCATACCATCACGCAGCACACCACCTTTGCCTGTTTGCAAAAGCCCAACTTGTTTGACAGTGACGCCATTATTTTTTAGGGCGGTTAGGGCAGATTTACCCACAAACTCACGCTCGCCATCTTTGAGATCCACCGTCCAAGCCATACCCGCTTCTAGTGGACTGGTCTCATCGTCCATGTCATTACCATATAGGTTCATGCCTGCTTCCATGCGCAGTGTATCTCGAGCGCCCAAGCCGCAAGGCTGCACCCCGACATCTGCTAGAGCTTTAAAAAATGCTTCTGCTTGATCGGCGGGTAGGATCACTTCTACGCCATCTTCGCCTGTATAGCCTGTGCGAGCCACAAACCACTCATCACCCATATCTGCACCGACAAATGGCTTGAGTCCATTCACAGTCTCCGCCCATTCAGATTTGACAGTCAGTAGCTTTTCGATGGCTTTTGGACCTTGGATAGCAATCATCGCAAGCTCGTAGCGCGGCGTAATGGTTACACCAAATGCTTCACCGATTTTGGCAAATTGAGCGGAGTCTTTTTCACGAGTTGCGCCATTTGACACGATGCGATAAGCGGTTTCATCTTCATTCATCAGATAGACGATCAGATCATCAATGACGCCGCCGTTATCGTTTAGCATGGCTGAATACAGTGCTTTGCCCACAAAACCTAACTTAGCAACATCATTGGCAAGTAATTTTTGAAAAAGAGCTTTGGCTTGATCGCCAGTGACATCAGTTACCAGCATGTGAGAGACATCAAACATCCCTGCGTCGGTGCGCACGGCTTCATGTTCGACGATCTGAGAGCCGTAATTGACAGGCAGCTCCCAACCGCCAAAGTCGATTAATTTGCCACCAAAGGCAAGATGGGCATCATAAAGAGGGGTGCGTTGTGGAGCGGTCATGGTCAATTCCTTAGCCTGATTGAGTGCAAAATCATGGGGTATTATCCTTAGAATAATACCTAAAATAAGCACCCCATCTGTCCTTTGACCTGAGATTTTCAATGATTTTGTATGAAATGATTTGGCATACAGTCATCATTTTCTTCCCTTCGGTAGGTGAATTTCACCATTCTCCAGATTGTGTTGGCAAGTATTTGCCGAGATTTTCAGTCCTGTGACCTGAGCGATTATGGGGAATGCGTGCCAAGCTGCACGACAGTTTGCGCCTTCGGTGGTATTTTGAAAACGTCCTGTTCAAAATACACTCTCCTGAAAATCAAAACACCCTTATTATGAAAAATAATGCTACAATTTACAAGTGAAATTTTGAGCTTTTTAAAAATAATTGGCAAAATACATTGGGCTGACTCAAAATGATTCCTGTGAATCAGCAATATTATAAAAGTTCATTTGATTAATTGTATCCATATTAACATTTTATTAAGGAATTTTGAATGCACTGCGATGTTTATAAATTTCCAAAAAACGAAGGCTGGTATGTGTATATCGCGCGTCCTGATTACCCAAATGACACCCAAGAGCTCAAAGACTGGCTGGGTGTCTTACCGACGGCGATGCGCGCTAAGCTTGGCTTGGGTCAGTTTGTGATGCACTTAGACTTGGCATCAAGACAAAAACTGGCTCAAGCAGACATCGAGCAGGTTAAAGCTAAGCTTAATGAGCAGGGCTATTATGTTCAAGCGCCGCCATCAGAGATGCTCGCTGCTCAAGCACTGATGAAAGCTAAAGAAGCTCAAGATAAGAAATTTGATTGAGTTTAACAATTTGATTTTTCATCAGATTTTTAAATATCACCAATTTTAACAACATTTTTATGCTTGCATTATTAAAAAGCGTGTTAAAATAAATCAATTTTATTTTTGGTCAAAATCAATGAATTGGTTAAAAGATTTACCGCTTGAGCAAATCGGTGAAGCGCTGTCAGGCTTTTTTAGCTTTTGGGGTCGACTGACGGAGGGTGTGCCTGCAGGTCAGTTACCGCTCATCGTTTATGTCGTCTGCTGTGGATTGGTGCTGCTTTTATGGCTGGTTATTATGCGCCTGATACCCCGACCTTTTAAGGGGATTAGTTTAGTTGTCTTGGCAGCAGTCATGTTCGCACCAGGACAGGCAGCAGGGGATACAGGTGAGATTGCGCCTGCGATGATTGGGGTGTTTCATGCCATATTGATGAAGGATTTTGGTGCTGCGCTTGGGGCGGCGGTGCCGATTTTTGCGGTGCTCGCCGCTTTATTGGTCGTGGGTGCAGCTTGGCAGATGGCTCGGGGTGCGATTGCGGCTAATGCTGAAAAAGAAGCGCAGGCGCTGCACATCCAGCAGCAAAAGCGACTACTGGATTCTGACCGATCAAACTAAGATAAGTATGACAAAAAAGCTGCTTTCGGCGGCTTTTTTCATGGCTATTTTTAATGATTGATGCACTGAGCTAAAATTAATGCTTATTAATGGTGTAGCACATCAACGCCCAATAAAAAAGATGCCGTCACCTTTCAAAATTTAATTTTAGCTTGAATGTTTTAAAATTTGGTGTATAATATGCGCCTTGTGACTATTATATCAGCTCACATCTCCTTGCTATCATCATAAGATGGTGGCTGTTTTAATCCGTAGGGAGTCCTTATGAGACATTATGAAGTGGTGCTACTGGTTCATCCAGATCAAAGCAACCAAGTTGCCGACATGGTAACCAAATACCGTACTTTGGTAGAAGATAATGGCGGCTCAAACCACCGTCTAGAAGATTGGGGTCGTCGTCAATTGGCGTATCCAATCAATAAGATTCACAAAGCACACTATGTTTTGTTAAACATTGAGTGTAACGAAGAAACTTTGGCTCAGCTTGAAGAGCTGTTCAAATATAACGATGCCATCATCCGTAGCCTAGTTATCCGTCGCGACTCTGCCATCACTGAGCAATCACCATTGGCGAAGGAAGCAGAAGATAAGCGCACTCGTAAAGCTAACCGCCGTAATGACGTTCGCACCGAGCAAGGTGAGAACGACGCTGACAGCGATAACTAATTAAGGAGATTTCATCATGGCACGTTTCTATCGTCGTCGTAAATTCTGCCGTTTCACCGCTGAAGGCATCACTCACATCGACTATAAAGATGTTGAACTTTTGAAGCAATATATCAGCGAAAATGGCAAAATCGTTCCTAGCCGTATTACTGGTACTTCTAACAAATATCAGCGTCAGCTAGCAGTTGCCATCAAACAAGCTCGTTATTTGGCACTATTGCCATATACCGACAACCACAAGTAATTAACGGAGAAAAATCATGCAAGTTATTCTATTACAGCGTGTCGTTAATCTTGGTAAACTTGGCGAGACTGTTGATGTTAAAGCGGGTTACGGTCGTAACTACCTAATCCCACAAGGTAAAGCATTGCCTGCAACTGAAGCTAATTTGGCTAAGTTTGAAGCTCGCCGTGCTGAGCTTGAAGCCTTGGAAGCTGAAGAATTGGCAGCGGCTAATGCACGTGCTGAAGCATTGACTGATGTTAATGTGATCATGCGTGCTAAGTCTGGTGACGAAGGCAAGCTATTTGGTTCTATCGGTGCTCGCGATATCGCTGATGCATTGACAAAATCTGGCTTGGAAGTTGATCGCTCAGAAGTTAAGATGCCTGAAGGTGCTTTCCGTCAAGTTGGCGAGTATAAAGTGACAATCCAGTTGCATCATGATGTCAGCGCTGACATCGTTGTGACCATCTTGTCAGAAGATGCACCAACCGCTGAAGAAGACGATAACGAATAATTGTTAAAATTTTTGGTTATCCACAAACCCCTAAAGGTCATACTTTAGGGGTTTTGTATTATCATGGTTAGACTGCCGAAATTGTATAGCCTTTTACTGCTTGAATACTCAGTTTAATGAATAAAAGTAGGTGGCGACAGCTTTTGAAAAACTATAAATTCTTCTTAAAAATTTAATAAAAACCATTATCATAAAAGTTAATGGTTGTACACCTTATTTACACAAAGGATACAACTCCCAATAAATATCATTACAAAAAGTGCGGAATTGATCTTTGATCAGGTGATATAATCTATTCATAAAATATTGCATAGATCGCATAGAAAGTTCATGCGATTTTGTATGACACTATGACACATAGTGAGACCGACATATTATTGACTAATTTTTGAACAATCAACTCTATATTTTTGAATTTCAGTAATCTAAGGTCGCCCATATACTCAACCAAAAGTGATGATTATGAAAGCGCCAAAGCCCAAACTCAGTTTAACAACTTCACTACTCATTTTGACTTCAGCCATCGCTACTCTTTCTTTTTCTGCGTGTTATCAAATTAAGGATGCGGTGAATGGAGCGGTAAATGAGGCGACCCAGCAACCAATCAAAACACCTAAGCAAACTGCCAAAGTGACTACCGCCAAAAATCCAAGTTTTCAAAACGCTACTGATGAGCTTTTAAAAAATTATAACTGGACATTGGTGTCTGCTGAGGTGCAAGGTGCGCCCATCCATAGTTATGAAAAGATCATTGAGGAGCGAGCGGGTAGTTTGATTTTCTCAAATCGCGGTGTATATTTTAATGTGGGCTGTAATCACAATTTCTTAAACTATCAATTATCTGAAGGTCGGTTGTCGGTTGGTCAAAGAGCCTCCACTTTAATGGCTTGCCATTCTCCCAGCGATGATCTACCCAATCTGGCTCAAATAGAATCAAAGCTTGCGCAGGATTTGAATGACTCGACCTTGAAAATTAGAACCAATTCTGATGATTACACAGCCACTTTGCTGCTCCAAAAAGGGGCTCAAGTGCTGACCTGGCAGGGAGAGATGAAGCCCGAAGTTCGTTATGGTGAGCCGGTGTTGCTGTTTTGGGAAATTGAGCCAGAAAAAATTAACTGCATTGATGAAAGTGGTCAAGAGCGTCAATGCCTAAAAGTTCGCAATGTCACTTATAATGAACAAGGCATTAAGACTGGGTCTGGTGCATGGCGTACTTTTTATGGCGAGATTCATGGATACAAACATCAGCCGAATTTGCGTCAAATCGTTCGCCTAAATGCCTATAATAACCCTGAGGGTAAAGAAAACCCGTATTATATTTATGACAGATCGGTTGAGATTCATTATTTGGATGTTCCAGTATCTCAATAAATACATTCACGCCAAAGGTATTATAGGATCTGACTTGCAATGCGTCATCAGCCAATCTACAAAACTGCGCACTGCAGCAAATGCGCCGCGATTCTTGTAATAAATCAAAGAAATGGGCACAGGATCAATTTTCCAATCACCCAATAGCTCAACCAGTTCAGGATGTTTGTCTGCACTGGTTTTGCACATTTTACCCACGCCCAATCCTTTTATGATCATGTCGTCAACCATGGTATAGTCATTACAGCCGATATATGCGTTCGGACTGACCTTGACGGTTTTGTGATCTTGACTGAAGTGCCACGGCATACTGAGCGTTTGGGCGATGATTTTATGCTTATATAAGTCGCTAGGTGTCTTTGGTACGCCATGCTTTGATAGGTATTCTGCAGTGGCGTAGATGCCAAACTCCATCATCATCCATGTTCTTGCAACGACATTTTCGTTTTGGATAGTCCCCACACGGATTGAGATATCAATGCCATCTTGGATCATATTGATTTTTTGCTGACTAAAATTGATATCCAAAGAAACCCTAGGATAAGCTGCCAAATATCCATCTAATAACGGTATCAGATAGCGATGACCGATATCAGTCGCCACAGAGATGCGCAGCAGTCCCGTGGGTTCTTCAAGCTCTTTATGAATGCTGCTGATGGCATTATCTGCTTCTTTGAGCATATTTTGGGCATGCTCAAAAAATCGCTCGCCAAGTTCATTGAGAGTGACGCCTTTTTTACCGCGATTTAGTAGCTGTGTACCAAGCGTATTTTCCAGATGAGTCAGTCTGCGACTCAGCTTAGAGACTGTAATACCAGTCAATTCTGAGGCAGAGCTTAAGCTGCCTGCCTGAACCACGGACACAAACAATCGGATATCATCAAGACTGGGCTGAACCATAATATTTCTATACAACTTATCAAGGTGGAGATGGCAAAGTGTAGCTTGTTATTTCTTTAAAATCAATGGTATTCATAAAATTTTGTCTTTAGAATGCGCTAGCAAACATAACATTTAAATAGATTTGCCATACAGGGTAATGTGCGTTAGTTAATCCTATCGTATCATAAAATGCGGCTACCATAAGATAAAGTTTAGAAAACTAAACTTAATAAAAGCCGAATTGAGCGACAAATTCATATCAAACTTTGCAAAAATAGAAAATAATGTTTTATAAATAACCTTGTTCAAGATGAGTTTTCTCGGCATAATATTCACCATCAACACTGATCGAGATAAAACGATCAACCAATTTCATCTCGCCCAACGAGGGCAAACATTTAAGGAAATGACATCATGACAAAACAAGTTGCAGTATTAATCGGTAGCGCAAGCAAGACTTCTGTAAACAAGTTGGCGTTTAAATATCTTGAATCTGTTGCTCCTGCCTCACTACAATTCAAAGTGGTTGAAATCGCAGACCTTCCACTATATGACCGTGATTTGGATGAGCAAGATGTACCTGCTTACAACCGTTTCCGCGAAGAAATCAAAGCAGCTGACGCTATCCTATGGATCAGCCCAGAGCACAATGGCGGTCCTTCAGCAATGATCAAAAATGCCATCGACATCGCTTCACGCCCAATGGGTCAAAGCGTTTGGACTGGCAAGCCACTAGGTCTAATCAGCGTCAATGCTAACGGTAGCTCACGCGTAACAGATCAGCTTCGCACCATCGCGACCAGCCCAGCACTAAACATGCCAACTCTACCATTTGGTGCATACTTTGGCGGTATCTTCGCTGGCGCGTTTAATGAGCAAGGCGAGCTGGTTTCTGAGCATGGCAAAGCGACTTTGGAAGGCTTTATCAATGCTTATGCTGAGTTCATCGAAAAGTTCTAATTTTGATGATCAGTCATCACACTGATGGATGAGGGAATCATAACCACCCAATTTAGGGTGGTTATTTTCTTTTACAAAGTAAGCTACCCATTGATTTAAAATTCGGCTACAATAGACAAATCTTTGTCTCATGGCTTTGTGTATGCCAGCAAATAATCCTTTAAAAAACCCAATTAATAATAGCTCGATAAAAAATAAGATCCATATCATCATCGAAGGGACGGACACGCCCGCCGGTAAGCTATTTGATGTGTTGATCTTGGTGGCGATCGTCACCAGTGTTTTGGTGGTCATGTTTGATAGTGTGCTGTTTTTGCGCTTGCAATATGGGCGTTTATTTTTTGTTGCTGAGTGGTTTTTTACGGTCTTATTTACCATCGAGTATGCACTGCGTCTTTATTCATCGCCGAATCGTCGTCGATACGTGACCAGTTTTTATGGCGTGGTTGATCTATTGGCGTTACTGCCCACTTATCTGAGTCTATTTTTTGCGGGCACGCATTATTTGCTGGTTGTTCGGATTCTTAGAATTCTTAGGATTTTTCGCGTCTTTCGGCTAAAATCCTATATGCAGCAAGCGGGATTTTTGG
Source organism: Moraxella canis (assembly GCF_034424565.1). NCBI lineage: Bacteria > Pseudomonadati > Pseudomonadota > Gammaproteobacteria > Moraxellales > Moraxellaceae > Moraxella > Moraxella canis. The sequence continues at coordinate 419,210 of NZ_CP139961.1, read as the reverse complement.
CAGCCGCCTTTAAGACGAGCCAGCATAAAATTACAGTATTTTTCTTATCACTGCTTTTGCTGGTCACGATCTTTGGTTCGGTTTTGTATGTCGTTGAAGGCCCTGAAAATGGCTTTACAAGCATTCCTTTATCAATCTACTGGGCAGTTGTGACATTGACGACGGTGGGTTATGGTGATATTTCACCAAAAACGCCGCTAGGACAGGCGATTGCAAGCATGGTGATGATCACCGGTTACGCCATTATTGCTGTACCGACAGGCATTTTTACTGCTGAGCTAACGCGAACCATGCGCCCACAGCTGCAGCCAATCTCTTGTCCAAATTGCGGTAAATTTGGACATGCTACCAATGCCAAGTTCTGTGACCGCTGTGGTCATGATTTACACGTGTGACAGATGAATTTTTCAACATTTTGGCAAAATGCGCCTTTATCCTTTGTATTGATACTTAGCTTTATTGGCTTAGCGATCGTGCAGTTTTTGATGGGCGTGGATATTGATACGCCAAGCACGCGCGATTTACTTCGATTTGGTGCCAATTTTATGCCACTGTCGATGACCAGTGAGCCTTGGCGGCTAATTAGCAGTGGGTTTTTGCACATTGGTGTGCTGCATTTGTTGTTTAATAGCTTTGCACTGTATTATTTTGGGCAAGTGACCGAGATTATTATCGGCTCGATGTATTTTGGAGCTCTGTTCATTTTAGCTGTGGTGGGCGGTAACCTGCTGGGAGATTATTTGGCATGGCAGGCTGTGTTTTTGGGCACGCCTCCACCGATCAGCGCTGGGGCATCTGGTGGTATCATGGGATTGGGTGCTTTTTTGTTTTCGCTTGCGCTGCTGCGTGCGCCCATCGGACTTAAGCTAAATACCAAAAATTTGGGCTTTGTCATGGCAATTAACTTATTGATGGGTTTTGCGGTTGATGGTATTGATAAAGCAGGGCACATTGGTGGTGCGCTTGTCGGCTTTATTATTGGTGTGATTTATAGTCGTGCTCTGTCTCGTGGTCGACGCGCCGATCGAGTTTTGATTGGTGCGATGGTAGCCATCGTGGCGGGTTTTATGATGATTTGGTATTGGCTGCATTGGCAAATCATGGCGGTGATTGGTTAATTCAACCCATAAAAAATCCCACCAAGGCGAGCTGATGGGATTGATTCATTGAATTTTACTATTTATCACGTAAAATCTGCGTGCCAACACCTTCTTCGGTGAATATCTCAAGCAAACATGCGTGTGGCACGCGACCATCAACGATAGTCACGCTGCGTAATCCTGATTTGATGGCTTCAAGTGCGCCCTCGATCTTGGGAATCATACCGCCTGAAATGGTACCATCAGCGATCAAGTTATCAATATCTTTGGCGGATAAATGGGTAAGTACATTGCCTTGTTTATCCAGCACGCCTTTAATATTAGTTAATAAAAGTAAGCGCTCAGCCCCTAGGAACTCAGCAACACGGCTGGCAACCAAATCTGCATTGATATTATAAGTATCGCCATTGGCATCTACCCCAAGCGGTGCGATGACTGGAATAAAGTCACTGGCAATCAGCATGTCAATCACATCTTTATTCACCGACTCAACTTCCCCCACAAAGCCCAAATCCACCTCTTGGCAGCTGCCATCATCGTTGAGCTTTTGCATATACAGTTTTTTTGCCAAAATCAAATTGGCGTCTTTGCCTGTCATACCGATGGCTTTACCACCGTGTTTATTAATCAGACTTACGATGGATTTATTGACTTGACCGCCAAGCACCATCTCAACGACATCCATGGTGGATTTGTCAGTGACACGCATACCGTCGATACGCTCACTTTCACGCCCAAGCTCGGCCAATAAACTGTCCACCTGTGGACCGCCGCCATGCACCACAACAGGATGAATGCCCACAGTTTTTAGTAGCGCAATGTCTCTGGCAAAGGAGCTTTCAAGCATAGGGTCAGTCATGGCATTGCCACCATATTTGACCACGATCAGCTTATCTTTGTATTTTTGGATATAAGGCAGGGCGGTGGTGATGACTTCAGCCGTGATTTTGGCATCTTCTAGCGTCAAAGACATAACAGATTCCTAATGACAGTTGTTAAAAGTGATTATATCATGAATAACTTAATGGCGACCAGATGACCCAAAGCCACCCGAACCACGAGTGCTGATATCGCTAAAGTCATCAACAATCTCAAAATCAGGGCGTGCGATTGGTACGACGACATACTGCGCCATTCTTTCGGCGGGCTTAAGCTCAAAGTCGGTATCGCTGCGATTCCATATCGACACCATCAGCTCGCCTTGATAGTCAGCATCAATCAAGCCAACCAAATTACCAAGTACAATGCCATGCTTATGACCAAGCCCAGATCTTGGTAGGATCAGCCCTGCAAAATCTGGATCGCTGATATAGATGGATAAACCAGTACCGATAAGCTTGGTTTCGCCTGCAGCAATGATGATCGGCTCATCGATACAAGCTCGCAAGTCGATCCCTGCGGCGCCTTCTGTAGCGCGCGTCGGTAGGGGGAAATCTGGATGAGAGCCGATTTTGGGATTGAGAATTTTAACTTGTACGCTTTTCATAAGGATCACTGATGTTATGGTTCAAATAAGGCTATCATGATTGGATGTTTGATGCAATACTTGCAAAAATCTTTACTTTTTTGGTGAAATGACAAGAATAAAGCCCGATCATCATCGAGCTTTAAAGTATTAATCCGCTGATTAAGCGTTGCCTTCACCATTTTGGGCTTCTAGCTGACTTTGTAAGAAAGCTTGTTCAAAATTCACAGGCGCAAGTAGTAGCTGTGGGAAGCTGCCACGCGTCACGATATCGCTGATGGCTTCGCGAGCATAAGGGAATAAAATATTTGGGCAATACGCTTGTAGTAGATGCGGCATATCTGCCTCAGGAATATTGCGCATCAAAAAAATCCCTGCTTGCTGAACTTCGGCGATGAATGCCACCGACTCGCCAAGCTTAGCAGTGACGCTGACAGTCAGTACCACTTCTTTATATTCTTCATCCAACTCTTTGAAGCTTGTGCTGATGCTAACATCAGTCTCAGGCTGCCATTGTTTGGTAAATACTTCGGTGTTTGGCACTTCAAATGAAATGTCTTTTGTGTAGATGCGCTCTAAGCCAAGCTGTGGTTGAAGTTCTTCAGACATGATGGATTCCTTAACATAAACATAGGTGTCATTGATATATTGAAAACGGCTAAATGATTAAGCCAAAAGCTCATCAAGTTTTCCATCGGCATTGAGTTTATTTAGCTGATCAAAACCGCCAATGAAATTATCGCCAATAAAAATTTGTGGGACAGTGCGATAGCCGTTAGTCTTAGCTGAGAGCGCTTCACGATCTTCAGCACTGATATCATACATGCTGATCTCATCATAAGCGACAGATTTACTATTCAAAAGCTGCTTGGCAGCGACACAATAAGGACAAGTCGGTGTGGTGTAGATGGTTACTTGTTGCATTGTCATTTCCATTAAAATTAAAATAGGGTCATATTCTTATATAAAGGCTGATCATTAAGATTTCAAGGTCTGTTGATCAGGCTAATCATAATCCTTGGCAAAAACTACTTTTTATTGGCACCAACTAAGGGCAAGCCTGCTGCTTGATAGCCCTGAATACCGCCCTCTAGGCGCATAAAATTGGGTCGATTGATCAGCTGAACGGCAGCGCCTGCCTGCATGCCAATATCACACACCAAAATCACAGGCACTTCAATGGCTTGTAATTCAGCTAAGTGATTTTTAAGGTCGCTAAAGGGAATGTTTTGGCTGCCAGTGATATGACCATTGGCAAACTTGCTAGGCGGACGAATGTCAATGATGCGAGCGTTTTGATTATTTACCAATAAACCCACTTCGCTTGGCGGAACTTTACGACCACTGCGCTTACCTTCGATGGCAAAAAATGCAATGATTAATACAATCAGCAAGCCAACTAAGACCGGGTGATTACCGATAAATTCAAACCAACGTTCCAAAGCATACTCCAATGTCTAATCATGAAAGCATTATTATAACGCCAAACTTATCCAAATGCACCGTTTTTCATGTTTATGATGAGGGTGGATAGATTGGTGTTATTTGGCAGAAGGTTTGACTGCGCTTTGACCTGCTTTGGCTTCATCGATCAATAAGTTGAGGCTTTCGATACGCCTTGGTAATACATCGCCTTGCATCGCTGCCGCCCATAGAGCGCATCCTTTGGCATTGGGCGCATGATTACAATCCCGAAATTGACAGCTCCCTGCCAATTCATACAATTCTTCAAAGCCAATCATAATATCATCTGCCGACAGATGCCAAATCCCATATTCGCGAATTCCTGGCGTGTCTATGATACCGCCTTTGTCCAAATCATGGGCATCATAAGGCAGTAGTCGACTGGTCGTCGTGGTATGCTGACCAAGCTGTGAGTTTTGGGAGATGATGTTGGTGGATTGATTGGCATTGGGCAAAAGCTCATTAATCAGGCTTGATTTGCCCACGCCTGATTGACCTGCAAAGATGGATAACTTGCCATCAATATGCTCAAAAAGTGTCTGCAAGCCTGCTTTGGTGTGCGTCGAGGTCTGAATGACACGAAAGCCATATCGATCGCCCAGTGCTTGGTATTCATCGATCATTTGCATGATGGCTTGTTGATCGTTTGGATTTTGTTCATTGAGTAAATCGGCTTTATTTAAGACCAATAGCGGTGTGATATGATTTAGCTTGGCGATTAATAAATATCGATCGATAAGATTGACGGCAGGCTTAGGTAGCGGTGCAAAGACGATGGCAAGCACATCCACATTGGCAGCGACCGGCTTGACCTTATGGTAGCGATCAGGTCGCGTAATCAGTCTATGCCGATCAAGTAAAAGCTCAATGCGTCCCAGTCCTGCGGTGGTGTCAAGGCTGAATTTGACGCGATCACCGGTGGTAAGCATCGGTAAGTTCGTGCGAGCGTGGCAGCGCCAAATCGCGCCAACTGCCACCAAAGGCTTGTCAGCATCTGTTTCAGGCTGACTTGGCATGACTGTGGGCAGATCTGTGATCTGAACATCAAGCTGCTTGCCAAAATGCGACACGATCACACCTTCGGCAAATGTGCCATCATCGGCTTGAGTGGTTTGATTTTGTTCAATTTGACGAGCTTGGCGTTTGGTTAATTTGCGGCGGCGAATCAGCGACATAAATGATGACTTCAAAATAAATAAGATTGACCAAGGATTGCCATGACGTCTTTATAAAACATATCTTTAGGTGAATAGTCATGCAAAGCTTGGCAATCGCCACTGTAGCATAAAAAATTGACTTGGGCAAACTGTGTTTGTGCTTTTTGAAGCATTGATAAATCAAATTAGATCTTGGATAAATTGGGTGAATTTATTTGGGAAACCGCCAAAAATCTTCTATAATAAGGGTTTATTTTGATCATTCACCAAAACCAATCCAGCGGCTTATGATAACCAATCGCTGAATTGTCAAGTATAAGGCAGCCATGAGTAAGCTAAATCCCCGCCAATTAGAAGCTTTAAATCACACCCAAGGTCCGCTGCTGGTGCTGGCTGGTGCTGGCTCAGGCAAAACTTCGGTCATCACCCAAAAGATTGCGCATTTGATTGAAAATTGCCGCATTCCTGCTGATCGCATCACTGCAGTGACATTTACCAACAAAGCGGCGCGTGAGATGAAATCGCGCGTCCAAAAGCTGCTATCCAGCGAAAAATCTCGCGGGCTGACTGTCTCTACATTTCACCAGTTTGGGCTACAGTTTTTGCGCTATGAATTAAAACACACGCCGCTAAAATCCAATTTTTCAATTTTGGATGCAGATGACTGTCATCGCCTGCTAGCCGAGCTGATGGTGCGTGATAACTTAAGCGGTGCTGAGCGCCGTGAGCTGGTGCATGAAGCCATCAAGAAAATCTCTGATTGGAAAAATGATCTCATTGCGCCCGAAGATGCCGCCGAAACCCTGGACGATCCTGAAGATTTGGGATTTGTGCATTTGTATGAATTGTACGAGCGTAATTTGCGAGCGTACAATGCGGTTGATTTTGATGATTTGATCGTCATGCCTGTGCGCATCTTAAGGGAAAATCACGAGGTCAAAGACAAGTGGCAAAATCGCATCCGCTATCTGCTGGTGGATGAATATCAAGACACCAATACCGCACAGTATGAACTGATTAAATTGTTGGTTGGGAGTATTGGGCGATTTACGGTCGTGGGTGATGACGATCAGTCGATTTATACATGGCGAGGTGCTAAGCCTGAAAATATGGCGCTCTTAAAGCAAGATTTCCCCAATCTTGAGGTAGTGAAGCTTGAGCAAAACTATCGCTCAACCAATCACATCTTAGGCGCTGCCAACGCGGTCATCGCCAACAACGAGCATATGTTTGAAAAATCGCTTTGGTCTGATAAGGGTGATGGCGAAACAATCCGCATCATTACTTGTAATAATGATTTTGATGAAGCTGAACGCGTCGCCAAAGAAATTTTGACGCATCGGCTGCGCAATAATCATACTTGGGATAAATATGCGGTGCTATATCGCAGTAACTTTCAGGCTCGAGCACTGGAGGCTCAGCTAAGACAGCTTGAGATTCCTTATAAATTGTCCGGCGGCACGTCGTTCTTTGCGCGTACCGAAATCAAAGATTTGATGGGCTATCTTCGTATTATCATTAATCCTGATGACGATGCGGCGTTTTTGCGAGTGATTAATACCCCTAAGCGCGGTATCGGTTCGGCGACGCTTGAAAAGCTTGGGCTATTTGCGCAGCATTGCGGTACATCGCTACTCGGCGCGTGTACTCGTGCGGGTGTCAAAGAGGCGCTGGGGGCTAAGGCAGGCGCGACGATTCAGTCTTTTGGGGAATTTATCGAGCACTACACACGTGAGCTGCATGATAACAGCGATCCGATGCCCTTGGTGCGTCAGATGATTACTGAGACAGGCTATATTGAGTATGTCAAAGAAAGCTCCAAAAATCCCCAACAAGAAAAAGGACGCTTAGATAATATCGAAGCGCTGTACTCAAGCATCACCGCGCTCATCAATCGAGCCGAAGATGAAGATGATAAGACGATTGATGTGGTGATTCGTAAGATGGTGCTCTTGGATATGCTTGAGCAGCAGCAAGAAGAAGAAAATACCAACAAGGTCAATCTGATGACGCTGCACGCCGCCAAAGGTCTTGAGTTTGATTATGTATATATCATCGGCTGCGAAGAAAAACTGCTGCCGCATGTCAATTCAATTCTCACTGCCAATATCGAAGAAGAGCGCCGACTGATGTATGTTGGGATCACCAGAGCCAAAAGCGAGCTGACTTTATTGCTGTGCAGGCAGCGCCGATCTGGCATGGATTTTAAGGAGGTGTCGCCTTCAAGGTTCCTAAATGAGCTGCCAAGGGAGCATTTATCTGGCGGCGGCGCTGTCGTCAAAAAAGAAGACCCCAAAAAAGTCGCTGAAAATTATCTGGCGAATATCCAAGCCATGCTCGCCGCCAAGAAAAAATAATGATTAAAACTGACAATGAAAAAAGCTGCATCGCATGGATACAGCTTTTTTGCTAGCTACTTATGAGCTGCCTATTTTTTAGATCAGCATGTCGTCACTAAACGCTCTGAGTGGCTCACCGCGCACTGTGTTTGGATTGGCTTTATAATAGCTGGCAGTTGATTTGGGCAGTTTTTGACCACGAATGGCGTCACTGATTTTTTCGGCGATCATGATCGTGGTGGCGTTTAGGTTGCCTGTGATAATCAGCGGCATGATCGACGCATCGACCACGCGTAAGCCTTCTAAGCCATGCACGCGACCTTGTCCATCAACCACCGCCATCTCATCATCACCCATCTTGCAACTACAAGAAGGGTGATAGGCAGTTTCGGCGTGATTGCGCACAAACTCATCAAGCTCTTGATCGGTTTTGGCGTGTCGGCTCGGGCTGATTTCACGACCGCGAAATTCATCCAAGGCTGGCTGGTGCATGATCTCGCGTGTAATACGGATGCCATCACGGAATTCTTGCCAGTCTTGCTCGTGCGACATATAGTTAAATAAAATGCTGGGGTGATCGTGTGGATTCAGTGATTTTAGGCGGATGCGTCCGCGTGAGGGCGAGCGCATCGACCCAACATGCGCCTGAAATCCATGCTCATTGACGGCGTTGGTACCATTATAATTAATCGCAACAGGTAAAAAATGGTACTGGATATTTGGCCACTCAAATTCAGGGCGACTTCTGATGAATCCACCTGCTTCAAATTGATTGCTTGCGCCGATGCCTGTACCCATAAATAGCCATTCGGCACCGATGGCAGGCTGGTTGTACCATTTTAGGGCAGGATAAAGCGAGACAGGGCGTTTACATTCATACTGTAGATACATCTCAAGATGGTCTTGTAGATTTTCGCCCACGCCTGGTAGGTCTTGGACGACGCCAATGCCAAATTCATCCAAAAGCGCCTTTGGACCGACACCTGAGCGCTGTAAGATCTGTGGCGATGCGATCGCGCCAGAAGAGATGATGACTTCACGATTGGCGTGGACGGTGATTGGGTTTTTATCATTACCTTGTAGATACTGTACACCGATCGCGCGCTTGCCAGAAAATAACACTTTATCGGTGACGGCATGGGTTTTGATGGTAAGATTAGGGCGGTGTTTTGCCATATCCAAATAGCCACGCGCGGTGCTAGAGCGTCGACCTTTTGGTGTGACGGTTCTGTCCATCGGACCGAAGCCTTCTTGCTGATAGCCATTCAAGTCATCAGTACGCGGATAGCCAGCTTGTACGCCAGCTTCGACCATCGCATCGAACAGCACATTATTACCGATTTTACTATTTTTATAAGATGTGGTGACACTCACAGGTCCTTGACCACCGTGATACTCATTTTCGCCGACATCGCGAGTTTCAGATTTTTTATAATAAGGTAGGCAGTCGGCATAAGTCCAGTCTTCAAGACCGCCAAGCTTTGCCCAGTTATCCAAATCCATCGCATTGCCGCGAATATAGCACATCCCATTAATGAGCGATGAGCCGCCCAAGCCTTTACCGCGTCCACATTCCATTCTGCGGTTATTCATGTGCGGCTCGGGGTCGGTGAGATATGCCCAATTATAGCGGCGACCTTGTAAAGGATAAGCAAGCGCAGCTGGCATTTGAGTACGAAAATCAAGGCGATAATCAGGTCCGCCTGCTTCTAATAACAGCACAGAGACATCGCTATCTTCGGTTAGGCGAGTCGCCAAGACGTTACCTGCTGAGCCTGCGCCGACGATGATATAATCATAAGTTTGAGTCATATGTTTTCCTTGGTGTGAATGGGGCTGATATAAAATTTAATCGTCAATCAATGGTCAAACACTGAGCTAAATTCGCCCATCTCAACCTGAACAGATTTGATCTGTGTATAATGATTTAACGTGGTTAGCCCATTTTCACGACCAACGCCAGACTGCTTATAGCCGCCCACAGGCATCTTAGCGTCAGACTCACCCCAAGTATTGATCCAGCAAATACCTGCTTCTAGCTGATGGATGATGCGATGCGCTTGATTCAGATTGGGTGTCACCACGCCAGCTGCCAAGCCGTAATCAGTATCATTGGCGCGTCTGATGACTTCTTCTTCATCCTGATAAGTCAAAATACTCATGACTGGTCCAAAAATCTCATCTGTGACAATGCTCATGTCATCTTGACAGTCGGTAAATACTGTCGGCAGGACAAATGCACCAGCTTCCAAGGCATTGCCATCGCCAATCTTGATGTCAGATGTGCCGGCGCGACCACCGCCGCATAATACGGTTGCGCCTTCTGATTTGCCTTTTTCGATATAATCAAGCACTTTTTTCATGTGGTTGTGGCTGACGACAGGCCCCATATTGGTGGCATCATCGGTGGGGTCGCCTAAGCGAATTTTATCAACACGCGCCTTGATGGCGGATTCAAAGTCGGATTTTAATGACTCAGGCACAAACACGCGCGTGCCATTGGTGCAGACCTGACCTGAACTATAAAAGTTCGCCATCATCGCGATGTCTGCTGCCAAATCTATATTGGCATCTGGGCAGATGATGAGCGGAGACTTGCCACCAAGCTCCATCGTGACTTCTTTGAGCGATGAAGCGGCAGCCGCTGCCATGACTTTTTTGCCCGTATCAACCGAGCCTGTAAATGAGATTTTGGCAATATCAGGATGCTCGCTTAGATAAGCACCGACATCACCGCCACCTTGAACCACATTAAATACGCCATCTGGCAGACCTGCTTCGGTGTAGATTTCCGCCAGTTTCAGCGCCGTTAAAGGGGTGACTTCACTGGGCTTAAAAATCATCGCATTACCAGCGGCAAGTGCAGGCGCTGATTTCCACAGCGCAATCTGAATCGGATAATTCCAAGCGCCGATACCTGCAACAACCCCAAGTGGCTCGCGGCGCGTATAAAAATAACTGTCTGGTCTGAGCGGTACTTGTATGCCTTCAATCGCTGTGGCAAGCCCAGCATAATATTCAAGCACATCGGCGCCTGTGACGATATCTACCGTCGTTGTCTCGCTCATGGCTTTGCCGCTGTCGGCGGTCTCAAGTTTGGCAAGCTCATCATTGCGCGCACGCAAAATCTCAACGGCTTTTAACAAAATGCGCGAACGCTCAACCGCAGTCATCGCCGCCCAAATCTTTTGACCAGCTTTGGCACTTTCGACTGCTTTATCGACATCTTGCTGACTGGCTGACTGTACTTTTGTGATCACTTCACCTGTCGCAGGATTGATGGTATCAAAGGTCTCACCACTGGTGGCATCGACATAGCGCCCATTGATATAAAGTTGTTTGGTGTCTGACATGGTATGCTCCAAATTCATTTTGCTTGTCTGTCATTAATAACCGATAAAGATGAGAAACGAGTTATCTGAATTATTATCATTGTTTATCAGTAAGTTAATAATTGATTAGATAATTTAACTTGTCATCTTTTAAAATATGGTATATCATAACAAAATTCTAAAAATTACGCAAATTATTGATTTTAATAACAATTTTTGGTTATTTTTCTGTAATTTTAAGATGTTTTTAAACATAATTTGTGTAATTTTTTGTAAATTTATTCAACTTTAATAAATAAAATATCAAGAGTATTTTATGGATGTACAAGCTCAAGGTAGTCGTCTGAACCGTACGGTTTTCTTTTTATCTGCCGCGATTATTATCTTTTTTAGTATTTATACGATGCTGTTTAATGACAGTGCTTCTGTGATTTTAGACAGCGTATTGGCGTGGGTAAGTACCACCTTTGGATGGTACTATTTCTTTGCAGCGTCCGCTTATATTATGTTTGTGCTGATTTTGGCGTGTTCGCGTTATGGCAGTATTAAGCTTGGTCCGAAGCACTCGCAGCCTGAATATAGCTTATTGACTTGGTCGTCGATGCTGTTTGCGGCAGGTATCGGGATTGATATCATGTTCTTTGCGGTGGCAGAGCCGATCATGCAGTACATGAATCCGCCTGTGGGTGATGGTCAGACGGTCGAAGCGGCAAGACAGGCGCTGACCTGGACGATTTTTCATTATGGCTTGACGGGATGGTGTATGTACGCCTTGGTGGGGATTGCGCTTGGATATTTTGCGTATCGTTATAACCTGCCACTGACCATCCGCTCAGCACTGTATCCGATGATCGGCAAAAAAATTAACGGTCCTGCTGGTGATGCGGTGGATGTGGCTGCCATATTGGGGACGATTTTTGGGATTGCGACGACATGCGGCATCGGGGTGGTGCAGCTGAATTATGGCTTGCATGTGATTTTTGATTTGCCTGAAAATTTGCTGTGGCAGGTGATTTTGATTTCTTTGGCAGTTGCGATCACCATCGTATCGGCGACGACTGGCGCCTCAAAGGGTATCAAAATCTTATCAGAGCTCAATATTTATTTTGCGCTTGGTTTGATTTTGTTCATTTTATTTTTGGGGAATACTGAGTTTTTGTTAAATGCCATCGTGCTCAATATTGGCGACTATATCAGCCGCTTTCCTGCGCTGACTTTGGATACTTTTGCTTATGGTCAAGACCCTGATCAAAAACAATGGATTCAAGATTGGACGCTATTTTTTTGGGCATGGTGGATTGCTTGGTCACCATTTGTGGGATTGTTTTTGGCGAAAATTTCTAAAGGTCGCACCATTCGTCAGTTTGTCATCGGTACGCTGTCGATACCGTTCATGTTTACCCTAGCGTGGCTGTCAGTCATGGGTAATGGTGCGCTGAATGAAGTGTTTATGGGGAATATTGCCTTTGCCGAAAAAATCATCGCACGTCCTGAAATTGGCTTTTATGAGCTGTTGTCGCATTATCCTTGGTTTTCGGTGACAGCGATTTTGGCATTTGTTTCGGGGCTGCTATTTTATGTGACTTCTGCGGATTCAGGCGCGATTGTGCTGAGTAATTTTAGCTTCAAAGGCGAAAATAACGACGAGACACCGCCTTTATGGATTCGGCTATTTTGGGCGATCGCCATTGGTATGCTGACCGCTGCCATGCTTATGACTGATGGCATCAGCGCGCTCCAAAAAGCTACCATTATCATGGGCTTGCCATTTAGTTTTGTGATGTTTTTTGTGATGACTGGGCTATTTAAATCCTTGCGCTTAGAAGATTTTCGCGCCGAAAGTAATAAGCCTAATGCCGCACCAATCGCAGGTAATGTGGATATTGAAAATTGGCGCGAGCGTCTAACGCGGGTGACAGCTTATGCAGACGCCGATCAGGCGCGCCAAATGCTAGATCAGTCCTGCCTGCCTGCGATGCAAGCGTTGGTATCGGAGTTTGCGAACATTGGTCTTAAGGCGTCGGTCATCCAAACCCCAAGCGAAGATGACGCCCAACTGTATCAAGCGACTTTTACGATTAGCTTTGAAGATGAGTATGATTTTAGCTATGGCATTTATCCGGTTAAATATCCTGTGCCTAATCGTCCGACCGTTGATGATGGTCAAGAGTTTTATTATCGACTTGAGACACATCTATTAGAAGGATTGCAGGGTAATGATTTGTCAGGATATAGTAAAGAGCAAGTGATCAATGATATCCTAGACAGATACGAGCGCCATCGTGCGTTTTTGCATCTCAATCGTGAAACACCAGGTAATCGCCCTGTCTTTGAGTGATACATTGAAGCCCCAGCTTTGGGGCTTTTTTAGGCAAGTATTAAGCGTGCTTTCGCATAAACACAGTCACGACGCCCAAAGCAATCATCTGAACCACTAAGATCAGACCAACGGTCCACAGCCATTTGCCTTGAGCATAAGCCAAGGCACATGCCCACGCACCGATGAAGCCACCGCCATAATAACCCATATAATATAGCCCTGACGCCAATGATCGACCTTCGCTGACATGACTGGTCAAATAGCTGATGGTCGCAGACTGAGTGATGAACACGCCAGAGGACATCAAGGTCAGCCCCACAATCACCACGCTCAAAGGTGTAAATAATGTCATCAATATACCGCTAATAGATATCAAAACCGCCATAAGTATCGTAGAGGTCATCCCAAAGCGTGTCACCACGCGCGCGGATAATGGCGTGATGACCATACCTATCAAATAAATGGCAAAAATATTGGCAAGGTTGGCAGGCGTGAGCAGATATGGACTTTCTGACAGATGAAGATTGATGAATGTAAAACAGCCCACCAAGCTAAACAATACGCACGCTCCCAAAAAACCACTACAAATGACGTGGGGATTTTTGGCATGCGAAAATAGCGTGGTGAATGCTGTGCGAAAATTTTCAGAAATGATAAAATTTTGTGAACGGGGCAGAGATTTCCATGCCCACAGCGCACCAATCAAGGTGCATATTGCCATCACCACATAGCCGTAGCGCCAACCAATAAAATGCTCCAAATGTCCGGCAAAAAACCGCCCACTAAAACCGCCAAGCACCGTCCCTGAGACATAAAGTGACATCATGGTTGCAAGTTTAGAGCTGTATTCTTCACTGATATAAGCAATCAAGACCACTGTAATGCCAGGTACGCTCACCCCTTGTAAAAACCGCCAAAAAATCACTTCATGGATACTGCTTGCCATACCAATCAGCGCTGTTGGCAGCGTAAGCATAAGCAGTGAGCCGACAATGAACGGCTTTCTGCCGACAGCATCAGACAGCATGCCCATAAATGGTGAGATCAGCGCAATGGCAAGCACGGTCGCACCTACTGCCATCCCTGCTTGAACTTCGGTCGCCTGAAGATCTGTCATCAGCACAGGTAAAATCGCCTGAACCGAATACACCTGCAAAAACGCAAAAAATCCAATCATGGCAATGGTGAATTTTTCACTTAAGGTTGGCAGATGGGAGTGAAGAGTAGTCATAGTCTTATTTTGGATAAAATTTGTGCCATATTGTAGCACAGATGAGGCTAATAGGATTGAGTGATAAAAACTTTCAAATTAAGATGATTTGTATAATCAATTTGATATGACTAATGAATGGTTCATCTTGGGCTTTATTCGCTCAAACCACCGAAAAGTTGTGTTTATCAAATAATCTGTCAATTTTGCCAAATCATTCTACAAAAATGCTAAAATATCGCCTTTTAATCCTTAAGATAAGTAGGAAATTGATATGGCACAGACTCAGGAGAGGGTATTGATCGTCGGCGGTGGTAATGTCGGCTTATCATTTGCTTTATTGTTGGCGCATCATGGCATCAAAAGCACGCTTGTTGAGCATCATCGCTATCCGACCATTGAGCCTGACGAAGATCGCGCACGCACGCAGTACTTAGACAGCCGTAATACGGCATTGTCGCGCCGCACGGTGCAGATTTATCAAGAAATTGGGCTTTGGCCGCGTCTTCAGAGTCACGCCTGTCATATTGATCAAGTGAAAATCAGTGAGCTTGGCAGCTTTGGGCATGCCACCTTAAATAAACACGAAGAAGGCGTGGAAAGCTTTGGGCAAGTGATGGAAAACGCACATTTGGGCAGGCAATTATTACTGGCGGTCAAGGACAGTCCTTTGATTGACTTGTACGATGGCGCAAGTGTGATTGATATAGCTCAAGATGAAGTCAGTGCAAGCATTACGGTGAAATTTGATGACGATCAAATCAAAACCTTAACAGCGCCGCTTGTGGTGGCTTGTGATGGGCAGCATTCGGCGGTGCGCAGTCTATTAAATATCGGTGTCGATACTCACGACTATGAGCAAGTGGGCATCGTCGGCGTGGTACAAACTGACAAAGCGCATGAACATACAGCGATTGAGCGCTTTAGTACGGCTGGACCTTTGGCGGTGTTGCCTTTGACGGATGGCGTCGGTGATGGCGGAACAGATCAGACGGCAGGCTATCGCCGCTCAGTGGTGTTTATTTGTCCAAAAGGTGAAGAAGGGCGATATTTGGGTGATGATGATTATTATCTTCAGACGCTCCAAACAGTCTTTGGGGCGGCGGCAGGGCGATTTGTGGCGACAGGCAAGCGCGGCGCCTATCCACTGACCAAAGTACTGGCGCATCGTCAGGTGTCGGGTCGCTTCGTCATCATGGGTAATGCTGCTCATACCCTGCATCCTGTGGCAGGTCAAGGATTTAATCTGTGCCTAAGAGATGCGTATGCACTGGCAAATATGCTGGCAAACGCAGTCGCCAAAGAAGGCAATCAGGTGGATTTGGGTCAATATGATCGCTTAATCCGTTATGAAAATGCTCGCCAAAAAGACCAAAAACGCGTCATCAAATTCT
Source organism: Moraxella canis (assembly GCF_034424565.1). Lineage (NCBI taxonomy): Bacteria > Pseudomonadati > Pseudomonadota > Gammaproteobacteria > Moraxellales > Moraxellaceae > Moraxella > Moraxella canis. Next base: position 403,429 of record NZ_CP139961.1, on the reverse strand, counting down.
GCGATACCGTCGTTGGCAGCTTTTGTCACCCCAATCCTGTGATGAAGTTTGCGCGTAATGTGGGCTTGATTTGTTTTGATAAAGTGCCAGGCATCAAGCCTTTGGTGGCAACTTATGCCATGGGGCTTAAGTCTTGATTTTTATCAGCCATACAGCGATACAGTATAAGGATGTGTCATGGTCTTAAAAGCGATAATGATTGTATTTGGGTGCTTATTTTTGGGTCAGGTCATCGTGGGTTTATTTGATTTGCCGCTGCCGCCGAGTGTGATTGGGCTGATTTTGCTATTTTTGGCGCTGCAGACAGGATTGGTCAAGCTGACCACCATCGAAAAACTTGCCAAAGTATTGATGGATTATTTGGTGCTGCTTGTCGTGCCTGCTTGTATTTCCATCATGCAATATCTGGATATCATTCGTGATGATTTTTGGGTGCTGATCATCGGCGTGAGCGTCAGCACGATCTTGGTGCTGCTGACTTCGGCAGGCTCATATACTTGGCTAAGAAAGCGTCAAAAATCCCACGCTCAAGCCATCAAAAAACAAGGTAGATAAGTCTGATGAATCAATTGATGACGCTGTATCCGACGCTGTCTACCAGCCCATTTTTATTACTGATGCTTTTGATGGGGGTGTTTGAGCTATCAGTTTGGGCAAGAGCACGCCTTAATCAGCCTTTGATTAACCCGACTTTGGTGACCACCATTGTTGTTATCTTGATCTTAAAATTTGCTGATATTGAGTGGCAAGCGTTTGATAAAGCCAGTAGCTATATCACCTTTTGGCTTCAGCCTGTGGTGGTCTGTTTGGCGGTGCCTTTGTATATTCAGTGGCAAAAAATTCGTGCGCAGTGGCTGCCGATTTTGGTGTCTCAATTTGTAGCGAGTGTTGTGGGCATTGTCTCGGGCGTGTGGATCGTGCGGGCACTGGGCGGCAGTCATGACAGTATGATCGCGACGGCGGCGAAGTCTGTGACGATGCCGATTGCCATTGAAGTGACCGAAGCTTTGGGCGGGATCATTGGCATCACAGCGGCAACTGTACTGATTGCAGGCGTGGTGGGTCAGATTTTTGGTGTTTGGATACTTTATCGATCAGGCATGAGATTGCCGATGGGTATGGGGCTGTCGCTTGGTTCGGCATCACATGCGCTTGGCACAGTGCGCTCAATGCAGCTGGGCGGGCGTTATGTGGCTTATGCCACGCTGGGTTTGATTCTAAATGGCATTATGACGGCATTTTTGGCGCCGCTGCTGGTGCCTTGGCTGGTATAGTGCATATAAAACACTTTTTATTTTAAACCGAAAAGCAGTGCAACTGCCTTTGATTCTCATCCATAAACTTAAGAAAATTATGCAACAAATCATCATTCAGCTGTGTGGCGGGATTGGGCTATTTTTGCTTGGCATGAGTCTGATGACGGACAGCCTAAAGGCGATGGCGGGCGAAAGCTTGCGCGCATGGCTTGGGCGTTTTACTGGTTCGCCGACTAAGGCGATGCTATCGGGCATTGGCTTTACGCTGGTAGTGCAGTCGTCGACCGCCACCACTTTGGCAACCATTGGCTTTGTTAGTGCAGGCGTTTTGTCGTTTGCTCAAGCCATCGGCGTGATCATCGGCGCCAATATCGGTACGACCAGCACAGGCTGGATGGTGGCTTTGCTTGGGCTGAAATTTTCGGTATCGATGGTGGCTTTGCCGATGGTGGGCGTGGGCGCACTGATGAAGCTTTTGGGGCGTAATACCATGGGCTTGTTGGGGCTTGCGTTGGCGGGCTTTGGGCTTTTGTTCATTGGTATTGATTTTTTGCAAGAGTCGATGGCGGGCGTCGCCAATCAGGTGGACTTGGGCAGATTTTCAGGCGATACACTGCTTACTCAGCTGCTATTGGTGCTGGTTGGGATCATTATGACGATCCTGCTTCAGTCATCGAGTGCAGCGATTGCAGCGACTTTGGCTGCGCTGGCAGGCGGGGCGATTGACATGCCACAAGCACTGATTTTGGTGATTGGGCAAAATATTGGTACGGTGGCTACGGCGATATTGGCAGCCATCGGTGCGACAGTGAGTGCTAAGCGTACGGCAGCGGTGCATGTGGTATTTAACCTAGGGACGGCAGTGGTGGCGTTCTTTGTGCTGATGCCTGCGACTTTATGGCTGACCCAAAACTCGTTTTTGGCAACTTGGGATGATGTTTTGGTCATTGCCTTTTTTCATACGGCATTTAGTGCGATGGGTGCGCTGATTTTTATGCCATTTACGCATCAATTTCAACTGCTGCTTGAAAAATTGATCCCTGAAAAAATTGATGCAGGTCACACGCATTATCTGGATGATAGCTTATTTTCGGTGCCCGCTGTCGCCATCGGCGCTGCAAAACATGCGCTGTGTCAGACGACCGCCGAGACTTTTGAGCAATTCATCCAAGCCTGCCGTGGGCAAATCTTAGGCACTCAAATCAGCGTCGGCGCGCTCGATGACAGTCTGGCTCGGGTGGACGAGTATTTACAAAAGATGCCCGTGCCTCAGTCGCAAGCCGATCAAGAAAGGCTGATGGCACTTTTGCAGTTGGTGGTTTATATTCGTGTGATTCGTGATGATTTGCTCAATGGTGCTTATATTGATTTGTTGCGCACGGATTTAGAGGATCATTTGGTGCGTGCGGTGGATCAGTTTGAAGAGCTGACGGCATTTTTGTACAATATGCCAAAACTCTTGCCAAGCCAATTTGTGGACAGCTTCGTGGCGTTTGGCGATAATATGAAAGCCCAAAAAAATGATGTGCGTTTATCAATCATTGAGCAGTCCGCGCAGACGCAGCATCACGCCTCTGATGCGCTTGATATGATCGTGGCGCGACGATGGCTTGATAGACTCGTTAAGCACACCGCCAAGATGGTGATTTTGCTTGGTAAATGATTTGTGAATTAAATGAATTTTATTTTATTAAATTCTACCAAGTTTTAGCTATACTTTTCGATGCTTTAAGGCAAGGTACATCATCGCCACATTGATGGCGTCGTTCAAAGCATCATGCCTTGGTAAATCGGGTATCCCTAAGGATTTGACCATTCCTGCCATGGTCAAATCCACATAGCTGTCATAGTATTTATTTTTGGTTTCTTGGGCATGAAATAGCCGAGAGACTTCAATTTGTGGCTGTGGCAACTTGATACCAAGCATGGGTTTTAAAAACTTATTGACCATCGCCACATCATATTCCAAAAAATATCCCACAAGCGGTCGCCCGCCCACAAATTGTAAAAACTGCTCAATGGCATAGTCCACCTTGACGCCACCGCTCAAGTCCTTAGGTCTTAGCCCGTGAATGGTCACATTTGTTGCTTGCATCATGCCCTCAGGCTTGATTAAAATTTCAAAAGTTTCACTGGTTAAGATGCGATTGCCACGGATTTTGACGGCGCCGATGGAGATGATTTGAGCTTCGGAGACATTGAGACTGGTCGTCTCACAATCAAAGCTGACCAATTCATCAGGATGCGTGTCGTACAAAAATTCATAGCGCTTATCCTTGAGCTGACGGCGATAATATTGATGTATTAACTTGTCAAACATAATACGCCCTATGAATATTGCAGATTGAACTGACTGCTGACATGGTGCTTAAACCGCTTCACAACTTGCAAAGCATCTTTTAATAAATCTCGCTCAAGTGTGGATAAATTTTCAGTATCAATTTGGTTTGGGGTGAGTTCTTGGTTATGCTTGAGCGCTGATAGCCCGTTTTTTAGGCGTGTGTTCATCAGATATGCCAATGCCTCTGAGACATCTTGGCTAAGCTGTTTTTCGATCAAGCCCATCTGTGATAGCCGAGCGATGCGCTCAAAGGTGTTGGTTTCGTTGATTTTTGCCTTGAGCGCCAACGCACGCGCGCCATGCACCACAGGAAATGTCCCCATTTTTTTGATGTCCATTTTGTGCTTTTTTTGACCCAAAATCTGCGCAAAAAATCCGCGCCCATCTTCGTCAAACTGATTCACTGCCCGCGCAAAACTCATCAGCATCCCCACATCGCTGTCTAGATACACATTTAGGTGCGCGCGTACTTCATCAAGCAGTGTTTCGTCACCACTGACACATTTGGCATCCATAAAAATCGCCAAATTCATCATATGGTCAGGCGTCGGATTTTTGCACCAGTTGCCCACCGTCTGCTTAAATTCACTCACCGGCTGACACCATGATGGGTTATTGACCATAATTTTGCCTGGGCAGGGCGGATATCCAAATGCAGCCAAAATGTCAGAAAAGCGCTCGGCATAAGGTCGCACCATCTGCATATCAATGCCATCACGGACGATCAGGGCATTGTCTTGATCGGTCTTTAAAACTTGTTCACCTCGACCTTCAGAACCCATCACAACCAAACAAGAGTTTACCACAAGTTCCGCAGGCGCAATCATTCGCCACGCTTTTTCAAACAGGCGGCTATTGAGCACTTGCATCAGTTGGGCTAATTGTTTGGCTTGCATACCATTGGCGTAGAGTGCTGAGATGGTATGGTTCATTTGTGAAGCTACTTGGGTCAGATCATCTAGACTGGTTGCAACTTCTAATTTTTCGGCAATCAAATGGCTGTGATTGGATAAAAATGCTAAAATATCAATTTGTTCAAGCACGCCAATGGGATCACCGTTAGTGGTGACGACCACGCGCTGAATGCGATGATTCATCATTTTTAGTAGTGCACTGAACATAAAATCATCGGCATCAGCACAGATCAAATCAAAGCGTGCCCACAGATGCGTGGCATCATTGGGATTGAGCGTGTCTGATGAGTGAATGAAGGCATCACGAAATACCGACTCGGTCACTAAGCCGATTTTGCCATCATGATGGATGAGTAAGGATTTGGATTTGTTTGCTTGCATGGTTTTGGCAGCGTCGATCAAGCTGATCGAGCCATCATACAGCTCATCATACGAGCGATAAGCATCACGCACTTTGGCGGTGAATAGCCCCGCCAACTCATTTTCGCGGCGATTACCAGATTGATCTTTGAGCTTATCGGCGATATTGGCAAAAAAGTAAGCGCCAAATTCGCCATTTTCTTCGATGAGCGCACGGATGACAGTTTTGGGGATGGCGTATAATAAACTTTGCTCAACTGCAATAAAGCTGTGCCGATACGACTGCTCAAACAGCGCCCGTGTATCAAAACTGTCCGAAGGGTGATACAGTGCCAACACCTCGCCACTGGCATCAATTTCTTTGACCATGCCTTTGATGACGATATATAACGTATCAATGCTATCTTGCGCTTCAATGATGGCAGCATTGTCATCAAAAAACACAATATCTGTCGATTTTTCAAGTACTTGCCTTTGATGATTGGCAAGCGCATTATAAGGCGCGGTACTAAAATCAAAGCGATTCATTCAAGTTATCCTTTTGAGCAGTTTATCCCTAATCAATTCTTGATATATTAGCAGATATCAAGAATTTCACAAGCATCACACAACAAATTCCCGACAAAAACTGTGGATTAATTGGAAGGGTGCTTGGGCGGATTTGTTCAAATCAGCACTACAAAAGACGGGGTAAATACTCTATAATAAAAAGCAATTTAAACACATAAGAGTGAACAATGTCTATCAAATCAGATCGCTGGATTCGTCAAATGGCTGAAACTCATGGCATGATTGAGCCGTTTGAGCCCCATCAGGTGCGCTATAACGCTCAAGGTCAAAAGCTGGTCAGCTACGGCACCTCAAGCTATGGCTATGATGTACGCTGCGCCAATGAATTTAAGGTATTTACCAATGTACATTCTGCCATCGTTGATCCCAAAAACTTCGATGAGCGCAGTTTTATTGATATCATCGGTGATGAGTGTATCATTCCACCGAACTCATTTGCCTTGGCGCGGACGGTTGAGTACTTTCGTATTCCAAGAGATGTGTTGACCATTTGTTTGGGTAAATCCACCTATGCGCGCTGCGGCATTATCGTCAATGTCACGCCGCTTGAGCCTGAATGGGAAGGGCATGTCACCTTAGAATTTAGTAATACCACCAATTTGCCAGCGCGTATCTATGCTGGTGAAGGCGTGGCACAGATGCTGTTTTTCCAATCGGATGCTGATGATGTGTGCCAAACATCTTATAAAGATCGCGGCGGAAAATATCAAGGTCAAACAGGCGTCACCCTACCAAAAACCTAAACGGCTCACCAATCTGTCATGGGTGTGCAGGCTGTGTGATCAGTGGCACGCCCATTTTTTAGTTTTCATGTTAACAAAACTGCCAAACTGGCTTGGCGCAGCTTGCTGTGTTAGTTTTGAGCGTCTAGTAAGTTACAAAACGCCACCCAATCTTAAGATAAAATACGCTAAAATGACAAGTCAATTGAGTTTATTGACTAAGATAAAAGGTTATTTATGAGTGATATTTATTTTGAGCGTACGCACAGTTTGGATTTTGAGAGCGCGCGAGCTAAGGCGCAAGCATGGCTGCAAGAGGCGGAAAATGAGTTTGGTCTGAATATCAATTACATCAAAGGTGATGATAAAGACAGCGCAAGCATCAATAAAGCAGGTGTGGATGCTCAAGCGACTTTGGACGCTGATAAAATCACCTTTCAAGCCAAACTTGGACTGTTCGCCAAACCGCTAAAAGGTGTGATCAGTTCGGGAATCGAAGAAGGCTTGGATAAATATTTTCCTCAAAGCTAATTTGAGATAATCAATAAGGAAGGGATGAGCATGGAGATGATATTGAGCATCTGCTTGGGCATTGGGCTTGCGGCAAGCACGGGTTTTCGTGTGTTTGTGCCTTTGTTTGGGCTGTCTATTGCAGCGCATTTTGGCATCATCCCACTGAGTGATTCGTGGCAGTGGCTTGGCAGCCTCTCTGCCTTGGTCATCTTAGGCGTGGCGAGCATGGTCGAATCGATGGCTTATCTGATTCCATTTGTGGATAATCTGCTTGATACGATCGCGGTGCCTTTGGCAGGCGTGGCAGGTACTTTGGTTATGGCAAGTACTTTGACTGAATTTAGCCCTGCGATGACTTGGGCGCTTGCCATCGTCGCTGGCGGCGGTGCGGCAGCGACCATCAAGACCACCTCTGCTGCCACCAGAGCCGTATCGACCGCCACAACGGCAGGCAGCGCCAATCCTGCCATCGGCATGGCGGAAACGGGCGCGGCGATTGGGCTTTCGGCGGTGTCTATCTTATTTCCTGTGGTTGGGATGATGATCGCTGTGATCGGCATTATTGCGCTGATTTGGATCATGGTTCGTCTCAAGCGCTAATTTGCCAAATAATCCCAATCTCCGCACCAGGCGATGTATCTGACTTTTTATGATCCTAAGTGTGCTTGGAGTGATACTCTTGGACGATCATACGAATCACAACGGTAGCAAATGTACCCTTGGGTAGTCTAAATTCAAGGCACAGATCATCGCCTGATCGCTCCCAAGTCAGATCATGTACCATCAGACGAAGGGGGCGGTATGCTAATTTGGCACCAATTTTTATCAATCCTTGGCAAAGGGTTTGATAACGATCATCGTCAAGCAGCGTATCATAAAGCGCCCGAGCGGTATCGCGATCACGACGATCGCCAATGCCCATGAGTGGTGCGGTTGGGTGGATGTCGCACTGTTTGACGCGACTTTTGATCTCATCTGTCAGCGCATCTTGAAAAATTGAGCCTGTGCCTTCTAAATTAAACACATCGCCCAAGAGCGCCTGATTCCAGGTGCCATCAGCCACGCGCTTGCCAAGCAAGGCATTAAACAGCGCGCTTCTGGCGGCTGATATCATCAGCCCATCTTTTTCGGCAAGCTTTTTGTTGGGGCGATAGGGCTTATTGCTCATCAGCTGCTTTTCAAAAAAGCGATAAGCCTTATCAAGATTTTTACCCTCAATGCCAAAACGCTGCTCACCAAAATAATTCGGCACACCGCCAGATTTGATGCGCTTAAGCGTCTCATCTATGGCACTGATATCGCCTTCAAGATGACGCAGACGAATGGCGAAATGATTGTATTTGTGCGTGCCTCGGTTGAGTTTGCGATTGTGCCAAGTCAGTTTATTGAGTATGAAAGATTCGCCATCATTCAGATGTGCTTTGGTGAAATTTTCCAAAGAAATATCTGGCATGGTCTGACTGGGCAGGCGAATACTAAACCACTGATGCGTGACCGCGTGCCGATCTTTGAGCCCAGAGTAGCCGACATCTCGCGCAAGCACGCCTGCCCAAGTGGCAAGCAGTTTGGCGACATAAGCGGTGTTTAGATTGATCTTGGTGATGTGCAGCCATAGATGTTCGCCACTGCCTGAATGTTCGATGTCTAATATCTCAGTGACGATAAAGTCTTCAGGCATGCTTTTAAAATCAGCACTTAAGGCAGGCGGCTGCCAAGGCAGTGGTAAAGTTGTTGGGCTCATAACTCACTTTTTGGTTATTTATTGATATCAAACTAAATCAGATCTGAATCAAACAGCTTTTTTGGCAGATAGCCAATCACCATCTCATCATCTTTTGCTGCCTCATCGGCGGTGATGCGCAGCTGATACTGTGTCTTGAAGGCTTTGGGTAGCACATCAGCGACTCGGTGAATCTCATCAATATCCACGCCATATTTATCATCAATATGCGATGTGGCGCGCGTGCCTGTGATATCAAATTGTTGATAAAATTCTGATCGCTTGGCGATGGCGACCGCTTCCGACATGTTATTTGCGACGATGAGCAGTTTGTGATGAAATTCCTCAAAATGATTTGGCAAATAACCGCCCAAATTCACAAAATACAGCTGCTTATTATCACCGTCATCAAAAGCATCGCAAGGCTGATCGGTAGAATGCTGCGCACGCGGCACAACTTCGATGCGATAGCCATTGACAGCAGTGACCGCGCGATATGCATCCAGATGCCAAATGTCCGTGATCTCTGGCCACGCCTGCTCAAAATGCGGAATTAATGATTTGACATCATCAGCAATACCAAAGAAAACATCGTGTTGTTCGATCAAACGACCTTTGGGTGTCGCTCCAATTTTCAGCATAAAAAGTTTCACGGCAAAGTCCTTGGCGATATCCATCTAAAAGGCTAAGTATAGCATGATTTTGGCGATGCTTATAAGCATAACTAGCCATCGGTCGTGGCGGATTTTGGAGTGATTTAAGAGGGGTGGTATCTGCCCCATATTCACCAAGTCAGAATGGTGGTATAATACCTTCATTTTATTTTAGATTTTGGATGACTCATGAGTGTACAGAGCAGCACCAACACCACGCACAAACCGCACAATCCTGACAATTTTATCCTAACACCGCCTGATGATTTTCCTTATAAAGACATCCAAGCGGGGAATAAAGCGCGTCTGACGGACCTGCTAAAAACGCGGATGCTGTTTTTGGATGGGGCGATGGGCACCGAGATCCAAAATTATAAGCTGACCGAAAGCGACTACCGCGGCGCGCGCTTCGCTGATATCGCCAATGATGTGAAGGGTAATAACGATCTACTTGTACTCACGCAGCCTGACATCATCAGCGCCATCCACAAAAGCTATCTGGAGGCTGGCGCGGACATCATCGAGACCAACAGCTTTAATGGTACTCAAATCTCGATGGCTGACTATCGCATGGAGCATTTGGCGTATGAGATCAACAAGCAAGCAGCGCATCTGGCTCGCTTGGCGTGTGATGAATATAACGCCAAAACGCCAGATAAACCAAGGTTTGTGGCGGGCGTGATTGGTCCGACATCTCGCACCTGTTCTATCTCGCCAGATGTCAATGACCCTGCCTTTCGTAATGTTACCTTTGATGAGCTTGTGGATAATTATACCGAATCTGCATTGGCATTGATCGAAGGCGGTGCAGACATTTTGTTGATTGAGACAGTGTTTGATACCCTAAACGCTAAGGCAGCGATTTTTGCGGTGACAGGTGTGTTTGAGAAAATCGGCTTTGAGTTGCCGATTATGATCAGCGGCACGATTACCGATGCTTCTGGTCGCACGCTGTCAGGGCAGACGGCAGAAGCTTTTTATAATTCTGTACGCCATGCCAAGCCCATCTCGATCGGCTTTAACTGTGCCTTGGGGGCAGACGCCCTAAAGCCGCACATCAAATCACTGTCTGATGTGTGCGAAACCTTTGTGTCAGCGCACCCCAACGCAGGTTTACCGAACGAATTTGGCGAATATGACGAAACTGCCATTGAGACCGCCACCATGGTCCAAGGCTTCGCCAAATCAGGCATTGTCAATATCGTGGGCGGCTGCTGCGGCACGACGCCTGAACATATCCAAACGATTGTGGAGATGGTATCGCCTTATCCACCGCGTAAGCTGCCTGAGTATGTGCCTGCTTGTCGACTGTCGGGGCTTGAGCCGTTTAATATCACGCGTGATAGCTTATTTGTCAATGTCGGTGAGCGCACCAACGTCACAGGCTCCAAGAAGTTTTTAAGATTAATTAAAAACGAAGAATACAGCGAGGCTTTGGATGTGGCGCGCGACCAAGTCGAAGGCGGCGCCCAAATTGTGGACATCAACATGGATGAGGCGATGCTTGACTCAAAGCAGGCGATGATCCATTTTGTCAATCTCATCGCCTCTGAGCCTGACATTAGCCGTGTGCCTTTGATGATTGACTCCTCAAAATGGGACATCATCGAAGCAGGTCTAAAATGCACGCAAGGCAAGGCGGTCGTCAACTCCATCTCACTGAAAGAAGGCTATGATGAATTTGTCGAAAAAGCGCGCCTATGTATGCGATATGGTGCGGCGGTGATTGTCATGGCGTTTGATGAAGTGGGTCAAGCTGATACCGAAGCGCGTAAGATTGAGATTTGTCAGCGCTCTTATGATATTTTGGTGAACGAAGTGGGTTTCCCTAGCGAAGATATCATCTTTGACCCGAACATCTTTGCGGTGGCGACAGGCATCGAAGAGCACAGTAACTATGGCGTGGACTTCATTAATGCCACCAAGTGGATCACTGATAATCTGCCCAACGCCATGGTATCAGGCGGTGTGTCGAATGTGTCGTTCAGTTTCCGTGGTAATCCGATTCGTGAAGCGATTCATGCGGTGTTTTTGTATCACGCGATTAATAATGGCATGACGATGGGCATCGTCAATCCTGCCATGCTTGAGCTTTATGATGAGATTGAGCCAAGCGCACGCAATGCCATCGAAGATGTGATCTTAAACCGTAATAATGATAATAACGAAGCCACCGAAAAGCTTTTGGAGGTTGCTGAGCATTATCAGTCAGGCGATAAGAAAAAAGATGCCACTGCTGACTTGGCGTGGCGTGAGCTGCCTGTCGAAAAACGCATCGAGCACGCACTTGTCAAGGGTATCACCACATATATCAATGAAGACACCGAAGAGGCGCGCTTAAAATATCCGCGTCCTTTGGATGTCATCGAAGGTCCTTTGATGGATGGGATGAATGTGGTGGGTGATTTATTTGGGGCAGGAAAAATGTTCTTGCCACAGGTTGTCAAATCAGCGCGCGTCATGAAGCAAGCTGTCGCATGGCTAAACCCATATATCGAAGCTGAAAAAGTCGCCGGCGAAACCAAGGGTAAAGTACTGATGGCGACGGTCAAAGGCGATGTTCACGACATCGGCAAAAACATCGTGGGCGTGGTCTTGGGCTGTAATGGCTATGAAATCATCGATCTTGGCGTGATGGTGCCTTCAGAGAAGATTCTGCAAGTCGCCAAAGATGAAAAAGTGGACATCATCGGTCTGTCAGGGCTTATCACGCCAAGCCTAGATGAGATGGTCTATGTCGCCAAACAAATGCAAGAGCAAAACTTCCATCTGCCGCTACTCATTGGCGGTGCGACGACTTCTAAGGCGCACACTGCCGTCAAGATTGAGCCAAATTATCAAAATGATGTCGTCGTCTATGTGGCAGATGCCAGCCGTGCTGTCGGTGTGGCGACCACATTATTATCCAAGGATAAAAAGGCAGACTTTGTGGCGGACATACGCGCTGAATATACTGAAGTGCGCGAGCGTCTCGCCAATCGTAAGCCAAAAGGGGCGAAGCTTAGCTACGAGCAGTCCATCGCCGAAGGCTTTAAATATGACTGGGATAATTACGCACCGCCTGTACCAAACGCTACGGGGCAGATTATCTTTGATGATTATCCAATTGAGAATTTACTGCCCTACATTGACTGGACGCCGTTTTTTATTTCGTGGGGCTTGGTGGGCAAATACCCAAAAATCTTTGATGATGAGGTGGTCGGCGCAGAAGCCCAAGATTTATTTGCCAATGCCAATGCGATGATTGATAAGCTGATCAAAGAAAAACTCGTCACCGCCAAAGCCGTGCTACGCCTTGAAAAAGCCAAGCGCACCGCTGCCGATACGGTCACCGTGTACGACGATCATGGCAATGCTGCGCACCAGTTTGAGCACTTGCGCCAGCAGTCGGATAAAGTGACTGGCAAGCCAAATTATAGTCTAGCGGACTTTATCTCGCCCAATGGCGATGATTATTTGGGCGGCTTTACGGTGTCTATCTTTGGTGCTGAAGAATTGGCAAATGAATACAAAGCCAAGGGCGATGATTACAATGCCATTATGGTGCAGGCGGTGTGCGACCGCTTTGCCGAAAGCTTCGCTGAAAAACTCCACGAACTGGTGCGTAAAGAGTACTGGGGCTATCAAGCTGACGAAAACCTATCTAATGAAGAGCTGATCCGCGAAAAATATGTCGGCATCCGCCCCGCGCCAGGCTATCCGGCTTGCCCTGAGCACACCGAAAAAGGCAAGCTGTTTGACTGGCTAGACACCACGAATGCCATCGGCACTTACTTGACCGAAAGCTTCGCCATGTGGCCGCCGTCAAGCGTATCGGGCTTTTATTATAGTCATCCTGACAGTACTTATTTTAATGTCGGTAAAATCAGCACTGATCAGCTAGAAGACTATGCACGCCGTAAGGGCTGGGATATCAAGACTGCTGAAAAGTGGCTAAATCCCAATTTATAATCCATTAAACTAAATACTAACAAACCTTTGTCAAACTGATGATTTGGCAAAGGTTTTTTTGATTTGGTATGGTGTTTATGGGCTAATCATCAGATTAAATGGCGCTGGTTTTGAGCAGCTTGGCGGCGATACTACCCATTTCATTGACATCAGCACAGATGCTCTGTTGGCTCAGCATATCGCCGCTTTTGGCATGTAGGGCGACGATCTGAGCGCAGGGCAGGGCGGCATCTTGGGCGAGCAGACCTGCCATCATGCCAGACAGCACATCGCCCATGCCTGCAGTTGCCATGGCGGCGCTGCCGAGAGTGCAGATGCTGATATTGCCTGTGGCGTCAATGCTTAAAGAATTTGCCCCTTTGAGCACCCATTGACCGCCATAACGCAGCTGCAAGCGGCAGATGGCATCCATGCGATCAGCTTCAACTTGTGCAGCGCTGATGCCCAAAAGCCGCCCAGCTTCGGCATGGTGCGGCGTACCGATACAGTGATCAGGTAAGCGACGAGGCTGATCTGCCAGATGCCACAGCGCATCAGCATCGAGTACGGTCGGTATATGATGAGCCATGAGCGCCGCCAGCCATTCTTTGAAGATGCTCTGAGCCCACTCATCACGCCCAAGCCCCATGCCAAAGCATACCGCATTTATTCCAGATAGCCAAGCTTGATCAATCTGATCGATGCGCCCAAGCATCAGATTAGGGCTTCTGCTGATGATGGCGCTATGGTGATTGGGGTGCGTCATGACCGTTACCCGACCTGCACCGACTCGGATGGCGGCTTCAGCGCTCATCAAGGCAGCTCCGCCCATAAGCGCAGAGCCGCCGATGACCGCCACTGACCCAAAGCTACCCTTATGCAGATGACTGCTGCGCTGAGATCTGTCAGGCAGTCTGGGCAGCCGATCATCTGTCATGGCAATGGGAATCAGGTGCTCGTCTTTGGGGATCAAAGGGTGATTGATGAGATGCCCGACATGGCTTTTGGCATGACCCATAAATAATCCAGCTTTATAGCCCATCAGGCACAGTGTCATATCTGCCGTGACTGCGGAGGGCAGGGGCATGCCAGTATCAGGATGCAGCCCCGAAGGAAAATCGATGGCGATTTTGACACCTTTCATGGTATTAAATCGCTCGATGATAGCGCACCAGTCGGCATCAAGCGGACGCGTCAGACCATTGCCAAATAACGCATCGATATGCACATCCGCCTCATTAGGTGACTGCAGTAGAGGCACGCCAGCAGCCAGCGCACAGTCACAAGCACGCACCGCATCGGCGCTGACGGCAGGCAGGGCAGGGTAGATAGACACTTGATAATGCTCTGATAGATACACCCCAAGCAGATAACCATCACCGCCATTATTCCCAGCGCCGCACCAGATACAGACAGAGTCACCAGGCTTGAGATGGGTTTTTAGGGTATTAGCCATCGCCAGTGCTGCTTGCTGCATCAGCCCAAAGCTACTATTACCCAGCCCAAACCAGCGCTTCTCCCACTCTTTGATCGCATTGGCTGAATAGACAGGCGTTGGGAAATCATGCATGATGGACACCTCTAAACTAAGTTAGCTGACTTTGGCAGAGTGATCTTTGGATTGAGTGGCGATTGGTGGGACGCCATTTGCCATCAAAGTATCGCTTGGCGTGCCGCTATGAAACCGCAGCTCATCATCAGGCGACTGTATCAGCTCACGCTCAACGTCCCGAAAAAACGCCACGCGCTCATCAATGCTGTCATCTGTGATAGAACGAGCCAGCATTAAGTAATCTTCATAATGACGGCTTTCTGATTTGAGCAGATACTTATAATAGCGTGCCAACTTTTCATCTTCTATGACATCCGCCAGCGCCCCAAATCGCTCACAAGAACGCGCCTCAATGAACGCTCCAATGATCAGCACATCCACCATCGCAGCAGGCTCATGGGTGCGCTTGTGCTTCAAAAGCCCCTTGGCGTAGCGACCTGCGGGCAGATAATGCCAATCAATGCCACGCTCTTTCATCAATGACAGCACTTGCTCATAGTGTAGCATCTCTTCACGTACCAGCTGCGCTAAACGCTCTTGGAGTGTGCGATGAAATTCATAACGAAAAATGAGATTCATCGCCGTGCCTGCCGCTTTTTTCTCGCAGTTAGCATGGTCTTGGAGTAGTAATGGCAGATGCTCGCGCGCCAGGCTTAGCCAGCGCTCTGAAGTGCGACAGCCCAAAAACTCATGGATATGGCTAATGTCTGTCTTGGCGCGTGCGTGTGTGGTGATGACCGTCAAGTCATCTTCAGAAGTTATCATAGCGTCACTCATATCTTATTCAAACTCTCAAAATCAGCTTATTATATCATAGCTTGATCGCCCAAATGATCGCCAAATGCCCAAGCCCTACATTCAGATATGGGCAGTGATAAGATTTGGGTATTTGATCCAGTAGTTCATAAAATTTAGACTGGTAAGTCAATCCATCTAACCGTCACACTCATGTAACATTATTATGATAGATGCCCAAAATTCAGCTTACATATGTTTCATTTGTCAAGATTTTGAGATGAATAAGCCTGATTAAGTTGTAACAAATTTTTAAATTTTACACCATGAGTGAACCGAATTTTGGATAAAAATAGCATTTTTGGGTATATTTTTATGCTCATCTAAGCAGTTAAATTAAAAATCACAGAAATTTAATATTTCATAAATATAATAAATATCAATAACTTATAAAAATAATTGTAAATGTTACAAAACTTTTCATGTTTAAGGTATTGCAAAATATTTCAAAGTTGGTATCCTATAGTCACAGTATGAAGTTTGGTCGTCCGTATTGCTACAGTATGTAATTTTATGTTACTCTGTGCCATGATGGATTGCCATCATAGTTAGCGATACATCAGCATCCTGCCAGTGTATCTTTTTGACAAGTACTATTGTACTGGGCAACGACGCCCGATTTAAAGTGGAGAAACCCATGAAAAAACTAGTTCTAGCAACAGCAGTCGCTGCTCTGTCGATCACTGCTGCACAAGCTGCACCAACTGTATACGGTAAAGTGTTCCTAACGCTTGATCTTCAAGATGGCGATACTGATTATACGGTAGTAACCAATGCTACTGGTCAAAGAGCTACCGCCTCAGAAGACTGGGATGGTAATGCTACACGCAGTAAATTGAATTCAAACTCTTCACGTATTGGTTTCCGTGGTTCAGAAGCTTTGACTGCTAACACTGACCTAGTTTACCAACTAGAATACGGCGTAAAAGTTGATGACAACTCTCAACAGTTTAAATCACGCGATACTTACCTAGGTCTTTCTAACAAAGAATACGGTACCCTACTTGCTGGTCGTCTAAAGGCAATCGATGGACGCGTTGACTATGCAAACGTAACTCAAGGCGCTGTTATGGGTGGTGATAATGTTCTAGCTTCATTTGATGCCCCACGCGCAAACAACGCATTTGCTTATGTGTCACCAAACTACAATGGCGCAACATTCTCTGCCATGTATGTTATGGATGAATATAATAATGTTAACGCAACATTAGCCCCTTCAGGTTCAACTATTGATAGATTGAGCGACAAAGGTCATCTTGATAAGAAAGACTTAGAAACTGATGTCACTCGTGATGTATTTGGTGTCGCCGCTCAGTTTGAGCCAGCAGGTCAGCCATACCGCGCAGGTATCAGCTACATCCAAGCGGGCGATGCACTAAAAGCAATCCGTGTCAGCGGCGACTATCAGCTATCTGCAGCGACCAAAGTTGGTGCATTGTATCAAAACACCGACTATGATAGCGATAAGAAAGAAAATGCTGTCACTATCAGTGCTAAGCACGCTGTAAATCAAACCCCATGGTCAGTTTACGGTCAGCTTGATCTGGTTGATAACTACTACGGTTTTGATAATTCTGAGAAACAACGTTTTGTTGTTGGTGGTGAATATCGCTTTAACCGAGCAACCACTGGTCACATCTATGGTGCTTACTTAAACGAAGAAGTTGAAGTAAATGATGGTGTCTATACAGCAAATGTCGATACAACTGGTTATGGCATTGGCGCAGGTATCGAATACCGCTTCTAATCCTAGCCTAAAGCTAAAAAGCTCATCCTATGCGATGGGCTTTTTTATTTGATTTGTCACTCAGTGTTCAGATATTGAGCGCATTGAGACGCCAGACATCTCAGCGCCTAAAGGTACCATGATTTAAAAAATACGCGGTTTGGTTTGCGACAGCTTTATCTGTCAATAAGCCCGTATGACTGACAGGGAGTAGTAAATAGTCTGTGGCGTTATGTAAGACCGTTTCGGAGACGAACACGGTGCCATCATTTTGGCTATCAGATGTGCTCAGTCCATGCAAATGGCGGTGCAGCGTCAATAATGGCAATCCAAGCCCAAAAGGGCGATTGCCTGCGATGACACCAATTTCGACACCGTTTGGCAGTTGCGGACAGGTGCCATCGAGCGCGCCCAGATAGGATTGATTGACCAAGAGTCTGAGATATCTGTTGGCATAGTGAGCGGTCTGGCTGCCGCTGTGCGGTGTGCCAAGCGTGACACAGCGATGTACATGCCACTGCGGATAATGCGCCAAAAAATGCCGAATCACCAAACCACCCAAACTGTGCCCCACCAAATTGATGGGTTGGCTGCTGTTATGATGGCGGCTTAGATGCGCATTCAGACCTGCGCTGTGCGCCTGTATCGGCTCTAGCAGGCTGCGATAGCCATAGCGATAAGTCTCTAAGCCTGAGTCATCCAGTCGTTTGGCTAAGGGTTTCATGTACCAAGGGCTTAGGTGTAAGCCGTGGATAAGAATGGTTAAAGGTGTTTGTGTTTCCATGATATTAAGTGGTGATTAAACTGATCACATCTTATCAAATTTATCAGTCATTAAAAATGCCTAACACAAAACGCATACATTCCAAATAACAAA
Organism: Moraxella canis; assembly: GCF_034424565.1. NCBI lineage: Bacteria > Pseudomonadati > Pseudomonadota > Gammaproteobacteria > Moraxellales > Moraxellaceae > Moraxella > Moraxella canis. The sequence continues at coordinate 385,500 of NZ_CP139961.1, read as the reverse complement.
AAACCCAACCGATCGGTTGGGTTTGTAGCATCTGTCAGATCATTTACCACGATAGGTGATACGACCTTTGGTCAAGTCATAAGGTGTCATTTCGACTTTGACTTTATCGCCTGTCAAGATGCGGATATAGTGCTTTCTCATCTTGCCTGAAATGTGAGCGATGATCTCGTGCCCATTGTCTAGGCGGACTTTGAATAAAGTATTTGGCAAAGTGTCAATGACTTCGCCTTCAAATTCGATAATGTCGTCTTTTTTTGCCATAATCTTAAGTAATCAATAATAAATTTGACCTATTATACCTTTTTTTTGCCCAAAAATACAGCGCCAAATGGGGATTTTATATGATTTATCACTAGCGCACCTGATCAGAGCATCAGTCAGGCAAGTTTAGCCATAATGGCGTCAGTGGCATCTGCGGTAAAAGTGATTCAAAGCGTTCTGGATAATAGGCATTGATAAAATAAAGCCCATCGGCGGATGCAGTTGGCGGCGCCAAAGTGCGATCTTTGGCATGCATCAGATCCAAAAGAGCATCCGATGGCATCTCACCGCGTCCGATGGCAAATAAGGTGCCCATGATGTTGCGCACCATGTGATGCAAAAATCCATCGGCTTGGATATCTAGCACCAAGTAGCTGCCATGCCTAAATAAACTGGCATGGGTGACCGTGCGTACTGGCTGATTTGATTGGCAGGCAGCCGCCCGAAAGCTGCTAAAATCATGTGTGCCCACGATGGATTTACTGGCACAAATCATCGCATCGACATCAAGCGGCGCGTATTCATGGGCGACTTGGTGACGCAAGATGGCAGGGCGATAGGGCTGATTGAGTGTGATATAGCGATAGCGCCGAGCGATGGCACTAAAGCGAGCATGAAAATCTGATGGCATGGGCTGAATCCACCTTAGGGCAATGTCATCAGGCAGCATGCTATTGACGCCGCGCAGCCAGTTGTGGGCTGAGCGCTCAGCGTGTGTCACAAAATGCGCGATCATATTGCCAGCATGTACGCCGGCATCGGTACGCCCAGCAGCGATCAGCTCTATCGGCTCATTGGCGATGGTGGATAGAGCTTTTTCGATGACGGCTTGTACGCCGATGACTTCTTCTTGACGCTGCCAACCACGGTAGCGAGTGCCGATGAATTCGATACCGACAGCCAAAGTGTGTGTTTTCATAAGTATTTCCAATGCTGAGCGGTGAGCTTTTGGGAGACAGATAGCCAAAGTATTTGACCATAAATGGCAGGAATGGTCCATGAACCTGACGCCCAAACGCCATGATCATATTGCCATGCGCCTGCGGCATACTGGGCGCTTGTACCGCCATAGGCACACATGGTGGTGCAGATGATGGCAATGCCGCGATCTGTCAATTCCGCTAAAGCGTCGATGATGGCTTGGGACTTGGGCAGATTGCCGGCACCATAGCCAATCAAAATCACCGCGCAAGCATCAGCCGCCGCCAACAGCGCATCAGCCAGCGCATCAGGATCGTTAGGCAGGACATACACTGACCGAATCTTTACCGACTTGGCACGCTCAATTAATGAAGGTAATTGATGCAGCCGAGTGGTGGTATCAATCGATGGCAAGGATTGCTCGTTAAATATCGCCTCTGATCCCACAAAAGCATGATGTGCTTGGCTATGAATTTTTTGGGTGTTCTTGGCATCGAAGGTGTGATGAAAAAACTGTACAAACACGCCCTGATGCTTTGCTGCCACGGTGATTGACTCAGATAAATTATCCCAAGCGTCGCTGTCATAATTGATGGATAGCTCAGCCTGCTGCGGCAATAATAAAGGCTGCATACTGCCAGTAATCACTAGGCTTAAATCAGTCAATTCATCAAACGCACGTGCCAAAAAAGCTGCCAAAAAACTGAGCGTATCTGTGCCCGTGATCAGCACAAAGTTTCGATAACCATCTTGATAAGCAGTCAAAATCAGCTCATAAAATCCCACAAAATCAGATGGCGTCATAAAGCTTGAGTCTTTGATGATCTGATTATCCAAAATCTGCACATGATGATCGGCTGCACCAAGTAGATCGCCAAGCGTCGGCAAAAAAATCTTGGCAGGCAAAGGAGAAAGTGGTGTGCCGTGGCTGCCAAAGGTGCCGCCAGCATAGATGAGACAAATGGGTGATGGGGTGGGTGTCATAATATTAAGCTGTGCTAAGGTTGGTATTAAGTTAAATATACCCTACCAAGATGGGATAAATTTGCTCAATATTATAAATAAAACTACCCAATAAAGCCATAAAAAAGGTGCGCCAGTCATGACGCACCTTGATCAGTTGATCTGATAAACTCAGATACGACCTTGCAAAATAGCCAGCATACGGCGTAGTGGCTCAGCAGCGCCCCACAGCAGCTGATCACCCACGGTGAAGGCGGTTAGATACTCACCGCCCATATTCATCTTACGCAGGCGACCAACAGCAACATTGAGTGTCCCTGTCACAGCCACAGGAGTCAGGCGCTCCATACTCGCAGCTTTGTCATTTTCTACTACGTCCAGCCATGGATTATCACTGCTGCGAAGAGCATCTTCGATGTCTTGTAAAGGAATGTCTTGCTTTAGCTTGATGGTGAGTGCTTGGCTATGACAGCGCATGGCGCCGATGCGCACGCAGATGCCATCAATGTTGATGGTCTCATCGGCTGACTTACCTAGGATTTTGTTGGTTTCAGCTTGACCTTTCCATTCTTCGCGAGATTGACCATTTTCAAGTTGGCTATCGATGTAGGGGATGAGACTGCCTGCCAAGACAGCGCCAAAATGCTGCTTGGGGAAGTCATCGCTACGCTGTGTATCGGCGATGGTTCTATCGATCTCTAGGATGGCTGAAGCAGGATCGCCAAGCTGATCTGCCACCGAATCGCGTAATACGCCCATTCCGCTGATCAGTTCGCGCATATTATTAGCACCAGCGCCTGAAGCGGCTTGATAGGTCATGGCAGATACCCACTCAACCCAGCCGCGACGGAATAGCTCACCGATTGCCATTAGCATTAGGCTGACGGTGCAGTTACCACCGATAAAGTCTTTTTTGCCATCAGCCAGTGCTTGGTCGATGACATCGCGGTTCATTGGGTCTAGGATGATGATGGCGTCTTCTTCCATACGCAGGCTGCTCGCCGCATCAATCCAATAGCCTGTCCAGCCGCTTTGTCTTAGAGCGCTATGGACTTGCTTGGTGTAGTCTCCGCCTTGGCAGGTGATGATGGCGTCGCACAAAGACAGCTCTGACAGATCGGTGGCATCTTTGAGCGTACCGCCGTCTACACCATCAAACCGAGGTGCCGCGCCGCCAGCGTTACTGGTTGAGAAAAAAACTGGGCTGATGTGTTTAAAATCACCTTCTTCAACCATACGGCTCATAAGCACTGAGCCAACCATACCGCGCCAACCGACTAAGCCAACGACCATTTTTTCTGCCATTTTTGATACCTTTTATTGGTGAAAACGCTCAATCAAACCCATCTGATTGAACTAAAATAGAATTGATAACTATGCCTTTTTATCACCAAAAAATCAAGTCATTTTACGAGCTTTTGGGGACTTATTTTTTGGGTCTAAGATAACTTATATTTATACTACCATCAAGTCATGTCAGCTGCATGAACACGCCGCCTTGATAAAGCTGTGATCTGATAGCTATAAAAAAAACACTAAAGATCCAAAATCTATTTGATGGCATCTTTATCTTTTGGCATCAATAAATACGCCATTGCTTGCCCGACTTTGGTGGATTTTAGGGTGGTAAATTGCTCAAGCATCTTATCATCTAGCACCGCGTCAATCGGTTTGTCCGACTCAAGATAAATGGTGCTGTCCGCGTGGATCAGTTCACGATCAAGCAAGCTTTGTAAAATGGGCTGCCACAGATCTAGCGCATATGGCGGATCAATAAAGACGATGTCAAACTTATCTTTCATTGTCTTCAAAGCACTGATGGCATCGGCATGGAGGATGACCACCTGATCTGATCGCTTCAAAAGCTCGGCATTTTGCGTGAGCATACGAGCTTGGGCGGCGTGCGGTTCGATAAATGTAACTTGTTTGGCACCGCGCGATAAAGCTTCAAAGCCAAGGGCGCCACTACCTGCACAAGCATCCAAAACTTTGGCGTCGGTCAAATATCCAGTCAGCCAATTAAATATGGTTTCTTTGAGTCTGTCTGGCGTGGGTCTGAGCCCTTGTGCGTCCACAAACGACAAAAGCCTGCGCCTATGCTGACCGCCGATGATGCGCACTTGATTGGTTGGCTTGGCTTTGGTGGGTTTTTTGGCGGATGTTTTCATGACAAGGTATGACTATTTTGGGGTAATTTGATAAATTAAGACAAAATTCTGACTTTGCCCATCATTTTACTGTAAGTTTTGATTTTGCGATAGCGCAAATTGGGTGACTTTATCAGTTTAAATCAATCCAAATATTGCCAAAATATGATATAATGTTATGGTTTTGACTAAAAAAACCGACCCAATCAGCCCAAAGACCGATCATTATGTTTTCATCCATTTGGCAAGCTTTAAGTGAGCACCCTGAATTTATTGCGATGCTGACCATTCCGCCTGTGACAGCGTTTGTGACATGGGCGCATGTTTGGATGGCGCTTGAGATGCTGTTTCATCCGATTAGATTTTGGGGAATTCGCATTCCTAGGATGCCTTTTGGCTTAAAAGGCTTGGGCTGGCAGGGTATCGTGCCTGCCAAAGCCGGCAAAATCTCTGGGGTGATCGTTGATCAGACGCTCTCTAAGCTTGGCTCTTTGGATGAATTTTTTCAGGCGATGGAGCCTGAAGAGATGGCGGAGTTTATCACTGCCACTGTCGATAAAAACTTAGAAAATCTGATCGATGAAATCATGCTTGAGCGTTCGTACACGCTGTGGACGCACACGCCATACGCCATTCGACGCCGTATTTATGCCCATGTGCGCTCACGCTTGGCTGTGACGATGAAGTCTTTGGTGATGGATTTGACTTATAATGTCGAATCGCTTGTAGATATGCGCGAGATGATCGTCTCTAAGATGGAAAACGATCGAAAGCTCATGGTGGATATGTTTTTGCGCGTCGGCAAAAAAGAGATTAATTTTATTTGGAAAATCAGCGCACTGATTGGCTTTGGCTTTGGTGTGATTCAGATGGCGATTTTTTATTTTGTGCCGCAGCATTGGACGGTGCCTTTTTTTGCGATGATTTGGGGGGCTTTGACCAACTGGATCGCCATTTGGATGGTGTTTAATCCCGTTGAGCCAAAGACCGTTCCGTTCATTCGTCTGTTCCGCTATGAGATGGTTAATAACCAAAAACGCGTGGTGTGGATGCGCCCGCATTGGCACAAATATTCTTGGCAAGGCGGGTTTATGAAACGCCAAGACGAGGTGTCGAGTGTTTTTGCTGAAATTGTCGTCAATGAACTGGTCACGCTTGAAAATATCATGAATGAGATGATGTACGGCAGACGCGCCCATCAGACGCGCGAACTGGTCAAATCCCATCTGTACGGCATGCTAGAAGATCCTGTCGTCGCAACCACGCTCAAAGTGGGCATGGATGAGCGCAGTCTTGATAGCTTTAAAGATACCATTATTGATAAATCCATCGATGCGACGATGGTGCCGATCCGCGACCCAAAACTGAATGTCTCGCGCGCAAGCAAGATTTTTGGCTTGTTTGAAGGTCGTATCCGCGCACTGACTCCCAAAGAGTTTCAAAATTTATTAAGACCTGCTTTCCAAGAAGATGAGATTACCTTGATTATTCTGGGTGGTATCACAGGATTTTTGGCAGGTTGGCTGCATTTGGTGGTGGTGTTCTTCTAGGTAGATGCATGGATCCATTTCAATAAAACTGTACTTAATACTTAAATAATTAAGCGATGAAAGTATGAAACAGATACTATTTATGAACACTAAAAGCCTTATGAACACTAAAAGCCGCCCAAACCTTATGATTTTGAGAATGTTAAAGCGATGACTTAAATGCCGCTACAACCATTTAAACCATGTAACGATCATCATAGCCCTGCAAACTTTGCCCAGCAAATGAGTGTTTTATTATGCTAATAACAGAACTTGGATATTTTTCGCTACTGCTTGCTTTTGTGCTTGCGATCTTGCAAGCCATTTTACCTGCGATAGGAGTCATCAAGCATCAAGCGCAGTGGCAAAGACTTGCGCCAAGTCTTGCGATGGCGCAGTTTTTGGCGATGGTGGTGGCATTTTTGGGCTTGGTTGCAGGGTTTTTGTACAATGACTTTAGCTTAATTTATGTCGCTAAGCACTCAAACAGCTTGATGCCTTGGTACTATAAGCTGTCTGCGACTTGGGGTGGGCATGAAGGCTCGCTGCTGCTTTGGATGACGATTTTGGCGACTTGGTGTATGTTGGTGTCTGTGTTTAGTCGCGGGCTGCCACTGGATATGCGCGCGCGCGTGTTATCCATTTTGGGTGGTATTCAGGTGATGATGCTTGCGATGATGATTTTTACGTCATCGCCATTTGACCGCGTTTTGCCAAATTTACCTGTGGACGGCGCAGATCTTAATCCGCTTTTACAAGATCCAGGGTTGATATTCCACCCGCCGATGCTATATATGGGCTATGTGGGGCTTGCGGTGCCGTTTGCGTTTTGTATGGCGGCGCTGTGGGCAGGGCGATTGGATGCTGTTTGGACACGCTGGAGTCGTCCTTGGACTTTGATTGCTTGGGCATTTTTGACCTTGGGTATTGCGCTGGGTTCTTGGTGGGCTTATTATGAGCTGGGCTGGGGCGGCTGGTGGTTCTGGGATCCTGTCGAAAATGCCTCGCTTATGCCTTGGCTTGCGGCGACGGCGCTCATGCACTCACTTGCGGTAACCGAAAAGCGTGGCGTATTTAAGGCATGGACAATTATGCTTGCCATTTTTGCATTTGCGTTGTCTTTATTGGGGACTTTTTTGGTACGCTCTGGTGTCATCACTTCGGTGCATTCGTTTGCTGCTGATCCGACACGCGGCTTGGCGGTACTTGCGATTTTGGCGATTGTGATTGGCTTTGGCCTATTGATGTTTGCGCTGCGGGGTTGGAAGCTGACGGTGGAAAGTAGCTATCGTCTAAAATCGCGCGAAACCGTCCTTGTGATCAATAACTTAATTTTACTGGTCGCAACTTTGGTGGTGCTGCTAGGTACTTTGTATCCGATCATCGCTGACTTTTTCAAATTGGGTCAAGTCTCGGTCGGTCCTCCGTATTTTAATGCTTTGTTTGTGCCGCTGACTTGGCTTTTGCTTGGCTTTATGGGCGTGGGTGCTGTACTGCGCTATAAATATGATAGCCGTCCGCTGGCATCGACTCTGATGGCGTTTGCGGTCAGTGCACTGGTGCTGGGTTCGGTGCTGGCTTATATGGTGTCTCAATTAGCTGAAGAGCCATTTTTTGATTATAGTATTTATGTCTCTGGCATTTTATCGCTATGGGTGCTTTCGTTCATAGTTTTTGATATCAAAGATAAGCTTAAACACCACAAAGGCAGTGTGTTGTCAGGATTGGCTAAGCTTAGTCCGAGCTACTGGGGTATGCAAATTGCGCACATTGGCGTGATCGTCTGTGTGATGGGCGTGGCAGGCACCAGCAGTATGAGCATCGAAAAAGACGTGGCGATGACGGTGGGTGACAGCGTACACGTTCAAGGCTATGATTTTTATTTAGAAGAATTTCAGATGATTCAGGGGGCGAATTATGATGCCACTCAAGCCACTATCACCGTCAAGCAAAATGGCAAGCCTATTGCAGTGCTTTATCCCCAAAAACGTGATTATGTGGTGAGTATGATGCCAATGACCGAAGTAGGTATTCGACCAAGTCTTCTTAATGAAATGTATGTGGCGCTTGGCGAACCAATCAGCACCCAAGATGGTCAAGTGGATATGAATACTTGGGCAGTGCGCGTGTATGTCAAGCCTATGGTGCGCTGGATTTGGCTTGGCTCTATCATCATGGCGGTCGGTGCGTTGATTGCCATTTTGGATAAGCGTTATCGCTTTGCTAAGACCAGATCTGTTTTAAATAACACCGTCAAAGGAGTATAATTGTGGCTCAATCCAACAAACGCTTGATGCTTTTTATTATCCCGCTGATTATTTTTGCGGTTTTGGTGGTGATGTTTTTTGTGCGACTTGGCAAGCCAACCGAGATTAATACCAGTCGTTTGGTGGGCAATCCTTTGCCTGAATTTAGCCTGCCTTTACTTTCTGATACGACGCGCACGATGACCAAAGCCGATTTGCCAAAAACGCCCTTTATTCTCAATGTTTGGGGTTCTTGGTGTCCGACTTGTTATGTGGAACATCCTTTTTTATTGCAGCTGCATGAGCAGGGCGTGCCTATGGTTGGGGTGAATTATAAAGATGAGCTACCCGCGGCATTGGCTTATTTAAATGAACATAAAGATCCATTTATTTATTCTGTGCAAGATCTGTCAGGTCAGTATGCGCTTGATTTGGGTTTGATGGGCGCACCTGAAAGCTATGTGGTCGGGGCTGATGGTGTGGTATATAAGCACATTGTGGGCGAGATTGGCGAGATGAACTGGGCTGATATCCAAAGCTGCATGACGGCGGTGGGCGATGATCAGTTATCTGGTGATGATAAGATTCAAATTTGTAATAAGGATGCGTCATGAAAGTGCCTATTTTTGCGCTTATTTTAAGCATTGGCATGGCGATGACCGCCCAAGCCAGTTTTGAGGTGTATGAATTTGATTCACCTCAGCAAGAAGCACAGTATCGAGGGTTGATTGAGGAGCTGCGTTGCCCCAAATGCCAAAATCAAAATTTGGCAGGATCTGACGCACCGATCGCCCAAGACCTCAAACAAAAAACCTATGAGATGGTCAAAGATGGTCGCAGCGATACCGAGATTCGTAATTATATGTTTGAGCGTTATGGCGATTTTATCAGCTATAAACCGCCTGTGCGTCCTTCGACATGGATTTTGTGGTTTTTCCCGCCGATATTATTGATATTGCTAATTTTAGGTTGGATTTATAAAGCCAAAAAAGGACGTGTGCCAACCAGTGAGCCAGCAAGCGCACCTTTATCAGCCAGCGAAGAAGCAAAACTTGCCAAAATCTTGGCGCATCATCAAGATCGCGATCAAAACGGCTCCACCAAACCAAAAGAATAAGGCAAACATACCATGACACCCAGTTTAATATTGTTTTTTTCATTATGCGCGGTTTTGACGGTTTTGCTGTCTTTGGTGGTGATTTTGCCGTGGCTAAGAAGTCGTCCTGCGGCGGATAATCAGCTGATGGCAGTGAACGTGCAAGTCTTTGGCGAGCGCATCGCGGAGCTTGATGCTGATAAAGCAGCAGGCGCGATCGATGACGTGCATTATCAAGCGCAGATCACCGAGCTTAAGCGTCAGCTGCTTGATGCTCAGAAGACGGTAGAAGCCTATGCGCCTGTCGGTCTCAAGGGGCGTGCGATTGTCATGATTTGGATTCCGATATTGGCAGCGATTGCTTATCTGACTACTGCTGATCGCACGCCTGTCTTTACGCTTTGGCAAGCACAAGATACGGTGGGGCAGGTTGCGGATGATTTGCTGACTGGTAAGATTGATGTCCCTCCTGAATGGGCTGCCAAAGAATCGACGGCGCTCATCAGTGCCATGCAGACCAATGTCCATCGCCATGCTTATGATGCCGATCGTTGGATGCGCTTATCGGAGCTGTTTATGGTGCTTGAAGCGCAGCCACAAGCGCTTGAAGCATTGGCGCGCGCCAATCGTTTGCAGCCTGATAATGAAGAGATTGCGCTCACCTATGCACAGACCAATTTTTTTGTTAATGAAGGCAGAATGGATGCCAATACACGCAAAATCCTAACTGATATTCTTAGCAAAACACCCAATCATGAAGGCGCGATCATGTTGATGATCATGGGAGAGTCTCGCGCAGGTAATTATCCTGAAGCTAAGGCATGGATCGCAAGATTACGCTCTGGCATTGCCGCCCGCTCAGGCGATCACAGTGAAGCTTTGGCAAGTTTGGATAAATTGGTTGAAAACATCGATCGCCAGCAAGCTGCCGCTGCTCAAGGTGTCACGGTGGGTGTCAGCCTGTCGCCTGCGCTTGTGGATCAGCTAAGACCAGATGACGTGCTGTTTGTCTCTATCAGTGAGCAAGCAGGCGGTGCGCCTTATGCTGTCAAAAGATTGCCAGCCAGTGAGATCATGAGCCAGTCAGTCAGTGTGAAGCTTAGTGATATGGATGCCATGATGCCAACTCGCACCCTGTCAGCAGGGCGAGATGCAAGCGTGGTGCTGGTCGTCAATGCACGGATCAGTCATTCGGGTAATGCTGTCTCTGAGTCTGGGGATTTGGCTGCCAACCCCATTGTCCTAGATAAGCAAACCGAAGTATCTTTGACAATTTCTCAAATCGTACCATAACATATTTTTTAAGCCCAATATTGATAAAATATTGGGCTTATTGATGATAGCTATTTTGAAAGGCTTGGTCGGTATTTTTTTTACCAAAATACTCAAAAGGCCAGTGATGACAGTCTGTTGAATTGGTAAATACAAATATTCACAAAAACTTGTGATTTCATTGGATTTTGTGATAAAAAACTTGAACAATTCATCAATGTGCTTTATAGTACAGTCAGTTAACTAACAGCCGCTTGCCATCAGGCAGGCTTTATTTGGAGAATATATCATGATGCGCATTATTTTACTAGGTCCACCAGGTGCAGGCAAAGGTACGCAAGCTCAGCTAATGTCTAAGGAATTCAACATTCCTCAAATCTCAACTGGTGATATGCTGCGTGCAGCGATCAAGGCGGGTACTGAGCTTGGCAAACAGGCAAAAAGTGTCATGGATGCTGGGCAACTGGTTTCTGATGAGCTGATCATTAATTTGGTTAAAGAGCGCCTAGAAGAGCCAGATTGTGAAAATGGCTGTATTTTTGATGGATTCCCACGCACGATCCCTCAAGCTGAAGCCTTGGCAGATGCTGGCGTCGCCATTGATTATGTGATTGAAATCAGTGTCCCTGATGATGAAATCGTCAGCCGTATGTCAGGTCGCCGTGCGCATTTGGCATCAGGTCGCACCTATCATGTGATCTATAATCCTCCCAAAACGGCAGATGTGGATGATGTGACAGGCGAGCCTTTGGTTCAGCGCGATGATGACAAAGAAGAAGTGGTGCGTGATCGCCTATCGGTCTATCATGCTCAAACTGCAGCGTTGATTGGTCATTATCAAGAAGTTGCCAAATCAGGTGAAAACGCCCCTGAATATCATGACTTTGATGGAACAAAATCTATCGATACGGTTCGCGATGAGATTTTTGCTGTATTAAAATCTAAATAACACCAAGCAGCTTTAACAACAAAGCCCATCATTCACAGTTTTGATTATGGGCTTTGCTATATCTGTCAAATGAGCTTTAATCTGATCAGTGATCCAAATGCTCATGCAAAATCTTACGCAGCTGTACAATGGTTTTTGGGTTTTCGTGGATATTGTGCCTGCCTTCAATGATGATCTCTGAAGCTGCGCCCTCAAGATGCGAGCTGGCATAAGGCACAATGCCATCAGAAATGGCGCCGCCCACGGTGTCACTGGAGTTATTTTCAGAGTGGCTAATGCCAGTATTATTGCCGACGATGGTGTGATAGCGCACAGAGGGGCTGATCTGTACATCTTTAGTCAGTGCGACAAAAGATGAGCGATCCGACAGCTGACTTGCACCATTTTGTAGGTATAAGGAACCCAAAAAACTTTGCGATTGAACATCATCGGTCAGTGCTGCACCTAAAGATCTGGTAAAGTCAACGGGCAGCTTGATGATCCGCCGAGCAGCGCGAGTAAACCAACGATCTGCATAATCTGTTCCACGATGAGGTGCAGATAAGAAAACCGCCTCATCAATTTGTGGTAATGATGATAATTTTAGCCGCTCAGAAATGGCATGACGCTGATCTGAGGGTAAATCATTGATCAGTTTGAACTGCTCTTTATCATCCAGTGTGACCAGCGCATCGGTCAAATTGGTATCAGAAACCAGCATTCTAGATATCACACCGCCCATACTGTGCCCAATGAGCACGGCATTTTTGCTGGCTTGGTCTTGCCCGTGCGGATCGAGCTTGCTAAATGTATGGCGAATGAGCTCATGGATTTGATAGCGATTCTCCAAGATGGGCAAGTTGGTAGAATAAGCAATTTGCCAAACTTGATAATTTTGATTGAGCTTAGGATCTGTCATCAGGGTGTTGGTGAGATTGACCCAAGTGTCAGGGCTAGATGCCAAGCCGTGCAGCATGATGATCACTTTTTGATCGGGATCATATGGCTTTAGCATGAATAACTCGGGCAGGGCGACAGCGTCATGACGCGATATCATGTTCATCAGCGATACTTGTCTTAATTGGTTTTCTGCCAGCCATAAAGCATAGCCTGCTGAAAAATTTGCTGTCAAAGGATAGGATGTATCGCCGATCTCGATGTGAGTTTTATAACTGGGATTAAAAAAATACGCATGAAATTCATGTGATGACAGTACCTCATCGATGGTCTTGCCTGTAGGTTCGATGATGGCGGTGAGCTGAACATGCCCAACATTATGAATGCGATCATCTAAAGCTTTATTGGGTGCAAGATTTTTTAGATTGCGGGCACTGGCAGTATGTCGATCATTGATGGCGCCAACGAAACTAACACCAAGCCCTGAGCGTCTGGTATTAACATCCAAATCCACCAATCTAGAATCATAAGCAGAAATCACCTCAGAAAACAGCTCGCTGCTGCGTTCGTGCTTTTTGAGCTCGCTTGCCAAAAAGTCACGAGCGCCAACAGACATGTGCAGGGTATTTTGACCGCGGTCGTTGGTGCTGATACGGCTAATTCTCAGCTGATTGTAGACAGGCTCTAATTGCTCCGCCGATAACACATCTTGGAATTTGGCATCATAAAATGCGCCATTTTCCCTGAGATAAATTTGAGTGATCAAATCATTAATGGCAAGATGATACAAATCCAGCGTCCGAACATCTGACTCTCTGGGAATCACAGAAGGATTGCTGTCACCGCCTAAACTGTGATAAAACAAATAAGCATAGCTGTATTTGAGCGTCTGATAAAGCGCATCTCGATATTGGGCATGGCACTCAGTACGAGCTTTAAGCTTGCTTTCGACAGTGTCTTCACTGTTAGGCGAATTGGCATAATAAGGATCAATGGGCGGTCTGGCAAGCTCGATGCGGCAAGCGTCTTTGGCGATGAGATTTTCAGCATGTGTGTAATACAGCTCGCTAAATACAGACAGCTGTAAACGGTTGGGTGTTTCGATCAAAAAAATCGATCTTACATCATCAACACAGACTTCAAAATCCGCCATGCAGCTTTCTTGGGTATGACCTGACGAGACCAAAATGGATCGGGTTGCGGCGCTGACTGTACTACCTGTGACGATGCTGCTTCTGGTTTTTTCAAGAAGTTTGGCAGGCGTTTGTTTGGGCGGTGTCAGAGTGCTACAAGCGCTTAAAATAATCATTAAGCTGGCAGACAGCAAAAGCTTACCTGAGCTTGATTTGCTTGGTTTTACTGATAAAGTCTTCATGGATTTCTCTAGTGAGGCGTATGGCAGATCGTCAGTTGGATCAGCTAAAATCAGTCAAGGCTTTATCATAATAAAAAAAATCCGTACAATCAAGGGACTGTACGGAGGAATAACATGACTCACAAACTCATTATTTGATGGGCTTGACGTTGATGTCGTTATCTTTGATGTTCCAAATGTAGTAACCGCCATTGTCAACGATGCGAACTTGTTCAGCAATTTGCTCGTTATTTGGATGTTTGGCAGCCAAATCACGCAGACGCTTGAGTGCTGCTGAGCGATTGTCATTTAATAGGTCGGCTTGAGCGATACTTTGCTCAGCTTCGACATTGCCCATTGAGACGGCTTTATCCAAATATTTACGACCTTCTTTAAAGCCGCCAGACTCTGACAACATCATACCAAACAGATAGTTGGCTTCGTTGTCATTAGGTTTAAGCTGTAAGGCTTTTTGCATGTGATTGCCGGCACGAATAGTATAAGCAGTGCCTAAGTTAAGATTTCTTGCCATACCATTGAGCTTGGCAGCGCGAATGACCACATCAAATGATGCGTCAGGCGCAGCGGCATAAGGTTCAATCCAATCAGATAAATGCTTGATATTTTCTGAAGTGACATATTCAGCAGTGCGGCTTGGGAAATTGGTTGGATAATGACGAACATTAGGCGACACATCTTCAATGAATTCATCAATCAAAGTCACATCTAAGATGACTGTACCAGCTGTGTTGGCTTGGATTGTGACGGTAGGAATGTTTTTTACTTCAGTAACAGAGATATTTGGTGCAGGCAGACCCTTGATGACAGTTTGTAATAAGTCAGCGGTGCCAGCACGAGGCGTCAGGGTTTCTGTGATTTCGCCACGCATATTTGGGCTTTGATAAGTGGTATTGGCTGTGGCGACAGAGCCAAACATAACGCCACAAATTGATAAAGTCAGTGCTAATTTTTTCATAAAAACATCCATAAACTATAAATTATAACCCTGTGACGGGACGAAATTGATCAAATCATAGCAGATTTCATCCTGCTTCAGGGTAACGATTTACAAAAATTTGCATAAAATCTTACCCTTTTGTTGCAAATTGAAAATCAAGGCAAAATCGCCGTTTCATCCATATTGATTGGCAATGTGCGATCGTATTTTTTGAGTTTTAAGTATAAATAAATACCAAAGCCAAGATTTAATAGGGCGCTGATGGCAAACAGCTGCGGCAAGTTAAGTTTGATCACCGCCAAAATCAAAATGGCAAAAATCGCAGACACGACCATAAAGATTGCGTTAAAAATATTATTGGCGCCAACAATGCGTGAGCGATAATCAACGGGGGCGTAAGCTTGCATGGCGGTATATAGTGGAACGATATACACACCACCGCTAAAGCCTAATAAAAATAGCTCAGCAAACACCGCCCAAGTCTGCGAGTGGCGGATCAGCTCCATGACAGTATAAGGCTCAACCGGCACCGGCAAAGACAGCTGATTTAGTGACACATAAAGCGCCATCGCAAAGACTGATAATCCCGCTAATCCATACGGCAGAAGCCTAAAGCTGACTTGGTTTTTGGTGAGTGTTTTACAAAGTAGCGATCCAATGGCGATACCGACAGAAAACAAGGTCAATAAAAAGATCACCACCGATTCATCACCATGTAACAAAACTTTGGTGACTTCTGGCGTCTGTGTCAAAAACGTCGCGCCATAAAACCAAAACCAACTGTTACCGATGATGATAAAAAACAAAAGCGGTAAGCCATAAAGATATTTGATGATATCAAAACTGGTGCGTGCAATATTCCAATCAATCTGCAAATCTTGTGCGTGCACTTGAGTTTTGGGGATTTGGCGCGCCGCCAAATATCCTAGTATCGCCACAAAAATCGTCACGACCGCCAGCCAGTATTCAGATAAATACAGCTGAGTCAGCACGCCTGCGAGCATCATCCCTGTCAAAATGGCAAGACTGGTACTGGTTTGAAATAATCCATTGGCAGCGACGATCTCATCACGCTGCATGGTTTCGGGCAAGTAAGCGTATTTGATCGGACCAAAAAAGGTGGACTGAGTACCCATCATAAACAAGCAAAAAAACAGCAAGCTGTATATTTCGTAAATAAACCCGACCGCCGCAATCATCATAATGATGATTTCAATCAGCTTGATACGCCGAGTCAAAAACGATTTTTCATATTTATCTGCAATTTGACCCGCCAATGCCGAGAATAAAAAATACGGCAGAATAAATAACAAGGCAGCCAAGTTATTTAATAAACTGACTTCCACGCCAAGTTTCATCGCTGCTGAGTAGGTGAGTACCAATATCAATGCTTGTTTAAAGACATTGTCGTTAAATGCCCCAAAAAATTGGGTAAAAAACATCGAAGTAAACACCGGACGGCGAAATAATCTCAGCTGACTTGCCATAATATTTGATATCTAAAAGCTTGTTGTAAATGGAGGTTTGGGTGTATTTGGGCTTTAATCGTCTGTAAACTCTGTTATAATAACAGCAATTTGCTATTTTATCTTGAGTTTTTTGTATGTCAAAGTCGGTTTTATTGACCAATCGGATATTTGCGCCTGTCTCCTTGGCGGCATGCCTGCCGTTTGTTATGATGCAGGCTTTGGCACAGCAAAATGATTCTGACACCACCCTCACCACTCATGCAGCGGCTCAAGATGCTGCCGATGAAGTAGTGGCGAATGTTCCCATGCCTGCCTTGCTGACGCCAGAGCAGATACAAGCGCGACTGAACGCAGCGAGTCTTAATACTCCTGTCAGACCACAAGCTTTGGATGCTGTGAAGGTGGATCATCAAGCGCCTGTATCACGCATCGGCGATCAATCACCTCCACTGGGGCTGGATATGGTGGCGATCGAAGATACCGCACCGCTGAGCTCAGAGGAATTATTTGCCCAAGAATCTGATGAGACGGGCATCAATCCTGAGGATTATATTCCTGAATATCAAGGCAAGCAGCCTGATACTGAAGTGATAGTACCACAGACGCTAGAGCCTGAGCAGCCAGGGTTAATAAAGCGTCTTTATGCCCGTCTATTTAATGATGGCGTCAGCAAAGTACCTAGGCTTAAGGCGACATTTTATCAGTCATCACAATCAGGCGAAATCACCGCCATTCAGTCATCGGATCAAAAAACAGAGCCGTATGCCAATATTAAGGCAGCGCTTGAAGATGTCACCCAAGAGTCGGTGATGGATTTGAGTGGATCGATAGCGCGACTAAGACAAACTGCTTTAGCTGCGGCGCGTGCCGTTGGCTACTATGATGTTGATTTATCAATCATAAGAAACAGTGTTGGGGAAGTGGATGTCGTCATCTACAGTCTGGGCGAGCCTGTTCGTATTGATTATCGAGCGGTCGAGGTGCGCGGTGAGGGCGCTGATGATGCAGCATTTGCTGAAGTGTCAGATGAAGTGCCGCTGCAGACGGGCGATGTCTTTCACCATGGACAATACGAAACCAAAAAATATCTCATCGAAAATACCAGTGCTGAACATGGCTATTTTGATGGACGATGGTTGGATCATTCGGTTGATGTGATCTTACCAGATAACATCGCCGATGTTAGCTTGATTTATGACACAGGCACGCAGTATCGCTTTGATGATGTGGTTTTCTTTACCATTGATCCTGAAACCAATCAATTGACAACCGATCCAGATAAATTGCCAGTCAAACGAAAATTGCTTGAACAGCTACTGACCTTTAATATGGGAGAGGCTTATAATTTGCAGGCGGTGCGCGCACTTTCTAATGATTTGCTTGCCACGCGCTATTTTAATATGGTTAATACTGAGATTGTCTTTCCAGAGCGCGAACAAACCCAAAACGATCAAGTCAGCTTTGAGCGGTCTTCAGGCAGCCGCGCCGAACAAGAACAAATCGATGACAGCACGCTCGAACCTGTCATCGAGACAGTGGAGCTGGCAGATGGTACGCTGGTAGATATCTCACCGATCGAGTTTAGTACATCCAGTCTGATTCAAGATAAATTGGATTTGGTGACTGCCAAGGCACGCCGTCTGCACGAGATGCCTGATGATAGGGTGCTTGCCATCAATAATGACGATCGTATCAATCGCTCCATTTTGGGCAGAATCAGTGATGCTGTCTCCGCTGTGGCACGCGCCATTTTACCTGATGAATCCGAAAGCGATACGATAGATTTATCCGAGCGCGCCGCATTGGCAAATCGTAAAACGCCTACTGATGTCTATCAAAGTAAAAAAGTGCCGCTGTATGTCTTTGTGGCGAGCGATAAACCGCGCGATGCACAGATTGGTGTGGGCTGGGGATCAGACACAGGTACCCGAGTGGTCACTAAGTTTGAGCATAATTTGGTGAATCGTGATGGCTATCAAGCAGGTGCTGAGCTAAGAGTGTCTGAAGATAAAAAAGGGATTGGACTGTATGCCACCAGACCGCTTAGCCATCCTTTGAATGACAAGCTAAGAGCAAGCTTGGGTTATGAAGAAGAAGTGTTTGGACAATCCACAAATGGCTTTGATTTGTCATCACGGACGCTAGAGCAGGGTATTAGCCGCAATATCATTCAGCCTGGCGGCTGGAATCGCACTTATTCGCTGCGCTACCGACTGGACGAGCTAGAAACACAAGCGCCGCCAGATACTTGGCAGGATTTACCTGTCAATTTTGTGGGTGGAAAGCCAACCCAAGAAGCGTTATTGGCAGGCGTGGCTGTCCATAAAACCGTCGCCGACGATCCAGTCAACCCGATGCGTGGATATCGTCAGCAGTACTCTTTGGAAGTCGGCTCTGACAGTGTTGTTTCTGATGCCAATATGGCGATTGCCAGAGCGGGTATCAGCGGAGTTTATAGTTTTGGTGATAATGCATATGGCAGCAATCGGGCGCATCAGCTGATCGGTGGTCTACAAGCAGGATATATCTGGTCGGATAATTTTGATAATGTGCCATATCGCTTACGGTTTTTTGCTGGCGGTGATCAAAGCATCCGCGGCTATGACTATAACAGTTTATCGCCCAAATCGGATAAAGGCTATCTGACAGGTGGTCAAGTCTTGGCGGTCGGTACAGCTGAATATAACTATGAATTTATGAAAGATCTACGCTTAGCGGTCTTTAGCGATATTGGTAATGCCTATGATAAGGGCTTTAATAATGACACCAAGATTGGCGCAGGTGTCGGTGTACGCTGGGCATCCCCTGTGGGTCAGGTGCGTGTTGATGTGGCAACTGGCGTTAAAGAAGAAGGCAACCCCATCAAGCTACATTTCTTTATTGGCACACCATTTTAATTAGGCTTATTTTAATATATGATATTCACCCACTCATCGGTGTGAATTGATAATTTTAACCATTTGTGGTTAAATGGCGCATTGGTAATCAGATGTCTAAAGGCAGTGCATGACTCATCAGGATAATTCAAAAAACTCATCCTCAGCAGAAAAAGCAGTTTCTGCTGACGCTGCCGCGCCTACCAAAACGCAGCCCACACCACCAAACCCACCCACGCCCAAGCCGCGTTGGCTGATCTATCTGATTCGCTTAATTATCGGAGCGATTATTGCTACTTTATTGTTGTTGGTTGTGCTATTTGCCATGACTAACAGCGAAGCAGGCTCAAAGTTTTTAATCGAAAAAATCGCGCTAGAGACTGGTACTGAGCTTAAGTATAGCGAAGGCTCAATTCGCCGCGGCGTATGGGTGCAAGATGTCAAAATCGCTCAAGGCGAAGACATTACCGTCACCGTCAACCGCGCCTATGTGCAGCTTGGGTGGCGTGCGCTGTTTGCTCGTCAAGTGCATTTGGTGAATCCTGATATCGACAAGGTGCGCGTCACGAATACCAAGCCGTCAACGGGTGAACCTTTTGACTATGCGACCATCAGCTTGCCGGTGACGCTTGAGCTTGAAAATGCCAAAGTCAATGAAATCATCTATGATCAAGCGGGCTCTGAGCCTGTGGTGCTGCACCATATCGCATTTGACCACGCCTTATGGGTGGATTCAAAGGTTGAACTTGATAATGCCATGCTTAGCTATGGTGATGATATTGATGTCAGCCGTGCGACGGGTGAAATTGATTTGACGGGTAATTATCCGCTGTCACTGTCAGCAGATGTCCATGTCTCGGCACTGGATGGTGCTTATTTTGATACTTTGGCAGTAAAAGCAGGCGGCAGTCTAAAGCGTACCGTTGGCACGCTGACCAGTAAGTACAATCAGCATGATGTGACGGGCAGCTTTATCGCTCAAGGACTGGATAAAAACTCGCCTTTTAGTGCGCGCTTGGATTTTGATGAAGTACTGCTGCCTTATGCTGACAGTCAAAATATTTTACTTCAAAATGGTACCATTATCGCTGATGGTGTCATCTCAAATATTGAGCTGCGCATTAACACTGATTTGTTTGCCAAAGATATCCCCGATGGGCACTATCATGGTCGCGGCATCATTCGCGGCAGTGTGATGGATATTCCGTATCTCCAGGCGGATACACCCAGTGGCACTTTGGTTGCAGCAGGCAGTATGAACTGGTCTGATGGCTATGAGCTTGATGCAACCATCTCAGCAGACGGCTATCGCATTCGTGAAGTCATGCCAAGCGACTATCGCGACTATGACGCTTATTTGCCTCAAGTTTTGACAGGAACGCTTGGGGTCAAATATACGCTATTGGATAAAGATAGTAATGACACCCGATTTGAATTTGATCTCAATCAAAAAGATGGCGAGCGCATTCAAGCCACACTTGCCCAAAATCAAACAATCAATCGCGCACCTTGGCGCATTGAAGCAACTTGGGCAAATCTGATTCGTCATGACGTCCCACAAATTGGCGAAATCCATAGCCGCTCAGGTCAGGCGTCGGTTCGTTTGGAAGAAGGGCGTACTTATATCGACGCGACCGCTGATATTATCAAGCTCAATGCTGCCCCAAGTGGACTGTATCGCGTGCAGGCGAATATTGAGCAAAATCAGCGCCTGTATTTGACAGATTTTGAATATCAAGGCGTGATGGGTGAGCTCAGCGGTACTGGTAGGGTTGATTTTGCTACTGCCCAAAGACCGCTTGCATGGCAGCTTGACTTAACCGCCAATCCAGTCAGACCCAACGCCTATTTTCAAACACCAGATCAGACACCGTTTGAGCGAATTTCAGGCAGACTCATCGCTTCAGGGCGCCTGCGCGAGGTGGGCGATGTTTCGATTCATGATATCAAGGTGGATGACAGTGATTTGATTGCCTTATTAAATGACGGCAAGCAAGTACATCTGACAGGTCAAGGCACCAGTGAGCTTAGGCTGCAAGGTGGCGAGATTCGGCACCTTAAAGCAAGTTTTGATGGTCAGCTTAACCAAGATATCTTGCCGCAGCTGGCTCGCTCAAGCATTGGGCTAGATGTTGAGGGCAGTCTTAATGATTTGACCATTACGCGCGCGCTCATGATTAATGATTCAGGCAAAGTGTCGCTTGCAGGTCGCCTTGGATTGGATGATGGTATTGCCTGGGATATCAAGGGGCGATTGGATGAGGTGGATACCGCCGCTTTCGTTGATGATGAAAATTTAATCGCCATCATCACAGGCGATCTTGCTACATCGGGTAGATATCGTGACGGAGCGCTGGGCGATGTGGCGCTCACCTTTGATGGTCAAGTGCTCAATAACTCAATCCCAAATGGTAATCTAAGTATTGACGCGACAGGCTCAGGCAGCCGCTTTATGGTCAATCATCTAAGACATGATGGCGAAGCAGGCGCACTGAATGCTAAAGGCTGGGTGGATATCAGTCAAGGTGCCGCATGGCAGCTAGAAGCTGATATGAGTTCACTGAACTTGGGCGCGTTTATCCAGTCGCTTGAGACCGACTTAAACGGCACAATTCAGCTTGCGGGCAGTTGGCAAGAGGCTCGCCAAATCATTGATATAGGCAATCTGGATATCACAGGCAGCTACAATAATCAGCCGCTCATCGCCTCAGGCAGTCTCTACGCTGAGCTTGCACTGCCCAAGGATCTTGCTGGATATATCGAAAGTATCAAGCAGGCAAGCCGTCCGCCAACTTCATCTGATGAGCTATTGGCATTAAGAAATCGTATTGATGACAATGCACGTCAAACCCAAAATATCATCCGTAAGCTAGACGCTGATAATTTACAAGTTCGCATTGGTAACAATCATCTGACCATGTCGGGTGATGAAAGACAGCTGACCACCAGTGTCAATGTGGTTGATCTTGGTCAGTTGATCAATACCGCAAGCGGTGCCATTCAAGGCGGTGTGATTGTGATGAATGATCACCATGCCTTGCCAACGCTATATATCGATGCCAGTGTCTCCGCGCTTAGGCTTGCCAATATCACCATTCAAAATGCCCAAGCCATCGGTAAAATCGTCAATCTAGGTAATAGCGAAAGCCAGCTTTTGGTTCAAGGCGATGACATCATCGTGATGGGCCGCGTTATCAAATCGGCTCGAATTGATTTTAGTGGTACAGAAGCCAATCATATTTTGTCTATCTCGACCAAAAGCGGTGATATCGAAGCATCTACGCGCATTGATGGGGCGTTTAATCGCAGTAATATGCGCTACAGCGGGGTATTGTCAGATGGCTTTGTGAATAGCAGGTTTGGCGAAATGTCGCAGCGTCAGCCGACCGAGTTTGCTTATGGATTGGGCGATGGTAGTCTACAAGTGGCGGCGCATTGTTGGCAGTCAACACATATCCAGGATGATGGCGTGGGCGTCATTTGTTTACAGGACACATTAAGCTATACACCAGAATCGGGGAATGTCAATCTTATTATCCAAAATCTTGACACCCAAGTGCTGTCAGCGGCTCTGCCAAGTGATATTCGCTGGCAATCGATGCTCAATGGCCGCATAAAAGCACAGTGGCAGCCAGGCCGGGCACCTTTGGTTGATGCTGTGCTGTACTCTGATGATGGCACGATTGGCTTGACCCAAGAAGATACCGGCTATGTCGAGATGCCGTATCAGCGCGCATCTGTGATTGCCAAAAGTGTGGAGAAAGGCTTAAAAGTTAGAACTGATGTTTTAGGTGCAGCAGGTCGTGGTTATGCCGACGTGATTATCGATCCTAATCAAGCAGATAAGCCCATTTCTGGTGCGCTTGTCATGAATGATCTGAACTTGGCAGTATTGCGACCATTTTTCCCAAGTATTCAGGTGCTCAGTGGTAAAGCAAGCCTAGCTGGCGGCTTGGGTGGGACACTGTCTCGACCACTGTTTTATGGCAATGCCAACTTAGAAGATGGCGCACTTTCTATCGTGGGCGTACCGTTGCCGATCTCTGATGTCGATGCCACTATGAGTATTCGTGGAACTTATGCATCACTTGATGGCAGCTTTGTGGGTGGTGAGGGTCATGGCGTACTCTATGGCGAGATGGACTGGGCAGAAGAGCTGCACGCTCGTTTGGGTGTTTTTGGTGAAAATCTCACCGTCAGTCAGCCACCGCTTGTGACTGCCCAAATCAGTCCTGAATTAGAAGTGATGATCAGACCTTTCCAAAAATTTGTCGAGGTCAAAGGCGTAGTGAGCATCCCATCAGCGACCATTCGCCCACCAGAGGCAACCGCTGATATCGTGACCGAATCTCCAGATGTTTCAGTGCTTGACCGACGCATCACAGGTAATGTTGACCAAATCTTAGCCAGAGCTGAGCCTTGGGATATTAATGCAAATATCGGTATTGATTTGGGTAATAATATTGAATTTCGAGGTTTTGGGGCGGTCGTGCCTTTGGCGGGCGCATTGCATCTGACACAGTCAGGTCAAGGTGCGATGCAAGCGCTTGGAGTGATTCAAGTGTCTGAGCGCACCAAAATTGATGTCATCGGTCAGAACTTAGATTTAAATTATGCCCAAATTCGCTTTGATGGCGATATGCTCAATCCGCGCCTGTCCATCGAAGGCGAAAAACAAATCGAAGGTCAGACCGTGGGCGTGCGCATCCGTGGTACGGCATCTGATCCTGATATCACGGTGTTTAATGATGCAGGTCTGGGTGAGCATCAGGCGATGAATGCGCTCATTACAGGGCGTATTGATGAATCCAGTGATTTGGGTATTACCGAGCAGGGCTTCCGCTCTCAGGTGACCAACCATTTGGCTGCGGCAGGACTCAGCCTTGGTTTGTCAGGTACGCGCGATTTGACCAATCAAATTGGGCAGGCTTTCGGTTTTCAGAGCTTGACCATTGATGCTTCGGGCAGCTCAGATGATACCAATGTCAATGTCACTGGCTATATCACGCCAGATTTATATTTGCGTTATGGCGTGGGCGTATTTAATGCCGAATCCACGCTATCTATGCGCTATCAGCTGACACGCCGAGTTTATATCGAAGCCACCAGCGCCGCCGAAAACATGGTGGATGTGATTTATCGCTGGAAGTTTTAAGCAAGTTATCCAGATTTACCCAATACCTGAGCGCCAAAAACCCAACAAGCACCACTTGTGATGACAAGTGATGCCTGCTGGGTTGGAGAAAGATGGTTTATTTAAATATGATAAATCAGCGTGTTTATTTGGTCAAAATCAATCGATTGTTTCGAGTGAGGCGCAGTCGATATTCTTCACCTTGATGTTCGATGCGCACTTCCTTGGTCATGGCGAACAGATTTTGAGAATATAAGGTTGGTAAGCGAATGCTATCACGATTGGTGAAATAACGAGCGATATTCATAGTCATGGCGATTTTCCTTGTGTTGACGGGTGATGGGTGGTTATCCCAAGCCGTATGCTAAACTATTAACTTGTAAAACGCACCTGTGTGCCGGCATGATTGCCGTAAAATGATAACCCTTGTTTAATATTGAATGATATTTGTTTTTAAACAATAATAATTATCATTTGTGATTATGATAACAGGTTTTTGATAAATTGCAAATATAAATGATAAAAATTGATAAAATGAATCAAAAAAATTTTTAAGTGATTGAAATATCAAGCATTATGAAATCAATTCCTAACAAGACCGATCCGCTAACTGTTCATGTTGCAGTGGCTGTATTAAGATATGGCGATGAATTTTTATTAGCTCGGCGCTCACTCCATCAGCACCTGGGCGGCAAATTAGAATTCGTTGGGGGTAAAATTCAGGCAGATGAATCGCCTGCTTTGGCGGTCGTGCGTGAAGTTCATGAAGAAATTGGACTTAAGTTAAATACCGACCAGTTGGTTTTTATGGGTAAAATCGCTCATGACTATGCGGATAAATCTGTCTGTCTGCACATTTATCAAGCCTGCTTAACCGATTGCCAATATGGCGATTTTCGCCATCGGAGTGTGGGGCTTGAAAATCAAAGCTTGTATTGGTTTAAACAAGATGAAATCATCGCTAGGGCACATGAGCTGCCCGATGCCAATGCGCGTATCTTAGATTGGCTAAGCTTGCCAAAAGTATTATATATCAGCCATGCGCTGAGTGAATTTGGCGAGATGGAAAAATTTGCCAATTATTATATCCAGCATCTGCCTAAGGGGGCGTGTTTTTATTTACGCCCTTGTATCGGTGCGCATGAGATCACACAGCTATTGGCACTGATGACAGAGTCGCGCGCAGATTTAAGGCTTGTCGTTGGGTGGTCTGTTTATCATGCGTATCATCAGCAGGGCACAGATGTCAAAGACTTGATGGTGAAATTAACGCATGCTGAACTGGATCAATTTGGCGCGCATGATCTGCCTGCTGACCTGCCGATTTGGGTGGGGGTTCATGATGAAAAAGAAGCGCGCGCTGTCAATCAGCTAAACAAAAGCCATCGCGTCTTGGCGGCACTGATTTCACCAGTGCGCCCAACCGCCACACATCCTGAGACACCAGCGCTTGGTTGGGAGGGGTTTTGGCACTTAGCGCAGCTTTGTGATGTTCCAAGTTTTGCTTTGGGCGGCATGCGGCTATCAGATTTACAAAGCGCCAAAGATCATGGTGCGATCGGCATCGCAGGGATCCGTGGTGTGATTTAACGGACTGGTGCAGCGAATGTGATCAAAGGTGGCTTTGACTGATCACTGTGATGATATTTACAGTGCAAATAGCCCTATTTCAAAAATGAATTAACATTGCTAAGTTTTGAATATTCATTTATAATTCTAGTGTTTGTGATCAATTGAATCTTAATTAATTTGACGAAAATACCGTAAGGAAAATACCATGTCAAACCTTTATTCTACTCACTTATCATCTCGTAAAACCCAAGAGTCTCAAGCGGTTGAATTGCTTGTTGCGTTGAATGCCTTGGCTAATAACCAAGTGGCTGTGACTTTCTTGGGTGAGCGCGCGTCTTTGGATGTGGCGGCACTGATTGCTTTGCATGATAATCATGGCGTGGCGCTGGCTGATACTTTGGCGCTGGCTAAGGCTTTGGTTGACAATGGCTTATCAAATACATCGCTTGATATCGCACACGCGGTTAAAGCACAAAAATCAGCCAATGATTTTAGCAGCGGCAGCCAAGCCAAAGCGACTGATGTGGTGTTGTACGGTTTTGGTCGCATTGGTCGTATCTTGGCGCGTCTATTAATGAGTCGTCCTGCATCAGACACAGGCTTACAGCTTAAAGCCATCGTTGTGCGTCCAGCGGGCGAGGGCGATTTGGCTAAGCGTGCATCGCTACTAGAGCGCGATTCGGTGCATGGTTGGTTTAATGGCTCTGTGCAAGTTGATACCGCAAATAACGGCATGATCGTCAATGGTCGCTTTATTAAAGTGATCTATGCTTCTGATCCATCAGAGGTAGATTATACAGCACATGATATTAATGATGCGATCGTCATCGATAATACAGGTAAATGGAAAGATGAAGAGGGTCTTGGTAAGCACCTAGCATCTAAAGGCGTTAAAAAAGTGCTTTTGACTGCACCTGCTAAGGGCGAGATCAAGAACGTGGTATATGGTGTCAACCATGACACCATCGGCGATGACACCATCGTATCAGCTGCCAGCTGTACTACCAATGCCATCACGCCAACATTGAAAGTGTTGCATGATGAATACGGCATTATAAATGGTCATATGGAGACAATCCACGCATTCACCAATGACCAAAACTTGGTAGATAACCACCATAAAGCTGATCGCCGTGGACGCGCTGCCCCATTGAACATGGTGATGACTAGCACAGGCGCTGCATCAGCAGTCTCAAAAGCCATCCCTGAGCTTAAAGGCAAGCTGTCAGGTAACGCCATCCGTGTACCAACACCGAATGTTTCATTGGCGATTTTAAACCTAAACTTCGAAAAGTCAGTCGGTGATGCTGACGCCATCAACGCCTTTATCCAATCAAAAGCCCAAAGTGAGCAATGGCAAGCACAGATTGATTATTCAGATTCCCCTGAAGCGGTCTCAACCGACTTTGTGGGCTCTGAAAAAGTGGCAATCTTTGATGCCAAAGCAACCATCGCTGCCGATAATCGCGCGACGCTGTATGTTTGGTACGATAATGAAATGGGTTATAGCACCCAAGTGATCCGCGTGGCTGAAGAGATGGCAAAATAACTGAGCTTATTTTGCTTAATCAAAAGCTCATCAGCTTAGTAGGTTGATGGGTTTTTATATTTTCATCATGGACAAGCTGTTTAATAGATCAAGGAGATTAAGGTTATGAAAAAACGATCAATTGCTTTGGTGGCTGCTATATTATCGCTCAGCGCTTGCCATATGACACCAAAATCTATTCAAACTCATCAGGTTAGCCCCATGACGACAAATCAACCCACCAAAACCTTAACCAGCCGCCATAATTTTGATGATACAGTAGTGCGGCTAACCGATACCATCACCCAAAAAGGCATGACCATCTTTGCGGTCATTGATCACCAAGCTGCTGCCCAAAAAGCAGGGCTAACCATGCAGTCTGCTAAAGTAATTATTTTTGGGAATCCAAAAGCAGGCACGCCGCTGATGGTCAAAGACCCTTCATTTGCCCTAAAGCTTCCCCTAAAAGTGCTTGTTACCGAAGTGGCAGGGCAAACTCAAGTGGCTTTCTTGACCACCGAAGCGCTTATCGCTGATAGCCAAATTAACTATGATGAAGTCGCCAACACTTTGGCAGGTGCCGAAAAGCTGATCCAAACTGTGGTAACGCAATAAAAACAGCCTATGATTACCAATTGACTATCAATGTCATGAGCTTTTGTTTGATTCATCGCCGATAATGATGACTTACACAACTTGACAGTTGGCTAAAGCGCAATCCAATATCGACGAGTAATTTTGTCATTGGCGCTTAGCTTATCTGCCAAAATGCCGCCTTGATTTTCAATGACTTTGGCTGATGCCAAGTTGGTATCATCGCAGGTGATCAGCACCTGTGTTAAGCCTTTTTCTTGGCAATGTGTTAGGGCAAGCTTAAGCATTTGACTGGCGATGCCCTGTCCCCAATGGTCTGGATGGGTGCTATAGCCGATGTGTCCGCCTTGCGCTTTTAAAAAGTCATTCAGCTCATACCGTACATTGATGATGCCAAGCACTCGCCCAAGCTCATCCACGCCCAAAAAAGAAGCATCCGCCACTTTAAAAAACGCTTGATTGGGCGCAGGCGTGCCTGCAGGTGCATGAGCAAAATCTAGCCAATCTTCATAACGATCAAACAGCGAAAGCGATGCGCCATGCAGCACCAAGCCCTTGTCATCAAAGGCTTTGGCGAGCGCTAAAACCTGAGCTTTATGCTCAAGCGTGGGCGAGGTAAGAGTAATGGTCGGCATAACAGTGTCCTAAAATTAATTATGATCAGCCCTATTTTATCGCAGAAATGATTTTGCGTTTTGTTATTTTTCAATCATGGGGCAATTTGTGCTACAATATTCACCAATTAACTAAAATTTGAGCAAAATTATGCGTTTTATTGATGAGGCTGTAATCAGTGTCAAGGCAGGTGATGGCGGCAACGGGATAGTCAGCTTTCGCCGTGAAAAATTTGTTCCCAAAGGCGGACCTGACGGTGGCGATGGCGGAAAAGGTGGTGATGTCTATGCCATCGCTGATGACAATACCAATACCTTGGTGGATTATCGCTACACTCGTAAGTTTGAGGCGCGCCGTGGCGAAAACGGCGGCAGTAAAAACTGTTCGGGCAAGGGTGCTGATGATGTGTATTTGGCAGTGCCGATTGGAACGACGATTATTGACACCGATTTGGATGTGGTGATTGGAGATTTGACCGAAAAGGGTCATAAAATCTTAATCGCCAAAGGGGGTGATGGTGGCTTTGGTAACACCCGCTTTAAATCATCAACCAACCAAGCTCCGCGTAAAGCCACTCCAGGCTTTCCAGGCGAAGCCAAAAATATCAAGCTTGAGCTTAAGGTCGTCGCGGATGTCGGTTTGATCGGCTTACCCAATGCAGGCAAATCTACCTTTATTCGCCAAGTCTCTGCCGCTCGTCCTAAGGTTGCCGATTATCCGTTTACGACGCTTGTCCCAAACTTGGGCGTGGTGGATGTGGGGTCGCACCAGTCTTTTGTGATGGCGGATATTCCAGGTTTGATCGAAGGGGCGTCCGACGGTGCGGGTCTTGGCATTCGGTTCTTAAAGCATGTGGCGCGTACCCGTCGCTTGCTGCACATCGTCGATGTCAAGCCGATTGATGGCTCAGATCCTGCGGCAAATGCCGAAATCATCTTAAATGAATTGGCGAAGTTTTCACATGAATTATCACAGCTGCCGCAAATTTTGGTATTAAATAAAATTGACCAAATCCCTGAAGAAGAACACAATGCCGTTTGTACTGATATCGTGGCGCGTCTTGGTTGGACAGGCATGGTGTTTCGTACTTCGACTTTGACTGGCGAGGGTGTGGAAGCGGTCAAGCATCATCTAATGCAAGCGATCGAGGATGAGCGAGAGCGCGAGCTTGAAGATCCGATGTTCGCCGAAGAGCAGGCGGCTCGTTTTGCACGCCTAGAAGAAGAAGTGCGCCATAATACCGAGATTCAAAAAGAAGCTTATCGCGCTATGCGTAAAGCACAGCGTGAGGGTCGCACGGGCGATGACGATGATGATTGGAATGATGACGATTATGATGTCGCAGTCGAGTATGCGCCCTATTAATAGTGAGCTTTTATCATAGATTTTTAGGTTTTATCAGCGTTTTATGGATGCGTCTTTAGCATCCAACTGCTTTTTTGTTTGAGAAGTGTCTTGAAAACTAAATTACGCCGTGTCGTCGTCAAAATCGGTTCATCTTTATTGACTAATAATGGTCGCGGACTGGATCGCACCGCCATTTATGAGTGGGCGCGCCAAATCTCGATTCTGCACGCCAAAGGTATTGAAGTGGTTTTGGTGTCTAGTGGGGCTGTGGCAGAAGGTGTGGTACGCATGAATTTGCCTGAACGCCCAAAAAAGCTAGAAGCCTTACAAGCCTGTGCCTCAATTGGTCAAATGGGGCTCATTGAAACTTGGTGGCAAGCCCTGATCCAAAAAGGCGTTCAGTCTTCGCAAGTGCTTTTGACGCATGATGATTTGGCGAACCGCTCACGCTATTTAAATATCTCTCAAACCATCGCTCAGCTACTAGACTGGGGTGTGGTGCCTGTCATCAATGAAAATGACACCATCAGTTTTGATGAGATCAAATTTGGTGATAATGACAGCTTAGGTGCGATGGCAGCAGCGATGGTTCATGCTGATTTTTATATCATTTTGACCGATCAAGATGGCGTGTTTACCGATAATCCTAGAATTAACCCAAATGCAACGCTCATCAGTCAAGAGCGCGCCATGGCGGATTATTTGTTTGAGGTGGCGGGTGATGGCGGCAAATGGGGCAGCGGCGGCATGCTTACCAAGATTCGAGCCGCACGCTTGGCGGCGATGGGTCAATGCCAAACCGTCATTGCTAACGGCAAAGTCGATGATGTGATCATCCGCTTGGCGGCAGGTGAGCGTATCGGCACACGCCTGACAACTGACAGTAAAGATAAGCTGATCGCGCGCAAGCAGTGGCTGGCGGCTCATATCCGCATGGCAGGTACTTTGATTGTGGATGAGGGCGCTAAAGCTGCCATCACCACCAACCACAAAAGCTTGCTACCGATTGGTGTGGTTGAGGTTCATGGTGTATTTGATGATGGCGATGTGGTTGAGATTGTGGATAAAAACAAAACTCGTATCGCTGTTGGTCAAGTGGGTTTTTCGTCAACAGATGCCAAAAAAATCGTCCAAAAAAAATCTACCGAGATTCCCAAAATCCTGCATGGCGTTGACGAAAAATCCGTCATGGTACACCGTGATGATATGGCAATTTTATGACTTTATAAAATAAAACAGACAGTGATTTTTTGACTTAAATGATTTGACAAATTCAGTCAGTCAAACCCAAAACAAATTGATAGAGATAGTTATGACAGTACAGTTTGCCCCCCTAAAAAACGACCGCCTACTACGAGCGCTCAAATTCTTGCCTGTGGATACGACGCCTGTATGGATGATGCGTCAAGCAGGGCGTTATTTACCAGAATATAAAGAAGTGCGTGCGCAGGCGGGTGATTTTTTGAGCCTATGTAAGGATACCGATAAGGCAACCGAAGTCACTTTGCAGCCTTTACGCCGATTTGAGTTGGATGCCGCCATCTTGTTTAGTGATATCTTGACCATTCCAGATGCGTTTGATTTGGGTTTGTACTTTGCTGAAGGTGAAGGTCCAAAGCTGACCAAAACGGTGCGTACAGAAGCGCAGATTGCCGCTTTGCCAAAGATTGACATGAACTCATCGCTTGATTATGTCATGAAAGCGGTGACAAGCATTCGCACGGCGCTCAATGGTCAGGTGCCTTTGTTTGGTTTTAGTGGCAGTCCGTGGACGTTGGCGACTTATATGGTGGAGGGCGGCTCTAGTCGTGATTTTCGTCACACCAAGCATATGATGTATGCCACACCTGAGCTTTTACACGCACTGCTTGCTAAGATTGCGGATGCAGTGGTGGATTATTTGGGTGCGCAGATTGTGGCAGGTGCGCAGATTGTGCAGATTTTTGACAGTTGGGGCGGTGCGCTTGGTCATCGCCAGTTTGCTGAATTTAGTCATGCTTATAATCGCGATATCGTGGCACGCCTAAAAGCCATCCATCCTGATGTGCCTGTGGTCTTATTCACCAAAGGTGGTGGGCTTTGGCTTGATGTTCAGGCAGACAGCCAAGCCGATGCACTGGGACTTGATTGGACAATGCCTTTGGATAAGGCGCGCCATACTTTGCACGCCTTAAATGTCAAAAAGGCGCTGCAAGGTAACTTGGATCCGACCACGATTTTTGGTTCATCTGAGATGATACGCAGTGAGGTTCGCCGTATGCTTGATGATGCTTATGTACTTGATAAAACAGGTTATGTTGCCAATTTTGGGCATGGCATCACGCAGTGGTCAAATCCTGAACATGCCAAAGTATTTATTGATGCGGTGCACGATTATCAGATTTGATCACCTATACCAAAATCCCCTAAGTATATCACTTAGGGGATTTTATTGATCATTATACTTGCTCTAAGGCTTGCTCTAAATCAGCAATCAAGTCATCAATATGCTCAATGCCAATAGAGAGTCTGACCATATCATCGCTGACGCCAGCCGCTTTAAGTTCATCATCACTGAGCTGGCGGTGTGTGGTGGTTGCCGGGTGGCAGGCTAGGCTCTTGGCATCACCGATGTTTACCAAGCGAGTGATTAGTTGCAGGGCATCAATAAAGCGCGTGCCGCCACTACGACCGTCCTTAACACCAAAAGATAAAATCGCCGAAGGCTTGCCGTCCAGATATTTATTCGCCAAATCGTGCTGTGGATGGGTGGAGAGACCAGCATAATTTACCCAACTCACTTTGGGGTGTTCTTGTAGATATTTGGCGACTGCTAAGGCGTTTTGGGTGTGGCGCTCCATGCGCAGGCTCAAGGTTTCTAAGCCTTGTAAGATCAAAAAGGCGTTCATCGGACTGATGGCGGCGCCAGTATTGCGTAGTGGTACGACTCTAGCACGCGCGATGTAGGCAGCCGCACCCAGCGCCTCGACATAATTGACGCCGTGATAGCTTGGGTCGGGTGTATTTAGCGATTTGAATCGCTCAGGATAATCACCCCAAGCAAATTTACCGCTATCAATGATGGCACCGCCGACACTTGTACCGTGACCACCGATATATTTGGTCAAAGAATGAATGACGATATCTGCGCCATGCTCAAAAGGCTTTAGTAGCACTGGTGTAGCGACGGTATTATCGACGACCACAGGCACGCCATATTCATGAGCAATATTCGCCACAGCTTCTAAGTCCACAATATTTCCCAAAGGATTACCGATAGACTCCAAAAAGACAAGCTTGGTTTTGTCGTCTATTTTATCACGCAGACTTTCGGGATGATTACCATCAAAAAAGCGAACTTGGATACCCTGTTTTGGCAAGGTATGAGCAAATAAATTATAAGTCCCGCCATACAGCTGTGACACCGAGACGATATTATCTCCTGCTTCAGCAATGGTTTGGATGGCATAAGTAATGGCAGACATACCAGAAGCAAGCGCAAGTGCGCCAATACCGCCTTCAAGGGCTGCGATGCGCTCCTCAAGCACTGCGGTGGTTGGGTTCATGATGCGCGTATAGATATTGCCTTGCACCTTCAGATCAAATAAATCCGCGCCATGCTGCGTATTATCAAAGGCATAAGAAGTGGTCTGATAAATCGGCACCGCCACAGATTTGGTGGTCGGCTCAGGATGATAGCCTGCATGAATGGCTAAGGTTTCGTCACGATAACTCATGTTTTGCTCCTTGTTTGATAAACTTTTAGATATTATTAATTGGTTGTGATATGTTTATAAAAATAAAAATAATCAATAAGGCTTGATTGTATCACAAATTTATGACGCATACTTATCAATCAATACTCAATTTATGCAGTCATTATTCATTTAAAATAATCGATCCATCTTTGATCAGTGATTTGCAATTCAGGCGTGTTTCAGCTAAGATGACAAATTAATTTTTAATAGTTTAAGGGGTGGAGTCATGCGCGCGATTGGGCAAACAATCAACATCGGCATCGTTGGTGGAACAGGCTATACAGGCGTCGAGCTTCTTAGAATCTTAAGTCGTCATCCGAACGCAAGTATTCAGTATTTAACTTCAAGAAGTGAAGCAGGGCGCGCTGTCAGTGAGATTTTCCCAAGCTTGCGCGGCGTGTGCGATGTGGTCTTCAGTGACATGACGGACGCTGTCATGGATCAGATGGCAAAGGCGTGTGATTTGGTATTTTTTGCGACGCCGCATGGGGTTGCGATGGCGCATACTCCCAAGCTTGTGGCAGCGGGCGTCAAAGTCATTGATTTGGGTGCGGATTTTCGTTTGCAGTCGCTTGATGATTTTGAAGCGTGGTATGGCATGGCGCACACTTGCCCAGAGATTTTATCACAGTCGGTTTATGGCTTACCGGAGGTCAATCGCAAGCACATCGCTGCTGCTCAAGTAATCGCCAATCCAGGCTGCTACCCGACGACGGCAATTTTGGGTCTTAAGCCAGTGATTGACGCCATGAATACCCATGCTGACGCCCTGATTGATGGACGCATCATCATAGATGCCAAATCGGGGATCTCAGGTGCAGGCAGACAAGGTAAGCTGTCGATCAGCTATGCTGAAACGGCAGATAATTTTAGTGCCTATGGTGTGACAGGACATCGTCATACGCCAGAGATCGCGCAAGGCGTGAATGAGATTTTATCAGCAAAATTCCCAGTCAAAATCCGTTTTGTACCGCATCTGGTGCCTATGATTCGCGGTATGCTGAGCACCATTCATGTTCCTTTGAGTGATCAGGGTGCAGCTTTGAATTGGCAGGAGATTTTTGAGCGCGCTTATCAAGATGACTATTTTATTGATGTGCTACCAAAAGGCGTATTCCCTGATACGCGTTCGGCTCGAGCATCTAATAAGCTGCGTATCAGTATTCATCACGATTTGGATGTCTTAACGATCATCGTGGTGCAAGACAATCTGGTCAAAGGTGCGGCAGGGCAAGCGGTACAAAATATGAACATCATGTTTGGTTTTGATGAGACGACAGGTCTGGATCTGGTGCCAGTGACGCCTTGATTAGGGCGCATTATTGATCAGCGGCTTGTGCAGATGATATATTTACTCTGATAGGTTGCCAAACTGTGGTGAATTTTATTAGCATTATTCAACAGCGCTCAAATAAATGGGTAATATTTGTGTGCTAAAATCTCGCCGTGATCCCACCCAACACCCAATAAAGCATAATTTTTTAAAGGTATATATGCAGACAAATACGCGTTTTCATCATCAGTCAGGCATCGGCGTTTTACTGATTGTTTCATGGCTTTTATTGGCTGTATTTGCGGTTATTATTGGCTATTTGGTGATGAATCCAGGCGTGGTAACCAAGCCATCAGAACAGATGCCTGCCGTGAGTGCGCCCAATGAACAGGAGTGGCAGCCCACCATCGCTGATGACAGTACAAGAGTACATCCTGACACACCAGCCCCTATTGCTTCATATCATGAGGCGGTGAGCCGAGCTGCTCAATCCGTGGTGAATATCTACACCACCCAAAGTGAGCGCAGCCAAGTTTATTCAAACGATCCTGTATTGCAGCAGTTTTTGGAGCGTTATTATGGCGGCGTGCCGCACCAGGGCACTAATCTGGGTTCGGGCGTGGTGGTGTCTAGCGAGGGGTATATCGTCACTAACCACCATGTGATTAAGGGTGCTGACGAGATCACGGTAGCATTTAATGATGGCCGTAAAGCACATGCTACCGTCATCGGCAGTGATGAAGACAGTGATTTGGCGGTGATTCAAGTTGAGCTTGATAATCTTGTGCCAATGGCATTTCGCGCCGAGCCGATTCGTGTGGGCGATGTGTCACTGGCAATCGGCAATCCCTTTGGCGTTGGTCAAACAGTCACCCAAGGCATCATTTCTGCGACAGGGCGCGCTGGCATCGGCGTGAGTAGTTTTGAAGATTTCATCCAAACAGATGCAGCAATCAATCCAGGGAATTCCGGCGGCGCTTTGGTCGATGCTAATGGTGCCTTGATTGGAATTAATACGGCAATTTATTCGCGGTCTGGCGGCTCGATGGGTATTGGTTTTGCCATTCCTAATCAAATCGTCCAGCAGATCATGACATCGCTCATCACCACAGGTAAAGTGAGCCGCGGCTGGATGGGTATCGAGATGGCGCGAATGACAGATGATCCCACCAGTATCGAGAGCAGCTCAAGTGTCGTCGTCCATCAAGTTTGGCAAAACAGCCCAGCAGAGCGTGCGGGCTTAAAAGCTGGCGATCAGATAGTGCGTATCGAT
The DNA here is from genome assembly GCF_034424565.1 of Moraxella canis. Lineage (NCBI taxonomy): Bacteria > Pseudomonadati > Pseudomonadota > Gammaproteobacteria > Moraxellales > Moraxellaceae > Moraxella > Moraxella canis. The sequence goes on along the minus strand of NZ_CP139961.1, from coordinate 349,510 downwards.
GATGTACAAATATCCAATGCCAATGAGCTGATCGGTATCGTCGCGCGTAAGGCACCTGGCAGTCAGATGACTGTTGAGATCATACGCGACCAAATACCGATGACCTTGCAGGTAGTATTATCCGAGCGACCCAGCTCAGAAACGCTCAGCCAAGCTGCGCAAAACCCACCCGATCAGTCAAGACAAAGCGCGCAGATTGAAAGGCTCTTTCAGGAGTTAGAATCCCTAAGAAACGCCCAGCGATGATATGGCTTAACCTTGGTAAAGATAGCTTGCCAAGGTTTAATTTTAAAAACCGTGGCGTTGGGCTTGTCTGCTTTTTTGCTATCATCAGCTTTTGCCGTGTGAGATCAGTAGATGGATAGGCAAGCAGCTTTGATAAGTGTTTTGGTCAGCATTAAGAATTAAGTTTTCACAGTTGGGCGGGTGTGCTAAAATAACGCATTATCTTACTTTATGTAGCCCAATTATGCGTCATGTGATCACACTGATTCGCCAATACAGCTTAGTGCTGATCATTTTAGCGCTTTGGCAACTCGTGGTGGCAGTCGGCGTGCTGCCAGATTATCTTTTGCCAAGTCCTTGGCAAATCCTAAAGGCGCTCATCGATGATGCCAATCTGTTGGCACATCATGCCAAATATACTTTAGCCACCGCCTTTATCGGGACTATCATTGGTTTGGCATTAAGTTTTGTGCTGTCGATTCTAATGGATTTGTCGCGCGGTTTTCGCCAAAGTGTGTATCCGCTGATACTGCTAAATCAAACCATTCCGACCATCGCTATCGCGCCGCTTTTGGTCATTTGGCTTGGCTATGGTATCTTGCCCAAGGTGGTTTTGGTGGTGTTGTCGGTGTTTTTTCCGATGACCATTGCGCTGCTTGATGGCTATCGCTCTGTCAGTGCAGATGAGCTGAATTTATTTCGCTCTATGAAAGCCAATGCCTATCAAACTTATCGTCATCTTAAGATTCCCTCGGCAATGGGATATTTTTTTACAGGTTTGAAAGTTGCGCTCAGCTATGCCCTGATTTCGGCGGTGGTGGCAGAATGGCTTGGGGGCTATCATGGGTTGGGTGTGTATATGACCCGAGTGCGTAAGTCCTATGAGCTTGACAATATGTTTGCCGTGATTTTTTTGATCAGTTTTTTGACATTGGCGCTGATCGCACTGGTCAAATGGCTGGAGCGTCGCGCGCTTGATTATCAATATAAGGAATAATAATGAAAATGTTCAGTTTTCGACCACTGGTTGGTGTGACTTTGGCAGCTGTTTTGGGCTTGTCATTGAATGCGTGCTCAAAAGATCAATCAGGCAATGAGCCAAAGCTTCAAGAGCTGATCATTGCGCTAGACTGGGTGCCAAATACCAATCATACAGGGCTGTATGTCGCACTTGATCAAGGTTATTTCAAGGAAGCGGGTTTTGATGCCAAGATCGTACAGCCAAGCGAAGACAGCACGTCAACCTTGGTTGCAAATAAACGCGCAGATTTTGGCGTTTATTTTCAGCCGAACATGGTTAAGCGCCTGAATAAAGGCGAGCCAATCACGGCTGTGGCGGCGATCACTCAGCACAGTAGTGCAGGTCTGCTATCGCTAGCCGAGCTTGGCGCAGGTACACCCCAAGATTTGCAGGGCAAACGCTACTCAACATGGGAAGATCCTGTCGATGATGCCGTGGTTGAGCAGGTTGTCGGTGCACCGCTGAATAAGATCCCTGGCGAATCCACCGACGCGACGACTGCACTACGCATGAATCAGTTTGACTACATCATGGCGTATTATAGCTGGGATGGCATTCATGCTGGCATCAAGGGTGTGGATACGAACTTTTTTTATTTAAAAGACGCTGATCCAGTTTTTGATTATTATGCGCCTTTATTAATTGCAAATAATGACGCTTTAAAAAACAACCCAGAAAAGTACAAAAAAGCCTTGGCAGCGATCAAACAAGGCTATCTCTATGCCGCTCACCATCCAGATGAAAGCGCCGACATCTTAGTTAAGCATGCTCCAGAGATTAATGTAGAACTTGCCAAAAAAAGCCAAGCGTATATCTCGCCGCAATATCTTGACGAGCAAGGCGATTGGGGGCGATTTGACTATGATCGCTGGGATCGGTTTTTTAACTGGGTTTATCAAAAAGGCTTGATGGATGAATTCACACCAAAAGCAGGCGTGACCAATGATTATTTGACCCAGTAATATATCGCTCATGCACCCAAAGCTTGAATTCAAAAACATCGGTCACGCTTTCACCACGAAGGTAAAGACGCCATTATTTGATGGTCTGAATCTTAAAGTCGCCCAAGGCAGTGTGGTCAGCATCGTCGGTGCAAGTGGCGTCGGTAAAAGCACGCTATTTAATATCGCCGCTGGCCTGATCCATCCCAAATATGGGCAAGTGATGATCGATGGCAACGATGTTACAGGCGTAGCTGGGCATGTGGGCTATATGCTTCAAAAAGACTTATTACTGCCCTATAAGACGGTGTATGATAACATCGCTCTGCCATTGGTGCTATCGCACAAAACCAAGCAAGAGATCGCAGCGCACATTCAGCCGAATTTGGCGATTTTTGGGCTAGATGGACTGGTAGCAAAATATCCCAATCAGCTGTCTGGTGGTCAGCGCCAAAGGGCAGCTTTGCTTCGCACTTATCTGTCTAACAGCGAACTGATGCTGCTTGATGAGCCATTTTCTGCCTTGGATTTTGTGACCAAGGCGGATATGCATGAGTGGTTTGGACAGTTTCGCCAAGTCAATCAGCTGACTTGTCTGATCATCACGCATGATATTGATGAAGCGATTTATTTGTCGGATGAAGTTTATGTATTAAAAGGGGCGCCGGCGGTGTTTACGCACCACTTTTTGATCCCTAAGCAGCAAGACTTTTATCAATCCACCGAATACTTAACCCTAAAACAGCAAATTTTAACCGCCATTCGGTATTAAGCATGTCTTTTGGGTAAGTTATCATTTAACTTTTGCCAAATCAACATCAAAAAACCGGCTGAAGTAGCCGGTTTTAGGTATCTATATCGCTTAGATGATCAGTCAATACGCTCAATGGTCACATTGCCAACATTGCCAGTCATGCCAATGGCTTGTGCAGCACCATAAGACAAATCAAGCACACGATTGGTCTTAGGGCGATCATTGATTTTGACTACCACAGATTTACCATTATCGCGATTGGTCACTCTGACATAGCAGTTCATTGGTAGGCTGCTGTGCGCTGCGGTTAGGGCATTCATATCAAAAGTCTCACCGCTGGCGGTTTTACGACCATGAAACTGACGACCATACCAAGAAGCGATGCCATTTTGCTTGAACTTATTGACAGTGCTTGAAGCGACAGCTGTCAAGCGATCAAGCACAGGAACGTCTTCATCAGCTTTTTTGGATTTGGCAGATTGAGCAATCATTGGACTGTTAAGCGCCAAAGACGCAGGCTGACGCGCTGACTTGACCAAGCTTGATGCATTATTATGCTGCGTGGTGAGCTGCTGTAGCACATTGTCAATATTGGCAGGATTATTGCCGGCTTGCGCATTCATGCTTAAACTTGCGGTTAAAGTAATGCTCGCCAATCCAAGTAAAGATTTGCTCACTGTTTTCATGGTTACACCTTTAGTATTGAAAACTCTGACAATGATTGAAAAATCGGAACATACTTAGCAAAGTATGCACAAATCAGAGTCAAAACATTATGTAAAATACCACTTCAAAAGATCAATGCAGTATCAATAAAAATTAATAAAAGAAAATGCTCATTGATGTAGTGCGCATCAAATACCTTATCTTAGCACTATTTTTTGAAATTACAAGGTCAATTATTCGCTGTTTTGGCGGATATTGATCAAATTTTGTACAAAATATGGATAAATATTCTAAAAATCGCATCTTAGAAAAATATTAATCCAAGTCACTATGGCACCAAACTTTAATTTCAAATAGGTATTTATTATTGATATTATCAATAATACCTTTATAATATGGGGTTGATTTGCTAAATTTCAAGCAATCGAGTATCCTGTCGGTGATGGATCAAATAATTTGGCGGTGAATTGATGAAAAATTTGAATCAATGCTTTTTGTTTATACTTATCATAAGTACATTGGCAGCCTGCAACACGCCCACACCAACCAAACCGCAAGCAGCACCGATAAAAAAGCCGTCGGTGGTCATCACTCAAGCCAAAACGAGCGAGCACACGCATGAGCATGATGAATCTGTGAGTGATGTGGGGCTACAGACACATTTTGAGACTTGGCTGCAGACGCATCGCACCGCCGAGCAAGAGGTAGCAAGCTATCAAGCGTATTTGCGATCAAGATTTGGCGATCATGTGCCGCCTATGAGTCAGCTGCTAACGACTGCGCGCTCATGGCAGGCGTGCGGTCATGAACCTTATCAGGTGCCGCCTGCACACCTTTGGGATAAGATTGTACCGACATTGCTGTTATATCAAGATCTCAAAAGCAGGGGTATATTGCCAGACAATACGCAAATTCGCTCAGTGTATCGAAATCCTGAGCTCAACCACTGCGCTGGCGGCGCGCCAATGAGTAAGCATTTGACCAATGGCGCCATTGATATTTGGGTGCCTGACTTTGAAATACAAAGCCAAGCATTGTACGATCTTCAAAATCGCTTATGCCAGTATTGGCTAGATCATGGCGAAAACCGCAATTTTGGGCTAGGTTTATACGCCACAGGCGCCATCCATTTGGATACCCAGGGCTTTAGAAAATGGGGGGCTCAATTTTCCGAGGCGAACTCTGTTTGTCGTTATGTCTTGCCTAAAAGTACGCTATAATAATTGGCTAATCTTCAGCGGTATAAGTTATGTTGCCAACGCGCCTTATTCAAAATCGTCACATCTTAACTGAACTTGGCATCACTATGTGGGTGCCAAGACATGCTGATGTGATGACTCTGCCGTCTTGGTCTGGCGCATCTATGGAGGGCGCTGATGTCAAAGGCTCTGATTTGTCGATATCATCCATGCAGCCGCCTGCCCATCAGTCGCTGTCGCCGAAGTCAGAAGTGCCGATACCACCGATCATACAAAGCTTGGATCCCCAACCAAAGACAGCCCCAACACCAGTTGGGCGCAATCCAAAGCAGGTGATCGATACCCTACTCAAGACCCAACAAGCCAAAACATCACAGCCGAAATCGCTGCCGAATGACGATATTTTGGAGGCAGATCAGCTGGTTTCTGAATCTAAGCCGAAGGCTAGGGTGCTTGAATATCATGTGAAAGTCATGATATATAGAAGCTGGATGATTATGGTTGATGTCGATGCTTTGGATACGGCAGGGCGTGAGCTTTGGCTGTCTTTGCATCAGTCACTGACTCGTCAGGCAAAGCAGCATCAGCTTTCATTAATCAGTAGACAATTTGACTATCCATTATTTGAGGATGACCCTGAAAGTAACTCTGTGTCTTTGGCAAATGTCAGTCTTAGAGGATTTATTTTTGGGTGTATGCGCGAATCTGGTCAGGTGAAATACCTTGCGCCTTTGACAACCTTGCCTGATTATCTGAATTTAGAGAGCATTCAAAATTTGACGCTTATTAGCGACCATCAAATCAGCCAAATGCTGCTAGATGGCGCGGCAAAAAAAGCATTTTGGCAAGCGCTGCATCGCTGAATGATGAATTTGATGGATAGTTTTAGCGCTATAAAATAGACCAATCAATACAGAATTGGTCTATTTAGGTCATCAATCTGAGAAAATCAGGATGTTAATGACAAGGCTTTTTGAAAATGCCGCCGCAGTCAAGCTCACCTTGCTTGATAGGTATTTGCTCGCCGTGAGCATGGCGTGATGAGGTATCAAGAGCCTGACCGATCTTGGGCTTGGGCTTGCCATACATCAAAGCACCGACCCACATCGCGACATACATCAAAAGCTCGCTGCCTTCTTCGACAATGATACCCAGATCGCCCAAATTTAGCCATCCGTGCTCGCCAATATATTGTAGCCATAATAAAACAATGCCAGATAGAAGCATCAATCTAAAGCTTGCGCCTTTTGGGATCCATCGCTGAGCTTTGCCTTTGATCAGATAATTAAGCGCAGTCAGACCGATCACGCCCATAACAAAATGCGTATAAGTGCGATTGCTGATACCAAACCAACTCGCATCAACAGGATATAACACTCCGCGCAGCATATTGGTTTCGCGAATGACAAGCAATAAAAATACCATGCCCACCCCAAGCCACAACCATCGATCCATCTGACTCAAGCGATTACCAGACAGATAAAACGAGCAAAAAGTTGCCAAAATCAGCAGCAGGCATTGTAGATTTTCAATTAGCTGATATTCATCAAACCAAATTCTTGGCAAATAGGGCGCAAATGGTACAGTCAGCACCGCCACGCACAACAACAAAACCCAAAACCACCCATCAGTACTCATGTGTTTATGTCTAAAAATCATCTTAAAATCCTTACTGCGTGATCATAGCGCTGATAATTGGCTTCTTCATCTTATACATGGTGCAGTCTGATCGCTGTATTTTTGCTGGTCTAGACTTTAAATAATCAGTCATCGACTGGCGACTTAAGTAGCGTGAAATTTTAACATAATTGTCATAATTTAATAGTGCAAAAATGCCTGCAAAAATAGAAAATGATTTTGCAAATTTGTCAGTTAAATGAAAAGCTACTAAGCTTTGATCTTGTCATCCTAAGCGATCGCTTATGAAAAATAATGAAGCCTTTTTTGAGGATATTTACTGATGAAATGTTTAAATACCGTCAAATGCCATAAATTTTCATGATATACTATGATGATTTATGGCGTCTTTTTTAAGGATAATAATATGACTCGTTTTGCAAATTTTTGTGCTGGTCCTGCCACCATGCCAACCGCCGTCCTTGAGCGTGCTCAAGCTGAGATGCTTGATTGGCAAGGTCTTGGCGCATCGGTGATGGAGGTTAGCCATCGTGGTGCGGATTATATTGAGATGGCTCAAAAAGCCGAAGCTGATTTGCGACAACTCATGGGCATCAGCGATGAATATGCTGTGCTGTTTTTGCAAGGCGGAGCGTCACTGCAATTTTCAGCAATCCCCTTAAATCTGATGAACGGCGGGACGGTGGATTATCTTGAGACGGGCACATGGTCAAATAAAGCCTATAAAGAAGCCAAGCGCTATGAGTCATTAGGTCTTGGTCAAGTTAACTTGGTCGCAACAGGCAGCGAAACACAGTTTAGCGATGTCCCAGATCCAAGCACTTGGCAGCTCACCGAAGGTGCAAGCTATTTTCATTATTGCCCAAATGAGACCATTCATGGTGTTCAGATGTTTGATGTGCCGACAGTTGAGGCGCCCATCGTCGCGGATATGTCATCGTGTATTTTATCTGAGCCGATTTCGGTAGATAAATTTGGTGTCATCTATGCAGGCGCCCAAAAAAACATCGGTCCAGCAGGCTTGACTTTGGTCATCATTCGTAAAGATTTATTAGATCAAGCCAGCGCATGGTGCCCGATGATCATGAGTTATAAAAATCAGCATGCCAATGACTCTATGCTCAATACGCCATCGACGTATGCCTGGTATTTATCAGGACTGGTGTTTGAGTGGCTGCTTGAGCAAGGCGGTGTCGAAGCGATCGCTAAAGTCAATCGCGCTAAGGCAGATGCTCTGTATGCCGCCATCGATGGCAGCGATTTTTATGATAATAAAGTCAATCCAAAATATCGCTCAATCATGAATGTACCGTTTCATTTGGCGGATGACAGTTTGGATAAGTTGTTTTTGGAAGAATCCAAAAAAGCAGGCTTACTAAACTTAAAAGGCCATCGTGCGGTGGGTGGGATGCGTGCCAGCATTTATAATGCCATCACACTGGAACAAGTTCAGTCGCTGACGGCATTTATGGCAGAGTTTGAGCGTAAGCACGGCTGATCATTGATGCGCTTGGCTTTTAGAGTTTGTCAAAAACCACGAATCGCATGGCTTGGTTCGTGGTTTTTGGTATTCATGGTGGCTTTATATGGCTGTGGCTACCATGATGATCATTCTTCTAATCATAAAACCAACCAGTCGGTATCTCAAGATACGGATACCAAATCATTAAATGTCCAACCAGATTTTTTAAATACGCTTGATCCTGCACCGCTTAGCCAAGCTCGGCGCGACAGTCATTTAACCGATCGGCTGCAGACTCAGACAGCTTTGGCGTTTAATAATAGTGCCCAATATGCTCATCTTAAGCATCTACCCTACGCCAATCCTCATGCACCCAAAGGTGGCACCCTGTCGATGGCAGCGATTGGCATGTTTAATAGTCTAAATAGCTTCATTGATCAAGGAGTGCCAGCGGCGGGCACCTTTTATTTGTACGACACTTTGATGGCAGGCTCGCTTGATGAAGCCTTTGTGCTGTATCCACAGCTGGCTGACAAGGTGAGCTTTGATCCAACTGATCGCAGCTGGATTATTTATCACATTCATCCAGACGCCCGATTTTGGGATGGTAGTGCGGTGACGGCTTATGATGTGCAAGCGACTTATCAAGCCATCTTATCAAAAGGCTTGATGTCTTGGCGGGCGTTTTTGTCAGGCATTGAGGCGATCGAGGTGCTAGACACCCATCAGGTTAAATTTTACTTTACGCCTTCGGCGCCGACTGACTTGGGGGCGACGGTCGGTTTGATGCCAGTATTTGCGCGTGATGATATCATTCAAAATTTTGATAAAATCAGCTTAACGCCGCTCATGGGCAGCGGTCCTTATCGCCTAGACCGAGTAGAGCCTTCACGCCGCATCCGCTATATCAAAGACCCGTCATATTGGGGGCAAGATATCATGGTCAATCAAGGGCGATTTAATTTTGATGCCATTGAATATGTGTATTTTGCTGATGAAGCGATCGCCTTTGAAGGCTTTAAATCAGGCACTTATCGATTTCGTATCGAAAATGATATCAAGCGCTGGGCGACTTTTGAGCCAAAAGCTGCCCATGGGATTTTAAAAGCTGCTATCCCAAATGATAATCCCGTGCTGATGCAGGGCTTGGTGATGAATCTTAGAAAGCCGCTATTTCAAGACATTCGCGTGCGCCGCGCACTGAATTTGGCGTTTGATTTTGAATGGACGAATGCACAGCTTTTATATGGCGAGTATGAGCGATTAAACAGCTATTTTTTTGGCTCTGAAATCCAAGCCAAAGGTCAACCCGATGAGATGGAGCGCCAAATTTTATCCAGCTTACCCTTAAATGATGACGAAAAATCCGCGCTAATTGGCGTGCCAAAACAGCCCATCTCTACCCACGATGGCATTAATCGCAGCAATTTATTAAAAGCCAAAGCGCTGCTTGAGCAGGCAGGATTTAGTTATCGGCAAGGTCATCTGATCGATCCGTCAGGAAAGCCTGTGCGTATCGAGATTTTATTGGCGGATGATCAGTATGAGGCTATCATTTTGCCATATATTACTCATCTTAAGCGGCTTGGTATTCAAGCCAGCTTGCGACGCGTGGATAATGCCAGTTATATTCATCGTAAGCGGCATTATGATTTTGATATGATTATTGATCGGTTTATGCAGGGCAATGCTCCAGGGGCGGAGCAGGCATATCTGTGGGGTAGCGCATCCGCCGATGAAATTGGCAATCAAAACACCATCGGTATAAAAAGTGCTGCCATTGATCAGCTGATCGATCGGCTGACTCAAGCGGACACTCGGGCGGATATCGTGCGCCATGCCAGAGTGCTCGATCGGCTGCTGCTGGCGGGGGAGTATATGATCCCTTGGTATGGCAAAACAACCACTGATGTGTTGTATTATAATAACTATCACCATCCCGACCGTCTGCCCAGTAGCAGCATCGGTTTGGATTATTGGTGGTATGAATAATTTTCAATAAAATTTTTTGAATACAGTTAAGGTGTAATGATGAAAAATTATCAGATTCAAGCGGTATCAGCTTTTGAGGATAATTATATTTGGCTGATTCATGATGACACCCAGGCGATCATCATCGATCCAGGCAGTAGCCAAGAAGTGCTTGATTATTTGAACAGGCATCAGCTGATAGCCAGTGCCATTTTGGTGACGCATCATCATGATGATCATACAGGTGGCGTGCGTAAGATTTTGAATGTTTATAAAGACTGTGCTTTGTATGCGCATGAAGAGCACGGCTTTAAAGAGTTGTCTTTTGTCAATTTGGTGGATGAAGGTGATGAATTTGGCGTGATTGGTCTGACCTTTAAAGTTTGGCGCACCGCAGGGCATACAGACAGTCACTTAAGCTATGTGGCGGATATTGACCAAAAAACGCGTGTCTTTTGTGGTGATACGCTGTTTAGTGCAGGCTGCGGGCGAGTGTTCACAGGTACGATGGCGCAGATGTTTGAGAGTATGCGTAGGTTTAATGAGATGGATGATGGGGTGGTTTTTTATCCTGCGCATGAATATACGCTGTCAAATCTTAAGTTTGCTCAAAGTGTGGCGATTGATGATGCTCAGCCGATGATCGATCAGGCGACCCAAGCAGTCAAAACCTTGCGCCAAGCAGGTAAAATGTCTTTGCCTGTGACTCTTGAGCACGAACGGAAAATCAATGTGTTTTTGCAAGCGTGCGATGCCCAAAAAGCCAAAGAATTTGCTGCCAAGCATCATTTGGCACAAGATGCTGCGCTGTCGGTATTTACATGGCTGCGCGAAAAGAAAAACAATTTTTAATCAGTGATGAGAGATAAAATCATTATCCCAAGGGCTGGTTTATGAGTTTGATTGCGCTGATCATTTTGGCATTGAGTATGTCGATGGATGCATTCTCTGTGGCGATTGCCAAAGGCGTGGCGACTCGTGATATGACGCTCGCCAAAGCGCTGCGTCAAGGATTGGTCTTTGGCTTGGTGGAGGCGATTGCGCCCATCATAGGCTGGGTGATGGGTCGTCTGGCGCATCAATGGATGCAAAGTGTTGATCACTGGATCGGATTTATTTTATTATCCGCTTTGGGTGTGCGCTGTATTTATGAAGGGCTGACGGGCGAACCAAGCGCTGAGTCTTCATCACAAACCGGCATTTGGCTGGTCATTACCGCCATCGCCACGAGTATTGATGCAACCGTGGTTGGTGTTTCGCTTGCGTTTTTGGAGGTGAATATTTGGCTGGCTGCGGCATTGATTGGTGCTGCGACGACTATCATGGCGACACTGGGACTTACTTTGGGGCAGCGACTTGGTGCACATTTTGGTAATCGCGCAATGGTCTTGGGCGGGCTGATGCTGATCGCCATTGGTACTTATATTCTGTACAGTCATTTGACGGGGTGATAATGCGTTATGTTCTAAAGCGTTTGGGGCTGATGCTGCCGACCTTGTTTGTGATTTTATGTATTAATTTTATCATCGTTCAGATGGCGCCCGGTGGACCGGTGGAATATCAGCTGACCAAAATCCAAAATGAACAACAAGCCCTAGCTGCTCAGGGTTTTGCGCTTGCCAATATCAACTATCAAGGGGCGAGCGGTCTATCACCACAGATGCTTGCAGAGCTGAACGCTCGCTTTGGCTATGATTTACCTTTGATTGAGCGTTTTTGGCTGATGATGTCAAATTTTGCTCGCTTTGATTTGGGCGAATCTTTTTTTCAGGGTAGGGCGGTGATTGAGCTGATTATAGAAAAAATGCCAATCACGCTTTTATTGGGAGTTTTGAGCCTGATAGTGATGTATGGTTTTGGAATTGTGATTGGACTGTACAAGGTGCGCCATCATCGGTCGTTGCGCGATTCTGTGTTGACGGCGGTTTTGGCGGTACTACATGCTTTGCCGGTATTTATGCTTGGGGTGCTTTTGCTGGTTTTATTGGCTGGTTCGAGCGGTTGGCAAATTTTCCCTATTCAGGGCGTGGTTTCCCCAAATTTTGAGCAGCTTGGCTGGATTGGCAAAATTAAAGATTTGCTTTGGCATTTAAGCTTACCAGTACTTGCTGGTAGTCTTGGTTCTATTGCTGGTATTGCTTATTTGACCAAGTTTAGTGTGATGACAGAGCTTGATAAGTCATATGTTCAAGCGATGCAGGCGCGGGGATTGACACGGACTCAAATCATCTACACCCAAGTGCTCAAAAATGCGCTGCTGCCCGTGATGTCGCATTTACCAATGGCGGTAGTGGGTGTACTGTTTTCGGGGAATTTTTTGATTGAAATTATTTTTGGTATTGATGGCATTGGGCGTTTGGGTTATGAGGCGGTGATGCAGCGAGATTATCCATTGATGTTTGGTATTTTATACATCTTTACGCTGATCGCAATGGTGGTGCAGCTCATCTTTGATGTGCTGTATCGCATGATTGATCCTAGAGTGGACTTTGAGGCTGTCTGATGCATCATTTGCCAGATGATTTACCCACAAAAAATCAGCCAATCAGCCGAATCGCAATTATTTGGCGAAAGTTTTATGCTCAGAAGCTTGCTTTGGTCTCTTTGTGTTTATTTGTGCTGATTTTGATTGTATCACTATGCGCCCCGCTGATCGCCAATGATAAGCCGCTGTATGTGCATTATCAAGGCGAGCATTTATTGCCCATGTTGCAGGCGTATCCTGAGACGAGATTTGGGGGCGACTTTGAAACGCCGACCAATTACCATGATCCTGCAGTATTAAAATTAATCCGTCAAAATGGCGATGTGTGGATGCCGCTCATAAAGTACGGTGAGCAGACATTGGTGCTGGATGCGCAGATGCCGCACCCAGCCGCCCCAAGCTTTGCGCATCCACTGGGAACAGATCAGGTAGGACGAGATGTACTGGCACGGCTGCTTTATGCGCTGCGTATATCGCTGATATTTGGCATAGGACTGTCTTTGATTGGCAGCATTTTTGGGGTGCTTGCAGGCTTATTGATGGGCTATTTTGGTGGGCTGACCGATTTATTCGGTCAAAGGCTCATCGAGATTTGGATTGGTCTGCCGCAGCTGTTTGTCATGATCATTTTGGCAAGTATCTTTGAGCCTTCATTGACGGTGCTATTTTTATTGCTGCTAAGCTTTGGTTGGTTGTCGCTGGTTTCGCTGACTCGGGTGCATTTTTTGCAGTCACGAAGATTGGATTATGTGCTCACCGCCCAAAATTTGGGTGTCCCTGCGTGGGTGATTATTTATAGGCACATTTTACCCAGTACATTTTTACTGGTGCTCTCACAACTGCCTTTTGTGATGGTGGCTAATATTTCTGCCCTAACCACCCTTGATTTTTTGGGATTGGGATTGCCGATGGGCTCAGCAAGCCTTGGCGAGCTTTTGGCACAAGGTAAAAACCATCTGGATGCGCCACATTTGGTTTTGTCAGGTTTTGTCGCTTTGGCAGTGGTTTTGTCGCTATTGATTTTCATTGGGGAAGGCTTAAGAAATGCACTTGCCAGATGAGCAAAACCCAAATAATCTGCCTATTTTGGCGCTTCAAGATTATCACTTAAGCTTAGGCGATCGTGTGCTGATCTGTGGCTTGACAGTGACGCTGTCGGCTGGCGAAATCTTGGGCGTCGTCGGTCGTTCAGGCGTCGGCAAAAGCTCTGTCATGCTGTCGCTACTAGGGCTGCTGTCGCCTGAATTTCAAGCTAAGGCAAGGTTTGCCGCCTTAGAAGATCAGCCAATTTTGCTATCTAAACAAGGTGATGAAACAGCCTTTTTGCCCATTCGAGGTCAAGGGATTGGCTATATTTTTCAGGAACCCAAAGCGGCATTTAACCCAATTCATACGATCGCCAAACACTTTGATGTTGTCTTAAGTCGGCTTAATACCCCCAAAAAATCGCGCAAATCTGTGATGCTTGAGCTGCTTGAACAAGTCCATCTGCCAAATCCAGCATCATTTTTAGGGCGTTATCCGCATCAGTTATCAGGCGGTGAGGCGCGGCGGATTAGCATCGCTTTGGTATTGGCGATGTCGCCTAAGCTGATCATTGCTGATGAGCCGACAGGGGCGCTGGATGCTGACTTAACAGATGAAATTTTGGCGTTATTGACCCAGTTATGTCAAGACAGATCCATCGCGCTCATCTTGATCAGCCATGATTTAGGCAGTATTGAGCACCGCTGCGATTGGCTGCTTGCCATGGATTATGATGATCAAGGCGCGCACCATGAGTTTGGGGCAGCTCAAGATGTGCTACAAATGCCCATCGCGCTTCGGCTACTCGAGGCTGATTATGGTGAACCTATCCCAATCAGCAGTGAGCGCGCCGTACTTAGGCTTTGTGATGTGAGTGTGGGATATCGCACATTTTGGTGGGTGCGCCAACAGCCAGTGATCCAAAATTTTAGCCTATGCATCCATCAAGGTGAGATTGTTGGTATCATGGGGCGCTCAGGCGTCGGCAAGACAACACTGGCAAAAGCGATCACGCGCTTAGATAGTGATTTGGTTGTCCAAGGTGATATGAGTATTGAGGGTAAAACCTTGTATCAGCTATCAGGGCGTGCGCTTAGGCAGGCTCGCAGGCGTGTTCAGATGGTCATGCAAGATGCACGCGCAAGCCTAAATCCAAACCTAACCATCGAGCAAAGCCTCAATGAAGCGATCTTAGCCGATCATGATCAGGCAAGGCAGATGATTGATGAGCTGTTGGGACAATGTCAGCTGCCAAAACAGATACTAAAGCGCTATCCCGATCAGCTATCGGGGGGCGAGTGTCAGCGTGTGTGCCTGGTGCGTGCATTACTTGCCAAGCCTTCGCTGCTGATCTTAGATGAGCCGACAGCGATGTTAGACCGTATCGCCATCGCTCAGCTGCTCAAGCTACTTAGGCACATCAATCAAACTTATCATACATCTATGATGATAATTAGCCATGATGGATCTGTCCAAAGCGCGATATGCCACCGCATCATTGAGATGGTACACTAAGGATAATTGATTTAAATTTAGATCATATTAAACGGCTGAGCGATTCAACACTTCTCGCAGCACAAAACTGGTGTGCAGCTGGCTGACACCGTCAATCTTACTTAGCCGATGTAGCAAAAATTCTTCATAATGGCGCATGTCTTTGACCAATACTTTGAGCAAATAATCTTCGCTGCGCCCTGTGACGACGCTACAACTGACCACTTCATCAAAGTTTTGAATTTGGTTTTCAAATTCGCAAAAGCGCTCGGCGGTGTGCTTATCCATACTCACCGCCACATAGACCGACAAAGAATAGCCAAGCGCATCAGGATTTGTGGCGGCGTGATACCCTGTGATGACGCCGGCATCTTCAAGTCGCTTGATGCGGCGGATGGTGGGTGTGGCAGACAGATTAATCTGTTCGCTGATTTCTGCGATGGATACTCGGGCATTGGTGGTGAGTATGCGCAGTATTTTTTGGTCAGTTGTATCTAAGATGACTTGTTCGTTGGGAGTACTCATTCAAATTATCCTAAATTATGGTTATTTTTACTATATATTATCATATATTTAGTACAATCATCTAAAATATCCGCAAATGAGTGCAAAAATAAGTAAAAATTGCTATACTTTCTTTGATAAAATTTAGCCATTAAAACATTTAATATTTAAAACTCAATTCACTTTTTGGAGCTTTTATGCCACACATTACCCCAAAAAATCCGGCATTTGATTTTAATAAATATCAGCCATTTGCATTTGCGCCTAAGCTTGAAAACCGCACTTGGCCTGATAAGACCATCACCAAAGCCCCGATTTGGGCAAGTGTTGATCTGCGCGATGGCAACCAAGCCTTGATCGATCCGATGAATATCGAACAAAAATTAAAATTCTTTAAATTGCTTGTGGATATTGGCTTTAAAGAGATTGAGATTGGTTTTCCTTCAGCGGCGCAAGTTGAGTTTGATTTTACGCGTCGCTTGATTGAAGAAGGTCATGTGCCTGATGATGTGACCTTGCAGGTATTAGTGCAGGCGCGAGAGCATTTGATTGACCGTACTTTTGAAGCGCTGCAGGGTGCGCGCCGCGCGATTGTGCATGTTTATAATTCTACCTCAAAAGTTCAGCGCGATAAAGTCTATCAAATGGATAAGCAGCAAATCAAACAAATCGCCATCGATGGGGCGACCATGCTGCGCGATAAGGCGAAAAATTATCCAGACACACAGTGGGTGTTTCAGTATTCGCCAGAAAGCTTTAGCCAAACCGAGACCGATTACGCGGTGGAAGTGTGTGACGCTGTCTGTGAAGTCTGGCAGCCTGAAAATGGGCAAGAGGTGATTTTAAACCTACCTGCCACTGTCGAGGCATCGACGCCAAATATCTATGCTGACCAAGTGGAATATTTTTGCCGACATCTCAAAGCACGCCCCCATGTGATCATCAGCCTACACACGCACAACGATCGCGGCTGTGCGGTGGCTGCCTCTGAGATGGGCATGATGGCAGGCGCGGATCGCATCGAAGGCACGCTACTGGGTAATGGCGAGCGCACGGGTAATATGGATATTTTGGTCATGGCGATGAATCTGTACACCCAAGGTATCGATCCTGAGCTTGATTTTAGTCAGGTCAGTGAAATTGTGCAAATCGTCAGTGAGTGTAATAATTTGCCAGTACATCCGCGCCATCCTTATGTCGGCGAATTGGTCTTTACTGCATTTAGCGGCTCACATCAAGACGCCATCAAAAAATCCTTGGATTATAACGAAAAACATCCTGAGACTGAGCAGCATTGGGATGTGGCATATCTGCCCATCGATCCGATGCACATCGGTCGCGGCTATCAAGATGTGGTGCGGATTAATAGCCAGTCGGGCAAGGGCGGGGCTGCCTATATCTTGCAGCGGCACTATGGCTTTAATTTGCCACGCTGGACACAAATTGACTTTGCCCGCGTGGTGCAGGCTCAAGCAGAAAGCATGGCACGCGAGCTAAAAACCGATGAATTGCTTGAAATTTTTACCCAAGCGTATCTTGAACAAGACAAATTCCGCCTAAGTGACTACACCATCAGTAATAAAGGCGGCGATGTCAGCTTCCAAGGTCAAGTGGCTGCGCCTGAAGAGGTGTTCGAAGTGATTGGTCAAGGTAATGGCGCCTTATCCGCCTTCATTGATGGGTTGGTCAAGTCCACAGGTAAGCAAATTCATGTCACCAACTATGCTGAGCATGCCATCGATAAAGCAGCTCGCAAGGATGGAGATACTGATAATCAAACGGATGCCGCTGCTGCTGCTTATATTCAACTGTCGGTAGATGGACAAATCTATTCAGGCATCGGTACTTGTAGCAGCACCGTATCGGCCATGCTAAAAGGCACCTTATCTGCTTTGGCACAGGCTTGGTAATTATAAGACAAAAAAAATCCTGCATGATTGCAGGATTTTTTGTGTTATCAATATAATCCATCTTTAATCACAGCTTAATTATCATAAAAATACATCAGACAATCGGCTTACGACGATAAAATAAAATGCCAGGAATGGACAATCCCAATACTAACGCTGAAATGACAAAGATCGCATCAAAAAAGTGGCTCATCATGACAATAAATAGATCCATACTAAACCCAAAATAGCCGATTTGTACCATGCTGACCATTGCCTTATAGGCGGCGATCCCTGGCATCATACAGATCAGGCTAGGCACGATCAGAGCTTTGGGCGGCAGACCATAGCGCTGTGCAAAATGCACGCCCAAAAAGCTGCCTGCCATCGCCCCAAAAAAAGTCGAGACCGCCAAATGCACCCCAAAGGCGACCATGATTTGCTTAAGACCAAAGCCAAGCGCCGTCACCATGATGCAGTGAATGATGTAGCGCTTAGGTAGCGTGAACATCAAGCACCAGCCTACTGTGATAATGCAAGATAGCAGGATTTTTTGGAGAATTTCAAGCCAATCCATCACAGCCCCCAGTGTGGAATCTGAAGAAAAATTAAAGTAATCACAATCCCCACACAAGCCGACAAGGTGAGCATGGTGGCAAACATCCATCGACCCACACCCATGTTCATATAGCCTTTTAGAATATCCGATAAGGCATTAATGATGGGAAAGCCAGGAACCAGCAGTAAGACACTGGCTGCAACAGCAATATCAGCATTGACGCCCAAATCCAAAAAATATGCCGATGCCGCCAATAAAGTTGCCGTAAAAGCTGTGATAATCACTACAACAAATGGATTAAAATGCTTCGCTAAAAGATAAACACGCATACGCATTGCCACAAAACTTGCAATCAAAGTGATCAATGACATCATCAGCGTACCGCCATTTAAGTAAGCGAAGCTTGCACAAGACAGACCCACAAAAAATGACATCAAGTTATTTGGATAACTGGTGCGATTCATGTGGTCAAAATCTTGCTCAATGCCATCAATCAGCGCGTCTTGTGCATCGGGTGATGGCGGCGCTTGCCGACTGTGCTGATCTAGCTCGGCTTTTAGGATGATCTGCTGAATTTGAACCAAAATGCTGACATTGATGCCTTGATGAATGGTGTTTCTAACCGTTGTAATGCAGCGACCTTGATATAAAGTGGTCAGTGTGACTGCATTAAAGGACAAACCACACTCCACGCCATCAATTCCAAGCGCTACCCCAAGCCGCTTGGTCAAATCGACCACCACGACCGATTCTGCGCCATATTGCATCAGCAGGAGCGCACAGCGGATACACAGCCTTGTGATGCGCTGCTGCTGAGCGTAGTTTAGGCGGCTGGCAGGCACGTCAAATAAAATGCTGGGCGTATCGTCGGCTGAGTTTGTCATTGGGTAACTTTGGATGGTTTGGATGTTTGGCATGGCATCACTCATATTCAAACTTCAATAAGATTGATTGAATAACCCCGCCAAAAAATCAGTCATTTTATCAATGAGCAAAGCGGTATCTTGTTTTGATAAATTCAATGCTGGTAACAAACGAATGACA
Organism: Moraxella canis; assembly: GCF_034424565.1. NCBI lineage: Bacteria > Pseudomonadati > Pseudomonadota > Gammaproteobacteria > Moraxellales > Moraxellaceae > Moraxella > Moraxella canis. Next base: position 330,632 of record NZ_CP139961.1, on the reverse strand, counting down.
TTGCCGCCTGTGACATTGATGATCAAGTGGTGCTGATCGCGAGCGATATTGACAGCCTCGGTGAGATCGATCTCTTTTGGCATGGCAAAGCCAATCATCATCCCGCGTCCTCGTGCGCTGACCCCTTGTGCGCCAAATTTATCCACAATATGCGCGCGAATGGTATCGCCTTGGGTGCGTGCATTATCCATGATCACCTCATCAAGCACGTCATAAACGGCGCATACTACGCGGCTGCCAAGCGGCGTACCGCCATAGGTTGAGCCATGCGAGCCTGCACCAAATAGCCCAACGGCTTTATTGTTAACCATACAAGCACCAATCGGAAAGCCGTTACCCAAGCCTTTGGCGGTAGTCAGCACATCAGGTGTGATGCTTGAATATTGATAAGCAAAATATTTGCCCGTGCGACCATTGCCCGTTTGAACCTCATCGAGCATCAAAAGCCAGTTGTTGTCGTTGCAAATTTTTGACAGTTTTTCTAAATAATCATCAGGGGGTGTGTGTAAGCCGCCTTCACCCTGAATCGGCTCAACGAGCACCGCACAGATGTCTGGATCGCCAGACAGTGCCGCCACTGCATCAGCCTCCCCAAAAGGCACGCGCACAAATTCATCATCAAGTGTATAAAAGCCAGCACGCGCCTTAGGATTGGCGGTAGCAGAGACTGTCAAAAGCGTACGCCCATGAAATGAGTTTTCCATCACAATGACTTTAGGCTTGGCTTTACCTTGATTGTGCGCATAAAGACGAGCGATCTTTAAGGCGCATTCATTGGCTTCAGCACCGGAATTGGCAAAAAACACCTGCTGCATGCCGGCAGCTTGGCACAGCTTATCTGCCGCCTTTTCTTGCCAGTCAATGCCAAATAGGTTGCTGGTATGCACCAAACTAGAAGCCTGCTCTGTGATGGCTTGAGTGATGGCAGGGTGGCAGTGCCCAAGACCGCATACGGCAATGCCGGTCAAGGCATCCAAATAAGCCGTACCATCTTCAGTGTATAGGTATGAGCCTTCGCCACGCACAAAGCTGATGGGCTGGCGGGCATAGGTGGGCATGATGTGACTGTTCATGAAGCGTCCTTAATGTCTTTAATTTAAAGATGAATTTAATATTCTGATGATTCATCATGCTCAGGCAATGACAGCTCGTCGCCTGTAATTGAATACTCATCAGATGCCCACGCACCCAAATCAATGAGCTTACAGCGCTTTGAACAAAATGGGCGGTTTGGGTTGTCAGACCATGTGGTCGGCGTCTGACAGATTGGGCATGGATAGGTGACTTGAGTCATAATTTATGATACTAAAAATAATGTGTATTTTATCATAATTTGGCAAAACTAAGCAGCCAAATCCTTGAATGGCTGACATGATAATTTAAATTGTCTATATAATTATACAAAATTTGCATAAACATGCCGCTTAATACCAATGATAACTACACTTTATGCCATTTTTGCAAAATACATCAGTTTTTCTTTTAAAGTTATAAAATTCATAAAATAATACATGACAGAAATATTAAAGCAAGCTATAATCCCACGCGATCAATTTAGAATAAGACCAAAGAACTGCAGCAGCAGACGAATTTAATCAATAGCAATAATAAGGAGAATATTGTGAGTGATTCAAATCCGGTCACCGATGATGATATCTTAAACAAATCATACCGCGAACTGCATCGTCCTAGCTCAAGTTTTGAGACGCGTGATGATTATCTCAAGCACGAATTACAAATCATGAAACCGCGTCGCTGGCGTGCAAACCTACCTTTTCGTGATTACCGCTTTGAATTAGAAGACACCATCCCTGCGATGGCAGGTACCATCGGTAAGATTGTGATGGTGGGCGCGATGGCGGCTGCATTTGCTGCGCCGTTAGGGCTTGGCGAGGCGTTTGTTTTGGAAAACGTGCGTTATGAGATGTTGATTGCGGCGGTATTTGTGCTGCTGTTGTCGGGATTTTTATTGCCGACAGCGAATTTGGCTGGAACACATGGACCCTTGATTCCGCTGATTCCACTGGTGGTGGCAGCAGGTGGTCATCCATTGGCTTTTGGTCTTTTGATTGGTGTATTTGGAATATTACTTGGATTATTTAAGGGCGGCTCATTGCTTGCTAAGCTGACCAGTAACGGTGTGGCTGGGGGGCTTTTGCTGTATTTGGGCTTTGTGGGATTGACCGCTCAAGTCAAAAACATGATGGCGTGGTCTGAGTCAATTGGACTGCCGCATTTGGCATTTATCATCATCATTGCAACGATTGTGATGTATGCCTTGCTTGAGCATTGGCAAAAAAGATGGCTGGCTGTACCGATTGGCTGTGCCTTGGCTGGGTTGATTGCATTTGCTTTAGGTGCGCCATTTGAGTTTAAGACTGAGCCTGGATTGCCGCCGCTAAACCCAATGTACTGGTGGGGCGAGGACACTGGCTGGACGATGGGATTGCCAGACTTAAAAGCGTTCATCGTAGTGTTCCCTTTTGCGGTGCTTGCTGTTGCGATGTGGTCGCCTGACTTTTTGGGTCATCAAGTATTTCAAAAAATCAGCTATCCACCCAATACTGAGCGCACGCACATGAATATCGACGATACCATGATCAGCGCTGCCACTCGTCAAGCAGCAGGCTCGATCCTAGGTGGTGCAAACTTTGCGTCATCATGGGGGACTTATATTGTACCTGCGGCGATCGCCAAGCGTCCGATTCCTGCTGGCGCTGTATTGACCGCAGTTTTTTGTATCGTTGCGAGTATTTGGGGTTATCCGATGGATTTGGCAATTTGGCAGCCTGTGTTGTCAGTTGCGCTGATTGTTGCGGTGTTCGTGCCGCTACTTGAAGCAGGCATGGAGATGACGCGTAAGGGTAAGACCACGCAGTCGGCGGCGATTGTAGTATTTGCGTCTGCACTGGTGAATCCAGTCTTTGGCTGGTCATTGACAATGATGCTGGATAATTTGGGTTTGATTGGGGACAAGCAGCGCAGCGTCGAGCTTGGTTTATCAGGTCGAGTGGTCATCCCATTGGTAGGATTTATCGTGCTTTGCTCTGTCATGGCTGCCGTTGGTATGTTCCCAGGCATACCTGCGTTATTACCGCAGTTTAGACTCTGATTTTTGATTGGTTCCATAAATCGCTCCACTGATTGGGGGCGATTTTTTTATGACTCATATTTTTATGGCTCATATAGATGGTGTATAGCCCCAGTCATTGCAAAATGAAGGCAATTATGCTAAATTGTGCGATTTAACTCTTTTATAATCAAAGCCTTGGAGATTTTCATGAAACAAAGCGAGCAGACCACTTTTAACATGCGCGTAGACAAGCATTTGGTCGAGCAGTTCAAGCAAGCGGCGCGAGATAATAATCGTACTGCAAGTCAGCTACTGCGCGATTGCATGATTGAATATGTTAAGAAAAATCGCCAAGCGGATATGTTTAAGCGTTAATTTACTCACAACTCAATGGGTGGTATATGGATTTTAAAGCCGTTGTTGATCATCGCCGTGCGGTGCGAGATTATGATTCAAGTCGGGTGCTAGACCCAGCATTGGTGGTCGATTGCCTAAAGCTTGCGCAGCTGTCGCCCAGTAGCTCAAATATGCAGCTGTACGAATTTTATCACATTACTGATGCCGATATGCTCAAAAAGCTTGCCAAAGCTTGCCTGTCACAGCAAGCGGCTACCAGTGCCGCCCAAATGGTCGTTTTTGTGACGCGCCAAGATAAATATGCCCAAAGAGCCAAATCGGTACTGTCTTTTGAGCGAAATAATATCAAGACCTATAGTCCGCCTGAGCGTCAAGCATCGCGCATTAAGCGCATGGAGAAATATTATGGCGTGCTGATGCCAACGATTTATCGAAAGACATTTGGCGTGCCAAGTTTGCGCAGCGCAGCATTTTCAGCCATCCAAAAATTCAAGCCTGTATATGACCGTGTCTCTGCTACCGATGTGCGGATCATGGTGCATAAAAGCTGTGCCTTGGCTGCCCAAACTTTCATGCTTGCCATGAGTGCAGCAGGGGCTGATACTTGTCCGATGGAAGGCTTTGACAGTAAAATGGTTAATAATTTACTCAATTTACCCGAAGATGCCGAAGTCAATATGATCATCTCATGTGGCTACCGCACCGAAAAAGGGGTTTGGGGTGAGCGTTTTCGTGTGCCTTTTGAGGAAGTTTATCGGCAGATTTAACCAAATAAAAAACCTTTTGCTTTGCAGAAGGTTTTTTATTTTAAATATCTTTAATTACGCGACTTTTTTATAAATCATCAATTAAACTTAGCGACAAGTCAATATCATCTAATTATAAATTTAAAAAATGATGAAAATGATTTGTATGTTTATTATTGATGAAATACAATGAGTTTACATTTCATATAAATTATTGTTATGATCTCTCGTCAAGCACTCAAAAATGGCATTGAAGCAGCATTCGTGCTTGCTGTCGTGATGGGTTTTGGGCGTTTTGCTTATACCGCTTTATATCCGTATATGGTGAGTGAGCGAATTTTAAGCATTGAGCAGGGCAGCTTGGCAGCTTCGGCAAATTATGTGGGTTATTTGATCGGGGCTTTGATGGCGGTGCGGATTAAGCCGTCCAAAGCGCACCAAATGGCATTTGTTGCGTTGCTTGGCACAGCGATTGGCTTGGCGGCTTTATATTTTGTGCAGTCAAGCTTTGGTATTATTTTTGTGCGTCTGTTGGCTGGTGTGCTCAGCGCGCTGGGGATCGTATCAACTTCGATGTGGCTTTTGGGGCAGCGTCATCTGCCGCAAGCTGCGCCCATGATGTATGCTGGTGTGGGCTTGGGCATTGCGCTATCGGCGGAAAGCGTGGTTTGGGCGGTCGGTCAAGGATGGTGCTCACCGATGATGTGGCTGATGCTGGGTGCAGTGGCAGTTTTGGTGATGATGAGCGTCTTACATGGGCTATTTTTTGACAGGCGCTTTGGGCAGGCAGATCAAGCCGCAGCCCAGCAGCCAGATACGCCCATCAGCGCCAATGCCTTGATTGGGGTGTATGGATTGGCAGGATTTGGTTATATCGTCACAGCCACTTATCTGCCACTGCTGGTTCAAATGGCGCTGCCTAAGGCTAATATTGGTCATATTTGGGCGGCATTTGGCTTGAGTGTGATCCCGTCTTGTTTTATTTGGTATCTATTGCGTCAGCGTTTAGGTAGTCGCGCAAGTCTGACTTTGAATATGGCGATGCAAGCGCTGGGCGTGACCCTGCCTTTAATTTTGCCTAATACTTGGGGATATGTGCTAAGCGCTGTGCTTGTTGGAGGTGGGTTTATGGGTACGGTCACTTTGGTGATGCCGATCGCACAGCAGCTGGCTAAGGACAGCGGTAAAAATCTCATCGCCATTGTGACGGTCTCATACAGCGCAGGACAGATCATTGGTCCGCTAATTTCAGCAAAACTTTATCAGTGGACACATGATTTTCAAGCTTCGCTAGTCTTAGCAGCCTGTGCGCTGAGCTTGGGTGCGCTCATTGCTTGGAAAAACGGTTAGCTGTAGGATTTCAAATGCATTAAATTCTTAATCAAAAACTTTATTCTTGAACAACATCAACACAGGAGGGCGATATGCCGTATGTCAATGTCAAAGTCACAGGGGGCAGCGAAGCACCCACTACTGAGCAAAAGCAGCAGATCATCGAAGGCGTGACCGAACTGCTTGCGCGCGTTTTGAATAAAAATCCTGCCACTACTGTCGTCGTCATCGATGAAGTTGATATGGATAATTATGGATTGGGCGGCAAGACCATTACCGAAGTGCGTAAGCTTGCCAAATAAGGTTGGATGATTGAGGCGTCAATGCGCCAGCCACCGTATTGATGCCTCATTGCCACGCTTCTTTGATCCAGTCGCTAGGCAGCACATGCCGATACCATTTGCCGCCACCACCCGTGATGGCATCAGGTGGGTTAATCTCCCCATGGAAGATCACAATTTTGGCATTGGCAGGTTTTTTTGGTGGTACAAAATATGCCAAAGGAATTTTTTGTAGGCAGTGGTATTTAAAGCTGACGCACCAAGATGGATCCCAATATTCCAAATGATGATGCTCTCTCAGATAATTTGACAAAAATGCCTGTTCGTGGCGAACTTCTTTGCGGATTTTTTCAAAATTTTGCTCGAAGTATTCAAGCAAATGTGGATATGTGTTATACCCCACTTTGAAACGATACACCGAACTGTTACCTACCATGCGCCAAGGCTTTTTCCAGTCACGGATGATCATGACACTGTCGTCATGTTCGGCTTTATGAGTAAAAAAAGCATCAATATTATCAATGATAACGATATCAATATCCAAAAACAGTGCCGTACCTTTTAGCCCATATAAATCAGGCTTAAAGGTGGTAAGTTTTTTCCAGCCGCGCTCTGGGGTATTGCTCGGTAAGTTCAGCTCTGGAATGGGGTGGCAGACGACTTCTTCTCGAATGCCAGTCGCATCGTCAGTCAGGCAAACCATGGTAAATGGCAAAGTCATATTGCGCTTGACCATATTATACAAGCGATTAACATATTCAGCACCGTATTTGGTACCCCATTTCATACAGATGATATAATTTGTGTCACTCATAACTATCCTTAGGTGCAGCTTGAAGCTCGATGGCGATATTTTTTAGCTCATCTTTATTAAGTAAATAAGGATTATTTGCCAGTGGTGTGTGTTTGAACCGACGATAGCCCCACATATAATGCAAAAAATGCGGATAAATCATTTGCTCCATCGCTCGGTTGAGGGCTGCGGTTGCAATTTTGGTGTCCTTTGAATACAGGCGCTCATCGTTTAGCTCATAACAAAACACTTCAAAACCATCGCCATGCTCACGTTTTATACAGCTTAAACCAACCAAAGCACAGCCAGTTTTTGCGGCAAGCTTTGGGGCTAGCGTACTGGTGATGGTCTCAATCCCAAAAAAGGGGACGATCTCACCACCTGACACATCAGGCACATGATCGGGCAATATGATACTAAAGCCACCTTCTTTGAGTGTTTTAAAAATTGCCTTAACACCGCTGGCATCCGTAGGCACCAGACTGGCATTAAGCCGTTCGCGCCCTTGTAAAACAAAGCGATCTACCGCCGCATTTTTCATGGGCTTATACATGATGGTTGGAGAGCCAAACGTATTTAACCAAGCATTCATCATCTCCCAAGTCCCAATATGAGGCACGATTGCAAGCATGCCATTGGGATTGGCAAGGGCTTTGGTTAAAATGTCTTCATGATGGACTTGTTTAATTTGTCTCACAGACCACTTTGGCGGCATTGCCCAAGTTTTAAAGCTATCTACCGTGCTGATGAGCTGGTTTTTGAGAATTTGTTTGGTCAGTTTTTGCCGCTGCTTGTCCGGCATCTGAGGGTGAACCAAGATTAAATTGGCTTGGATACTGCGATAAATGCTAAGCTGACAATGATAGGCAATATAAGACGCACACGCTGCCAATCCACGCAGGACTGACAGCGGTACATATCTTAAAAAGCCAAGCACTGATTATTCTGCTTTTTGTTTTTCGCGAATGCGAATGCCCAAATCGCGCAATTGGCGATTATCCACTTCGGCAGGTGCTTCGGTCAATGGGCAGTCAGCAGTTTTAGTTTTTGGGAAAGCGATGACATCACGGATTGAGCTTGCGCCGACCATCAGCATGATCAGGCGATCCAAACCAAATGCCAAGCCACCATGCGGCGGCGCACCAAAACGCAGTGCATCCATCAAGAATTTAAATTTAAGCTCAGCTTCTTCTTTTGAGATACCTAGCGCATCGAAGACCGCCTCTTGCATCTCGACTGTATTAATACGCAGTGAGCCACCGCCAATTTCCGTCCCATTTAGCACCATATCATAAGCGATGGATAGAGCGGTTTCAGGATTTTGTTTCAGCTCTTCAACCGACCCTTTAGGGCGTGTGAAAGGATGGTGAACAGATGTCCATTTACCATCGTCGGTTTCTTCAAACATTGGGAAATCAACGACCCAAAGTGGCGCCCACTCACAGGTAAATAAGTTTAGATCAGTACCGATCTTGACACGCAGCGCGCCCATAGCGTCATTGACGATTTTGGCTTTATCGGCACCAAAGAAAATGATATCGCCAGTTTGGGCATCGGTACGCTTAATCAGCTCAACCAAGACCTCGTCGGTCATGTTTTTGATGATAGGGGATTGCAGACCAGAATCTTTATCGACGCCGTTATTGATGTTGGTGGCATCATTGACCTTGATATATGCCAATCCACGCGCACCATAGATGCCGACAAATTTGGTGTATTCATCAATTTGCTTACGGCTCATCTCGCCGCCACCAGGAATGCGCAGTGCCACGACGCGACCTTTAGGGTCTTGTGCTGGTCCTGAAAATACTTTAAATTCAACATCTTGCATGATATCAGCGACATCGACAAGTTTCAAAGGAATACGCAAATCTGGCTTATCCGAGGCATAGTCACGCATGGCATCTGCATAGGTCATGCGCGGGAAAGTATCAAACTCAACATCAAGCATGGTTTTGAACAAATCTTTGGTCAAGCCTTCGGCGATGTCCATGATTTCTTCATCTGATAAAAATGATGTTTCAATATCCACTTGGGTAAATTCAGGCTGACGGTCAGCGCGTAAATCTTCATCGCGGAAGCATTTGGCGATTTGGTAGTAGCGATCAAAACCTGCCACCATCAACAGCTGCTTAAATAGCTGTGGTGATTGGGGTAGGGCGAAGAAGTTGCCTTGACGCGTACGCGATGGCACCAAATAGTCACGCGCACCTTCAGGTGTTGCGCGCGTCAATACGGGTGTTTCGACATCCAAAAATCCATGATCGTCCAAATAGCGGCGAATGGTTGAAGTGGCTTTGGCGCGGAATTTCATACGCTCTTGCATCTCAGGGCGGCGCATATCTAAGAAACGATACTTTAAGCGAAGCTCTTCTGAGACGGTGATGTTATCGTCGTTCAGTGGAAATGGCGGCGTGTCCGCTTTGGCAATCAGTTCAATTTCTTTACCGAGCAGCTCAACCTGACCGCTGACCATGTTCGGATTTTCGGTGCCTTCATAGCGGCGGCGCACGCGTCCTGTAATCTTCAGCAAATATTCTGAGCGAGCGGCATCGGCGGTAGCAAAAGCTTCAGGCGTATCAGGATCGATCACCACTTGCAGCAAGCCTTCACGGTCACGCATATCCAAGAAGATCACCCCGCCATGGTCGCGGCGACGATGTACCCAGCCTGCAATGGTAATGGTTTGGTCAATCAGCTCTTCGGTCACCTGACCGCAGTATGTGCTACGCATCATAATTTTGCCCTAAAAACAGTGCTACCGCATTCATACGGTTGCGAAAAATGTTAAATTAATAAGAGTTTAAAACGCTACATTATGCCTTTTAATTGGCTTTCGTGCAAGTATTGCCGCAAGAAAATTTATTGTTTTTGGAAGCGGTTTTGACTGATTTTAGTGATGATTGGCTTTACTGTGTTAGGTTGATTGATGAAGTGAGCGATAAAAAAAGCAAGCATGTTTTTATCTGCTCATACAGTCCACTTATATAGAATAAAAATACAGTAAAAATTTATTACTTATCAAATTTTCAAATCTTAACCATTTATATTTTGCATAAAAAATGGCAATTTTTTCAAGATTTTTTATGGCATCTGACGGGTAGCTATGATAGGATTTGAGTAATTTGATGGCGCAAGTTTGAATGGATTTAAAATTTAAGCCAATCACTGATATTGAAACTTGTTGTATTTGCGGTAAATGAGTCGCCTTAGTTAGGATTGTAAATTATCGATGGTCACCTTAAATATTTTATATGTCGTTGCTTCATTATTGATATTTGCCAGTATCATGACGAGCACGCTGTCAGCGCGTTTGGGCGTGCCTTTGCTGTTGTTTTTTTTGGGCGTGGGCATGTTGGCGGGCGAAGAAGGTATTTTGGGGATTGAATTTGCTGAATATAATTTGGCAAACTTCATCGGTCAGGCGGCGCTTGCGTGTATCTTGTTAGATGGCGGTCTGCGTACTTCGATGCGCTCGTTTCGCGTGGGGCTTAAGCCTGCGGTCACTTTGGCAAGCTGGGGCGTATTAGCGACGGTGTTGGTGACAGGCATTTTTGCGACTTGGCTTTTGGATGTGGATTGGCGGCTGGGCGTATTGATGGCTGCCATTGTGGGTTCGACCGATGCAGCGGCAGTATTTAGTCTGTTGCGAAACGGCGGCGTCAAGCTCAACGACCGTGTCCAAGCCACGCTTGAGATTGAATCAGGCGCGAACGATCCATTGGCGATTTTATTAGTCACGGCGATGATCGCCTTAAATCTTGATCCGACCAGTCAGGGCATTGGCGATATCATCTTTATGCTCATCAGTCAAATTGGCATTGGTTTGGTGCTTGGGCTGTTGGCAGGTTGGGCATTATCCAAGATGCTGCCAAAAGTCCACTTGGCAGATGGCATGTACGCCATTTTGATTTTATCTGCTGGTTTGATCGTCTTTGGTATGACAAACCTTTTGGGCGGTTCTGGATTTTTGGCGGTGTATTTGGCAGGCGTGGTGATCGGTAATACCAAAGTGCGCGCCACAGAGCATGTGCTGCGCGTGATGGACAGTTTTGCTTGGCTGTCGCAAGCGGTGCTATTTGTGGTGCTTGGTTTGTTGGTGCAGCCCTCAAGCATCTTAGAAGTAATTCATTATTCACTGCTGATCTTTATCTTTTTATTATTTGTGGCGCGTCCGATCGCAGTATTTAGCTCATTATTACCGTTTCGTTTTGGCATGCGTGAGATCAGTTTTATTTCTTGGGTGGGCTTGCGCGGAGCGGTGCCGATTACGCTTGCAATCATCCCAGTGACGATGGCGGTACCTGGCGCTGACTTGGCTTTTAATATTACTTTTGGCGTGGTGATTTTATCCTTATTGGTGCAAGGAGCGACCATTCCGCTGATGTCTCGTTTATTTCGTGTTTGGGTGCCAACGAATAACGAGCCAAAAGCTGAGCACGAAATTTGGGTGGGAGATCAGGCAAATATTACATTATACGAATTTGAAGTCAAGCAGGGCGCGTTTGCCATCGGTCGCCATCCTCAAGCGATTTCTACCAAATTTGATGCGCAAGCCTTGTCTTTATTTGCGTTGGTGCGCCATGATAAGCTTGTCAATGTCAATGAAGATACGATCTTAAAGATGGGCGATGTGGTTTGGTATGCCATGCGCGGTGATGATGCGCCGAGCATTGCCAAGATTTTTAATAACTCTGCCACCCAATATCAAAAAAACAGCGAATTTTATGGCGATTGGCTGCTGTCTCCCCATGCGCGCATTGCTGATTTGCCGTTTTATAATTTGGCGACGCGCTCACTTGCCGCCAATTCATCAAGCCGCTTACCAAGACCTGTCGCCAGTGCCTTTGATGTATTTACCGTACCGCCACCGGTTGGGGCATTGGCTGGGGTTGATGAAGATTTGGTGAATAAATTAACCGAAGCCAAAAATCAAACCGTCGAAGAATTTATGATGCAATATTTTAAGACCGAGCCTGTCAAGGGCGATGAAGTGTATCTCAATGAAACTTGGTCGCTCATCGTGCGTGATGTGGACGGACGCGGTCGCTTGCGCGGTGTGGGTCTAAAAAATAAAATCAAAAAAGACACTTAATTGAGCGATGATCAATCCTGGCTTAGCTGGTTTGTGCGATTTTTGTAATTAAGTGGTGTTGGGTGTTTAAATTGGGTATTTTTTCCCCATTTATCATCAAATACGCTTTGATTGATTGAGATATTTAAGGAAAATTATGTTACATATTTCAAAAAAACCCATTGAACTACGCATCACCCATCTGAATAAAGTTCAAAAAGATACTAAAAAAAGAATCGAAACCATTCAGTCTGATCATGATGATGCCTCGCATAAGCTCAAAGATAAGCTGTGCGAATTATTTAAAGATGTTAAAAAATTAGATAAAAAACGCGAGCAGTCCACCGATGAGCGTACAAAGCAAAAATCGATTTATGTCCTTGATTTTGACGGTGATATTAAGGCAAGCGCTGTCGCTCACTTGCGTGAAGAGATCAGTGCCATCATCAGCGTCGCTAATCAGGGTGATGAAGTGGTGGTGCGTCTTGAAAGCGGCGGTGGTCAAGTGCATGCTTATGGCTTGGCTGCCGCACAGCTTGTACGCATCAAAGAAGCAGGATTAAAACTCACCATCTGTGTCGATAAGATCGCTGCCAGTGGTGGCTATATGATGGCTTGTACCGCCGATAAACTCATTGCCAGTGATTTTTCGGTGATTGGCTCTATCGGTGTGATCAGTCAGCTGCCTAATTTTCATGAATTTTTGAAAAAACACGATGTGCAATTTGAGCAGTTCACAGCAGGTGAATATAAGCGTACTGTGACGATTTTTGGGGAAAACGACGACGAAGATCGCGCTAAGCACCAAGCCGACATTGAGCGCATTCATGAGTTATTTAAAGGTTTTATTAATAAACATCGTCCTCGGTTGGATCTTGAGCGCGTCGCGACAGGCGAAGTGTGGTTCGGTGAAGACGCTCTAGAGCTTGGGCTGATTGATGAGATTGGCACTTCAGATGCCTATTTGCTTGATAAGCTAAAAACACACGAAGCGTATTTATTACATTCGCGCAGCAAGCCGACTTTGGCAGAGAAAATTGGCTTAGCTGAGCAGCTTGGCAGTAGCGTCGCACATCTGATTGGGCAAACTGGCGATCTGTTGGGTCAGGCTTTGGCTAAATTTGGCAGACCTTGAGTGATGACTGAAGAGTCTTCAGAAAATTTAAGCTAAACATAATTAATGCTGTGATTTTTAGCTCGGTTGCGTTAAAATAGGCGATTTAGTCATTTTGATGACGCAGATGAGCTTGGTTGTAATTTCCATGAAAAAACTTGAAGAATTATTTAGTAAAGCCGATAAATTTGGTCGTGTTGTTGCCAACCGTTTTAATAAAATTAAAGACTTAAATGACATTCGCGGTATCGGCGCAGGTAAGACAGTGCTGATCACAGGGGCAAGCTCGGGACTGGGTGCGATGATGGCGCGTAAGTTTGCGTTTTTGGGCTATGATTTGGCGATTTGCGCGCGCCGCCTAGAGAGACTTGAGGCGATCAAAGCTGAGCTTGAGGGCGATTATGGCATCACAGTGCATACTAAGCGCTTGGATGTCACTGATTACGAACAGATTTTTGAGGTTTTTGGCGAATTTGCCGAACAAATCGGTCAAATTGATAAAATCATCGTCAATGCGGGCGTGGGTGATAGTCGTGTGATCGGTCATGGCCGATTTAACATTAACCGCGCCACCGCCGAAACAAACTTTATCGCTGCTATGGCTCAATGTGAGGCAGCGATGCAGATTTTTCGTAGCCAAAACAGCGGGCAATTGGTTGTCATCTCTAGCATGTCAGCGGTGCGAGGTTTGCCGCGTCATTTGACGACTTATGCCGCTGCCAAAGCTGGTCTTGCCAGACTGGCTGAAGGCATTCGCGCTGATATGATCAAAGAAAAATTACCGATTACAGTTTCCACCATTTATCCAGGTTATGTGCGCACGGATTTAAATATCGGTGCCAAATATTTGCCTTTTGAGGTGGAAGAAGATGAGGGCGCTGATGTGATCGTCAAGGCCATCGAAGCAAAGGTTTCGGAAGCTTATGTTCCACTTTGGCCATGGCTTCCGATTGGACTGGGGATGAAGTATTTGCCGCTTAAGGTAATTACTAAGTTTATCTAATAGAGTATATCATTTTATCAAATAAAGGCTTGTATTTACAAGCCTTTTGGGTTATGAAGAACACAGTGATGGGGAAGTCATGAGTCAAAGTAGCACTGAGAATGCTGAACTAGCAAATGCCACCCTTGCGGTCGCGGATGCTGCCGAAACCGCCAAAGAAGTCGCAGCTGATGCAGCAAAAATAACCAAAGATACGCTTGAGCATGGTGCTAATGACACCTTGCAGTTTTTGGGCATACCAATAGATATTAACACACTTACTCATCTGCTGATTGACTTATCAGGTCGATTGGTGTTGGCGCTGCTCATTTTCTTTGTGGGCAAGTGGATTGGTAAGCGCATGGTGCGCATTGCCAAGCATGTCATGGCAAAAAGCCGACTGGATAATACTGCCGCCAACTTTTTGGGCAATTTATTATATGGTCTCATGCTTGTTGCGGTGGTTTTGGCATCTTTAAATAAGCTTGGTGTAAACACCAACTCATTCGTTGCTATGCTCGGTGCAGCAGGCGTTGCTATTGGTGTATCGCTAAAAGATCAGTTATCAAACTTAGCAGCAGGTGTTTTGATTGTCATTTTTAGACCGTTTGGTCGTGGCGATGTCGTCGAAGTCGGTGGTAAACTTGGAACGGTGCTTGATATCAGCTTGGTAAATACACGCATCCGTACCGCCAATAATCACGAAATCATCATACCTAATGGCGATATCATGACCACTGCCAGTATCAACTATTCATCCCTGCCAACACGCCGCGTGGATGTCGAAGTGGGTATTGGTTATAGTTCAGACATTCGCGCTGCAAGGGAGGTGATGGTCGCACTTGCCAAGGCTCACCCCAATGTTTTGGATGATCCAGAGCCAAGCGTCATCGTAACGGCTTTGGCGGACAGCTCTGTGAATTTGATGCTCAGAGCATGGACGAATAACGATGATTGGTTCATGACACATGCTGAGCTGCTTGAACAGGTCAAATATGCATTTGATGAAGCGGGCATTGACATTCCCTTTCCAAATCGTACAGTGCAAATTGATGGCTTTGAGATGGATAAACTTAATGCGCTGTTTGAGTCCAAAGCTGAGCATGCACGCTTAATCAAAACTTCTAAACAAGATCCAATCAATTAATCCAAATCCTAAAGCCTCTGCGATCTCACGGAGGCTTTTTAGCGAAACTCACAATCGATCACATGATCATTCACCATACCCACTGCTTGCATAAAGGCATAGCAAGTGGTTGGACCGATAAACTTAAATCCTTGATTTTTTAGAGCTTTTGCTAATCTTACCGAGGCGTCGGTTTGGGTGGGTATGTCGGTGAGTGTTTTGGGATGATTGATGACAGGCTTGCCATCTGGCGTCGCGATCCCCCAAAGATAGTCACTAAAACTTTGATGCTCAGTGATGGCAAGATAGGCTTTGGCGTTATTGATGATGGCGCTGATTTTACCAAGATGGCGGATGATGCCTGTATTTTGCATCAATGCTTCGATCTTGGCTTGGTCGTATTTGGCGATTTTATTTGCGTCAAACTGATCAAACGCATCATAATAATGATCGCGTTTTTTTAAGATCGTAATCCAGCTTAAGCCTGATTGCATCGACTCTAAGCAAAGCTGAGCAAATAACATCTGATCATCATATATAGGCTTACCCCACTCATGATCATGATAATCTATGTAGATCGGATCGGACAGGCACCAAGCGCAGCGATGGGGTGCCTTGGTCATCAAATCGCTCATATCAAATGTGATAGTCAGGCTTTAAATCTTCGCCATCAAAGACATCCAAATCATCCTTGCACAGTGATTTTATGCCTTTGGGAGTGAAGTTTGGATCCAATTTCTTGACCGCGGCGGTAAGCTCACAGATTTGCTTATCGCGCTCTTGGATGTGCGCCAATAAAGCAGCAATGCTCGATGCGACAGGGTCTTTGGAATCAGGTTTTAGACCATAGGCGTTAAAGAGTGCTTCGGACTGGGCTTGATGTTCGGTGGGCTTTTGTTCTTGTTTGTTTTTGACGACCATGCGAGCGGCGCTACCGACCATCGTGGCACCAGCCGGCACTGGCTTGACAACAACAGCGTTTGAGCCGATCTTAGCGTCATCACCGACACTAAAGCCGCCCAAAATCTTAGCGCCTGCACCAACAACGACATTATTGCCAAGCGTTGGATGGCGTTTGGCGCCTTTTTCCCAAGACACACCGCCCAAAGTCACGCCATGATATAAGGTAACATCATCACCAATTTCAGCAGTCTCACCAATCACTACGCCCATGCCATGATCAATAAAAAAACGCTTACCGATCTTGGCGGCAGGGTGGATCTCAATGCCTGTCGTGCAGCGACTAAAATGAGAGAGTGCTCTTGCCATAAACTTATGGTCAGAATTCCATAAGCGATGTGCCCCTCGGTGCATGATGCGCGCATGAATACCTGGATAGGTTAAGAGCACTTCCATCTGACTGCGCGCCGCAGGGTCACGCTCAAGCACTGCTTTGACATCCTCATGGATGGCATTTTTTAATTTAAATAGTTTTTTTAGCATGTGATTTTCCTAAAATTTCTGTCATCATATCGCTCAATGTGAAATTTATCAAGTCAATCTTGGCATATTGATATGATTGACTATGAGCAATCACGCGAAGCTAAGGCAAGCTTTTATCAATCTTAGCGATCAGTGCGCGAATTAACGCGTATTCTTTTTGGTCGAGCTGTAAGCGGCTATTCAAGCGAGATAAGCGGTTTGGTAGATGCTTAAGATCGTCGTCGTGCGCAAGATTTAGTCGCTGCATTAATGCGATGAGCGCGCCTTCAAGGCTGGCTGCCTGCGCTTGAGTGATCGCAGGCTCATCCCAGTCGGTGCGTATGTGTATGGGCAGCGAGTGATTCTCTTGCTGCACGCCTTGCGTCTGCTTGGTGCTGATAAGAGGGGATGATGTCAGCGTACTGGCAAATTGATCAAAAAAGTTAGCGGCGATGACCTGTATGGCACTGGCGACATTGAGCACAGGATAGTCTGGGTTGGCGGGAATCTGTATGTGATAATCAGCCAATGACAGCTCCTCATTGGTCAAGCCTCGATCTTCACGCCCAAATAAAATGGCAATTTTGGGTAGGGCATTAAGAAAATCATCAGATGATTGCGCTGTATCAGCCAAAGATGGTGCTAAATCATTTGTTGGATCAGTCTTTGATAATTGCTTGAGTGCAACTTGTGCTGCCATACTTGGGGTGAGTACAGGTCTAGGCATTTGGCGTGAGCGGGCACTGGCTGCAAAAATGAGCATACAATCACCAATGGCATCTTTAAGGTCTTTTGTGATGCAAGTTTTATCCAGTAATGCGCCTGCGCCTGCGGCATTGGCATAACTGCTGTCATCAATCGGCAGACGCGGATTGACAACCACCAAATCATCCAATCCCATGGTATGAAGCGCACGTGCCGCCGAGCCGATATTGGCAGGCAAGGTGGTGCCAATCATCACGATACGAATGCGTGATAGCCAAGATTTGAGTAAAGCATGAGTCATTAACGGAACACCAAATGATCATCAGTGAGATGATTTTTTAATTGAGCGATGTTTTGATCGCTGGGGTATAGTCGCAATCGGTCATTGGTTTGGACACGTGCAACACTGCATTCATCATATAAATACAGTGATAAAGGTACGCACAAATCGCCTACTTGACCGATATCCATAGCGTCATCATGCTCTGAATTTGGGTAGGAGCCCCGTTTGATAACTTCAGGCGGCGGGCTATTTTCTTTGATCACGCTCAAAATCCCCGCAAGCGCTTGGGTGTCATCACAAGCAAGCTTAAGATGGATTTCCTTAAGTCGGCGAATCCGTGCGGTTTCGATGGATTCAATGTGATGTAGGCGAGTAAAAATCCGACCATCGTCACTTTCACGGACACCGATTTTGGCGATGACGATATTAGCGATGGTCATATTTGCACGCTCACCTTTGGTATATGAAGGTTCGTACTCTTCATCAATGTCGGGCACGCGTTTACCTGCGGTCAAAACATCTTTAAACTTATTAAAAGTTTCGCCATAACAGCTCATCTCAATGCGACCTTTACCATCGTCAAGCTTCACGACAATGCGCTCCCCAAAAAACGCCACATCATAGATCAAGCCTGCAATCCATGCAAAGCCTTTGCCGGTATCTTTTAGATCGAGGACACTCTTGACGGTGGTATATAAGGGTAGCTCGCTGCGATACTCATCCAAAGGATGACCTGTCAAATACAGTCCAAGTGTGGCTTGTTCATAGCGTAAGCGATCTTGGGGCTGCCAGTAGACATCCTCAAGCGGTGGTGCGACAAACAGCGCATCATCAACATCTGCAAATAAATCCATCGTCCCGGTCAGTTGATTTTGGCGGTTTTGGTCAGCTGCCGCCATCGCTTCGGGGAGCTGTCGCCACAAGCCACGGCGAATTTGGTAGCTTTGATCTGACTGATCGGTGATATAATGCGGTTTTAGGTTTTCGGCCAAAATATCAAAACAGCCTGCTTTGATGAGTGCTTCTAATGAGCGCTTGCCCACTTTTTTGATGTCAACGCGATTACAAAAATCGTATAAATCCTTAAAAGGACCGTCCTTGCGCGCAGCGACAATACTATTAACCGCTTCTTCGCCCACGCCCTTGACAGCGCCCAGCCCATAGACAATTGTCTTGGCGTCTCTGACTACAAATTTCCACTGGCTGTGATTGACACTGGGCGGAATAATATTTAGCCCAAAATTATCCCGACAATCCGACAGCAAAAAAACCACCTGGTCGGTATCATCCATTTCGGATGTCAAGACCGCTGCCATAAATTCAGCAGGATAATAATGCTTTAGATAAGCAGTCTGATAAGCAAGCACGCCATAGGCTGCCGAATGCGATTTATTAAACCCATAGCCGGCAAATTTTTCAACCAAATCAAAAATCTGCGCCGCTAAGCTGCCATCGATATTTTGTCCTATCGCTCCATCAACAAAAGTACTGCGCTGCTTGGCCATCTCTTCGGGTTTTTTCTTACCCATGGCGCGTCTTAGCATATCCGCCCCGCCTAGGGTATAACCTGCCAAGACCTGCGCGATCTGCATGACTTGCTCTTGATAGACGATCACCCCGTAGGTCGATTCAAGCGGCGGCTGTAGCAGCTCATGCTGAAACTGAGGGTGGGGGTAAGCCACTTCCTGGATGCCATGCTTTCTGTCGATAAAGTCAGAGACCATACCTGACTCAAGCGGACCAGGTCGATACAAAGCACACATCGCAATGACATCTTCGATATTTGAGGGCTTAAGCTGCGCTAAGTATTTTTTCATGCCGCTACTTTCTAGTTGAAAGACAGCACTGGTTTTGGCTTCTTGGAGCACTGAGGTATAGACATCGGCATCATCAAGCGGTAAGGTTTCTAAATCAATTGGCGCTTGACCTTGGGCTTGGCGAGTTTGATTGATGTTATCGACCGCGGCTTGAAGTACGGTCAAATTTCGAAGTCCTAAGAAGTCAAATTTCACCAAGCCGACCGCCTCGACATCGTCCTTATCATACTGGCTGACAGGATGACCTTCGCCATCACAATAGATGGCCGAAAAGTCACTGATACGATTCGGGGCGATGAGTACGCCGCCTGCGTGCTTACCGACATTACGCGTCAGTCCTTCAAGTTTTTTGGCCATCTCCCAAATCTCAAGTGCCAACTCATGATCTGGCGCATCTGGATTGGTGAGCAGCTCTTTGAGCTGCGGCTCTTGATCAAAGGCATCTTCAAGCTTAATGCCAGGTGTTTTTGGAATCATCTTTGAGATGCGATCACCCAGGCCAAAAGGCTTACCCTGAACACGCGTGACATCACGAACCACAGCACGCGCCGCCATCGTACCAAAAGTGATGATCTGACTGACCGCTTGGCGACCATACGCCTGTGCCACGTAGTCGATCACGCGGTCACGCCCTTCGATACAAAAATCGATATCAAAGTCAGGCATCGAGACGCGCTCAGGATTTAAGAATCGCTCAAATAACAAATCATAGCTCAAAGGGTCAAGATCAGTAATGTTAAGCGCATAAGCAACCAAAGAACCTGCGCCTGAGCCACGACCAGGACCGACAGGCACACCATTGGCTTTCGCCCAGCGGATAAAGTCCATCACGATTAAAAAATAGCCAGGAAAACCCATTTTAAGAATGATGCCAAGCTCATACTCAAGACGCTCATCATAAGGTTTTCGTACTTGATCCCAATCGTCACCTCTTTCTTCAACGGGATAGAGCTTCTCAAGGCGTCTGTTTAAGCCATCGGCGGACACTTTCTTAAAAAAAGTCTCAATGGTATCACCCTCTGGGATGGGAAAATCAGGCAAAACATTGATCCCAAGCGTGATCGTTACATTGCATCGGCTGGCAAGCAGGCGCGTATTTTCAATGGCTTGGGGCAGATCAGCAAACAGCTCGGTCATCTGCGTTTGGCTTTTGAAATATTGAAGCTCGGTATATTCTCTTGGGCGTCTGTCATCCGCCAAGGTATAACCATTGGCGATACAGACGCGAGCTTCATGCGCATCAAAATCTGTGCTGACGGTGTTGTTTTTGTCGTTCGTCTCGGTGGGGCTTGCATGAATAAAGCGCACATCATTATGTGCAACGATAGGAATGCCAAGTTTGACCGCTTGAACGATGGCGCTTTCATTGAACCTGTCATCGCTGGCTTTGACTCGGCGAATGCCAATATAGAGCCGATCGCCAAAGATACCTTGCCAGTTTTGTAACATGGGCAGGGCATTATCAGGATTATTGCCCAGTAAAGGCTGAGCGATCTCTGAGCGATGTGTCAAGATGACGATCAATCCATCAGAGCGTTCCGCTAAAGCCGCTTTGGTGATGATAGGCGTTTCAAATTCTACTGAGCCATGATTGTTCATTGGGCGGTTGGTATAAGCGTCCGAAATCAGGCGCATCAGATTTTGGTAGCCGTCATTATTCATCGCATACAAGATGACGCTGTGGCGCGCATCGGCAGCATCTTTATCAATATGCTCACCAACCACCACTTCAGTCCCAATGATTGGCTTAATGCCAGCGCCGATACATGCTTTATAAAATTTCACCGTCGCAAACATATTATTCCAGTCAGCCAAAGCAAGTGTATCTTGACCGTCGGCGACGGCGGCTTTGACTAGGTCTTTGATGCGGACGATTGAGTCTACGATGGCGTATTCGCTGCGAATACCTAGATGTACAAAGGACATAATCTTCTATTTTGAGTTAAGCTGACTGTGCCTAAGACACAGAAACCACAGGAATGGGATTGACGTTGTCAGCATGATGGTTTTGAAATTGACCAAACACATACACACCGATCAACAAAAAAATCATCAAAAGCATCAGCACGCGAATGACTCTTAACATGGCATCAAACCAAAATCAGCCAATTGTCATTGAGCCACTGGCTAAGCCAGGGCAGATTTTTCAAATTGGCATCTTCAGCAGTGATGGCATCCCCTTGAGTCAGGCGTTCAAGATGTGCTCGTTCATCATCTGTCAAATCAACTTTTTCACCATTGATGTACCACGCATCAGACACACGCACAAAGCGGCAAGCAGGATTTAGCAACAAACATTCACCGTCTTCTAGGCGAGTTTTGAGTGTATCAGCATCCAGCTCATCTTCAAACGCAAGTAGTTCGTACTGACGCTGACTGACCAACTCACCGATGGCATCTGAAAATAGTGCATCGCCTTCTTTAGAGTTTAGCAGGGTGATAAGTTCATTTTTAAGTGCTTGAAGGCTGTCGTGGCTCAGCTCATAGGCATCTTCTTGGGCAGCTTGCGGCAAGCTAAGAACGCGAAACAGCTTGGCGTGATTGGTGGATACATCTGCCAGCTCATCCATGATCTGCACAAGATTGGGTCTGCGAAAACCAAATGAAAATGTCAAGCAGTCATTCATCGCAACCCCATGATGACTAAGTCCTGGCGGTACATAGAGCACATCGCCAGCTTCAAGGACTTCATCAAAAATAATCTCGCCCATATCATCCAAAAGGCGTATCGGCTGATCAGGCACAAACGGCGTATCGGCTGTGCACATCTTACCCAGCTGCCATCGGCGCGCGCCATAACCTTGGGCAAGAAATACATCATATTCATCATAATGCGCACCCACCGAACCGCCTTCAGGGGCGACTGATACCATGATGTCATCTTGTTGCCATTTGGGAATGAAATCAAAATACGACCAAAGCTCGCCAAGCTCAGGCGACCACTGCTCAAGATTTTGTACTAAGATTGTCCAAAGTTTGGGCGCTTGATTGATATCTTCTTCATCAAGTGGCGCAGACTTTAGCGACCATTGGTGGGTATTTTCATCGCTTTGACTGATCAGGCGTGCAGATACGCCGTCTTCAAGCGCCAAACCAAGCACATCTTCAGGCTCAAACATACCCACCAAATCAGGTAAACCCCCCTTAATCAGCAGCGGCTTTTTTTGCCAATATTCTGCCAAAAAAGTCTCATGGCTCATGCCTTGGGGCAGGCAAAATCTTGTCGTATCAGTCATTATGGTCTCAAAATTAATCAAAAAACTTAGCAAAAATTTGGGGTATGGCGCACTTAATTTAAGCCTTTAGTTTAACAATTTTTTGGCTTAAAACCAATCACATTCACCAAATTTTGATGTTTTTATAGGCTTTTATTTCATGGGACTGTGCCATGATTTTGGTAAGAGCTTCTAAAACAGTGGCAAATTTTTGCTAAGTTGATTATAATGAAAAGTATTTGAATATCACTTTATGCAGGGCATGACAAAAGGCAGCTTGATGACAACTGATACCCACTTTGACGCTGACGATTTGGCGGAATATGATTTTGATTACACGATGAATGAAAATGGTCAGCTCACTCAAGCAGAGATCGCCACATTGTATGCCGAGCTTGGTGAAGCTGAGCAGGCATTGGTGACCATTCGTGATTTTATCCGCTTTGTGGTGACCAAGCTTCGGCAGTACGATGTCGTCGTGGCGCAAGGGACAACGGATGAATTTGCTGAAGCGGCGGCGATTGTTTTGCATTCTTTATCGCTTGAGTGGTCGGCTGATGAGCAGATTTTGGAGTGTAAGCTCACGCCCAGCGAAAAGCAAGAAGTCTTGACCTTATTATCCGAGCGTATCATTCAGCGTAAGCCTTTGTCTTATTTGATTAATTTGGCGTATTTTTGTGGGCTGCCTTTTTATGTTGATGAGCGCGTTTTGATTCCACGCTCTCCGATTGCCGAGCTGATCAATCAGCAGTTTTATCCGTATTTTGATGTCGATGATGTGCGAAAAAACTCATTTTTTAGCCACGGTTTGGAAGAATCGCAGTTGGCAGCGCCTGAGCATATTTTGGATTTATGCACAGGATCGGGCTGTATTGCCATTGCGCTTGCTAAGGCTTTCCCTGATGCTAATATTGACGCCACAGATATTGATAAAGATGCCCTTGAAGTGGCATGGACAAATGTTGAGCATCATGAGCTTGCTCATCAAGTCAATTTGCTTGAATCAAATTTATTTGCCAAACTGCCTGCCGAAAATCAATATGAATTGATTGTGACCAACCCGCCTTATGTGGATGCAGCGATCATGGCGGATCTGCCGCCTGAGTTTTTACATGAGCCTGAACATGCGCTCGCGGCAGGTCAAGATGGCTTGGATTTGGTGCATCAGATTTTGTACCATGCGCCTGATTATTTGACCAAAGACGGCTTATTGGTCTGTGAAGTTGGTGATAGTGAGTGGGCGCTACGCCAAGCTTATCCTGAAATTCAATTTGATTGGCTGATCTTTGAAAAAGGCGGCAGCGGTGTGTTTGCCATCACCTGCGAAGAGCTTTTGGAATACCGAGAGGATTTTGCTAAACAAGTTGAGCGTGTGCAAGGTTTGGCTCACTAAAATCATTGATGATCTGTTTTATAAAAAGCAAATGGACTCTCCGTTTGCTTTTTATTATTTGTAGCGCGCCCCTTTGGCATGACTTTAACTTGAAATTTTAGTATAATAATTGGTTTAATTAAATATTTTTATAGAGCACACCGTGAATAAAATTCCTGTCATTGCCACCGCTGAGCAGTCCGACCAAGCAGCTCAAAAAATCAATCTTTTGGGTATGTCAAAAGACGAATTATCGGCGTTTTTTGTGTCTTTGGGTGAAAAGCCGTTTCGTGCAACGCAGGTGATGAAGTGGATTTATCAATTTGGCGTGACAGATTTTTTTGAGATGACAAATATTTCAAAAAAACTTCAGCAAAAGCTGCATGAAGTCGCTTATATCGCGCCGCCGACTGTCAAATATAAAGAGTTCAGTCAAGATGGGACGCGTAAATGGGTCTTTGAGGTGGCGGGTGGTTCGCTGGTTGAGACGGTCTTGATTCCTGCTGAAGATGGTAAGCAATTTGGGCGTAAGACGTTGTGCATCTCATCGCAAGTGGGCTGTGCGCTGGATTGTTCTTTTTGTAGTACGGGCAAGCAGGGCTTTGAGCGGGATTTGACGCCAAGCGAGATCATTGGACAGCTTTGGGTTGCCAATCAGTCTTATATGGAAGATGTGACACCAACCGAGCGAGAAAACCGCGTCACCAATGTCGTCATGATGGGCATGGGTGAGCCTTTATTAAACTATGATCCTGTGGTGGCGTCGATGTCACTCATGCTTGATGATCATGCGTTTGGCTTATCCAAGCGCCGTGTCACGCTCTCGACATCAGGCGTCGTCCCAAAAATGTATGACTTAGCCAAAGACATTGATGTGGCGCTTGCCATCAGCTTGCATGCGCCCAATGATGAGCTGCGTGATGAGCTTGTGCCAATCAATAAAAAATATCCTTTAAAAGAGCTTATCAAGGCTGCCAAAGCCTATGTGTATGATGAAAATCCGCGCCACAAAAAACACGTCACCATCGAATATGTGATGCTGGCAGGGGTGAATGATTCTGATGAACACGCGCATCAGTTGGTTGATTTATTAAAAGATTTACCAAGCAAAATTAATTTAATTCCATTCAATCCATTTCCGCACGCGCCTTATGGTCGCTCAAGCAATAATCGGATACATGCTTTTAGCAATATCTTAAATCAAGCGGGGTTTGTTTGTACGATTCGCCAAACTCGCGGCGATGATATTGATGCTGCTTGCGGGCAACTGGTGGGTCAAGTCGCTGATCGTACACGCCGCGCCAAAAAATGGCAAGAAAGTATCCAAAAACGCCAAAGTCATCATGAATGAATTGATGCCACTATTTACTAATGATGCCAAACCTTGATAGAATGGACGCTGCATGAAAATCCGAGTAAAGTGGCTTATGATCATGGTGACTGGGGCGGTATTGAGTGCCTGCCAAAGTACACCGCCACCACCCAAAAATAATCCGCATCTGGCACAAATCCGCACTCAGATTGCAGTCTCGCTACTGGACATGGGTCAGCTTGATCAAGCCAAGCAGCAGCTGGACGCGGCGCTGTCAGCTGATCGGCAGTTTGCGCCTGCTTATCGTACCTTGGCAAAAGTCTATCAGGCGTCAGAGGATGCTGCTCACCAAGCCAAGGCTCGACATTTATTTGAACAGGCGATCGCGCTAAATCCTGAAGATATGCAAAGTCATATGGATTATGGGCTTTATTTGGTGCAGATGGGGGATTTGTCAGGTGCGTTGGCTTATTTTGATCAGCCTAGCCGAGCCATCGGCTATGAAGGGCGTGTGATCGCCATCGAAAATATGGCGTATATTTATTATCATCAGTATCAAGCCGCCAAACTGCCAACAGAAGATATGTATCATAACGCCAAATCAGCACTTGAGCGTGCGTTGGCTTCAGGCACTCAAAATGGTGAAATTAAAAAGTCTTATGATAAATTATTAAGTGATCATCACTAGTATGTGATGATCATTACTAATGTATTTGGTTAATTGAACAATAATAACGGTAATACCATGTCAACACACAATCCGATCAAACGCCGCCCCACCAAAAAAATCCACGTCGGTAATGTCGCCATCGGCGGTGATGCTCCCATCAGTGTGCAGAGTATGACAAATACAAACACCTGCGATGTTGACGCTACGGTCGCACAAATTCAGCGCTGCGTGGAGGCAGGCGCGGACTTGATGCGCGTATCGACACCGACGATGGAAAGTGTGGCTGCCTTTGCCGAAATCAAAAAACGCGTCTCAATCCCGCTAATTGCTGACATTCATTTTGATCATAAGATCGCCATTGCGGTGGCAGATGCAGGCGCTGACTGCTTGCGCATTAACCCTGGCAATATTGGTAATGATCAAAAAGTCAGAGAAGTGGTGGCAGCAGCGCGCCATCATAATGTGCCAATTCGTATCGGTGTGAATGCAGGCTCGCTTGAAAAGGATCTGCAAAAAAAATATCGTGAGCCGACAGGGGAAGCGATGCTTGAATCGGCGCTCCGTCACATTGATATTTTAGAAAATCTTGATTTTCAGAATTATAAAATCTCAGTCAAAGCCTCAAATGTGTTTTTAACCTTGGATGCGTATCGGCTGATTTCGGCGCAGATTGATAATCCACTGCATCTTGGGGTCACTGAAGCGGGCGTGTATCGTACCGGTACGGTCAAATCCGCCATTGCACTTGGCGGACTTTTGCTTGAGGGTATTGGCGATACCATGCGTATCTCACTTGCTGCTGAACCTGAAGAAGAAATTAAAATTGGTTTTGATATTTTAAAATCACTGGGCATCCGAAGTAATGGCGTCAATTTCATTGCTTGCCCAAGCTGCAGCCGCCAAGAGTTTGATGTGATCAAAGTGATGAATGAGCTTGAAGCTCGCTTAGAGGATGTGCGTGAGCCACTGGATCTGTCAGTCATCGGCTGTAAAGTCAATGGGCCGGGTGAAGCCAAAGAAGCTACCATCGGGGTGGTGGGCGCAAGTCCTAATAGCTTGGTCTATAAAAATGGCGCAAAAAGTCACCTGATCGACACCACAAAATTAGTGGATGAAATCGAGGCGATGGTGCGCGCTCAGGTCAAAGAGCTGCAAGATAAGCGAGCAAATGAGATCATCCGCATAGGCTAAATGTATGAGCGATCAGGATAAATTGGGCTTTGTGGATTTAGCGGTGCATGCGATGGCGATGGTCAATCGACCAATGACAATCGCACAGCTGTGGGAGTTTGTCCTTGCAAATAAATTGCATCATAGGTTAAGATCTTATGATGTTTCCACTAAATCTTTCATTGGTAAATCACCAGAAAGAACATTTCGCGCTATAATTACTCGCAATAAACATATCTTCGAGGAAGTTCCAAATACTAAGCCAAAACAATATATTTTAAACTCTCAACAATCACGACAAGCACAGTCAGAAGTGACGGATAATTCTAGCCAAATTGCTCATCACTCAGATAAATATCATGAGCGAGATTTGCATCCTATATTGACTTACTTTTTGAAATCTGATGAATATTTTCAAGCTTATTCAAAAACCATCTTTCATGAAGTCAGTCCAAAAGGGACAAAGGGTGAGGATAAATGGCTATATCCAGACATGGTGGCGGTGCATTTTGAATATGCCAATTATCAAAAAAGCTCTGTCCTGAATTTTATTACGAAATTTAATAAGCCGCCAATAAAAATCTATGCATTTGAAATCAAAAAAGAGCTAAATTTTAGTAATTATAAAGAAAGCTTTTTTCAGGCGGTGAGTAATTCAAGTTGGACAAACGAAGGCTATTTGGTGGCAGCACAGATCTTGCCTGATGGTCAATTTATCGAGGCGCTCAAAAAGCTGAGTCAAAGCTTTGGCATTGGTATCATTGAGCTAAATAGGCGCGAGATAAGTCAAAGTAAAATTTTATCACCTGCCAAACTCAAGGACATGATGGATTATTCGGTGGTCGATGAATTGGCGAATAAGAATGCCAATTTTTCACAATTTTTAAAAACGATTACCGATTTTGATGTCAATCATCCCCACCGATTTAAAGGCGAGTTTGATAAAATTTTGAACTTACATGAACTTAACGATATGACTCATTGATTGGATTTTTATTAAGGAAATATTATGAATAAAATTACCGCCATTCGTGGCTTTAATGATGTACTCCCCGAGCAAACACCAGCATGGCGTGCGATGGAGCGGGCATTGATTGAGGTAATGGACAGCTACGGATATAGCCAAATTCGCCTGCCTTTGGTTGAGGAAACTCAGCTATTTGCACGAGGTGTCGGTGAAGCGACTGATATCGTCGAAAAAGAAATGTTTGGCGTGGTGCATGGCGGAAATAAGGGCGATGAAGGATCTTCTTTTACTTTACGCCCTGAAGGGACGGCAGGCTGTGTGCGATCGATTGTTGAGCATAACTTAACTCGTGGTGATACGCCAAAACTATGGTACCTAGGCCCAATGTTTCGTTATGAGCGTCCCCAAAAAGGACGCTATCGCCAGTTTCATCAGTTGGGCGTAGAATATTTTGGTTCTGAGCTGCCTGATGCTGACGCTGAGCTGATCGCCATGACCTATCATATGTGGCAAAAACTTGGCATCAAAGATCATGTCACACTTCAGCTAAACACCTTGGGCGAGGCTGATGAGCGCGCGGCATATAAGTCTGCATTGGTTGAGTATTTGACGGCACACCAAGAGGCTTTGGATGAGGATTCAAAACGCCGCTTAAGCACCAATCCACTGCGGATTTTGGATTCTAAGGATGAAAAAACCCAGCAAATTTTACAAAACGCCCCTAAGCTTGGTGAATTTTTGGGCGAAGCGTCGTTGGCGCATTTTGAAAAAGTGCAGCAGTATCTGTCTGCGCTTGGCATTCCGTTTGAGCTCAATGATAAATTGGTGCGTGGTTTGGATTATTATAATAAAACCGTGTTTGAATGGGTGACTGACAAATTGGGCTCACAAGCGACTGTCTGCGGCGGTGGTCGTTATGATGGCTTGGTGGGTATTATCAAAGGCAAAGCCGAGCAGTCAGAGCCTGCGGTTGGATTTGCCATGGGGCTTGAGC
Organism: Moraxella canis; assembly: GCF_034424565.1. Taxonomy (NCBI): domain Bacteria; kingdom Pseudomonadati; phylum Pseudomonadota; class Gammaproteobacteria; order Moraxellales; family Moraxellaceae; genus Moraxella; species Moraxella canis. Next base: position 301,827 of record NZ_CP139961.1, on the reverse strand, counting down.
GCTTGATGCTATTGATTGATGCGGTTAATCCTTATCAAGCAGCGTCCCAGTGTGATGTTTTTGTGATCGCGCATCCTGATTATTATATTGATGGCTTAAAATACGCCGAATCACTTCGCTTGCGTCAGACGGATTTGCGTGTCAAAATGGCAAGTGCCACAGGACTAAAATCGCAAATGAAAAAAGCCGATAAATCAGGTGCCGCTTATACGGTGATCATCGCAGAAGATGAAGTGAGCGCCAATCAGATCACCATCAAGACGATGGCAACAGGCGAACAAAGCCGCGCGCCCGCTGATTATCAATTTGTGCTATAAAGTGCGTATGGATAAAAACCGCATGAAAACGTTTGTGTGTGATATAATGCGTGCAATTTTCAATTAGAGTTTGATTATGACTGACACTCCGAAGAATGACAATAATTTTGCGGATCAAAAATCTTTAACTGCCTTAAAATTGCATGGCGAAAAGATTATTTATGCAGTGCTTTTGGTATTGGCTGTCTTTTTTGGTTGGCAGTATTATCAAAAGAATTATGCCAAGATAGACACCGTCGCTGCAGATGCTTATACGTCGATCTCGGCGCGCGACGAGCAGCTGGTACAGGCATATTTAAATCCAGAGCTCGATGCGGCTGGCAAGCAGGCACTGGCTGAAGAAGAAAAGCAGCTTTTGGGTGATATTGATGCACTTGTTGAGGCGCATGGCGATACTGCTTATGCCTGGCAAGCGCTCATGATTAAGGCGCGCCATCAGACCAATAATAATGATCTTGAAGGTGCGGTCGCAACGCTCAGCCAAGCCGCTTCAATCGATCTTGATGACGACGGTTTGACAGCGATCGCCAAAATTCGCCATGCGCGAGCCATGCTGGCAAATGGTGATGCCGAAGGTGCGCTATCGATCGCCAATGAAACCATGCCGACAGCGTTTGAAGCGTCGCGCCAAGAGCTTTTGGGTGATATTTATCATGCCAGAAATGAAATTGACAATGCCAAAGCTGCTTATACCAAAGCTTGGGAAGCACTGCGTGAGCGCCAAGAAAACCGCGCGGTATTGGCTTTAAAATTACAGTCACTTGGGGTCAGTGTTGAGCCGATCGAGCCTGCCCAATCAGTGGTGTCGATACCAAATACTCAGCCAGCAGTTGAGGGTGGGGACACATCACAGATCGTTGAGCACGATTCGGCAGTAGCAGACACACAAAACCCACAAAATGGCAATTAGTGCTTAGCAAAGACACCTTATAATAATGGTCAAATACACTTAATTAAGAATAGCAAAGTAAGGATATTTTATGTATCAGCGCTTTATCAATACCGCATTGGTTGCAGCATTGGCGGTAACTATGGTGGGCTGCGGCACCAAAGCCATCAAGCCAACCGAGCGTAAGCCTGCCAAATTGGTTAATATTCAGGCGCCAGTCGCTGTATTGACACAGGTATCGAGCGTCCGCTTGGATCAAGGTCGATCGGTGTTTAGTCGCAGTGGTACCAAAGTGCGAAAGGATGTGATTGATTTACAAATTGCACCTGTGGCAGATGGTATGATCGCAGCAAGTCGTAGCGGTATTGTTAGTGGGTACATGGGTGGATCTACTGCTTGGCAATATAACGCTGAAGATGCGATTACCAGTGGTGTTGGCATTGATGATCAAGGAAGGGTGGCAGTCATTGGCACACGCTCTGGCAAAATGATTGCGCTCGATGCCCGTACAGGTGCGCCGCGTTGGACGGCGGAGCTTGGTTCTTCAAGTTTGGCGCCAGCTTTGATCAGCGGTGATAAAGTGATTGCCATCACTAACAGCGGCGCGATTTTTGGATTGGATATTAACAGTGGTGCGACAGTTTGGCAGTACAACACCCAAGCACCAAATACCAGTGTGCGCGGCATGGCAAAGCCTTTGGCGCTTGATACTCGCACGGTATTGATTGGTGGCTCGGATGGGCGTATTCATGCACTAGATACCATGACAGGTGCGCCTGTATGGGCTCGCCGTGTGGGATTGGCGATGGGTTCTGGAGAGATTGATAAGCTGCGTGATGTCGATGGCACTCCGATCGTATCAGGGAATCATCTGTACGCTGCCAGTTACAGTGGACAATTAACTGGCTTTGATATGGCAACGGGGCGCACCATGTTCGTCAGCGAGCTATCTAGCACCAAAAAACTGACTACTTTGGCGAACACTGTCATCGGTAGCAGTACTGATGGCGATGTGGTTGCCTTTGATCGACTGACTGGCGATAAGCTTTGGGAAAATAATGAGCTAAAATATCGCGGATTAACCAACCCTGTAACCATCGGCTCTTATATCGCTGTTGGGGATGCAGATGGTATGGTACATATTTTAAATAATCAAGGCAAAATTATCAGCCGAGTCAATACCAAGGGTGCTTTGACCAGTCTGACTGTCGTCAATAATCGCCTATATGCTCAATCAGCGGATGGTGTTGTCACTGTTTGGCAGTTTTAAATGATCAATGAAATCAGCATCCTTTGTCACTTCATGAGTGGCAAAGGTTTTGCTGTTTTGGGTTACTGATTATTAATACAGCATCACATCCAAAGTGCTATAGATTTAATTTCAATATATTAAGAGTAAAACATGAGTATAAAACCTGTGGTCGCCTTGATTGGTCGCCCCAATGTCGGCAAATCGACCTTATTTAATCAGTTGACTAAGAGTCGTCAAGCACTGGTGGCGGATTTGGCAGGTCTAACCCGTGACCGTCAGTACGGCGATGCACATTTTGAAAATAAGTCATTCATTGTCGTTGACACTGGTGGTATCGGCGAGATGGATGATGGTTCAGGCAATATCGACGATTACATGGCGACTCAGTCATACACGGCGATTCATGAAGCAGATATCGTTGTTTTTGTGGTAGATGCGCGTGCAGGATTGATTGGTGCGGACAGTGAAATTGCCCGTTTTTTGCACACCTTGGGTAAGCCTGTATTTTTGGTGGCAAACAAGATGGATGGCGTTCACGAAGCGGCATATGCAGAGTTTTTTGCCTTGGGATTTGGTGAGTCCTACGCCACCGCAGCTAGTCACGGCAGGGGTGTTACCAATTTACTTGAGTCTTTGACGGCGGATATGCCCGAAGATGTGCCTGAAGATGAACTTGATGACAAAGCCTTGAAACTTGCCATCATTGGTCGCCCTAATGTCGGTAAATCGACCTTGGTCAATCGCTTGCTTGGCGAAGATCGCGTGGTGGTCTTTGATATGCCTGGCACGACGCGTGATAGTATTTATATTCCTTTTGAGCGAGAAGGGCGCAGCTATGTCCTGATCGATACGGCAGGTGTGCGCCGCCGCGGTCGCATTGATGAGAAAGTAGAAAAATTTTCTGTGGTTAAGACGCTGCAAGCGATCAAAGATGCCAATGTCGTGGTAGTAGTCATCGATGCCAAAGAAGGCATTGTTGATCAAGATTTGCATATGCTTGGCTATGCACTAGACGCAGGGCGCGCCATTGTCGTGGCAATCAATAAATGGGATGGCTTAAGCCAAGATCAAAAAGATTATGTAAAAATTGAAATTGATCGCCGTTTTAATTTTGTGCCTTGGGTAAAAATTCATTTAATTTCTGCTTTATATGGCAATGGCGTGGGCAATCTTTATCCTTCGATCCATAAAGCTTATGAAGCATCGATGTTTAAGGTGTCAACCAATCAGCTGACGCGAATCTTGGAAGATGCTGTTGCTAGTCATCCGCCGCCGATGGTGGGTGGTCGTAGAATTAAGCTAAGATATGCGCATTTGGGTGGGCATAATCCCCCAGTGATCGTCATTCACGGCAATCAAACTTCTTCACTTCCCAAAAGCTATCAGCGCTATCTTGAAAATGTGTTTCGCGAAGTGTATAAGCTTGAAGGGACGCCGCTGCATGTGGAGTTTAAGCAAAACGCCAACCCATATGAAGGTAAGAAAAATCCCGTCGTCAAGAATAAAGCTAAGCTGATGCGCGAGAAAAAACGCATTCAGCGGTTTAAGCGTGCCGAGAAAAAACGATAAAAAAAGCGGGTAATGCCCGCTTTTGTATTTATGGTGATTCAGCCGTCAGATGTTTGATATGTGGTGGTCGCTATGACTACCAGTGATTTAGATTGGTAAATCCTTGATCATATAATTCACGAATCGGTGAAAAGCTGCGACGATGCTCAGGTAAAATGCCATATTCTAAGATAGCAGCTTTATGCTTGGCGGTCAAATAGCCTTTATGCTTATCGAGCAGATACTCAGGATAAGATTTGGCATACTCAACCATCAAACGATCGCGATGTACTTTAGCCAGTATACTAGCACAAGCAATACTGCTATGCGTGGCATCACCTTTGATCATCGCATGAATCTTAAAATGCTCGCCTAATCCGCCAACCATTGAAGGCAGCTGATTGCCATCCACCAAGATGGTTGTGTTTATTTCACTTAAACCATGCTTCATAATTAATGTCTCAATGACAAGGCGCATACCAAGCATCGTGGCTTGATAAATATTTATCTCATCAATGATCACCCTTGGAACATCAACAATCACATAGTCAAGTGCCACATCTGAGATGATGCCAAACAGCTGCTCTCGGCGTTTTTCGCTCAGCTTTTTACTGTCGTTTAATAAAGAAATGTTAGTAGGCGTTAAATCTATCTCATCAAAGCGACCGCTGAGCTCATCAGGTAAGATGACCGCCCCGACAGTCATATTTCCGAACAGCGCACCTCGTCCAACCTCATCGATACCGATGATGGGTGCTTGACTTGATAAAGTGGCATTGGGCTTAGTATGGATGGTGCAATCATTCATAAGCTTTGCCAGTGGTGAGATGGTGTTTTTCATATTAATTTCTGGCGTTCATCAAATAGTGGTCTAACACTGCTTTGGCAGGACTTTGGCGACTTTGGCTGCGCAGCCACGCCGAAATTTCGCTCAGATGCGCGCTTTGCTTACTTGGGTCATGTAGAATTTCTAGCGCTTCAGTGCTGACTTTTTCGGCGGTGGCGTCAGATTGTAGTAGCTCAGGCACGATCGGGCGACCAAGATGCTGATCAGCCAAGATGTTAGGCAGTGAGACATAAGGAATTTTGACCAAGCGCTTGGCGATCATAAAGGTCAGTGGATTGACTTTATAGACCACGACCATGGGGCGCTCAAGCAATAAGCATTCTAGCGTGGCTGTACCTGATGCCAAAAGCACCACGTCACTGATCGTCATGCAAGCATGACTGATCGCAAGCTGATTTGTCTTTTGAGACTGATTGCGATGATCCAAAATATGCACGCAATCGATCAAGCTGGTATGATGAGCGTGTAAAATTTCAGTCACCAGTTGCGCATGCTCGGCGCTCACCACTGGCAGCACAAACTGAGCGCTTGGTAGCTGCTGATGAATTTTTTGGGCGCTTGTTAATAATAGCGGTAAAATGGCTTGAATCTCAGAAGTGCGCGAGCCTGCCATGATACAGATGATGTGACTTGCTTGCGTGAGCGCTGCCGTGCCATGATATTTGTCATTAAATTGTTGAATAAAATTCTGCAAACGAGTCTTTGGCGGATTTTGATCGGCGTGTAGTTTATTCAAAAGTGGATGTCCGACGCAGACAGCAGGATGGGCGTGCTTTTGGTACACGCCCAATTCAAAAGGAAACAAACACAGCACCAAATCCGTCGCCGCCTTAATGTGATGAATGCGACCTTCGCGCCATGCCCATACCGACGGGCTGACGTATTGCACACAAAATATGCCCTGATTTTTTAAAACCTTACCAATTCGTAGATTAAAATCAGGCGCATCAATGCCAATAAATAGATCGATGTGATGATCTTGAAATGCGCTGATGATCTGCTTTTTGGCTTTTAGTAAATCGGGCAAATGCATCATCACCTCTGCCAAGCCCATCACCGATAAGCGCTGCATATCGATCACTGAGCTTAGCCCTTGTACCGCCATGGATCGTCCGCCAACACCGACCCAGCGAATGTTTGGGTGCAGGGCGTTCATTTGCTGCATAAAATCACCGCCAAGCGCATCCCCTGAAACTTCACCTGCCACGATGCCGATGGTCAGTGATGATGTATTTTTCATAATCTTCTCAATTTTAATAACTAAATTCATCGAAAGTTTGACTGTATTGTAATGCCATGTCAAGGCGCTTGCAATGACTAATTCAAGCCTACAAGATCCTATAAAAACAGTCTGAATAATATCATTTAATTAACGCATCATTGGTTAGAATTTTAATTAAATAGTAAAATCTATAATATTATAAGAAAATACTATAAATAAAGAATTTTTTATCAAAATAAACTGTTTTTCTTTTTACTAAAAATTTTGCATACTGTTTCCACCAAGAAATTTAAGTTATGAATCTAGGTCAAATAGGGAGTGTTTTTATGAAGCTAATCAGTGCCATCATCAAGCCATTTAAGCTAGATGCAGTACGCGAAGGGTTGTCGGATATCGGTGTACAAGGCGTCACTGCAACCGAAGTAAAAGGCTTTGGTCGCCAGCAAGGTCATACCGAAATGTATCGTGGTGCAGAGTATGTCGTCGATTTCTTACCAAAAATCAAAATTGAAATCGCTACAACTGATGAAATGGTTGAGCAAGTGATTCAAGTGATTATACAAAATACGAATACAGGTCGTATTGGTGACGGTAAAATTTTTGTGACTTCGCTTGAGCAGGTGATCCGAATCCGCACAGGCGAGATGGACGAAGCGGCATTATAATTTAATATGACTACAATGAAAAAGGGAGAGGGTCATGAATCGGTTTGGTAAATGGGCGTCGCTGAGCGTTGGGCTTGGCTTGCTGAGTGCATCAAATTTGGCATATGCTGAAGATGTACTGGATACTGGTGATACGGCTTGGGTTTTGATATCGACGGCATTGGTTTTGATGATGACACTGCCAGGGCTTGCGCTGTTTTATGCTGGGATGGTGCGTAAGAAAAATATCTTATCAACCATGATGCACAGCTATGGCGCTACGGCTGTGGTGTCGGTGCTTTGGGTGGTCATAGGCTACTCGTTGGCGTTTTCAGAGGGTAGTTTTAATGCCTTTGTGGGCGGGTTTGATCATGTGATGCTGGCTAATATTGGGCTTGATGATGTCAGCGGTACCATTCCTGTGATCTTGTTCGTGGTCTTTCAGCTGACTTTTGCAGTGATTACAGTGGCAATCTTAGCAGGCTCATTGGCAGAGCGTATTAAGTTTGGCGCGTTTATGTGGTTTTCTGCCGCTTGGGTTGTGCTGGTGTATGCGCCGATTTGTCACTGGGTGTGGGGCGGTGGCTGGCTCACTGGAGATGCGCTTGATTTTGCTGGAGGTACAGTCGTTCATATCAATGCTGGTGTGGCAGGGCTGGTGCTGGCAGCATTACTTGGCAAGCGTAAAGATTATGGCAAAGGTATTTTGGCACCTGCAAATCTTTCACTCACGCTCATTGGTGCAGGCTTGGTATGGGTAGGCTGGTTTGGATTTAATGGTGGATCAGCTTTGGGAGCCAACGGATCAGCGGCGATGGCACTGGTCGTATCACAGGTGGCAGCAGCGATTGGCGCGATCGCTTGGATGGCATGTGAATATATTGTGCGCAAAAAAGCGTCTGCGCTTGGCGGTGCTTCAGGTGCGATCGCAGGCTTAGTTGGTATTACACCTGCGGCAGGCTTTGTTGATGTCTTTGGTGCACTTGCCATCGGCGCGATCACAGCAATTGCTTGCTTTGTTATGATTCATTATGGTAAGCGCCGTTTGGGTATTGATGATAGCTTGGATGCGTTTGGATTGCATGGTGTGGGCGGTATTGTGGGTGCGGTATTGACTGGGGTTTTTGTCAGCTCAGCCATTTATCCAGATGCCGCTGAAGTGAGCATGGCAACTCAATTATGGCTACAAATTGAAGGCGTGCTTGCCACCATCGCATACAGCGCAGTGATGACGGCGATTATTGGACTTGTCATCAAATACACCATCGGTCTGCGTGTCGATGCTGAAGATGAATATCAAGGTCTTGACTTAGCCATCCACGGTGAGAAAATCGCAGATTGATTTTGATAAATAAAATAAAACGCTGCCAAAACAGCGTTTTATTTTTGTCACTCAATCCAGATCATTGCCAACATCAACGGCGTTTATCTAAACACCATACCGCCATCAGTTAAGATGGTCTGACCTGTGATATAGTCAGCATCAGAAGATGCCAAGAAAGAAACCAAATTGGCAACATCATCAGGCTCTTGAGGGCGACCTACCAAAATACCACTGGTAAACTCATTCCAAGCTTGCTTAGGCTGATAGTCTTTGTGCTTGACAAAGGCAGCATCGATGCGCTCCCACATGGGCGTGTCAGCCACACCAGGGCAGTAAGCATTCACACGAATATTATAAGGCGCAAGTTCTTTGGCGGTAGAGTGGGTCAATGAGCGTACCGCATGTTTGGAAGCGCAGTATAAACTGAGCATTTCATAAGATTCATGTCCTGCGATGCTGCATGCATTGATGATCTTGCCAACACCATCTTGTTTTTTCATCTGTTCGGCAGCAGCTTGCGTGCCATAAATCACACCTTTGATATTGATGCCAAGCACCCGATCAATCTCATCGCCCTGAATTTGCATAAAAGGCTCCACAGATTCTACGCCTGCATTATTGACAAAGACATCGACCTGACCAAATGCCTCTACTGCTTCTTGAACGAGTCGAAATTGGTCATCGCGATTGGCGCTGTCGCCTTGAACAGCGATGCTTTTGTATCCTTGTGAGTCGAAGTCTTGCTTAGTTTGATTAAGATTTTCTTCATTAATATCGTGCAAAACTACCGCAAAGCCATCTTTGGCAAGCCGAGTGGCGATGGCTTTACCGAGTCCTGCAGCAGAGCCTGTAACAATAGCAACTTTTTGAGCGTTCATCATAATTCCCCTGAGTGAATGTGTGTCAGTCGATGACAAACCAAGCCTAAAGCTGATTTGATCATCGTACCAAAAGATAGTTTAATCACTACCACAATCATTATAGAAGGCTTAATTATCCCAAATGGCACTCATTATGATAGGTTTTGTTGGTTTTTGTTACGGATCTTTTTTGGATGACTTCTTTTTGAGTAGCACCAACACCGAGCCATTGCCGCCATCTTTGGCAGGTGCAGAGACGAAAGCCATGACATCTTCCATTTGGCGCAGCCAGCCATTCACACAGGTTTTGATGATGGCATCTTTACCCTTGCCGTGCACAATCTTGACGACGGTTTCGCCTTTATTGATCGCTTGGTTGATGAGCAATAAGACGGCATTGCGCGCATCTTCAATGCTTGAGCCATGTAAATCTACCGCATCATACCAGCGCAGTTTGCCTTGTTTGAGCTGCTCAAAGACTTTGTTTTGTAGGGTGGGATTTTTGTAGGATAAAAAAGCCTCGCCCGCTACAGGATTTAATAAAGCTTGCATATCAGACAAAATGCCTTCGATCTGCTCGCCGCCTTCGGCTGACGCACGGCGACGCAGCACATTTTCATCAGCTTGGGCGGGCTTGGTGTGGCTGACGACGGCATCAGTTTTTAGAGGTGTAACACCGCTCATCGCCTGCATAAACAGCACGGTGTCATCAGTGATGGCATCGTGATTGAAGCGTTTGACTTCATTGGCGATGGCTTTTGAGCTGGGCAGTTGTACGTTTTCATTGGGCTTGCCAGTTGCCAATTCAGGTTTGGCGGAAGGCTTGACCATTTGTTTTAGGTCTTCTTGGAGTGACTTTGATAATAAATCTTTAAAGCTTGGATTGCTCATACTGATCTTCTGATGATATTTTGATAAATTAAGATGAAACAAAAACCGCTAATCAAAAGCGGTTTTTGGGTATTTTGGGATATTTTAGCGATTTGGCAGGTGCGTCTTCACTGTTTTGGCAAAGGCGCGCAAGGTCTCAACTGTCGCCTCCCAATCCAAACAGCCGTCTGTGACAGACTTACCGTACTCCAAATCCGCCAAATTAACAGGGATATTTTGGCGACCGCCCTTAAGATGACTTTCGATCATCAAGCCCATGATAGACAGATTGCCATGCTCGATTTGGCTGGCGACATTTTGGATGACCATAGGTTGTAAATATGGGTCTTTGCCACTGTTGGCATGGCTGGCATCGATCATGATTTTGCCATTGGTTTTGCCTTTGGCAAGCTCATTTTCGGCAGCAGCGACCGCGGTTTCGTCATAATTGGGCTTGTCATTGCCGCCGCGTAGCACGACATGCGCATAGCGGTTGCCTTTGGATTTGATGATAGAGACTTGACCGTCGCCAGACAATCCCAAAAAGCTGTGACCTGACTGCACTGCCTGCATGGCATTGACCGCGACCGTCATGCTGCCGTCTGTACCATTTTTGAAGCCGACAGGGCAAGATAGTCCAGAGCTCATCTCACGATGCGTCTGACTTTCGGTCGTACGTGCGCCAATGGCAGACCAGCTGATCAAATCTTGCATGTACTGCGGAGTATTGGGATCAAGCGCTTCAGTGGCACAAGGCAGACCTTTTTCATTCAGCTCAAGCAAAAGCTTTCTTGCGATATGTAAGCCTTTTTCGATATCAAAGCTGTCATTCATATCAGGGTCATTGATCAAGCCTTTCCATCCTGTGGTTGTGCGCGGCTTTTCAAAATAAACGCGCATCACGATGAACAGCTCATTTTTAAGTTCTTCTGAAAGAATTTTAAGCTTATCAGCGTATTCATGCGCGGCGACTGGATCGTGAATAGAGCAAGGTCCGACGACAACCAAAATACGCTTATCTACGCCATCTAAAATATCTTGGATGGTTTTTCTTCCTTCAAGAACAGTCTTATAAGCAGCATCAGATAATGGCAGTTCGCTTTTGAGTCGATTTGGTGTAATCAGCGGAATGAATTGTTCAATATTCACGTCATCAATTTCTTTATGTTGTGTAATGGGTTGGCTCATGGTTGACTCCCTGTATAATTTGGGTGTGTACAGTGGCTTGGGGCGTAGGCACAAATTTAAATCCACATTATGCCTATAGTTTGGTTGATTTACAAGCAGAAAAGTTGATTTTCTCTATTAAAAAATAACATAAAGTTATGAAATTTTTTTCTAACCAATCCAACCAACTGACCGATAAATAATTTCGTCCAAGCCTTTTGAAAGCATCAATGCAAGGTTTGAGTTGTCATAATTTTATGCTATGATAGCGTTTTTGATTTTAAGACAGATTTATCAATTATGAATGCCTCTCAGCTGACTTATGCCGATATCCAAGCCATTGTTTCTGAAGACTTTGCCATTATGGACAAACAAGTCTTTGGCAGTCTAAATTCCAAAGTGCAACTGGTGATGAGCGTCTCTAAACATGTGATCGACGCAGGCGGTAAAAGAATGCGTCCTTTGATCACACTTTTGACGGCGCGAATGCTGAATGATGTACAAAGTGAGCAAGCGATGCAGTTGGCGGCGATCACTGAGATGCTGCACACGGCGACTTTGGTGCATGATGATGTGATCGATGCTTCAGGTCTTAGACGAGGCAAACCGACAGCAAACGCCACTTGGGACAATCCGACGGCGGTTTTGGTGGGGGATTATTTGATTGCTCGATCATTCAATTTATTGGTCGGCTTTAATAATTTGCCGCTGTTAAAATTATTCAGTGATGGCACTTGTGATATCGCCGAAGGCGAGGTGCTTCAGCTGCAGCATCAGCATAACCCCAAAACCGTAGAAGCTGACTATTTGCAAATCATTGATGGTAAAACCTCTAGGCTATTTATGATGGCGACCAAAGGCGCGGCGCTGCTACAAGGTCGTGATGAGCTACTTGATGATTTGGGCGCATTTGCTTACCATTTTGGCAATGCCTTTCAGATGATTGATGATGTATTGGATTTTAGTGGTGATGCTGCCGTCATGGGCAAAAACTTGGGCGATGATTTGGCAGAGGGCAAGCCTACGCTGCCCATCATCAAAACCTTAGAACTCTTAAAAAATACTGATCCTGCAGCGTACGATAAGCTGCGCATCGCGGTGCAAACAGGCAAAGTCGATGATGTGCAAGTGCTCATTAAGCTTGTGCAGTCATCTGGTGCGCTTGACTACTGTAAGACGCGTGCACTTGAAGAAACTCAAAAAGCCCAACAAGCCCTTAATAATCTACCCAACAATCGCTATCGTCAGGGGCTGCATCTGCTGACCGAGCTTGCCAGTGCTCGTCTTGTGTAGAGTGTAGTTTGATTAAGATGCTGTCAATGATGATGGCATTTTTATTAAGCTTAAAACGGTCTAAAAGCTGATTCATTGAGTAAATTCATCACATCCATCAGCCCAAAAGGATACAGCATCATTTGATCTTGAGTGATCAAAATGGGAATGTGTGTGCCAAGTGCGTCAATCAGTGATTCATCTTGGCTATCTGCCAAATCCAGAACGCCAAAAGTCAGCGGTGTGCTGGTCATTGATAAAGCTTGCTCTATGATGGCTTGAGCGCTGTGGCATAGATGACAGCCTTCTGTGCCAAGCAAATACCAGTCTTGATTTGCCGCGCCCAAAGTTGCCAAAATTTGGGCATGGATGGGCTGATACGCTTGTTTGGGCAGTTTTGATAGCGCATGGCGATCATCAGAAAGCTGCCCAAGCGCCTTAAGTGTCTGTAAGCTTAGATAATTTGACATAGATTTGCAAGGCTATACAATAAAGCGCTGATAAGGTATGATAGGTGCATTGATTAACAGATGAGTATTTTAGCGTGTTTCGCACATTTTTTAAATGGATTCTTGCGCCTTTATTAGTACTGTTTTTTAGTTTTCATGTGATGGTGGCAGGGCTGTTGGTGGTGTGGGGAAATTTACCTGTTCAAAATTCCGCATTTATGCTTTGGCACAGGCTGTCAGGTGGCAGTGTTACCCAAACTTGGGTGGATTATGATCGCATTGCTAAGTCAGCCAAGCAAGCCGCCATTGCCAGTGAAGATGGTAAATTTGTTATGCACCGCGGCTTTGATTTTGATAGCATGCAAACAGCGATGCGCTCGAATGAAGCTCAGGGCGCTGTCTCTGCCGGAGGATCAACCATCAGTCAGCAACTGGCAAAAAATTTATTTTTGACGTCGCATCGCTCTTATGTCAGAAAAGCAGAAGAAGCCATTATTGTCGTGATGATGGAAACCTTATGGTCAAAGCAGCGCATTTTGGAGGTGTATCTGAATGTGGCTGAATTTGGCGAGGGGATTTATGGCATTGAAGCGGCATCACGACATTATTTTGGGCGTTCGGCGACGAACTTAAGCCGTGATCAAGCAGCTTTGCTTATCAGTTTGTTACCAAATCCTAAATATTATGGAGAAAGGCTAAACGCCAAGCGACTCAGAAATAAGCAAAGAATCATCATGCGGCGAATGAATAGCGCACAGATTCCCTGAGATAGTTTGAGAGTTATAATATAGACATTATCAGCTTGATTTGTCATTAAGCTGTCATTAATTTTTGGTACTTTGACGGGGATCCACAAGTGCCCACATGGCAGTCGGTGACCGGTTAATTAAGTTCAACAATAATTTAAGCTGTAATCATCGAAATGCAATATGAATCATAAATTTCGCCTTCAGGCATTATACACATCCATCCTCCAAATTTTGGCAACTTTTAGGGAACATGCCATGATTAACACTATGAATAATGTCAATCAAGCCAATCAAGCTGACACTAACAAGCCAACCGATCAACTTGATCAAACTAACCAAAACACTCAAATTTACCAACCTGATCAACCCGACCAAGTTGAGCAAAGCGCTCAAAGCTACTCAAGCCCAATCGCTCTTGGTGAGCTTGATTTGGCAGATGCCCCTGTTCCTGCGAGCGAAACAGTAGCTAATGTTCCTGTGAGCGAACCAGAAGCTAAGTCGCATCTGACTCAGATTGATCATTTATTTGATGAAAAGGGTGGTTTTACGCCTGAATGCTATATCAATCGTGACTTATCGGCGTTGAGATTTCAGCTCAGAGTCTTAGCGCAAGCAGCCAATCCAAATCATCCTTTGCTTGAGCGTATGTTCTTTTTGACCATTTTTTCCTCAAACTTAGATGAGTTTTTTGAGATTCGCGTTGCTGGCTTATTACAAAAAATGAAGCAAGGCGATCAGGTGAGCAGCCTAGATGGTCGTAAGCCCAGCGAAATTTTGCAAATCATCAGCGATATCGCTCATGGTGCCGTCGCTCAGCAGTATCAGATTTTAAATGATGAAATCCTGCCACAGCTTGCCAAGCACGAAATCCGCTATCTGCGCCGTGATGAGCTGGATGCAGAACAGCGCGCATGGCTAAGAGAATACTTCTTAAGCCAAGTTAAGCCCGTATTGACACCGATCAGCATTGATCCGGCGCATCCTTTCCCAAGACTTGTGAACAAATCTTTGAACTTCATCATCAGTCTAGAAGGGAAAGATGCCTTTGGTCGTGATATCAATCGTGCGATCGTACCTGCGCCTCGTTCATTGCCTCGTGTCATTCGCCTGCCTGATGAGATCACCGATGGTAAAGAGCATCATGTCATGCTCTCGGCGGTCATTCATGAGCATGTCAATGAGCTGTTTTTGGGTATGAAAGTAACTGGCTGCTATCAGTTCCGACTCACTCGAAACGCTGATTTGGCACTGGCTGATGATGTCGATGATATTGCCAAAGCTTTAGAAGGTGAACTTGATAATCGCCGCTTTGGTCAAGAAGTGCGATTGGAAGTTACCACAAATTGTCCTCAAGAAATTTGCGATTTTCTATTGGATGAATTTGAGCTAGATGAATCTCAGCTGTATCGCGTCAATGGTCCTGTGAATCTAACGCGGCTTTTGACCAGTTTTGATCGACCTGAATTGAAATTCAAACCCTTTACGCCTGCCATGCCAAAGGCGTTTCGTGATATAGATATGGGCAGTGCAGGCTCGATGTTTGCGGCAATATCACGCCAAGATGTGCTTGTCCATCATCCATTTCATACCTTTAATCCGGTGATTAACTTGCTGTGGCAGGCGGCAAATGATCCCAATGTTCTTGCCATTAAGCAGACCATTTATCGCTCAGGGGTGAACTCTGAGATCGTTCAGGCGCTTGCTGCTGCCGCTCGAAGCGGTAAAGAAGTGACTGCTGTCATTGAGCTGCGCGCAAGGTTTGATGAAGCGTCAAACATCGCTGTCGCCAATATGCTTCAAGAAGCAGGTGCTGTGGTGGTTTATGGTATCGTAGGCTACAAGACGCATGCCAAAATGATGCTTATCGTGCGCCGTGAAAATGGTAAAATTCGCCGCTATGTGCATTTAGGCACAGGCAACTACCACGCAGGGAATGCCAAAGCCTATACAGACTATGGTCTGTTCACTGCCAATACCGAAGTCACCGAAGATGTGGCAGGCGTGTTCCAGCAGCTGACAGGGATGGGTAGACCCGTACCATCCAAGCAGATTCTTCATGCGCCATTTACGCTGCATGATACCTTGATGCGTCTGATTGATGATGAAATTGCTCATGTCAAAGCCGGCAAAAAAGGGCGCGTCATCATGAAATTCAACGCGCTGACAGAGCGAAAAATGATCAATAAACTGTATGAAGCAAGCATCGCGGGTGTTCAAATTGATTTGATTGTACGCTCTATTTGCTGTCTTCGTCCGCAAGTGGCAGGTCTGTCTGAAAATATCCGTGTTCGCTCCATTGTGGGTCGATTCTTGGAACATACGCGCGTCTATTATTTTGGTAATGATGTTGAAAATGGGGGCGAAGAGCGCCTGTACTGTAGCTCAGCAGACTTGATGGATCGAAACCTACTGCATCGTGTCGAAGTGGCATTCCCTGTGCTTGATAAAAAGATCTTTAAGAAAATTTATGAAGATGGTTTGATTAACTATCTAGAAGATGATGTGCAGGCTTGGGAGCTGTCAGGTAATGGAGAGTGGCATCCGCTTTCATTGTCAGGTGGCACGCACGACGCCCAAAAAGTCTTACTTGAGAAAATCACCTCTTGAAAGCAGTCAAGGAATGCCCGTGTGGCTCGCTGAAAAGCTATGCCAACTGCTGCCATCGGTATCATGATGGCAGTGAGTTTGCGCCGACTGCCGAATGCCTGATGCGCTCTCGTTACAGTGCGTTTGTACTTCAAGATATTGACTACATCATACAAACCACGGTACCGGCTTTGCAGCCGCTTTTAGACGTATCTGCGCTAAAGGCATGGGCAGAGCAAACCCATTGGCACCATCTTGAGATCATGACTACTGCTCCCAAAATAGGTAAGCGCCATGCTCAAGTGCATTTTCGTGCGTATTTTGAAGAGTCGGGCACCCAAGGATGTCATAATGAGCGCTCAGCATTTGTGACAATCAATGAAAATGGGCAAGATCGGTGGTATTTTCTTGATCCGACACTGCCAATTACTTTGAGCGGTAAGCAGCCATGTTTATGTGGCTCTGGCGAAAAATTTAAGGCGTGCTGCGGTAAATTTTTATAAATGATCAGAATTTTTAGAAGGCAGGGTATCAAATATCCTGCTTTTTAATTGCCTAAAATATGCTAAAATAACGCAATTTTTATACAAATCGGATGAAGGTGGCATCATGGCAGGCAATACCATTGGGCAAATATTTACTGTGACGACATGTGGGGAATCGCATGGCGCAGGTTTGATGGCGATTGTGGACGGTGTGCCACCCGGGCTCATGCTGAGCGCAGAAGATCTGCAAGTTGAGCTTGATCGCCGCAAGCCCGGCACATCTAAATTCGCCACTCAAAGAAAAGAAGCAGATGTGGTTGAGATTATCTCTGGCGTCTTTGAAGGACGTACCACTGGCACACCCATTGGGCTATTGATTCGCAATACTGATCAAAAATCCAAAGATTATGGCAATATCGCCAATACATTCCGCCCAAATCATGCTGACTACACTTACACGATGAAATATGGCTTTCGAGATTATCGTGGCGGCGGTCGTTCCTCTGCGCGAGAGACCGCAATGCGTGTGGCGGCAGGTGCGATTGCTAAGAAGTACCTTAAAGAGCGCTTGGGCATCGTGATACGCGGTCATGTCACTCAAATTGGCACCCAAAAAGCACAGACACTAGATTGGGACTTGGTGAATAATAATCCATTTTTCTGCGGGGATGCCGAAGCCATTCCTAGATTTGAAGAGTTGGTGACATCACTGCGCGAACAGGGTACAAGCTGCGGCGCTAGGCTTGAGATATTTGCCGAGAATGTGCCTGTAGGTCTTGGTGAGCCTGTGTTTGATCGCTTAGACGCTGATATCGCACACGCCATGATGTCGATCAATGCGGTTAAGGCGGTAGAGATTGGCGATGGTTTTGATGTGGCGGCACAATTTGGACACGACAGCCGAGATGAGCTGACACCTGATGGCTTTGCTGCCAATCATGCTGGCGGTATTTTGGGTGGTATCTCCAGTGGTCAAACGATCCGTGTTGCCATTGCGCTAAAACCCACCGCCAGCATCACCACGCCTGGCAAAACGATCAATCTTGATGGCGAGGCGGTTGATGTGATTACCAAAGGTCGCCATGATCCTTGTGTGGGTGTGCGTGCCACACCAATTGCAGAGGCGATGCTTGCCATTGTGATTTTGGATCATTACTTGCGCCATCGTGCCCAAAATGCTGACGTTGTGCCACCACTAAAGCCCATTGAAAATTAATACATCTGATTAAACTGACTCATGGACTGTCATGACACCTGCTATCAAATTGTTACAAAAACAAAAAATTGCTCATCAGGTGCTTGAGTATGAGCATGATCCAAATGCATCTAGCTTTGGGCTTGAAGCTGCTCAAAAACTTAATTTGCCCGCTGATCAAGTGTTTAAGACATTATTGGCGACAGACGGCAAAGTCTACTTTGTGGCAATTTTACCTGTGGATTGTCGATTGAGTCTCAAAAAACTGGCAATGGCGGTGGGCGCTAAAAAATTACAAATGGCGAACGCTGAAGATGCCGAGAGAATCACCGGTTACCTGGTGGGTGGCATCAGTCCATTGGCTCAAAAAAAGCGCCTAAAGACCGTGATACAAACCCAAGCAAAACACCTTGAGTGTATGTATGTCAGCGGCGGTAAGCGTGGCTGTGATGTTGGTATCCATCCAAATGATTTGGCAAAATTGTTGAATGCAATGTTTGCTGATGTCATTGAGTCGGTATGATGTGTGTGAATGGATATGAGCGAGATGATGACTGATCAATTATCTGACATTTTTGATGATGCAGCCATAAAGTGTGTTGATGGTGAAGATACTGCTACCAATTAAGCAAACGCTTAAAAATTATAACAGCTATCCTGCTGCGATGATATTATCGCTGATGGGATTAACTGCTTGTCAAGAGGATCAGGCAAGCAAAGATGCGTCTGCGCATATTGGTCTTCAGCAGCCCAAAAATAGTACAGTGAATGCTCCCAATCTGCTCAAAAAAGCCAAAGCCCAAAACAGCTGCCCAAGATTGGTACAAAAAAAGGTTGATCGCACTCAAATATTAAGACACGACACCTTGGCGACCGATTCTTGTGATTATTTCATTTATCCTAATATTGGCGACACTGTTGAGGCGAGCGTCTCGGATCGACGGATTGAGCTTAGCTTAATACGCCCTGATTGGCATGATTTTGACAATGGCGGATTTGTGGTGACCAAAAATGGTCGTCATGTCATTCGTTTACAATACGATGCATTTGGTAGTAGACCGCCCATCATGGATTATGTCATCCAAATTGATATCATTCCACCCAAAGATGAGTATTAAAAATGGTCGAAAACTGATTTTCGACCATTTTTATTGATATGCCCAAATTATTGCTCAGTCCAACGCTTTTGGCTTTCTTTGATCACTTCTTTGGCTACATCAGCATCAAAAAAACCTTCAACAACGGTTGAGCCTGGTTTTTTTAGATCTTTGTAATGACTAAAATGGAATTGAAGCTGCTTGATCAGCTGCTTAGGCAAATCTTCTAAGCTGTTATAAGCATTGCCATTATTACGATCGTCAGCAGGGACAACGATCACTTTATCATCCACTTCACCATCATCCACAAACTTCATAACGCCGATTACTTTGGCTTTTAGGAAAATGCCTGTGGTCAAAGGCTGCTCTGTGATGATCAAGGCGTCAAGCTCATCGCCATCTTCATCTAGGGTTTGAGGGATGAAGCCGTAGTTGCATGGCTTAGCAAACGCAATCGGCTCAACACGATCAAGCTCAAAACACGCCAAGTGGCGGTTCCATTCAATTTTGTGGTTTGAGCCAGTAGGAATTTCAACAACCACATTGATGATACCGCCATCAACATCGCCTGCGTCTAGAATTTTATTAAAATCTGCCATGAGTTACTCCATGAAATTAAAAAGATGATAAAAAAACAAGCTCATTTTAGCGTATCTTGGGGTCGTAATTCAACCAAACCTGCATGACGCTCAGCGATATTTTTGATCAATTTGGCGATGAACTCACCCATCTGAGCTTGATCAAATCGCTCAAAACTTGAGAGTTTTGCCATCGGCATTCCTGCATAGCCGCAAGGATTGATGGCATGAAATGCGCTCAGATCATTGATCAGATTGATGGCGATGCCATGATAGCTAAAGCCTTGCTTGATCTTAAAGCCCAAGCTTGCAATTTTGCCAAGCATATCGCCTGCTTGATTATAAATATATACCCCAGGTGCATCACGCCGAGCTTTCACAGTCAGCGCATCAGGCAGATACTCGCCAACCACATCGATGATAGCTTGTTCGGCATGGCTAACCAAATCTCGAACGCCAAAATTCAAACGATGCAGATCAAACAACCAATAGACCACCAGCTGACCTTGACCATGCCAAGTCACCTGCCCGCCTCTATCGGTTTGGATCACTGGCGTGTCTGTGCGATATAAGATATGTTCAGGCTTGCCAGCTTGCCCCAGCGTATAAACATCTTGATGCTCGACGATCCACAGCTCGTCAGCATGATGCTGTGCTGACTTTTTATCCTCGATGCGCTGCAGCGTGTGATTTAGCATGGCTTCGTGAATGGCTTGATAGTCAGCATCATCAAAAAGCCGCACGATCAGATCATCGGTCGATAGAGTTTGAAGCTTAGGATAATAAGAGGGCGTGATAGTATTCATGTCAAAGGGATTGGACTTGGTTTTTAAATTATAAACTTTTGTCATAATAAGGGGTTTATTGGCAGATTGCAAGATAATTTATGGTCAGCTGACCGTGGGGCAGAAGAAGTTTGATAATTATTAATGTATAATTAATGAAAAATAGATAAAAACCCCATAAAATGATGCAAATCAGGATGTTTTTGTGTATGATAGGGATTTTTATAAGAATCAACCACGGATTTAAGGCTTATGAATGTCTTTTTGAACGCCGATGAACCGATTGTCACATCGCTGCTTGATAATGATTTGTATAAATTTACCATGCTTCAAGCCATGCTACACCAGTTTCCGCAGACGCATGGTGTTTATCGGTTTCGCTGTCGTAATAATCACGAAACCGCCTTTCCTTTGGGGGAGATTAAAGCAGATCTTGAGCAGCAGCTGGATTATTTATGTCAGCTAAAATTCACTCAAGACGAGCTTGATTATTTGCGCGGCTTGCGATTTATTAAATCGGATTTTGTGGACTATTTAGAATTATTTTCGCTTAAGCGCCGTTTTATTACGGTTTCTACAGATGACAATAATTTTTTAAACATCGATATCGAAGGTCCGATGATCCAAGCGATGTTTTTTGAGATTTTTGTGCTTTGTATTGTCAGTGAGCTTTATTATCGTCGCTTGGTGACGGATGATATCATGGCAGAAGGTCAAAAACGATTGGATGCCAAAATTGCGTTATTGCGCGACTATCAAGCCAAGCAAAGCGCCGAGCCGATGTCTGCTGATAAAGCCTTTACGGTGGCTGATTTTGGGACGCGTCGCCGATTCAGTAAAGCGTGGCAATATCATGTGGTCAAATCGCTTTATGAAGCGTGCCCTGAGATTGTTCGTGGTACTTCCAATGTTTATTTGGCTAAGCAGCTTGGCATTACGCCAATTGGGACGATGGCGCATGAGTTTATGCAAGCTTTTCAAGCTTTGGATGTGCGACTAAGAGATTCTCAAAAAGCGGCACTGGATTGTTGGGTGCGTGAATACCGCGGTGATTTGGGCATTGCACTGACCGATGTGGTCGGTATGGATGCGTTTTTGCGTGATTTTGATTTGTATTTTGCCAAATTATTTGATGGGCTTCGTCATGATAGTGGCGATCCTTATGAGTGGGGCGAGAAGGCAATTGCACACTACCATCAACTAAAAATTGACCCAAAAACAAAAATTCTGACCTTCAGCGACGGCTTGACCCTACAAAAAGCGTGGGATTTGCATCAGCATTTTAAGGGAAAAATCAAAACAGGCTTTGGTATCGGTACAAACCTGACCAATGATATGGGTGTGGTGCAGCTAAACATCGTCCTCAAACTGGTGGCTTGTAATGGACAGCCAGTCGCCAAACTGTCCGACAGTCCAGGTAAGACGATGATTGATGATGACACTTATTTGGCGTATCTTAAGCAGGTCTTTGAAATCAAAGAATAAACATAAAAAGCTGGATGGGCTGATTTGGTCATCCAGCTTTTTAGATGAATAAAAGGCTGCTAGAAGAGTGTAATAAAGCGTAAGATTATGCGTCTTGGGTGGCGACTTCTGCTTGTTCAAAAGCTGATTGCAGCGCCTGCTCCACTGTCTCAATGCGAGATTGGCAAACACGGTACGCCGCCAAAGACTCCTCCACAATCGTCACCAGATTATCAATATCTAAGGTTTGAGACTGCTCAAGTTTATCGGCATTGGTTTTTAAGATGTGATAAGCGTCTTTAAAGTTCTCAGGGGTGGTTTGGCTCATGGTATTCATCATTTGATCGTCAAAGTATGCTGAGTATTGTAACGAATTTTTGGGATGATGTTAAGTCGTTTATAAATTTAACCATTAAGCACGCTCATGATCAAGATAAAACCTATGAATTGCTAATCTTTGTTTGATGGGTGTCACAAAATCATTGCAAATTATTATATTTTTGTTATCATACTTTTAATAGTGGAAAATCAATGGGCAAAAGGGAGTGTCTGCATAGTCGTGGCTTGCAGACTTTTTTGTGCTTAAGTTGATTTTTGTGGATTTGGGTGAGCTTATGGGTGTTGACGAAGATCATCGGCACTGCATGAGAGTTTATGATCAAGGATTTAATATGACACGATCAGATCAATCAAAAGAAACAGACTTTACGCTGAGAACAGATTTTCAGCATGATGACGATGGCGTACCACCCTCTGGTGAGGTGCGTTCAGATGCCGTCAAAGGCGTTATCATCACAGTCATTGCAGCCATCATCGCTTATGTGCTTTATGCGTTTGTTTTACCATTTGAGCCTTTGGCAAATAAGGGCTTGGCGCTGCTAACATTCATCGGTATCTTGTGGTTAACCGAAGCGATCCATGTCACCGCAACAGCCATCTTGGTGCCGCTACTTGCATTATTTATTGGCATTCCTGACTTTAATACTAAAGCGGCATTGACCAGTTTTGCTGACCCAATCATTTTTGTATTTTTTGGTGGTTTTGCGTTAGCAGCCACCTTGCATGTCCAAAAACTGGATAAAAAAATCGCTTATGGCTTGATTGGGCTTGCTGGCGGTCACTTAGGGCGTGCTGTGATCATGATGTTTGGCGTCACAGCGGCATTATCAATGTGGATCAGTAATACGGCGACAGCTGCCATGATGCTGCCTTTGGCGATTGGCTTGCTGGCTCAAGTGGACGCCACCAAAGATCGTAACACCTTTTTGTTTGTGCTTTTGGGCATTGCCTATTCTGCTTCTATCGGCGGCTTGGGTACATTGGTTGGCTCACCGCCAAACGCGATCGCTGCCAAGGAGCTTGGCATCGGCTTTAGCGAATGGATGAGTTTTGGCTTACCGATGGCGATCGTACTCATGCCATTTTTGATCGGTGTCATGTATCTGATCTTGCGCCCAAACTTAGGTCAGCGTGTTGAACTTGGTACCCAAGAAGCCATCCCAATGACCATGCCGCGTATTTTGACGACGATTGTGTTTATCATTACGGCTGCTAGCTGGATTTTTGGTAAGCAGCTTGGCACTGCTTTGGGCTTTAGCAGTCCTGATACAGTCATCGCTTTGTTTGCTGCGGTGGCGGTATTGATGCTTGGTTTGGTCAGCTGGAAGCAGATTTCGGACAATACTGACTGGGGCGTCTTAATGCTGTTTGGTGGCGGTATTGCTTTATCAAATATCATGAAAGACACAGGCGCATCTGCAGTCTTGGGTGAGAGTATCGCAACTTTCTTAAGCGGATCATCTAGCCTGCTTGTGATCTTGGTGATTGCTGCGTTTATCATTTTCTTGACAGAGTTTACCAGTAACACTGCATCTGCAGCCTTGCTTGTACCATTGTTTGCGCCGATTGGTGTTCAGCTTGGGCTACCGCCTGAAGTATTGATCATGGTCATCGGTATTGGTGCTTCTTGTGCATTTATGATGCCAGTTGCCACACCGCCGAACGCCATCATTATGGGTTCAGGTCATGTCAAGCAAAAAGACATGATGAAGGTCGGTTTTTGGCTAAACTTAATTGCCATCTTAATCGTGACCGCATGGGCGTATCTGTTCTTAGCTTAATGTGATCACACTAAAAATCCCCAAAATGACCTTTTGGGGATTTTTAGTGTTTTTTGTAAATGATCATCAATCCTAAAAATCAAAAACCACCAGTCAAAAGTGGTTTTTAAGAGATTTTATATAAGTTTAGTTTTGGTCAAACTGTGCTTGGCATAATTTAATGAATTCGTGACCAAACTTACGAATCTCACTGTCATCACGCACCGCGATCCAACTGGTAAATCGCCCAAAATAACTGACAGGAATAGCAACCAAATCAGGATAGTGCTTGGGCTGATACGCCATCTCAGCAATGATTCCAACGCCGAGCCCTGCTGAGACATAGGTACTGATAACATCCGAGTCAAGCGCCGCCAGAACAATATCGGGAGAAAATCCTGCTTTTTCAAAGACCTTATCGATCGCGCCCCGACCCGTAAAGCCGCCATGATAAGTCACAATCGGATAACTGGCTAGGGTCGGTAAATCAACGCCGTCAGGCATATCGGCAAATTCCGCCAGCTCGTGCTCTTTGGGTACGATAATCACATGTGACCAATCATAATAGCGGTGGCAGCGCAGCACAGCATTATTAAGCAGCGACTCAGTGGCAATACCGATATCGGCTTGACCGCGGATCACCATCTGAGCAATCGTCTCGGGGTCAGCCTGCTGTAATACCAGATTGACTTTATCAAATTTTTCACGAAATTCTTTGACAATTTGGGGGAGTACATAGCGCGCTTGGGTGTGTGTGGTGGCAACGGTTAAGGTACCTGCTTGAGCATTATTAAAATCAAGGCTTAAATTTTCGATGGTGCGAATTTCGGCAAAAATCGCTTCAATGTGTGGCAAAAGCGCCTTGCCAATTGGCGTCAGCCCTGTTAAGCGCTTACCTTGACGGGTGAACACATCTGCTTTTAGCTGACTTTCGAGTGCGGCGATTTGCTTAGATAGGCTGGATTGACTGGTGTGCAAAAGCTCAGCCGCTTGGCTAAGATTATAGCCATTCACTACCGTATGCCAAACAGTCTCAAGCTGCTTGAGCTGAATTTGTAGATGACGTTGATTAATGACGATGTCAATGGCCATAAAGATCCTTGCATGAATGGTTGTCAAGATAAATCAGCTCATCATACCGAATTTTAACAAAAAAAGGTAGGAAAAATTTACCAAAATGACAAGTAAACTGCACAAAATTCAGGTAAAATGGGAAAATTTTATTATTCCATTGTCATCATTCAACCTAAGCAAGCTATTATGAACGGTCAAATCCAGCATCAAGCCAATCCAAGCGCATGGCAGGCATTTCGTCAGGCGTACTTTAATCAGCAGGCGGTCGCACTATTATTTTTGGGATTTGCGGCAGGTGTGCCCATCTTGTTGGTGTTTTCAAGCTTGGGGCTTTGGCTTCGTGAAGCCGGCATTGATCGCGCGACGGTGACGATGTTCAGCTGGGCGGCGCTGGGTTATTCGTTCAAATTCATTTGGGCGCCGTTGGTTGATACGCTGCCATTACCTGTGCTGACGCGTCTTTTGGGTAGACGCCGCGGATGGCTATTACTGACCCAAATTTTGGTCATCAGTGCATTGATTCTGATGGCGATGACCAATCCCCAAGGCAGTGAAGCGATGCTAAGCGTCATGGCAGCAGGCGCTGTCTTGCTTGGTTTTTCTTCAGCTTCCCAAGATATCGTGATTGATGCCTATCGTATTGAGAGCGCGCCTGCTGATATGCAGCCTGCTTTATCAGCGACTTATGTCATGGGCTATCGCATCGGTATGATCGTGTCGGGTGCAGGTGCACTGTATTTGGCAGATTTTTTTGGTTCGACGATGGAGGCGTATTCTTATGCAGCATGGCAAAAAACCTATCTGATCATGGCGGCTGTCATGGGCATTGGTGTTTTGACCACGCTGATCATTCCAGAACCAAAAACCGTGGTCAAGCCCGTCACTCAAGACTCAAAAGACTATGTCAGATTGGTGATGGTGTTTGTGCTGTCTGTGGCTGCATTTATTTTGGTGTTCCGAGGCGTGGGCGGTGTGCTGCCAGAGACTGACAGCACGCTGCTTGGATTTATATATGGGACGCTTCGTTTTATGGCAAGTCTGACCGCCTTTGGCTTGATGGGCTTTGGCTTGGTCAAAGCAGGGCTGGTACCCAAGCAAATGGCTGTCAAAACTTGGGTTGAGCCTGTGATGGATTTTTTCCGCCGCTATGGCAAAAAAGCCATCTTTTTGTTGGCGCTGATTGGGCTATATCGTATCAGTGACGTCATCGCAGGCAATATTTCAAATATTTTTTATCAAGACTTGGGCTTTAGTAAGACCCAAATCGCCGAGGCGGTGAAAGTAGTGGGGGTGATCGCCAGTATTGGCGGTGGTTTCATTGGTGGCTGGCTTGCCCAAAAGATGAATATCATTAAGGCGATGAGTATTGGCGCCATCTTGGCTTGTGTGACCAATCTTTTGTTTATTTTACTGTTTTACACCCCGACAGTGCCTATGATGTACTTTGCGGTGATTACGGATAACTTAGCGGCAGGCTTGGCAAGTGCGGTGTTCATTGCGTTTTTATCGGCGCTGACTTCGATTCGTTTTACAGCGGTGCAATATGCGTTATTTTCATCATTAATGACTTTGGCGCCAAAGTTGATCGGCGGCTATTCAGGCAGTATCGTGGATGCAACAAGCTATGCGTTTTTCTTTGGAGTTACCTTTTTGGTTGGTATTCCTGTACTATTTTTGATTTATCTTGTGAATAAGCATATTGACATCAGCCAGCCCCAAATAGGTGAATAAGCCGTGCCAACGATAACTCAGTTACATGGTTTGACTGTGCGCCAGATCCGTGAGATTTTTAAAAGTATTAGTTCTGATGCTTTGCCGCTGCATTGGCTTGATGGTTGGCTAAGTTATGTACTTAATCAGCCGTTGGCATTTTTTATCACTGATGGCGACTATCAGCCGACCGAAGATGAGCTGTCAAACATTCAGGCAGGCTTGGCAAGACTGTCATCGGGTGAGCCGCTTGCCTACCTCATTGGGCGGCAAAGCTTTTGGGGTCGTGAATTTTTGGTCAATGCACACACGCTGATCCCTAGAGCAGATACCGAGATTTTGATTGAAACTGTATTAAATCATCCCAAATTTAAGCAAAATGCTGACCGTCTAGATGACACCAAAAAACCCATCACCATCTTGGATCTGGGCACAGGCACAGGCTGTATCGGTATCACATTAGCGCTTGAGCTGCCTTTAGCGCAGGTAACGCTCGTCGATGTCAGCGCTGAAGCGTTAAAGATCGCCGCACAGAACAGTCAGCGCCTTGAAGCTGGTTGTCAAGTTTTGCAGTCTGATTGGTTTGCAAAGGTGGTAGATAAATTTGATTTGATCATCACTAACCCACCTTATATTAATGAAAACGACGAGCATTTGGCACGCCTTCAGCATGAGCCAATCACTGCACTGGTGGCAGCCGAGAGTGGTTTGGCAGATATTCGCCGCATTATCGAAGAAGGCAGGGCGTATCTCAATGATGGCGGACTGATGGTCATTGAGCATGGATTTGATCAAGCGGCGGCGGTGCGCACATTGTATGAACAAGCAGGCTATGCCAATGTACGCACCGTCCAAGATTATGGTGCCAATGACCGTGCGACGCTTGGACAGTATCGACAAGATGACAGAGGCGGAGAATGACACACCTAACCGACGATGAGATGATGCGCTACTCACGCCAAATCCTACTCGAAGATTGGGACTTGGAAGCGCAAATCCGCCTAAAAAACAGCCATGCGATTATCGTGGGCATGGGCGGCTTAGGATGTCCTGTGGCTCAGGTCTTGGTGCGAGCAGGGATTGGCTCGGTGGATATCATTGATCATGATGTCGTCGATGTCAGTAATTTGCAGCGCCAGATTTTATACACCACATCAGATGTCGGCAGATCTAAAGCACTGGCTGCCAAAGATGCGCTACAAAAACAAAACGAGTGGGTGAACATCACCGCCATCACGGATAAGATCACCCAAGCCAATGCCGCCCAATTTATCAAAACTGCTGATCTGGTGATCGATTGTACGGATAATTTTTTGATTCGTGATGTATTAAATCGCACGTGTCATCACCATAAGATTGCACTGTTATCAACTTCTGCCATCGCTCAGACGGGGCAAATTGCTCTTTATACGACTGCCACGGCGTGCTATCAATGCGTCTTTGGTGAGGAGGCGGGCGATGAGATGAGCTGCGCCACGTCTGGCGTGTTGGCAAGTACGGTATCTGTGATTGGTGCTTTGGCATCACAGGCTGCGCTTAGCTTTTTGGGTAAGGGTGTCAATCCGATTGCCAATGAATTGCTGATTTGGCAGGGCGAGCGATTTCACTTAAAAAAGCTAAGCATTTGCCGTGATGCCCACTGTCCTGTTTGTGGCTCATGAGCGTCTGGGCAGCTTATGTATTTTTGTGCGACTATTGAATTGACAGTCTTTGATGACCATTTAAACCAAATTATTGAATAACAAACGACGATTATGCCAAAATTCTTACCAAAAAATCCATTATCCACCGCCAAAAACGCACTAAATCAAGGTGTGCATGTTTTAGGGCGTATCCAAAAAACTGCGAGTGTTGCAGGCTTATCAGCGCTCAGAATCGCTAAGGGCGATAAAATGGATGCGCATCTGCTTCGTGAAGCCTTTGAGCAGATGGGTGTAACTTATATTAAGCTTGGACAGTTTATCGCTAGTACGCCTTCTATTTTTCCTAGAGAGTATGTTTTGGCATTTCAAGGCTGCTTAGATCAGACGACGCCAGTACGATTTGAGCATATTCGCCAAGTTTTGATTGATGAGCTTGAGACGCCCGAGCGCGGATTGGGCGATATTTTTTCTTATATTGATCCTAAGCCTTTGGCGTCCGCCAGTATTGCTCAAGTGCATAAAGCGGTCCTTGCTGACGGCAGGCAAGTCGCGCTTAAAATCCAAAAACCAGGCGTAGAGACAGTGATGCAAACTGATCTGGGAGTGCTGCATAGCGTATTTTGGGCGCTAGAAAAAGCAGTACCAAGCCTAAAAGCGGCAAATCTTGCGCCGATTGTGGATGAGATGCGCGCCAGAATGCTGGCAGAAACCGACTTTTTGGCAGAAAGTCGCCATATTGATAAATTCTTAGCGCATCTGCATCAAGTGGGCAATACTCAAGTCACTGCACCCAAGGTGCATCATAGATTATCCACCAAAAAAGTATTGGTCATGGATTTATTGACCGGCAAATCGCTGGTGGATGAATCGCTCGTTTGGGATGGGACAGCGGGCAAAGACAGCAAAAAGATCATGAATGATGTTTTGGATACTTGGTTTTTATCCTTGATGATGACAGGCGAGTTCCATGCTGACCTGCATGCAGGCAATCTGATGCTACTTGATGATGGGCGGATTGCTTTTTTGGACTTTGGGTTAATGGGTCAAATTCAGCCAAGCAGCCTGCAGGCATGCTTTAACCTGGTGCAAAGTCTGCAAATGAATGATTATCATGGCATGGCGCAGGCGATGGTCAATATCGGTATGACGCACACCTCCGATAAAATGAACATTGATCATCTGGCGGATGACCTAAAACGGATGCTTGGCAAAATCACACCCGACCCCGCGCCTGCACCGGTCAATAACGATAGCCTAAATGCCATGATGCTGGAGATGGTCGACATTGGCAAGCGCCATGGCATCCACTTCCCCAGAGATTTTGCGTTATTGACCAAGCAGCTTTTGTACTTTGACCGCTTTATGGTGACTTTGGCGCCGGATATGGAGCTGTTTGAAGGCGATCGCTTGGATTTGGTGAGATTGAATTAATCTTAGCGCGCATGTGATTGGGCTGCTTTGTGAGCTTAGGTCTGATGCATCTGCCTAAAGATTTGGCTATCAATGACGCTTTTAGTGATTCATATCGAGTCTTTGTAAATGCGTAACTAAAACTTCTGCCAAATGTTGCGCCAAATCCGATCTGAGCGCCGCCTTGTCATCGTAGCTGCCATTGAGACTTGAATAATTAGGATGGCTGCGCGCTTTTTTGATCGGGCTTGGTAATTTATCGCTTTGCCAAGGCAAATTTTGATCGCTGGTGGTAATCTCTGAGAAGCTGGCGTGCCCACGATGTCTAAGATGATGGTGTAGATTTTGGGCACGAGCGGCGAGCAATGTGATCGTCGGTGCGTCAATCATGAGCGTCTGCACGCCCATCGCTTTGTCTTTGATGGTGGTGGAATTTGGTAAAAGTCCGCCAATGACACCGCCGATGGCTGTGCCAAGACCAAGGCTTGCGCCCAAAGTCGCCACATCAATGCCTGCACCGATGATCATTCCCGTGACGCTACCGCCTGCTGTGCGTATTCCATACTGAGTCAATAGCTCGCTATCAAACACATCTTGGGTGCTGCTTGTGATATCTAGCCGCTCAGAGGTGATGCTTTGATGATAAAATCGATATAAATTTAGTAATTTATCATGTAGAATCGATTCGCCTTGACGCACCGCATTTTGCATCTGCTTAAGTGTTGGTATAGCATCGGCGTCGCTTGCGATTTTTTGGTGATATGCGGCGACATTAATCAAAAAATCAGCGATCATCTCAGAACCAGTTTCCATCAGCTCATGCCATGTATCGCTGCGCTCTTGCTTGAGTCTTTCGATATTTTGATCATGGTTGGATAACAGGCTAAGATTTGACCATAAAGCCATCTCATTTTCAAAGTCAAAAGCAACCGTATCAAAGGCATTGACCACATGTAGTGCACGCCGTGACAGCATCTCGCGCCAAGTCTGCATGTGATGATTGGGATGATTAATGAAGTTAAAAACCGGCAAAATCGGCGTGCCTGATCCAGCCAAGATGGCAAGCTCGTCTTTATATTTGCCAAGCACCGGCTCTTTGGCATCAATAATATAAAGGGCAATATCTGCCTCAAGTAAGCTTTTGATGACTTTGGCTTCTTGGCTAAAATCCCCGTCTAGTCGCGCATCATGATTATGAGCTGCCTGTAAAAAAGCAGATAGGCGCTCCACACCATCGGCGCGTCCATCGGTATGATCCTGTAAAAAATCCATCACACCTGTGGCATCCTCTAATCCTGGTGTATCATGCAAAGTGATCAGTGGCACATTGTCTTTACTTAGTATATCAACAGCACTGACATGGCGCGTGGTCGCTGAAGCGTTTTGTACTTCGCCAAAATAGCTGTCGCGCAGCAAGGTTCTTAGTAGCGATGTCTTACCGACATTGGTATGCCCGATCACAGAGATGGTGGTCAGGCGATTGGATGAAGTGGGCGTCATAAATTTTACCATTCGTGCTGCTGAAGCTCGATGCGCAGCTCCTTGCGTTTTTTTGCCATTTCGTAGCGCTGTTTAGCAAGCGGATCATCCAAAACCAAAGGTGGTACAGGCACAGGTTTGCCTTCTTGATCGACAGCCACCATATTAAAATAACAGCTGTTGGTATGACGCGCTGTGCGAGTTTGGATATTTTCCGCTTCCACGCGTATGCCTACTTCCATTGATGTGGTGCCCACATGGTTAATACGCGCCAAAAAAGTGACCAATTCACCCACATAAATCGGTTCTTTGAAAATCACTTGGTCAACAGACAGCGTCACCACATAGCTGCCCGCATAGCGACTGGCGCAGGCATACGCAACTTGGTCAAGCAGCTTCAAGATAGTGCCGCCATGCACATTCCCTGAAAAATTCGCCATATCAGGCGTCATCAGTACCGTCATGGTCAAGTCAGTCGGGGCGATATTTAGGGTACAAAATTCACTCATGGCAAATCCTTATGTAATGAATTATAAACAATTCGGTGGCTTAGGCAAGCCTGCAATGCGGTTGACATGCCGAGCTACCAAGCCTGTCTTAAACAGCTGTTGTAGCTTTTGATTGCTGATATCAAGACTGGGTAAGCTTAGCATCAAATGCTTGATCAATGGGCGCGTTGATGGACTGTGGTGATAAGTTTCAAAAAAAACACGCACCTGACTAATGATCTGATAATGCTCACTTTCAAGCGTCACTCCAAGCGTATCAGCAAGCCTTTGTGCGACCTCAGGCGTCCAATCGGTATGATCTTTTAGGTGACCGTCATCATCTAGGCTGGGTAAATGGTCCATAGTTATATCAATGATCTAATTAAAATATAGTGTTGTATCGTACTCATCTGATCGTGCGCTGCCTGAGTGTAATGATGCTTGTATGGCATCATCCAAGGCATCTATCTCTTGAAAATCATGATATGCTTTGGGAAGATCATAAAGCGCCAAAGACTGGATCATACCATATAATCGGCTTTCAGGATTGGTTAGTAAAACTAACACTTTCTCACCGAGTTCAAGCTGAACATCATGATCAAAAGTCGCCAAAGTCAGCGCCAAAGCAATCGCTTCATAGCCGATTAATTCGCTGTCGGTATCGATATGAATTAAAAATTTCATCCATTATCCTTAAAACTGCATCACTGATGAGGCATCATCAATCATCATGGCAAGCTCAGACAGCCCAACCAAATAAAACGGCGACAGCAAATTATCCCCTGTCAGTCCATGTCGAGCGGCATTTTGGGCATCGCACACACCCCGAGCCAAAGCGGTGCTGACACAAACGGGCAGGGCGATGCCATGATCGTTTGCCAATACTTGCCACTGCTTAGCAACACTTGGTACATCAGCGGTCTGCCACATCAGTCGATTGGCGGTATAAGCCCCATCACCATAAAAAAACACCGAGATTGGATTGCCTAAGTGTAATTGCTTGGCGGCGTATTCAACCGCAAGCTTGCCTGCATGGCTGTGCGGCGATGAAGTGACAAGTAGTAAAGTCATAAATGAAAGCAGCTTTTGGATCAACAAATCATGATAATCGTTTATTATAGCCCAAAAATTGGTGTAAAATAAGCCCAAGTCATTTTTTATTGATACATGGATTTTAAGGCGACTGCATGGCTTCTTTGTATTTTGTGCCCAATCAAACTCAGCTTGACTACTTATCATTGGCAAGCCCATTTGCATCTCAAATTTATCAAAAACACACCGAAGACGCCCAAGTATTTTTGGGAGAATATGGGTTTGGGCGAAGTTTGTCAAGGTTAGATTTTGACGCATTGGTCCGCCGTTTTGTTGGGCTTGGCACGACCAATTACCTTGATTTTACCAATGAAGAAATGGTCATGTCAGGGCTTCGTAAGCTGCGCCAAATGCTGATGCTAAAGTGGATTTGGCAAGATGCGCTGTCGGTGATTTCTTTGGAAGATTTGACGCGTGAGCTGTCAGATTTTGCTGATAGTTGTATTGGGTTTTCTAAGGATTTTGTGTATCACAAGCTGACCAAACGCTATGGCGAGCCTATCATTCGCCAAAAAAACAAAACGCTCAAAGATGAGCTTGCTATCATCGCCATGGGTAAATTGGGCGCCCAAGAGCTGAACTTGTCCAGTGATATTGATTTGATTTTTGTGCATATTGATAATGGCGAAACAGACGGCAAAAAAATCATTGATAATCATAAATTCATGCGCGATCTTGGACGCGGCGTGATTAAGCTTTTGGATGAAAATACCGAACATGGCTTTGTCTTTCGGGTGGATATGCGCCTGCGTCCTTGGGGTGATGGCTCACCACTGGTGATGCACATGGCGGCATTGGATAAGTATTTTAGTCAGCATGGGCGCACTTGGGAGCGTTTTGCTTGGCTAAAGGCGCGCGTGGTGAATGACATCAGTGATGAATTTGCGCAACAGCTTAGCCAATTATCAAGAAACTTTGTACACCGTTATTATATTGATTATAGTGCGTTTAGCGCGCTGCGCGAAATGAAAGCCATGATCATCAATCAGCAAACCCAAAGGCAGGATTTGGATAATGTCAAGCTTGGGGTGGGCGGTATCCGTGACATTGAATTTATTGTTCAAGCATTTGCCTTGATCTATGGTGGGCATCATGTTCGCATCGCTGAGAATCCTGCGTGCCTGGATTGTTTGGCGGTATTAACCGAGCTTGATTATATTGATAAAGATGAAAGTAAACAACTGGCGGCGGCGTATCGATTCTTGCGCCGATTAGAGCATGCCATCCAAGCGCGCCACGACCAACAAACCCAATGCCTGCCAAGCAATCCCGATGAGATGCTTGCCATCGCACAGACCTTGGGCTATGAGTCGGTTAAGGCATTTCGCTCAGTGCTGGATGCGCATCGCCATAATGTCAGCAGACCCTTTGGGCGCATGGTGACAGACAGGCAGTCTCCGAAGCAAGAAAGCTTGGATATTATTCAGATTCAGTCGTCATTGGATGAGATATTGGGCGATGATTCAGCGGCAGCGCTTGATGAATTTATGAACTCTCGGCTGGTGATGGGGCTTGATGATGTCGCCAAAGATAGGCTCAATCAAGCCTATCCCATCATCTTGCATGCTTTATTGACGCACGCCGAAAAAGATGGCGCAGAGTCAGCAAAAATCGCCTTGCCCAGATTGATTGCGCTCCTAGAAGCCATTTGCCGCAGGTCAATTTATCTGGTGATGCTGAGCGAAAATCCAGATGCAACGGTGCGCCTGATCCCGACTTTATCGGCAAGCCCATGGATCGCCCGAGAGCTTGCGCATTATCCAGTGCTGCTTGATACATTCCTTCAAAAGCGTTATCTACATTTGCCTGATAAAACTGAGCTTACCGATATTCTCAGACAAAGCCTGCTTAGAGTGGAGCCCTTTGATGACGAAGGCTATTTGACCACCATACGACTATTCAAAAAAACTCAAGTTCTGGCAGTGGCGACCGCAGATGTGCTGGGTTTGCGCCATACCATGAAAGTGTCCGACAGTTTGACCTATATCGCCGAAGTGGTGCTTGAATCAGCGCTGTATCGAGCGTTCCATGAGCTGTCCGTCAAGCACGGGTTTCCTTTATTAAATAACGGTGAGCGTGCGCACATTGCCGATTGCGGCTTTGCGATCACTGGTTATGGCAAATTGGGTGGTCTTGAGATGGGTTATGCGTCGGATCTGGATTTGGTGTTTTTGCACCGCATCGACGAAAAAAGCGAAACTGATGGCGATAAGCCGATCAGTGGCATGAAATTTGCTTCTCGCTTGATCCAAAAACTGATGAATTATCTGGCAACTCAAACCCGTGATGGGCGCGCCTATGAGATTGATACACGCTTGCGCCCCTCGGGTAATGCTGGCGTGCCGGTAATTTCTACCCATGCTTTTGAGCTGTATCAAACGGACAAGGCTTGGGCTTGGGAGCATCAAGCTTTGGTTCGGGCGCGGGGTCTGACAGGTGATGTATCAGTGCTAAAAGAGTTTGACCGCATTCGTAAGCAAGTCCTGACCACACCAAGGCAAGCGGCACAAGTACGCCAAGATGTCATTGAAATGCGCCAAAAAATGCAAAATCATTTGGGCACAAAGACGACGAGGCGTGAGCATGGAGAAGCCGAGCAATTTAATCTCAAACAAGATTTTGGTGGCTTGATAGACATTGAATTTTTGGCTCAATTTATGGTCCTTGCCTATGCGCACGAGCATTCAAATTTGGCAATTTGGCCAGATAATGTACGCATTTTTGAGGAAGTAGAAAAAACAGGCATTTGGACTGCCGATCGCTGCCAAAAGCTGACCCAGGCTTATTTGGATTTGCGCAAAAAAACCCACGAACTTGCCTTATCCGAACAAAAAAATGTCGTCGGTGATCAAGAGTGGCATGAGCTGCGCCAATTTGTGCGAGAGGTCTGGGAGGATGTGCTCGGCTGAACATATTAAAATTCCGCA
The DNA here is from genome assembly GCF_034424565.1 of Moraxella canis. Lineage (NCBI taxonomy): Bacteria > Pseudomonadati > Pseudomonadota > Gammaproteobacteria > Moraxellales > Moraxellaceae > Moraxella > Moraxella canis. The sequence continues at coordinate 266,305 of NZ_CP139961.1, read as the reverse complement.
AATTTATGATCAAAAGTGTGTTTTGACATAATAAAAAGCAATCAATTTGGCTAAGAAAATCATTTTATTATTTTTATGGCATCTGCTATAATCGCTTGAAATATTAAATTGTAATAATTTTTAACAACCGATATGGAGTAATTTATGAGCATGGCAACCCAAGAAGGCAAAATGTGGCTAGATGGCGCATTGGTAGAGCAGCCAGATGCCAAGGTGCATGTGCTGACCCACAGCTTGCATTATGGCTTGGCGGTGTTTGAAGGGGTGCGTGCGTATCAGACGCCAGATGGGCGTACAGCCATTTTCCGCTTACAAGAGCACACAGAGCGCCTGCTAAACTCCGCCAAAATCTTTCAATTAGATTGTACTTATGGTTTTGATGAGCTTATCCAAGCTCAAAAAGATGTTGTGCGCCTGAATAATTTGGCATCGGCATACATTCGCCCTCTGATTTGGGTGGGTTCTGAAAAGCTGGGTATCGCCGCCAAAGATAATACCATTCATGCGGCGGTTGCTGCATGGCATTGGGGAGCATATTTGGGTGAAGATGGCATCAAAAATGGCATCCGCGTCAAGACATCTAGCTATACCCACCACCATCCCAATGTCACCATGTGTAAGGCAAAAGCTGCCAGCAACTATCCTGTGTCAATCCTAGCCAACCAAGAAGTGACCCGTAACGGCTATGATGAAGCCATTTTGATGGACCCTCAAGGCTTTGTCTGTCAAGGGTCGGGCGAGAACCTATTTTTGGTTAAAAATGGAGAGCTACACACCCCAGATTTGGCAGGTGGTGCGCTTGACGGCATCACTCGCCGTACCATCATTGAGTTCGCTCACGATTTGGGCATCAAGGTCATTGAGCGCCGCATTACTCGTGATGAATTTTATTTGGCGGATGAGATCTTTATGACTGGTACAGCGGCTGAAGTGACGCCAATCCGCGAATATGATGACCGTGTGATTGGCAATGGGGGTCGTGGTCCGATGACCGAGCAGCTGCAAACTTTATATTTTGATGTCGTTCAAGGGCGCAATGATAAGTATAAGCACTGGCTAAGCTATGTTGATGAATAATCTTTGTCAATGATATCAACATCTTGATATGATCTTGATGACAGACTTCTTAAAAGTCAAAAGGCGCTTTGGGCAACTTAAGCGCTTTTTAACTTTAATTAAATTTTAACATATAAACAGGTTGATGATGACTCAAAGTGACTTTAATGAAGTGCTATTACCCAAGCCTGACTATCCTGAAGATTGGGAATGCTGCGGCAGCGAGTGCGGAGACTGCTGTGTTTATGAGATTTATCAGCGCGATAAGATAGCATATGATGCGCAGCAAAAACGCTTAAAAGAATTTTTAGACCAAAAAACAGCTGAATGATTCGTTGTTTTTTATTTCATTGTTTGCATCAATCCAATAAAAAAACCTGCCAATCGGCAAGGTTTTTTTTAAAAATGGTGGGGACGGAGAGACTCGAACTCTCACACCTCGCGGCGCTGGAACCTAAATCCAGTGCGTCTACCAATTCCGCCACGTCCCCAAATCTGGTGAAGCATCACTGCTTTTGTGCGTGCTATTATAGCGGATTTTTATGATTTGACAAGTATTTTGTGCAAATTTTTTATTTTTTAAAGAAGCTGACATAGTGTTATGATTTATTTTGAAATGTCGCCATCATCTCATTGGCGGTGATCGTCAGGGTTCTCATGTATTCGTTGATTGATTGGTATAGATTTTAGCGGTATAATCATTCTTAAGTCAATGGCAAATCCTGTCGCTCGGTGGTCGTGTTCTCTGGGCGATTTTTTTGACAGTAATTTTTAATATGACATAAGGCAGTTATGCGACATTTTTTATTTGATATCATTTTTACTTTTGTCTGTTTTGTGATCGCGGCATGGTGGGGATATAGCCGTGGCGGCATCTCTGGAATGTTTTTGGTGCTGGGGATTACAGCGATTTTGGCAATCATGGAGATTTCGTTATCATTTGATAATGCGGTGGTGAACGCTTCTATTTTAAAGGGTTGGAATGATTTTTGGAAAAAGATTTTTTTGACCGTCGGTATTTTGATCGCTGTTTTTGGAATGCGTTTGGTGTTTCCAATTGTCATCGTCGCAGTGACCGCCAATTTGGGTATGGGCGAGGTGATTCATCTGGCGCTGAATAATCCAGTCCAATATGCTGAGCATCTCAATGCGCATCATGCGGAGATCTCGGCATTTGGGGGGATGTTTTTATTACTGGTGTTCCTAAAATTCATCTTCGGTGATAAGGATGTGCATTGGTTTAAGTGGCTAGAGTCTCGCTTGGTCAAGTTTAGCAAAGTCGATGCCATGAGTGTGTTTGTTGCGCTTGTTGTCTTGATGATCTCTATGAGCTGGGTAGAAGAAGCAAAACAAGGCGTCGTCATGGTCGCAGGCATTTGGGGGATTTTGGTCTATTTGGGCGTCAGTGTGCTATCAGCGCTCCTAGAAGGCGACAGCGACGCAGAAGAAGTGGTGTATGACTCAAAAGGTAATGAGATCGTCAATACCGCTGGCGTGTCGCCCACGATTTTAAAGGGCGGCATTGCAGGCTTTCTATATCTTGAAGTGTTGGATGCATCTTTTAGTTTTGATGGTGTGATCGGTGCTTTTGCGATTACTAATGATGTGATTGTAATTATGATTGGTTTGGCGATCGGTGCGATGTTTGTACGCTCTATGACGATTTATTTGGTAGATAAAGGGACTTTGAATGACTTTATTTATTTGGAGCACGGCGCACATTATGCCATTGGCGCACTCGCCATTATTATGCTGCTATCGACACGCTTCCATGTGCCTGAGATTGTCACAGGCTTGATTGGCGTTGCATTCATTGTGTTGTCAGTATTTAATTCGATTCAATATAACAAAAGACACGCCAATGATTAATTAAAAAAGCCAGCATCTTACTGGCTTTTTTATTAAATTAATAATTAAACAGCGTCTTCTTGGTTTTCGGGCATCGCAGCAATAAAGGCAGGCTGAGTGTTGGCATATTCATAAATCCGCCGAAGTGTTGGATAGGCGCTCAGATCCACATGAAAGCGAATGGCGTTGTACATTTGAGGAATTAAAAAACAATCAGCGAAGGTCGGCGTATCGCCAAAGCAGTATCGGCTTGCTGTTTGGCTTAATGTTGTCTCTAAAGCATCAAAGCCAAGCTGTATCCAATGTGCGTACCAATCATCAACGGCAGCAGCATCCAAGTGAAGTGTGTTTTTTAGATAATTGAGTACTCTTAAATTATTCAGCGGATGAATATCACAAGCGATGTGCTGCACCACGCTTAAAACCTGAGCTTTTTTGGCAGGATCGCTGGGCAATAGGGCAGGTGTAGGATATTTATCCTCAATGAGCAGCATGATGGCAAGAGACTGGCTATAGCTCCCAGAATCATCCTCCCAAGTAGGGATTAGTCCTTGAGCATTGATTTGTTGATAGTCTTCTGCAGTCTGCTGCCCCTGTCTTAGATTAACAAACGCCTTTTGATATTCCAGACCTTTGAGTGCCAAAAAAATGCGTACCCGATAAGCAGCCGAGCTGCGAAAATAAGTGTGCAAAGTCGCCAAATTCTAAATCCTTTTATGGGTTATTCATTAATTGTGCTAAACTTATCCATCTGGATTTTTATTATTACTGATATTGATGAATTTATCAATATCAATCAACCAAGCCTAACATTCTCCATTTAAAATGGATATCAATTTGGGTTATTGTGGCTGATACAAATCCACCACACGACCAACAATGATGATGGCAGGCGCACTGATACCGGATTTATCTTTTTTATCAACAATATCTGTCAGTGTGCCTGTCAGTACTTGCTGGGTGGGCAAGCTGGCATTTGAGATGATGGCGATGGGCAAATCGCTTGGTAGACCAGAGCCAATCAAAGAATCGACAATTTTATTAAGCGCGTGTAAACCCATATAAAAAACCAACGTTTCATCAGTTTGGTAAGCGCTTTTTAGACCATCAAAGGCTTCATTGGTCTGATAACAGCCGGTCAAAAATCGTACAGAAGTTGCGACACCGCGATGTGTCAGCGGTATGCCCGCATAACTACCCGCCGCCAATGCAGCTGTAATCCCGCTGACAATTTGATAGGGAATATTAGCAGCTTGGCAAGCAAGCATCTCTTCGCCGCCGCGCCCAAAGACAAACGGATCGCCACCTTTTAGGCGCAACACGCGATGACCTTTTTTGGCATACTCAACCAATAATTGATTGATTTCATCTTGGGTTTTGGCATGATCTTTTCTTTTTTTGCCCACAAAGATTTTTTGGCTATCACGGCGGCACAGCTCCAAAATCTCATTCGACACCAATGCATCATACAGTACGATGTCTGCCTGTTGCATGAGTCTTAGCGCCTTAAAAGTCAGTAAATCTGGATCGCCTGCGCCTGCGCCGACGATATAGACTTCACCTGAGCGATTATTGGTATTTTTAAATTGATTAAGCTCATCACTGAGTGAGTCAATTTTTTCATCTTTTAAGGCACGGTTAAAAATTGACTCCCAAAAATATCGCCGCTCGGTGAGGGTAGGGAGAGTGTTTTTGACAGTTTGGCGAAACTCACCCGCCTTGTGTGCAAGCTCTCCTAAGCGACTGGGTAATGACGATTCAATTTTGGCTCTAATTAAGCGAGCAAGCACAGGCGCTTTACCATTGCTGGATACGCCGATCATAATCGGGCTTCGATCAACAATGGCAGGGAAAATATAATCGCACAGATCAGGCGTATCGACGATATTCACTGGCACGCCGTGCGCTTTTGCGGCATGATGAATGCTTAGATTGGTCTCATGATCGTCAGTTGCACCGATGACTAACGCAGGCTTATGCTCGTTAAGATCGGTTGGCTCAAAGGATTTTTGATGAGCTTGATGGTGATTGGACTGTAAAAAATTTAAAAACTCGTCATCAAAATGCTTAGCAATGACCACAAGTCGCGCTTCAGCTTTTGCCATTAAGAGTGCTTTTCGGTGGGCGATATCACCCCCACCGATAATCAGCACGGTTTTATTGTTTAGGTTAAAAAATAATGGCAAAGTCTTCATAACGCTCACTTTAATGTTTTAATATTAGCTAAACAATGGCAAACGATTCACCGATTCGCCATCGTAACCTGTCGCCAGATCCTGCAAGGTTTTTGTCAGCGTCTCAACATTTGCTTCGTTCACCAAAAAAGCCGTTGCACCAGATTTGACAAAGTAATTGGCTTGATCAAGAGCAAAGTCACCACCTACAATGATCTCACCTTGAAAGCCTTGGTGTCTGGCATGGCGAATCAAGCTAAAGACGCGACCGTCCATGAAGTTAGCAACCACAAAGACAAGGCGCTCTTGATCAGCGATGGAAGCTTCGATATCATCAGGTGTGGCGTCAGCCGTCAGCGCTTGGCTTAGATCAAGCTCAGCGGGCTCTGAATTGGCATGTCGATCAACTTTGATTGTACTCATTATTTATCCTTAATATAAATAATCTATCTGTTATAATATTTTATAAATTTGATTAGCTAATTAGCTATATACGGCTGCTTTGAAGGGCGCAATGCCAAGTCTTTCAACAGCTTGAGCAAAGCTTTCGATATGCTCGTCACTTTCGATGCGCTCATTTTTATAGACATCAACAATGGTGGCGATGGTTTGGGCAACTTCGTCAGCGGCTACAGCGCGTCCTAGGATTTGACCCAATTTAGCATTCTCGCCTGAATTGCCACCTAGGCTGATTTGATACCAGTGTTCGCCTTTTTTATCAACGCCTAGAATGCCGATATCACCCACATGGTGGTGCGCGCAAGCATTCATACAGCCTGACATATTTAGGCGGATATCGCCTAAGTCATACAGATAATCTAAGTCATTGAACTGTTTTTCGATGGATTCTGCAATATTGTGCGTGGTGGCATTGGCAAGCGCACAATAATCAAAACCAGGGCAGACGATCATATCGGTCAAAGTGCCGATATTGGCGCGTGCAAGGTTAAGCGCAGTTAATTTTTGCCAAAGCGCGTATAGGTCGGTGACTTTGACATCGCCGAGTACCAAGTTTTGTTGGTGTGTGGCGCGAATCTCACCCAAGCTGTATTCATCTGCCAAATCCGCCAGCGCAAACATTTGTGTATCGGTGATGTCGCCTGCAGGCACATACGCGCCATCAACAACGCCAGCCTTTAATGAGATGACAACGGCTTTATAGCCATTGATTTTGTGGGCGACGGTATTGTGCTCATACCAATCACGAAAAGCCTTGTCGGCTAAGAACTCATCAAGTTTTACTTGCGCTGCCAAGCCATCAATTTGCTCATAAGCTGGCGTGGTAAAATAGCTTTCGGCTTTGGTAAAGTGCGCATCGGTCAATGTCAAGTCGCCATCTTTTAAAGACTGCCATTCATCATTGACTTTTTGGGCGAAGACTTCTTTACCCAAGCTTTCCACCAAAATCTTGATACGAGCTTTATATTTATTATCGCGGCGACCTTCCAAGTTATAAACACGCAAAATGGCATCAAGATAGCTAAGTAAATGCCTGCGCGGTAAAAATTCATTGATCAGCTTACCGATGATCGGTGTGCGACCTAAGCCGCCGCCGACAATCACTTCAAAGCCAATTTCGCCATCGCGCTCTACCAAGTGCAGACCGATGTCATGAACCTGTGTGGCTGCGCGGTCGGTTTTTGTACCGATGACGGCAATTTTAAATTTGCGTGGTAAAAAGGCAAATTCAGGATGGAAAGTACTCCACTGACGGATGATCTCGCAATAAGGGCGTGGATCGGCAATCTCATCAGCATGAATGCCAGAATAAGGATCGGTGGTGGTGTTACGAATACAGTTGCCTGAAGTTTGGATGGCGTGCATTTGATTGGCAGCCAATTTGGCTAAAATATCAGGCACTTCTTCAAGTTTCACCCAATTAAGTTGTAAATTGGTGCGCGTGGTAAAATGCCCATAGCCTTTATCATAATCACGCGCAATCTCAGCCAATGTGCGCAGCTGATGACTGCCCATCAAGCCATAAGGAATCGCAATACGCAGCATCGGCGCGTGGCGCTGAATATAAAGACCATTTTGCAAGCGCAAAGGCAAAAACTGCTCTTCGGGCAGCTCACCTGCCAAGAAGCGTTCGGTTTGGCTGCGAAATTGTGCCACTCGTTCATCGACAAGTTTTTGGTCGGCATAGCTGTATTGGTACATTATAAAATCCTATTTGGCTTAGCTGATTTATTTTGCATCATGTTAAGTGTTTGATGCCAAAAATTTAAATTCAAAAATGGAATATAGGTAGTGATTTTGGGGATATATTACACCCATCAATAATAAAAACGCCCCATGCAAAAGCAGCGGCGTTTTTGTGCTGACTGCTGATTGGTTAGTCGGTGCCAAATTCTTTGCGTTTTTTGGCGAAGAAGCGATCCAATCTGTCCATGGCATCTTCTAAATCAATGAGATTTGGCAAGAATACGACTCGGAAATGATCAGGTTGATCCCAATTAAAGCCTGTGCCTTGGATGATCAATACCTTTTCTTCGATCAAAAGATCCATCATAAATTTCATGTCATTATCAATGGGGTAGATCTCACGGTCAATCTTAGCAAAGCAATAAAAGGCGCCTTGGGGCATGGTACAGCTGATGCCTTTGATGGCATTAAGACGCTCAACCGCCAAATTGCGCTGCTTATATAAGCGTCCTGTCGGCGCAGTCAATGCTTGCATGGATTGATAGCCGCCCATCGCTGTTTGGATGGCGTATTGGGCAGGGACATTGGCACAAAGGCGCATGCTTGCCAGCATCGTCAGCCCCTCAATAAAATCGGCGGCATGATCTTTTTTGCCCGAAACCATGAGCCAGCCAGCACGATAGCCTGCGATGCGATGTGATTTGGATAGCCCATTATAAGTCAGGACTAAACTATCATTAGTTATGGTGCACATGGGTGTGTGCGTGACACCATCATACAAGATGCGGTCATAGATTTCATCTGCCATAATCACCAAATCATATTTTTTGGCAAGTGCAGCGATGCTTTTTAGGATGTCATCAGAATAGACCGCGCCTGTGGGATTGTTGGGGTTGATGACCACAATTCCCTTAGTGCGTGGAGTAATTTTACTTTCAATGTCTTTTAGGTCTGGTTGCCAATGATCTTCTTCAAGACAGCGATAATGCACCGCTTTGCCACCTGCTAAATTTGCCGCCGCTGTCCATAAAGGATAATCAGGCATAGGGATCAAAATTTCATCATTGTCGTCAAGCAGTGCTTGCATGGTCATGACGATCAATTCACTGACGCCATTACCGATATAAACATCATTGACATCGATGGCAGACAAAAGCCCTTTGCCTTGATAATATTGAAGCACCGCTTTTCTGGCGGCAAAAATGCCTTGAGAGTCAGAATAACCAGACGCCTCAGGTAAATTCAGCGCCACATCACGAATAATCTCTTCGGGAGCTAGTAGCCCAAAAGGGGCAGGGTTACCGATATTGAGCTTAATAATCCGCTGACCTTCAGCTTCCATGCGATTGGCGGTTTGTAGTAGCTCACCGCGAATATCGTAACAGACATTGGCAAGCTTGTTGGATTTTTTTAAAGGTTTTGGGTATGACATGGTGGTGTATTCCGATGGCAAAGTAACAAAGATCTGATCAGGCTGTGGTTTGATGAGAGTTGATTTTGGGTGAATTTCATGAATGGGTTGTTGCTCAGGTGCTTGTGGGGCTGAGTCACCGCTTACAAGATAGCTTTCACTGACGCCCAAAGCTGCCGCTAATATGGGTAATTTGCTCATGACGATGCCATTTTTGCCACATTCCCAATTCGCGATCGCACCGCGACTGACAGGCGCGCCAAGCTCACTCATCTTGGTGGCTAGAGCTTCGGCGGATAACCCCAAAGCCTTACGCCGCGATTTTAGCCGTAAGCCTTGTTCTGTGATGGTATTTTGTGGGTCATTCATGATAATATATCCTTAAGTGTGAAGATCATTTTATGTGATAAAATGATGAATTGCAAGTTATACTTTACAAAATTTCTTGGTGAATTAAGATGATTTTTTTTATGCAAGTAAATCTTGCAATGTATCATCCTAAATTGATCAGTAAAGCATTTTTTCAAAAAATTTTAAGGAGTGAGTCATGAAACCCCTTGATAAAGCAGTGATAGAGACGATGAGTGAAGCAGATTGGCAAAATCGTTTGGATGATTTGTCATACTATGTGCTCAGACAAAAAGGTACTGAGCGTGCATTTACAGGACTTTATACTGACACCGAAGCGGATGGTGTGTATCGCTGTAAGGGCTGTCATACGCCGCTTTTTGATAGTAGTGCTAAGTTTCATTCAGGCTGCGGTTGGCCAAGTTTTGACAAAGTCATCGGCGATAATGTCGTTGATGAAACGCTGGATTTATCGCATGGCATGCGCCGTATTGAGGTAACTTGTCATCACTGTGGCGGACATTTGGGCCATGTTTTTCCAGATAATCATGTAACCGACACTGGGCTAAGATATTGCATTAATTCGGCAGCAGTTGTGCTTGATGAAGCCTAAAACCGTCATAGATGTGATGTTATTTTGAGTAAAAATTTTTGCTCAAAATATAGATTTTTTGTATTTTTTTATATATAATAAGCAAAATCTACGATGAGCGAGTGATTATGAATCCACATAACTTTATCTTGGCACTGACGCAAGGGTAAGTTATTTGTTTTAATCATTCGCTTTTTTGTGGGCAAAATCAAGCAATAGCGATGAGTTTTTTGGCGGACAACCGCTAAAAAATTTTATCTAAAATTTGGTAAACGCCAATTTAATCTATAAGATTTTATCACATAAAAGTTTAATTCTAATAAAAAATTCGGGTGAAATTCATGACAGCTCAAACAACAAAAAAAGCCGTTTTGGCACTCGCTGATGGCACGATTTTTCGTGGTGTAAGTATTGGCGCAGCAGGCAGTACCGTTGGCGAAGTGGTATTTAATACTGCCATGACGGGCTATCAAGAAATTTTGACCGATCCCAGTTATTCAGGTCAGATGGTTACTTTGACCTATCCGCATATCGGTAATACTGGCTGCAATGAAGAAGATTCTGAATCTGGCCGCATTCATAAAGTTTGGGCAACTGGCTTGATTATCCGTGATTTGCCGCTTTTGCACAGCAATTTTCGCGCGACAGGCTCGCTGTCTGAGTATCTCAATGAGCACAATGTGGTGGCAATCGCTGACATTGATACGCGCCGACTCACCACACTACTGCGCACCACAGGTGCTCAAAATGGCTGTATCATGACAGCTGATGAGCAAGGTGAGATTGATGAAGCGCGAGCGGTAGAGTTGGCACGCTCAGCGCCGAGCATGAAAGGTCAAGATTTGGCCAAAGTCTGCTGTGACCAAGAAGGCTATGAGTGGACTGAAGGCTCTTGGGAGCTTGCCAATGATGGTCGTAACGCCAAGACAACCGAAACAGGCGGGCGATTTGCCAAGCTTGGGGTGGATATTGAAAAACAGTTTAATATCGTGGCGTATGACTTTGGGGTAAAAACCAATATCTTGCGTATGCTGGTAGATCGTGGCTGCCATGTGACGGTTGTGCCTGCCACCACGCCAATCCAAGACGTTTTGAAGCATAATCCTGATGGGATTTTCCTATCAAACGGACCTGGCGATCCTGAGCCTTGTACGTATGCCATTGAGGCGATTCGTCATGTGCTCACTCAGACCCAGATTCCTGTCTTTGGCATTTGTCTTGGTCATCAGCTACTGGCATTAGCCAGCGGTGCTAAGACCATTAAGATGAAATTCGGTCATCATGGTGCCAACCATCCTGTCCAAAATCTGGCAGATGGCACAGTGATGATCACCTCACAAAACCATGGTTTTTGTGTGGATGAAGAGACTTTACCTGAGCATGTTCGCCCAACGCATCGTTCATTGTTTGATGGCTCAAACCAAGGCATTGAGCTGACCAATCATCCTGCGTTTAGTTTCCAAGGTCACCCTGAAGCAAGCCCAGGACCGCATGATTGCGCGGTGCTGTTTGATAGATTTGTGGCAGAGATGCAGAAGTCTAAAGCTTAATACAGGGTGTCAGATCCTGTTTTTGAATTGATAAAAATATTTTAATAAACCACATTGAGATAAAAAGAGAGTAAACATGCCAAAACGTACAGATATAAAGTCCATCTTAATCATTGGGGCAGGTCCAATCGTCATCGGACAGGCTTGTGAATTTGACTACTCAGGTGCGCAGGCATGTAAAGCCCTAAAAGAAGAGGGCTACCGAGTGATTTTGGTGAACTCAAACCCAGCCACCATCATGACCGATCCTGCGATGGCGGATGCCACGTATATCGAACCGATTACTTGGCAGACCGTTGAGGGGATTATTGCCAAAGAGCGCCCTGATGCCATTTTGCCAACAATGGGCGGTCAGACAGCGCTTAACTGCGCGCTTGATCTTGATAAGTATGGTGTGCTTGCCAAATATGGCTGTGAGCTGATTGGCGCTACTAAAGATGCCATCGAAAAGGCAGAAGATCGTGAGCTGTTTGATAAAGCGATGAAAAAAATTGGACTTGAATGTCCGCGTGCCGATATTGCAGAAACCATGGAGCAGGCACTTGAGATTCAAGCGCGTTTTGGCTTCCCTGTGATTATTCGTCCTTCATTTACCATGGGCGGCTCTGGCGGTGGTATTGCCTATAATCGCGAAGAGTTTGTGGAAATTTGTGAGCGCGGATTTGATTTATCGCCAACGCATCAGCTGCTTATTGATGAAAGCTTGATCGGTTGGAAAGAGTACGAAATGGAAGTGGTGCGTGATAAAAATGACAACTGCATCATTGTCTGTTCTATCGAAAACTTTGATCCGATGGGTGTGCATACGGGTGATTCTATCACAGTTGCCCCTGCGCAGACTTTGACGGATAAAGAATATCAGCTCATGCGTAACGCATCGATCGCTGTATTGCGTGAGATTGGCGTCGAAACGGGCGGCTCAAACGTACAGTTTGGCATTAATCCTGAAAATGGTCGCATGGTCGTCATCGAGATGAACCCTCGCGTGAGCCGTTCATCGGCATTGGCATCTAAGGCAACAGGTTTCCCGATTGCCAAAATCGCCGCCAAGCTTGCTGTCGGTTATACACTTGATGAGCTTAATAATGACATCACAGGTGGTAAGACGCCTGCCAGCTTTGAGCCGTCGATTGACTATGTCGTTACCAAGATTCCTCGCTTTAACTTTGAAAAATTCCCACAAGCTGAAGAAACGCTTACCACTCAAATGAAATCTGTGGGCGAGGTGATGGCGATTGGTCGCAACTTCCAAGAGTCCATGCAAAAAGCATTGCGAGGTCTTGAGACGGGCGCAACAGGTTTTGATGAAATTTTAGAGCTTGAGGGTAAATCAGCTGAAGCCATTGAAAGCGAAATTAAGAACCGCTTAAGCATCCCCACGCCAGACCGCATTTTTTATATTGCCGAGGCGTTTCGTCATGGCATGAGCTTGGGCGATGTCTTTAAATACACCAAAATTGATAAATGGTTCTTGGTGCAGATCCAAGATATCGTAGCAGTTGAAGCACAAATCAAAGCGCTTGGCTTTGGCGGCTTGACTGCTGAAAATCTGCGCCAATTTAAGCGTAAAGGCATGAGCGACTTGCGCATTGCTAATTTGATGGGCATCAGCCAAAAACAGCTGCGCAAACAGCGTTGGGATTTGGGCGTGTATCCTGTCTATAAGCGCGTGGACACGTGTGCTGCTGAATTTGAGACTTCGACTGCCTATATGTACTCAAGCTATGATGAAGAGTGTGAAGCGCGTCCAAGTGACAAAGACAAGATCATGGTCATTGGTGGTGGACCAAACCGTATTGGACAGGGCATTGAGTTTGACTATTGCTGCGTTCATGCTGCCTTGGCAATGCGAGAAGATGGCTATGAGACCATCATGGTCAACTGTAATCCAGAGACCGTCTCAACCGATTATGACACTTCTGATCGCTTGTATTTTGAGCCTGTTACGCTTGAAGATGTACTTGAGATCATTCGTACCGAAAAACCAAAAGGCGTGATCGTGCAGTACGGCGGTCAAACTCCGCTAAAACTTGCACGTGCCCTAGAAGAAGCGGGCGCCCCAATCATCGGCACCAGTCCTGATGCCATCGACCGCGCCGAAGACCGTGAACGTTTTCAGCATATGATTCATCAGCTGAATCTGAATCAGCCGCCTAACGCACTGGCTACCAGTAGCGAAGATGGCATCGTCAAGGCGCAATCGGTTGGCTACCCTTTGGTGGTGCGTCCATCATACGTATTGGGCGGTCGCGCGATGGAAATTGTATATAATGAAGATGAGCTAAAACGCTATCTGCGTGAGGCAGTTCAAGCATCCAATGAAGCGCCAGTGCTGCTTGATCGTTTCTTGGATGATGCCATTGAAGTAGATGTTGACTGTGTATCGGATGGTAAAGAAGTGGTCATCGGTGGCATCATGCAGCACATTGAGCAAGCAGGTGTGCACTCAGGTGACTCAGCGTGTAGCTTGCCGCCATACTCATTGAGTGCAGACATTCAAGACCAGATTCGTGAGCAAACGATTGCGATGGCAAAAGAGCTTGGCGTGGTTGGATTGATGAATGTGCAGTACGCCATCAAAGACAACACCGTGTATATCCTTGAGGTCAATCCACGTGCTAGCCGTACGGTACCTTTCGTTTCTAAGTGTATTGGCGCTTCTTTGGCTAAGATTGCAGCACGTTGTATGGCGGGTAAATCGCTTGCTGAGCAAGGTTTTACCAAAGAGATTGTACCAAGTCATTATTCAGTCAAAGAAGCTGTTTTCCCATTTGCCAAATTCCCAGGTGTGGATCCGATCCTAAGTCCAGAAATGAAATCTACAGGCGAAGTGATGGGTGTCGGCAAGACATTTGGTGAGGCGTTCTATAAGGCGGTGATTGGGTCAAATGAGCGCCTGCCTGGTCTGCCCGTTAATGGTGAGATTAAAAAGGCGTTTTTATCGGTGCGCGACAGCGATAAGAAGAACTTGCCTTCAGTTGCTCAGCAGCTGCTTGACTACGGCTTTAAATTGGTCGCTACAGGCGGTACGCAGCGCGTACTTGCTGAGGCAGGCATTGAGTGTGAGCGTATTAATAAAGTCAATGAAGGGCGCCCGCACATTGTGGATATGATCAAAAATGGCGAAATCCATTTGGTGGTCAATACCACTGAAGGTAAGCAAGCCCAAGAAGATTCTTTCTTGATTCGCCGAAGTGCCTTGCAAGCCAAGATATTTTATGTCACTACCATCAGTGCGGCACAAGCGGTATGTAAAGCCTATCAAGTCACTTTGCCGTTTGATGTTTATAAGCTGCAAGATTTGCACGCTTAATAAGGGTTTTGGAACAAATTTGCTCAAGCTTTCATATTGGGCAAATTTGTTTTGCTTAGTATAACTGTGTCTTTGTGCTTTAGAGCATTTGCCAAATTGCGCTTGCATTTTTTCTAAAACCCAGTACAATACCTTAGTAAATCTAATTTAACAAAACCTTGCCAGATATCGTATTTGGCAAGTTTTTTTACATTCTTAATATTTGTATTTAAATGATTTTTTGAGTTAATGTTTAATGAATTGACTTAAATTGATTTAAATCATGAACATTGAAAGGAAAATTATGCAACGTTATCCAATGACGCCCGAAGGGCACAAAGCGCTTGAAGATGAGCTAAAACAGCTAAAAACCGTTGAGCGTCCGCGCATTACCACAGCGATCGCAGAAGCGCGTGAGCATGGCGATCTCAAAGAAAATGCCGAATATCATGCCGCACGCGAGCAGCAAGGCTTGTGCGAAGCGCGCATCAGAGATATTGAAGCCAAACTTGGCGGCGCTCAAGTCATTGATCCGACTAAACTGCCCCAAGATGGTCGTGTGGTTTTTGGGGTGACTGTTGTGCTTGAGAATATGGATGATGGTGCTGAGCGCCGCTATAAAATTGTTGGCGATGACGAAGCGGACTTTAAAATAGGTAAAATCTCAGTCAACTCTCCGATTGCACGTGGTCTGATCGGTAAATCTGAAGGTGATGAAGCCAAAATCCAAACCCCTAGCGGATTGGCTGAGTTTGAGATTTTAGAAGTCATTTATGCTTAATCATTAGAGCGTGTTTATGAAACATTTACATATGCTTTTGGCGATCATTGTGCTATTGATTTTCATATTTCAAGCACTGCCCATGTTTATGGGTAAAGCGCCAAAAGTATCAAATGCCATCAAAATCTTAAATCATGTCTTCTACACAGCGGTTGTCTTGACTGGATTGGTGCTTTTTTGGCAGATTTATCAGGTTGCAGGTATTCAGCACTGGGCGCTTGCCAAGTTGGTTTTGCTGATTGTTGCTGCATCTGCCACCATTAAGGCGCAGCGCAATTACGCCAATGCGCCATCTCAAGCCAAAGCAGGATTGATCATTGCTTGTGTGGCTTATGTGGGCATTGTCGTGTTGGCGATCACTAAGCCAATGCTATTTTGATGAAATTTTCAAACTAATCTAGCTGCGTATTTAAAACGGCTGAAGCTTTTTCAGCCGTTTTTGTTTTTTGGGGATTGTTGGCAGAGATTAATTGAACGATTTATAAAATGCCTTGGCGTATTTGATCAATAATTTTTAGGCAAAAAACTTTGACAAAAAAACACAAAAGCCCAGGTATTGTGGGTTTTGTGTTAACTTATCCCATGTTACAATAGGGCATTTGTCGTTTCAAATTTGGGCAAAATGATTTGCCAAATCTGCTTAATCAATCATCAGTACTGGAGTATGACTGTGACGATAATAATCAATTCACAAACCCAAAGACCCATCAAGCGCTTGGGCTTGGTTTTTGGCGTGATCACCACTTGTATTTTGGCGGGATGTGCCAGTAAGCCAACTTATAACAGTGCGTCAAGCTCAGGTGGTTCAGGGATGGGTTCGCAAGTCATCACAGACAGTAAGGGTGTGCCAAATCGCTATCAAGTCAAGCAGGGTGATACTGTCAGTAAGATTGCTCAGCGCTATGGGCTAAATTGGCGTGAGATTGGACGCATTAATAATCTTAATAGCAGTTATACCATTTATACAGGTCAGTGGCTAACTTTATGGTCAGGTGATATCAGAGCGCGTGAGCGCAGTATCAGAGCTGGCGCGAATACAGCTCGCACACCTGCACCTGTAGTGACTCAAAGCAGACCGCCAGTTCAGCAGCGTCCCGTGGTACAAGCCCCCACGCCGACCCCGCCTGTGGTTCAGCAGCCGGCGCCAGTTGTCCCAACTGTAACAGAGGCGCCATTTGCCACTGGTAGCTCAGGCGTGATGCAGTTTCGCTATCCTGTTGGTACTACCAATCCAGTGGTACGACGCTTTGGCACGGCGACAGTGGCTGGTTCAACTGTCACCAGTAATGGCATGTGGTTCTCTGGACGAGATGGGGATGCAATTAATGCCAGTAATGCAGGGACGGTGATCCAGGCTGATCGCAACATGGATGGAGCCAGTATCGTGATTCAGCATACCAATGGCTTTGTGTCCAGCTATATTCATATCAAAGACGCTCAAGTCAGCGCCGGCGATACGGTGCGCACCGGTCAGCGCATTGCAAGCATGAAAAATCAGCCAAGCGGCGCAGCGCTATTTGAATTTAGAATTTCTAGAAATGGCGTTTATGTTGATCCATTGACAGTGCTTAAATAGCTGCCAGATGCCAGGCTAACTGAAGTATTGAAAAATCCATCAAGTTAGCCTGACTTAAACCGCTAAGATAATTTTAATGACCTTAAAAACACCGAAGATTCAATCTTCGGTGTTTTTTATTTATTCGTAAATTTTGATATAAGCGCTTGAGCGTAGCTCTTGTAACCAGTCTTCTTGAGCCTGTGGGGCGCGTCGCGAGAACAGATATTCGCGCGCAGCATTACGACGATATTGCTCTGTGACATCACGTTGTCTAACGTCATTGACTTTTAAGATATGCCAACCAAATTGTGAGCGAAATGGGGTAGAAAAATCACCCTGTGCAGTATTTTTCATCACAGCTTCAAACTCTGGCACCATGTCGCCTTCATTAACCCAGCCCAAACTGCCTCGCTGAGATGCTGAACCTGTATCGTCTGAATAAGTCGCTGCCAAAGTTTCAAAATCAGCGCCTTGCTGTAATTGCTGATAAATGGCATTAATTTTTTGTTCAGCGATACCGCTGCTTTGATTATCATCAATTCGAGCTAAAATATGACTGGTTTGCCATTCTGGCACGATGACTTGGTTTTGCTGTTGTTTATTTACTACTTTGACAATGTCAATACCGCTTGAGGTAACGATCGGCGCCGATGTTTGTCCGATGTCTAGCTTATCTACTTCGGCAGCAATGGCTGGCGGTAGGGCAACCACATTGATCAATCCAGTATCAGCACCTTGAAGCTCAGGGGTGTAGTTACCACGAGCATTTTGCATGGCTTGATCCAAATTCATGCCAGCGTCTAAAGAGGATTTAACACGCTCAGCAACCAAAGCAGCTTGCTGGCGATTTTGTTCGTTCGCGGTATTGTCAAGATAAGGCACACGAATGTGCAAAAGGCGATACTGAACTTGGTTTAAACGCGCTGATTCAGGGCTCTTTAAAAACGCGTCAATCTGATCGTCGGTAATGCGAACGCGGCTTTGAACCTGATTTTGCCACAAGGCTTGCATGGCAGCATCCTGAATCAGGCTTGCGCGTAAGGCAGCGTAACTGCCTGAACGCTCAGCATCTAGCCTAGATTGAAGTTCTGCCAAATTATTCAAGCCTTGAGACTGAGCAATTTGTAGTAACTGCTGATTGATCACAGTATCATTTGGAACGACGCCGGCACGATTAATGATGGCAAGCTGAAGTTTTTCATTAATCAGCTCATCCAAAGCTAGGATTTGTGCTTGATCTTGGGTGACGCTGCCACCGTTTCTTTGGATTTCGGCTGCTACCATCTCGGTGGCTTGATTAAGCTCACTTTTTAAAATGATTTCATCATTGACAACAGCTACAATGCCGTCATTGCTATTCCCGTTGATTGATGCTTGTGACACAAGGCTTGCGCAGCTGATCACAGCAGCGGTTAAAGCTTTGATGATAAATTTACCTTGCATTGGATAATCCTTAATTGTGAATAATAAATATCAGCCTAAATGAGTAAAGTTTAGCATTTGTCTGTCTTAGCGTCAAACCACGCCAAAAACTTGCTGATAATTGATGTTAATTTAAAATTTTTAGGCATGGCTGTATAATTAATAGTCGCGCTGCCAAGCATTTTGGACTTGATCATAGCCCATAACTTTCTCGCTCAAAAGTCGATTCAAGCGACCACCGCCACCGATGCCATTTAGGCGAACTTCTGCCATCACTGCTGTATTCGGCGATAAGTGCGGATTGAAAGCATCTCGATAGCGTCTTGCATAGATCGATAAGCCATAGCAGCAGTCTTCATAATTAAGACCCACCAAAGAATCCATGACATAATCTAGGTTATAGTCGTATTGTAGCTGCCCCATCACACGCCAGCGATTATTGATCGGAAAAACGGCAGAAGCGGTATATGCTGATAGGGCGGCTTGATTAAACGCACGATTTTCTTTTCTTTCCACAATGCCCAAATTGAATAATTGACGATCACTCGGCTGATAGCGGATTTGTGCCACAATACTACTCAAATCATAATTGGTTCTAAATGAGCCTGAGGCATCAAGCCATAAATTATCTTTAGGTTGTAGGCTGGCTTGCCACGCCAAACCAGAGCTTCTGCCGCTATAGTTTTCGCTGTCATCGATACCAACGCGCGTGTCATCCAATAAGATCTGCTCTGCAGCGCCACCTTCAAATCGTGTCCGACCCGTTTGGTCTATATAGCGATAGCTGACCGCAGGCGTGATGGCGTGTAAGTCTTGAATACGGTCGTGACCCAAAAACCAGCTATTGGTTAAGAGCTGCTCATAGCTAAGCTGCGCAATTTTTGTCTCAAAATTTGGGATGTTTTGTTGGTCTTTGAAAGGGGTGTAAGTATAATGCAGTCGCGGTGTCAATACTTGGTAACCGCCTGCATTTTGACTCATGCCAAATGGCGCGCCAGCTTTTTCAAAGAACAGTCCAGCATCCAAGCTGACCGTTGGTGCAAACACCGAATAGCTGCCGTCTTGCTTGGTGAGATTTTGGTCGGCTAAGCTGTCTTCATCATAGCTGGCGTACAGATGCGTCAAGCTAAGCTTAGGTGTGAAATAGCCCCACGAGCGCAGCAGTGGATAACTGGCTGTGAATTGGTTAAATATTCTGCCGCCGCTTTTTTCTGGTTCAGAATTATCTTCAATGGATTTTTTGAAATAGGCTGAATTGTGAATGCCGCTTAGCTCAAGACCGCTGGGCGTGCCCATCCAAGTTCGAGGCAAGCGATAATTGACTGACAGCTGTGGTAGGCGCGCATAGGGTCTGTCTTTGTCTGTGATTGGCGTACCATCTAAGTTAAAGCCATCTAAGCGCTGAAAATCTTCAAATCTTAAATCAGCCGAGACATTTTCATCCAAAAAGCTTGCGCCGATCCGTCTTGGGAGATTTAGCTTGGTGCTTTCAATGCCTAAAGTATCAAAATCTGATAAATAACTGGCATCAGAGACATATTGATATTGTGCGTAAGTGGTGATTTTATCAAACTGCTTGGGCTGCCAGGTGTGATCAAATCTGACTTGGCTACGGTCCTCATGATCATATTGACGATCTTTTGGAAGGTAGGATGCGATTAAGATACCTGATCCATAATCTTGGGTCAGATAACGAAATTCACCCGTAAGCATGGGGTTACGATTGGTAAATACAGTCGGTGTGATGGTTGCATCATAATTAGGTGCCAAATTCAGATAATAAGGCGCGCTGATCTCAAAACTGTCTGATGTGCCAAATCCCGCTGATGGTAACAAAAATCCAGAAGAGCGGCGGCTGTCGATCGGAAAATTAAAGTACGGTAAGTAAAATACGGGCACTTCTTTGATGCGCAGTGTTGTATTTTTGGCGATCGCACGACCTGTGTCGGTATTGATATCAATACTATCAGCATCCAAATACCATTTGCGTTCTGTTGGTGGGCAGGTTGTGAACATGACATCTTGAAGCTGATATTCGCTACTGCTGACCTTGTCCATTTGACTGGCGTAACCGTGCGCGTTAATGGTGGTACTTGCAAAAGCAACATCTTGCGCGACTGCTGTTTGTCCGTCCGTACGGTATTCTAAGTTTTCTGCCACACCGATAATGCCAACACTGTTATCGCTTGCGCCGCCATCACTAAACTGCACTTGACCTGAAGCAATGGCTTGTCCTGTTTGAGTATCTAAGGTGAGCTTGTCCGCCATCACACGCTGACCGTTTTGTTCGACAATGACATTACCAGACAGCTCAGCATAGGTTTGGGCATCATAATAGCCATAATCCGCTTGAGCAAAAATACTGCCTGCTGCAAGCGGATTGCCATTCTCATCCAATCTTGGGGCAACGGGGCCATTTGTACGTGCAGCTTGGTGGATTGGCTGCATCCACACACCTTGACAGCGAGCATCTGAGCTGGGTTTTGCGTGATAGTTTTCGGCTAATTTGGCTAAGCTTCTGCTGGCAGAGAGCGTAGCCTGCTCAGCAGGTGGCTTAGCGGTCTGTGAATTTGTATTATCTGGCTGACTAGCAAAGGCATCCAGCTGGCTGATTTCATGATTGCTTTGGCTTTTTTGATCACCAGTTTGCTCGGCTGCTTGCTGTGCGATAACTTCAAGATCGAAGCCATCAAAAGCATTTGCCGTCTCATCAATACTTTGTAGATCGGCATCTGGATCGGATGCAGTGATGGGCTTGGCATCTGGTGCATAAGGCAAATCTTCTTTGCTAATGTCACTGTCTGCGCCAACAACTGTGAGTGAACGACTGGTATTGATCTCTGCATAAGTTGGCATCACAAATGGCAAACTGGCTGCACCAAACAGCGCATAACGGATGGCGGCAGTCAAATACGCTTTTGACTTTGAGCGATGGTGGTGAGCGGTGTGCATTGAACTGGCAGAAAGAATACGAGAGCGAATCACAGCTAAACCTTACAAATCAATATAAAATTTTTGCTATTTTACACCATTCTCAGCATTTGGTGCGATTATTTTATCGGTTTTGTAGATGAAATTGCAATCACACCATGGTTATATGCTTGATAGAGCGGTCAATTTTTTGGATGAGTGTTTTAATGACAAGTTTGTCAAATGCTTGATTATTTTCCATTATGATACTGGTTTAAACCACCAAAATCCGCTAAACTGTCACTTTCATATCACCAATAGTTGAGAAAATTTATGAGCGATGCGCGCCACACTCAGATGATGAAGTTTTTGAATGCAAATTTGGCAACCGGCTTTCTTGTGGAGAGCTTGCCAGGAGATGCCAGTTTTCGTCGCTACCACCGCATTTATTTACCGATGAGTGGTGAGGCGGGCAGCCGCGAGATGACGTATCTATTGATGGATGCACCGCCTGACAAAGAAAGCATCCAAGAGTTTATCCACGTGGCGGACATCATGAGCGAAACGGTGAATGTGCCTGACATCGTGGCGCGTGACGAAGCGATGGGATTTTTACTCTTGCAAGACTTTGGGGGGGTGGAGTTTGCTCACGCGATCACCAAAGATGCTGATAAAAAAGATGACTATTACACTAAAGCCCTACAGACGTTAGCTCAGCTGCAGACGATTGAGGGTGCTGATTTGCCTATGTACAGTGACGAAAAACTCGCTCAAGAAATGGATTTGTTCAGTGAGTGGTTTTTGCCTTATTTGGGCGTTGAGCTGACTTATGAGGGTGCTCAAAAATGGCAACATTTGAAACATACACTCATCACACAGATCAGCAAGCAGCCCAAAGTGATCGTGCATCGCGATTACCACAGCCGTAATCTGATGATGGATAAAGGCAGCGATCATCTTGGTGTGATCGATTTTCAAGATGCGGTGATTGGCGCTTATACTTATGATTTGGTCAGCCTAGTGCGAGATGCGTATATTGATTATGATGAAGCATGGGTTGAAAAGCGCATTCATGAATTTTATCAATTGACCAAGCCTAGCGTTGATTTGGGAACATTCATTACACAGACGAACATCATGGGCGTACAGCGTCATTTGAAAGTTTTGGGGATTTTTATTCGCTTATCAGAGCGTGACGGCAAGCATCGCTACCTTGACAATATTCCTAAGGTGATGCGCGACTTGTTATCCGAGCTGTCTTGGCTATCTGAGCGTGGTAATGAGTCAATCTATGGTGAATTTATGGCGTGGCTGAAAGTAGATGTGCTGCCATCTTATCGCGCTAAGTTTGGATGCTCGGAGGGGGTATGATTGAGCAAGCAATGATCTTAGCGGCAGGCAAGGGTACGCGTATGCGCCCATTGACGCTTACGAAGCCTAAGCCGCTGATTCCGGTTGCCGGCAAGCCATTGATCGAATGGCACATCGAGCGCTTGGCGGCGGCAGGCGTACGCCGTATTGTCATCAATGCCGGCTATCTGTCCGATGTGCTATTGACAGAACTAAAGGCGATGAATTTGTCTGAAAAATTCGGTATTGAGATTTTGCTTTCTGTTGAGCAGGGTGAGCCGCTTGAGACTGCCGGCGGTATCAAGTTTGCTTTGGATCAAGGCTTGCTGCATGATTCACCATTTATTTTGGTTAATGGTGATGTTTGGACGGAGTTTGAGTTTGATCAGCTGCTGAGTCATCAGCTTAATCACAGGTTGGCGCATCTGATTTTGGTGGATAATCCTAAGCATCACCCTGAGGGCGACTTTGGATTAATCAAAGACACAGTCACCCTAAAAAGTGATGGTCATAGCGCATTGACCTTTGCAGGGATCAGTGTGATGTCACCTAAGATGGTGGCATCATTGGATCGAGGGCAGATTGCGCCGCTAGCACCGTATTTAAAATCTGCCATTAATCAGCAGTTGGTGAGTGGTGAGCGGATCACCGATCAATGGATGGATGTCGGCACGCTTGATAGGCTCGCTGAAACCGAAGCATACATTCAAAACAAATATGGTAAAAATTAAAAATTAACCCATTAAATATCAATCACTTATAAACTTTATCGAAAATATCAGGTAATTTCACCCAAAAAGCATTTGACACTGCTGTGAAATTCTATATAATACGCACCACAACGAACGAACACAGTGAGACATCACTCACGGGGTCGTTTAAGAACTTAAAATGTTGATACCTTGACACCGTATCGAATCTTTTTCTTAAGCACAGTAAACTGTTTAAAGAAAAAACACATTTTAGGGTGGTTAGCTCAGTTGGTAGAGCATCTGCCTTACAAGCAGAGGGTCAGCGGTTCGATCCCGTTACCACCCACCATATTGCAGCGGTAGTTCAGTTGGTTAGAATACCGGCCTGTCACGCCGGGGGTCGCGGGTTCGAGCCCCGTCCGCTGCGCCATATCTCAAAATCCCAAGTCTTTATGGCTTGGGATTTTTTTGTGTTATAAATAAAAATATCAAAACTGCTTGCGATGTCTGAATTTTTGTTTAAAATAACACAGCATCTATTTTGCATGAATGCTTTATGATTTGAATGATTTAAGGATAAAATTGCGATGAAATATTCTTCATTAAAACTTGCCATAGTCACTGCTTTATTTGGGCTAAATGCCGTCAGTACCGCACAAGCTGCACCGATTTTGCAGGCGCATCAAGATTATCGTTATGCCAATCACGCCAAAGCCAATGCTTGGCTTGAAATCGATGTCAAAGCGTTTGAAAATAATATCACGCGCTTACAGCACAATTTATCCGATTCAACCAAAATTTGCGCCATCATGAAGGCGGATGCATATGGTAATGGCATTGATTTGTTGATGCCAAGTATCATTAAGCTAAACGTTCCTTGTATTGGCATCGCAAGCAACGAAGAGGCCAAAATCGCGCGTGCACATGGCTATCAGGGAGTGATTATGCGTGTGCGCTTGGCAAGCACAGATGAGGCTAAGACTGCATTGGGATATGATGTCACTGAGCTTACAGGTAGTCTGGCTCATGCCCAAGCACTAAATGAGCTTGCTGCAGCAAATGGTAAACAGCTTAATGTGCATTTATC
Source organism: Moraxella canis (assembly GCF_034424565.1). Taxonomy (NCBI): domain Bacteria; kingdom Pseudomonadati; phylum Pseudomonadota; class Gammaproteobacteria; order Moraxellales; family Moraxellaceae; genus Moraxella; species Moraxella canis. The sequence goes on along the minus strand of NZ_CP139961.1, from coordinate 242,089 downwards.
GCTTAACAGTGGCGGCATGGATAGAAATGGTCTGGATGTCCAAAACTCCCAAGGCAAAGCCGATGCGCTTGCCATTACGAAGTTATCAGCGCTGAAACTGACAGGCATTATGACGCATTATGCTTTTGAAGATGAAGACTTTGTGCGTGAGCGTTTGGCTCGATTTAATGAGCAAAGCGCTTGGCTGATAAATGAAGCAAAACTGGATCGTAGCCAGTTGACTTTACACACTGCCAATTCCTTTGCGACCATCACTGTACCCGAAAGTCATTTGGATATGGTTCGTCCAGGCGGGCTGATTTATGGTGACACGATCGATGCTAAGCCTGCGTATCAGCCGATCATGAGCTTTAAGACTAAGGTGGCAGGCGTGCAATTTTATCCAAAGGGCTCAACAGTGGGCTATGATGGCACGCATACCTTGCAGCGCGATTCTTATTTGGCGAATCTGCCTTTTGGTTATTCAGATGGATATCGGCGTGCATTCACTAATAAAGGCGTGGTACTGATTGGCGGTATGCGCGCGCCAGTATTGGGCAAGGTATCGATGAATACGACGATGGTGGATGTGACAGATATTATCGCTAGGCAAGCTGTTAATATCGGTGATGAGGTGGTGATCTACGGTCGCCAAGGTACGGCGCAAATCAGCCAAGGTGAAATTGAGGACATTAATGATGCTTTGTTGGCGGATCTTTATACCATTTGGGGTAACTCTAATCCTCGCGTGATTAAGCCTTAAAAGGGTAAATGGCACAAGATGCGCAATGGTAAATTGTCCTGCTTGACCAAATTATCCCACATTCAAATCAGGAGAGTGCTGTGATCGTCCGAGATAAATCAAACAGTCTAAAGCTGCTATTTGTGTGGCGTGGCACAGTGCTACCCAAAGTGCTACCAACGATACTGGGCATCATGGTGCTGTCCTTGATCGCTGGCTTTTTGGCGCAATTTCAGTGGTATTATGTCGCTACCGTCCCTGCAGTTGGTTTTACGATGTTTGGTGTTATCATCTCTATTTTTTTGGGATTTCGTAATAATGCCTGTTATGATCGATGGTGGGAAGGTCGTAAGCTGTGGGGTGCTTTGGTGGCTAATACGCGCCATCTAAGCCGTGATAGTCACTTTTTGGCACAGAGCGAGCGTGAATCACTACTGTATCAGATGCTACTGTTTGTGGCGACGCTTCGTGATCGGTTGCGTGGGCAAAATATCGAGCGATCACAGTTTGGCTACACCAAGATTGATGATCATTATTTGGATTGGCTTGATCAGCAGATCAATGCGCCGCAGCGAGTTTTGGAGGCGATGCAGCAGCAATTGATCAAATCGGTTCAGCAGGGTCAAATCAGCGACATCATCTATATGACCATCCAAAAACATGTGATTGAGATGGGTAATATTCAAGCAGGCTGTGATCGCATTCATGGCACACCGTTGCCATTTCCTTATTCGGCGCTACTGCATCGGGCGGTTTATTGTTTTTGTTGGGCGCTGCCTTTTGGTTTACAATCCGTGATGGGTTTTTGGACGCCTTTATTGGTTGGGTTTATTTCTTATTTATTGCTTGGGCTAGATGAGCTGGCAAGGCAATTAGAAGAACCTTTTGGCTCTGATCATCATGATTTGGCGCTCGATACGATGGTAAGAATGATCGAGCGTGAAACCTTAATGTTGATGGATAAACCACTGCCTAAGCCATGGGAGATTGATAAAAACTTTAATATGAGCTAGTTGTTTTGCTCAATTTTTGGGTTCTGAAAGTCACCTTCGGTGTTCGGCGTAATCTTATGACCTTCATAAGAGATGTAGGGCTTAGGTCCTAAGGGTGGCTTGGTTAGTACTGGCGGATTTGGATCTGAGTACTGCTCTGGCGGATTCAGATCAGTTTGTGCAAGATATTGAGCATTTTGTATATTTTGCTGAGAATCTGGTGGATATGTGACTTGGCAGGCATTGATACTGGTCACATAGGTCATTAAGTCTCCTGATTGGCGAACTGCTTCAGAACCCTTGACGCCTTGGGTTAGTACAGTCTCCAAAACCATTGGATTGCTGATTTGGGCGAGATACCCATTAGCGACTGGTAGATATGACCAATGCCAAGGCTCAGGATTGTACCCATGCTGGCGATCGTCGCCATAGGTTTGGCAAAATCCAAATTTGGGCGCATGATTTTGCAGCCACTCATAGACCTTTAAGCCCTCTTTAGACTTCCAATAAGCCAGCTCGACGCTATTAAAGTCCACATCGGTACCCCAATGATGGCGACTTGTCCCCGGAAATGAAGACCATTTTAAGATATCTTTAGCTTTATTGATGTCATTATCCGGATGCTTGCCCCATTTATTCTCCCAGATTTGTCTTTGTCTTTCATAAGAGCGAAATGCCGAGACGACGCTAAGCTTAATATTATCCGCTTGTGCAGCCTGAATCATAGAGATCAATGGGTTATAAACTTCAGGATGAATTTGTTCGGGCTTTGAGGTGTATTTTTTTGGAATGGGCACCAGTTTGACTGAGCTTTGATTAAAGACGCCATGAACTTCTTGCAGGCGCGTTGGTTTGGATGTCGTAGGATCCAAAGGCTTGGTTAATTTGTTTATCTCAATCGGCTGATTGGTATAAATCACTGGCTGGACTTGATTGGAGTCGCCCATATGCTGTTGTTGAATTTTTGCTTGAGGCTGTGCAGATGTAATCCTTAAAATTTGCTTTTTACCTTCAGCTGTCTGATTTTGCTGATAAAACTGATAACCAAAAACAGTCACACCCAATGAGCCAAAGACAATTAAAACCCAGCCCGTCTTGTTCAGACGGTTGGGTTTCTTTGGGTTTTTGGGTGTATAACTTCTTTTAGGAGGCATAATGACTCAAATATCTAAAACCCAAGCAATGGTGGGCTTGGGTTTAAAAAATTAATACTGCAAATAAGCACCAAAGCTATAGCCAGTTAATCCAGCAGCATCCACAACTTTTACCCAGCAGCCATATAGACCATTAATAGTTTGGCAGTTGGTTGTTTCACCAACGACCCAAATATCTTCGCCGTCATACAAGTAGCCGACTTTGCGTGCGTTGCGATTTGGTGCACTACGAACCATGACATTGCTGCCATGTTGTGTCAGTACATAGGCGCGTTTACGGACAACTCGTTCGCTGACTTGTGGGGCAGGTGCAGGCTTAGGTGGCAAGGGTGCTGCTTGTGCCATTGTATTTGGATCTTGAGTTTGAGGGATCTGATTGGGCTGCATGGGCATCTGCTGCTGATTTATGATTGGCTGCCCATACTGATCGTATTGCTGCACAGGCTGCTGACCATTAGGAATGACAGGCTGAAGATCTTGCACTTGTGGCTGCTGCGCCGTTTGTGCAGGAGGTGCTTCATCTTTTAATATTTCGCGGGCGACGCCTTTGACAACATCATCACAAGCGGTCAGTAAAGTTGCCCCTGCTAGCAGGGCTGCTACTAGGATTTTACGCTCCATGGTATTACCTTTAAGCTGTTTAGATTATTAAAAAATTGTTATTTTTATTCTATAATAAATCAACAACCATTTCAATTGGTAAGTAAATGTATTTTTATGTTAATTCACCAATAAAAAAAACAGCCGATCATTATCATCGGCTGTTTTGATTTTATTAGTAAGCTAAAAAATTCGGTTCATCCCATTAAGAGCGGCGACACGATAGGCTTCTGCCATTGTGGGATAGTTGAAAGTTGTATTAATAAAATACTCAAGCGTATGACCACATTTCATCACTGCCTGACCGATGTGAATGATCTCAGAAGCGTGGTTACCATAACAATGAATACCAAGCAGCTCAAGCGTCTCGCGGTGGAATAGAATCTTTAAAACGCCTGAGCGTTCGCCAATAATCTGCGAGCGCGCCAAGTGCTTAAAGAATGCCTGTCCGACCTCATAAGGAATTTTTTCTGCCGTCAGCTCAGCTTCAGTCTTACCGATACTAGAAATTTCAGGAATGGTATAAATGCCAGTCGGAACACTATTGACAAATTCAGCATCCTCATCACCTACCATAAATCCTGCAGCGTTACGCCCTTGATCGTAGGCTGCTGAAGCCAAAGATGGCCAGCCAATCACATCACCAACGGCATATATATGTGGTACGCTGGTGCGGTAAGTTTTGTCCACTTCAAGCTGACCGCGGCTGTTTGCGGTGAGTCCAACGGCCTCTAGGTTTAGGCTGTCGGTATTGCCCGAGCGGCCATTACACCATAAGATGGCATCAGATTTAATTTTTTTACCGCTTTTTAGATGTAATACTACGCAGTCGTCGTGTGTCTCAAGGTGATCGATTTCTTCGTGGTTGCGAATGCGTACGCCAAATTGTCGAAAGTCATGACTAAGCGCATCGGAGATTTCTTCGTCTAAGTAGCTTAAAAGCTGCTCTTTATTATTAATCAAATCAACCACATAGCCTAAGCCTGTAAAAATAGAAGCGTACTCGCAACCAATGACGCCAGCGCCATAGATGATGATTTTGCGTGCCACATAGTCCATTTGCAGGATTTTGTCTGAGTCAAAGACACGCGGATGATTAAAATCCAAAATATCAGGGCGATAGGGGCGCGAGCCAACCGCGATCACCGCCTGATTAAAAGTAATGGTCTTGGTCGGTTCGTGATCACTGGTGTACACTTCTAATGTGTGCGCATCAACAAAACTTCCCCAACCATGGATGACTTGAATTTGGTTGCGCTCATAAAACAGCTTGTGCGTATTGACCTGGTGGCGAATGACTTCACGCGCGCGGCTTAATACTTTGCTTAGTGGGACTTGATAACTGTCTTTGGTTTGTTTAAACAAAGGGTCGCGGCGAAAGTTAATGATATTGAAGACAGACTGGCGCAGCGCCTTACTTGGGATCGTGCCTACGTGCGCGCAATTACCCCCAACTTGATCACGCGGATCAATCACTGCAACGCGATGCCCAGATTTGGCAAGTTTCATCGCCGCCGCTTCACCAGCAGGACCTGCGCCAAGCACGATGGCATCGTATTCATAATTGTGCTTGATTTTGTTTTTATGAGGGCGATTTAGACCGACGCGCTGACCATCTAAGGGGCTGATGAGACTAGGATGGGTGTGATCATGCTCAACATGCTCAAAAGTTTGAGATTTTTTTGTTTGGGTAGGGGCTTCGATCAAAGCAACTGGGTCAGCATCTTGGGTAGTTTTAGGTTTTTTTGACATAACTAATCCTTAATAATTGTTCTAATAGAGCTTTTTAATTGATCGTCTGGGATAAAATTTCTTCTAATTGCCAAGTGCCTGTCGGTGAGTTGGTGCTCTTTTCAAATTCTTGGCTGACGCGAATCTTATAGCGAACGCCCAGTTTTGGTTCAAAGCCTTTGATGGCATTAAACCCAATGCCAAAAATATCGCTGTCAGCACTGCCTGCAGGCTTGACCATTAAGCACTGCATGGGCGATGATGAGTTACAAGATGTGCGCAGTGGCAACACTTCAAGAATTTGACTATTGGCAGTGACGATCTGTGGAGTCTGATAAGGGGCGGGTTTTGGCGGCATGGTCTGACATGCTGCTAAGCCAGCTGAGATGATCAACAACATGATCGGAAGTTTTTTTGACATAATTTTGCTCGATACTATTAATCAATGATTCTTAAACACCAATGCGCCGCTTTAGACCCGTAATTTGTAAAATGCGGGTGGCAATCTCTTCAACAGACATCTCAGAGACATTCAGATTGGGGATTTTTTGGCTGCTATAAATGGCTTGAATGGCTCTTTGCTCTTCTTGACATTGTGCCAAGCTTGCGTAGCGGCTACCAGCTTTGCGCTCTTGACGGATGCGTACGAGGCGCTCTGTGTCGATGGTTAAACCAAAAAGTTTGTGATGATATGGCTTTAAAGCTCTTGGCAACTGACTGGTGTCCAAGTCTTCTTCGGTTAGAGGGTAGTTGGCAGCACGGATGCCATATTGAAGCGCCAAATATAAAGAAGTGGGCGTCTTGCCTGAGCGGGATAAGCCAATCAAAATAATATCGGCGCCGTCATAGTGGTTGGTACGAGCGCCGTCATCATTATCTAAAGCAAAATGCACCGCATCAATGCGCGCCTTATAATCATCTGAATCAACGCTGCTGTGCGCCATGCCAGCGTGCGGATTGGGCTTATGATTGATTTCAGTGGCGATACGATTGATCAAGCCTTCATAGATGTCCAAATTGTGCGCATCGGCAGCATTAATAATTTCACGAATCTCATCTGAGACAATGGTATCAAAGACCAACGGACGAAGACCACTGGATTCATAAGCTTTATTAATACGCTGAACTGCTTCACAGGCTAATAAAGGCGTATCAACATAAGGGATGACCTGAATGTCAAATTCCACATCGCTAAACTGACTTAGCAGTGATTTTCCTAGGGTTTCGGCGGTGATCGCTGTGCCATCAGAAATAAAAAAAGCGCTTCGGATGTTTGACAGTTTTTCTTGTTGAGTAGGTGTGGGAGTGTGGACGTACATGTCTGTGCTTCATTATTTGACCAAAACAAGTGTTTTGTCATTATAGCATAAAAAAGCCATTTTGCACGCGATGGACAAGCGTACTTCCCAGAGGATATGCATAATATTTAGGATTTATATTTTTGTAATTTATGGGTATATTTTTATTATGAATAAATAGATAAATTGATTGAGAATTGCAACATTTGTCGCTATAATCGCTAAAAATATCTCAAAGCCTTTGGCATCATTTCTTTGACGAGTAAAAAAAAGGAATTGGAATCATCTGTGCCAAAGTTTTTGTTCACCAATCGGAGCTAACTATGAACAAGCAAGTCATTGCCTTTAATCAACTTGGTAAAAATGACGTTGAAATCGTCGGTGGTAAAAACGCCTCATTGGGCGAGATGATCAGCCATTTGGGCAACTTAGGTGTGAATGTACCTAATGGTTTTGCGACCACGGCAGAGGCATTTAATCGCTTTTTGAATGACACAGGTTTGCTTGATAAGATTAATGCCGAACTCAAAGGTTTAGATGTTGATGATGTCGATTTATTAACCCAAACAGGCGCCAAAATTCGCGGTTGGGTCATCGAACAAGAACTGCCAAAAGACTTAGAAGATGAAATTCGTACTGCTTTTGCAGAATTGTCAAAAGGTGAAGATATTGCCGTCGCCGTACGTTCATCGGCAACTGCTGAAGATTTGCCAGATGCCTCATTTGCAGGTCAGCAAGAGACTTTCTTGAACATTCGCGGTATTGATAATGTGCTGATCGCCATCAAGGAAGTCTTTGCTTCATTATATAATGACCGCGCCATCGCGTATCGCGTGCACAAAGGCTTTGAACACGCAGGCGTTGCGCTGTCAGCTGGCATTCAGCGTATGGTGCGTTCAGAGACGGGCACCTCTGGTGTGATGTTTACGCTAGATACCGAGTCAGGCTTTAATGAAGTGGTATTCATTACAGCAAGCTACGGTTTGGGTGAGATGGTCGTCCAAGGTGCGGTCAATCCTGACGAATTTTACTTGTCAAAAGTTTTGATCGAACAAAATCGCCCCGCGGTTGTGCGCCGTAATTTGGGCTCAAAACAAAAGAAAATGATTTATGGTGATGAAGGTAGCACCACCAAGTCTACTAAAATCGTTGACGTCGATAAAGCTGAGCGTAATCAATTTGCTTTGAGCAGCGAAGAGCTAACCCGCTTGGCAAAACAAGCTATGATCATTGAAAAGCACTACGGCTGCCCAATGGATATCGAATGGGCAAAAGATGGTGATAGCGGTGAAATCTTTATCGTACAGGCACGACCAGAAACGGTTAAATCTCGCCAAGACAAAAATCACATGGAGCGCTATGTGATCGACTCAAAAGGTGCCAAAGTTCTGACGGAAGGGCGCTCGATTGGTCAGCGCGTCGGTAGCGGTAAAGTGCGTATCGTCACCAATTTAAATGAAATGAGCAAGGTTCAAGATGGTGACGTCTTGGTCTCTGACATGACTGATCCTGATTGGGAACCTGTGATGAAGCGTGCTTCAGCGATCATCACAAACCGCGGCGGTCGTACCTGCCACGCAGCGATCATCGCGCGTGAATTGGGCGTGCCTGCCATCGTCGGTTCTGGTAATGCCACCGAAGTGCTCACCGACGGTCAAGAAGTCACCGTATCTTGTGCAGAAGGGGATACTGGTTTTATTTATGAAGGTCTTTTGGATTATGAAGTGCAGCGCAACTCAATCAGCACCATGCCTGAACTTGCCTTTAAGATCATGATGAATGTGGGCAATCCTGACCGTGCTTTTGATTTTGCACAGATTCCGAACCAAGGCGTGGGCTTGGCTCGACTTGAGTTTATTATTAACCGCATGATTGGCGTGCACCCTAAAGCTTTGTTAAATATCGACACGCTACCACAAGAGACCGTACAAGCTGTCCAAGAGCGTATGGCGGGTTATAATTCTCCTGTTGAATTTTATATCAATAAATTGATTGAAGGCATCTCAACTTTGGCGGTGGCATTCCGTGATAAGCCTGTCATTGTGCGTATGAGTGACTTTAAATCGAACGAATATGCCAACTTGATCGGCGGTAAGCTGTACGAGCCTTCTGAAGAAAACCCCATGCTTGGTTTCCGCGGTGCGAGCCGTTATGTATCGGATAATTTCCGCGATTGCTTTGAGCTTGAGTGCCGTGCGCTAAAATATGTGCGTGATGACATGGGCTTGACCAATGTTAAGATCATGATCCCATTTGTGCGCACCACTGAAGAAGCAAGACAAGTCATTGAATTACTTGAGAAAAATGGCTTAAAGCGCGGTGATAACGGTCTTGAAATCATCATGATGTGCGAGCTGCCAACCAACGCTGTACTGGCTGATGAATTCTTAGAATATTTTGATGGATTTTCAATCGGCTCAAATGACCTAACTCAGCTGACGCTTGGTCTTGACCGCGATTCAGGCATCGTATCCCATTTGTTTGATGAGCGTGATCCAGCAGTCAAAAAAATGCTAAGCTTAGCGATCCAAGCTTGTAATAAAGCTGGTAAATATGTCGGTATCTGTGGTCAAGGTCCGTCAGACCATTCTGATTTGGCCTATTGGCTGATGGAGCAAGGCATTGACTCGGTATCTTTGAATCCAGATTCGGTGCTAGATACTTGGTTCTTCTTAGCGGATGAAAACAATAAGCCTTAATTGTGATTGATGATAAAACCCTTAAGGTGTCCGCCTTAGGGGTTTTATGCTTATATTTAATTTTTTAAGCCCATGTATTCGATGACAAAGCCTAAGATTGCTGAGTTCTTTGAAAGAACACTACAAGAGCTGTATCAAAATATCTATCAACTGTTCGGCGGGTCATTGGATGATCAGACGCTGACTTTGGCGCACATCGGCTTGTCAATATTAAGTACCAGTATCAAAATCATCATTTTGCTTTTACTGGTGGGGTTTATCTACTGGTTTTTGGTTTATACCGTCAAAACCGTGCGCAAGTTATTTGGTCTGCCTTATCGCTATGCACGCATCGCACGCGCAACTTTGCGGTATTTATGGTTTATGACCAGTTTGCTTGCCGTGATGTCGCAAATTGGCGTTACCGACAATACTGTGACAGCCACAGCCAAAGCAGCGACATGGGCGGGGTTTTATTATGTGCTTTGGGCGCTGAGCGGTCAAATGGTCAGCAGTGTGTTAAAGCATTATGATTTAAACGCCTCCATTGAGCAGCTTTTAAAAAACTTATTGCTGGTCATCATATTGGCGCTTGCTTTTGCCACAGTCATGGCAAAATTTGGCTTTGATATATTTTCCATTGTGGCAGGTCTAGGTATCGCTGGTCTTGCTGTTGGTTGGGCATCTCAAAGCACCCTTGCAAACTTTATCGCTGGAATCGTGATTTTGGTTGAGCAGTCGTTTCAAGTTGGCGATTGGATTCGTTTGGGTGAAAAAGAAGGGCGCGTGGTCAAAATCTCCTTACGCGCCACCCAAATCCTTGACCGCGATAATATCATTATCATCATTCCAAACTCGACGGTTGCCTCATCTGAGGTGGTGAATTTAACGTCCAAAAAAATGATCCGCTTTGATGTCAAAACCCGCATTGGCTTGCATGCGGATATCACAGCAGCCAGAAGCGCGATCATCAAAACCCTTCAAAAAGATGAAGTGGTCTTGAAACACCCTGCGCCGCTTGCGACCGTATCAGACATTGGTGAGTCGGGTGTTCATTTGATAGTACGTTTTTGGGTGGCGCCGCTGTCTGTCGCTCGAATCCCGATTATTAAAGAAAATATTAATGAAAAAATCAAGCGAGCACTTGATGAAGCAGGCATTGAAGTGCCATTCCCGTATATGAGGCTGATCATGACCGAAGATGGCGATCAAGTACAGCGTCTGAAATTTGATGATGAGGAACAAAAAAGTTAAGCATTGGGGATCATGAACCACCTGACACACTGGGCGGTTCATATTTTTTAAATTCTTATCATGGTTTATGCTATAATACTCTGTTCTTTAAAACCCAAATTTGGACTCTTATGACTCAGCACAAACCCTCTTATTTTGCCGATCTCAAAAACTTTGACGTAAATGAGTTCACCATCGTTGTGACGTGTGCCGATGGTCTTGAAGCTGCCTTACAAATTGAGCTGGGCAGTTTTGGCTTGTCAAGCGATGTGCTGCGAGCAGGGCGTGTGGCAGTCATTACGGATTTGGCAAAGCTATACCATATTTGTCTGTATAGCCGAGTGGCTAGCCGTGTTTTGTTGCCGCTTGGTGAATACCATTTTAAACAAAAATTATCGCAAACTGCACCTAGACAGCCTGTTGAGGTATTGGATGAGGATGTGCCTGAGGCACTGTACCAGTTTGCCAGTCGTATTGATTGGACAGATTTATTTGGGCTTGAGCACCGTTTTGCGATTCGTTTATCAACTGATAAACGCTTGTCGGTCAATCAGCAATTTGCCACTTTGCGTATCAAAGATGCCATTGCTGACGTCTTTAATCGTGCCTTTGGTGCGCGACCTGATGTCGATGCCAAGCAGCCTGATTTTCAGATTTTTGCGGCAGCTAACCATAAATTTGCTGAGATTTTTTTGGATTTATCGGGCACCAGTTTGCATCGCCGAGGCTACCGCGTTGCCAATACTGCAGCGCCGCTCAAAGAAAACTTAGCGGCTGCACTGCTGTACGAATGTGGTTGGCATGAAGGAACTTATGATGCGATCATCGATCCGATGTGTGGCTCAGGCACTTTCATCACCGAAGCTTTATTGATGCGTGCTGATTATCCTGTCGGTCTAGAAAAGTCGGCTGATGAATTTGGATTTTATTGTTGGCAGCATCACGATGATGAGATGTGGGATGAGATGGTGTCAGATGCGACACAAAGATTCCATGCGCGCTTGGCTCAAATGCAGGCTAAGCCTTTGACCGTGATCGCCTGCGATGCTGACGCCTACGCGGTGCAGGCTTGCCATAAGAATCTGATGGCGGCAGGGCTTAGACCCATCCTAGATCAAGTTACGTTAGCTCAGCGTGCTTTATATCAGCTACCTAAGCTTTTATCTACATTGACTTGCTCAAAGCCACTGATCATCACCAATCCGCCCTATGGAGAGCGATTGGGGGATACGGACTTTATTAAGCCTTTGTATCATGGACTTGGGCTGCATGTTGCAGCTGGCATGCGATCAGCTGCTGCCAATACAGGACAGGCGATTGATGCGACGATGGCAGTCTTGGCAAGTCATATTGAGCATGCGGACACTTTGCCGATCATAGAGCCTCAGACCTTGCGTTGCCATAATGGTGCTTTGACGGTGTATTTTCGTCATGGCGAGCTGAATTTGTCTGAGTCATCTGCCTTGATTTTTGAGTGGCAAAAACAAGAAATCACCCATCCAGAGGCTCAAGATTTTATTAATCGTCTACAAAAGAATTTATCCAATCTTAAAAAACAAGCCATCAAATCAGGCGTGACCAATCTGCGTGTCTATGATGCTGATTTGCCAAATTTCAATGTCGCGATCGATATCTATGGCGATAAGCTCCATGTTCAAGAATATGCACCACCCAAACAAATTCCTGCCGATGTCGCCAAAGCTCGCTTTAATCTAGTTTTGCAAGCCGTTCGAGAAGTGTTTGGGGTGCCGCGTGAATCCATTTTTATTAAGACGCGCGCCAAGCAGTCAGGTAATGAGCAGTATACCAAAAACGACAATGCCGCCAAACGCAGAAAGATGTGGGTGATGCGTGAGCGTGATGCTTATTTTTATGTTAATTTCACGGAGTATTTGGATACAGGGCTGTTTATCGACCACCGTAATATGCGTGCCAAAGTCGGCGCCGCTAGCCGCGCCAAGCGTGTCTTAAATTTATTTTCATACACTTGTACAGCTTCGGTACATGCCGCATTGTCAGGGGCAAAATCGGTGACCAGTGTTGATTTGTCTGCCAATTATTTGGATTGGGGGAAACAAAATTTTGCCCTAAATGGGCTTTTGCTTGATGCCATGACAGAAGAGGGTGGCAAGTATCAATTCATTGCGCACGATGTTTTTGAATGGATTAAAGGACATACTGAGCAATACGACGTGATCTTTATTGATCCACCGACTTTCTCAAATTCCAAAAAATTCAAAGGTACCTTTGATGTCCAAAGAGATCATGTCGCATTGATCAATCGTGCGATGAACCGACTGACCGCGGACGGTGTTTTATACTTTAGTAATAATTATACGCGTTTTGAATTTGATGAAAGTTTGATGGTGCGATACGATGTCAAAGACATCACTCATGAAACCATTGGATTTGATTTTGATCTTAAAAAACCCATCCATCGCAGTTATGAGATCCGCCATAAAAATGCGGTCAAATCTGCGGCAGTGGTCATCGATGATGCTGTGGATCAAAAACCACAGCCCAAAACGCCCAAAAGCTTTGATCAGCCTAAGCGCTTTACCAAAAAATTTAATCAAACCACTGACAAAAAACCCAATCACAAGCCTGGTAAAGATGGCAAAAAATCGCATGCGGATCGTTTTAATAATTTTGATCAACGAGCGAAGCGATCGGCGCCTGACTCTCGCCGCTTTAATGACAGCGATCATAAGCCAAATCAAGCGACAAATCAGCCAAGCATCAAGCGCGTCTATGTCAATCCAAAATTGGCAGATGAAAATTTAGCTCAGCGCCTCACTGATAAACTTGCTGAAGCCAGTCCGCAAGGCGAAAAACGATATAAAATTAAGAAAAAAAGCTAAAAACAGAGCAGATTATGACACATTCACACATTGAACATCCTCAAACACAAACCACCGATGAGCAGCACATCGCCGATGTGCTCATGGGTAAGTCCGTTGATATGGCAGATGATGATGACGAGTCGCCGTCAGATGATGAGCGTCATGAATTTGATGATGGCATAAAATCTAGCCGATTTAAAAAATTACAAAAGAAGCTAAGAAAAGAAGTCTCTTGGGCGATTCGCGACTTTAAGATGATTGAAGATGGCGATGTCGTCATGGTGTGTATTTCAGGCGGTAAAGACAGCTTTACCTTGCTTGATATTTTGCTATTCTTAAAGCGCATCGCACCGATTCATTTTGAGGTAGTGGCGGTCAATCTTGATCAAAAACAGCCTGGATTTCCTGAGGAAGTCTTACCGCGTTATTTGTCTGAGCAGGGGATTCCTTATTATATCTTAGAAAAAGATACCTACAGTATCGTAAAATCCGTCGTCCCTGAAGGAAAAACTTACTGTTCGGCTTGCTCACGCTTACGCCGCGGCTCGCTTTATGGTTTTGCCAAGCAAATTGGCGCCACCAAAGTGGCGCTTGGGCATCACCGAGATGACATTTTGGCAACTTTCTTTTTGAACTTGTTTCATGGAGGCAGCCTAAAAGCCATGCCACCCAAGCTGTTGTCGGATGATAAGCAAAACATACTCATTCGCCCACTGGCGTATGTCGCCGAAAAAGATATCATCAAATACGCCAATTATAAAAAATTCCCCATCATTCCTTGTAATCTGTGCGGCTCTCAAGAAAATCTTCAGCGCGCCATGATCAATGAGATGCTGCGTGAGTGGGATAATGCGCATCCAAAGCGCTTGGCAAGTATGTTTAAGGCGCTTCAAAATGTCGCTCCAAGTCAGCTTGCTGATCGTGAGTTATTTGACTTTGAGAGCTTGGCGCTAGATCGTAATGAGGATGAGCGTCTGTTCGAGGGTGACAACATCCAATCAGGGGTGACTGATGAGCTTGATAAAATGGGCTTGCCAATCAATCCTTTGGTGCAAAACTTTAATCCAAAATTTCACAAAGAGAACGACGCCTCTGACAATGACCAAAAAGCAGAGCAAAAAGACAAGCCGTATAAAATCCCTGTGATCAACCCACTAGTGTAATCATTCATAGCCTGATCTTACATCAGGCTATTTATTTGGTGATATTAAACCTTACCCAAACACCTGATGGATCTTTTGAAGAGCCAGGTCAATTTCATCTTTGGTAATGATCAGTGGCGGCGCAAACCGAATCACGGTGTCATGCGTCTCTTTGCACAAAAGCCCCAACTCTTTGAGTCTTTCGCAGTAGGGGCGAGCAGGTTCATTGAGCTCCATGCCAATAAATAATCCTCGTCCACGCACCTGTTTGATACTGCTGTGATTGATTTTTTGTAGTTCTTCCAAAAAGTATTCGCCCAATGTGGCAGAATTTTCAATCAAGCCTTCTTCTATCAAGACATCTAATGCGGTGATGGAGACAGCGCAGGCGAGCGGATTACCGCCAAAGGTTGAGCCGTGCGAGCCTGGCTCAAAGACGCCCAAGATTTCATCATTTGCCAACACGCATGAGATCGGAAAAACGCCGCCGCCCAAAGCTTTACCAAGAATATACATGTCTGGTGTGACATCTTCATGCTCACACGCAAATAGCTTGCCAGTGCGACCGAGCCCTGCTTGAATTTCATCGGCAATGAATAGCACTTGATTAGCCTTACAAAGCTCAAAAGCTTGTTTCATGAAGCCTTTTTTGGGAATATTAATCCCTGCCTCGCCTTGGATAGGCTCCATGATAAATGCCACGGTATTTGGGGTGATGGCAGCTGATAATGCCTCAATATCGCCATAAGGCACCAGCTTAATACCGCCCAACATCGGACCAAAGCCGCGCTTATATTCAGGATCGGATGACAGCGATACCGCGCCCATGGTGCGACCATGAAAATTGCCCACGCAGGTGATGATCTCAGCTTGATCATCAGCCGCCCCTTTGATGTCATACCCCCATCGGCGAGCGGTTTTGATGGCAGTTTCAACTGCTTCAGCGCCTGTATTCATCGGCAAAACCCGATCTTTACCAGCAAGCTTGCAAATTTTTTCACTCCATGGTGCCAGCTGATCATTATGAAAAGCTCGGCTGGTTAAGGTCACTTTGTCAGCTTGATGCTTAAGTGTTTGGATAATGCGTGGGTGGCAATGCCCTTGATTGACCGCAGAATAAGCGCTCAGCATATCCATATAGCGATTTCCTTCAGGGTCTTCCACCCAAATCCCAGATGCCTGACTGACCACGATGGGCAGTGGCAGATAGTTTTTGGTGCCGTATTGATCGTTTTGAGCGATGAGTTTTTGTGTTGTCGTTGTCATGACCATCCTTCTGAATATGACCTAAAATAAATACTGATAAATTGACTATTTAAGATACTTGATAAACCAATCCATTGCCATCTTGTAGCCCATATCACCTAAGCCACAGATCACTCCAACCGCTTTATCGGACAAATAAGAGTGGCTACGAAACGGCTCGCGCGCATGAATGTTTGATAAATGCACCTCAATAAATGGCTTATCCATGGCTGATAGAGCATCACGAATCGCCACAGAAGTGTGCGTATACGCCCCTGGATTGATGATGACACCATCAATAGGATCGGATGATAATAGCCCCTGCTCACCGATAAAATCAACAATCGCGCCTTCATGATTCGATTGATAGGCGATCAGCTCAATACCATGCGATGCAGCTTGGGATGTTAAGTCATTGATGATATCCGTCAAAGTGACTGAGCCATAGATCTCAGGCTCTCGAATGCCTAACAGGTGTAAATTAGGTCCGTTAATCAAGGCGATTTTTTTGGTGGTTTGGATGCTCATAAGGCTAAATATATTTGACAAAAAATTATTGTAACCAATTTAAGAAATCTTGGCAAATGGTTTGAATACAAGATTTTAAGCCACAATATTTCACTATTTTAAAAATAAATGTTCAACATTTATAAGATTTTAAGGGGCTAAGTATTTGTTATTGTCTGAAATAATGTTAAGATGAAATTTCAAAATCATTTGTGATTTTTGGCAGGTTTGATGATTGCTCAAATTATCAGACCCACTGGTACTTAATGGCTCGTCTGTCGATTGAGCACTCAAGGAAATTTGTTATGTCTAAAGAGCAAGGTGTTGTAAAGTGGTTTAATGATGCCAAGGGGTTTGGTTTCATTCAACGCGAGACTGGCGAAGATGTTTTTGTGCATTTTCGTGCGATTCAAGGGGAAGGCTATCGCTCACTTAAAGAAGGTCAAGCGGTAGAGTTTGTTGTAACAACAGGCGATAAAGGATTGCAAGCCGAAGAAGTTGTCAAGTTATAAATGCAAAAATGGCAATACAGGGCGTATTGCCATTTTTATTAAATCGGTATCTTATCAACGATGATCTGGCACACTCAGTGTGTCTGGAACATCTGGCGCTACCAAGCGACGCAGCTTAGAGCCTTCTAAGTTAATATCACCGAAGCGCTCGTGGTGATTATTCCAATCATCCACAGCTTCTTGTAAGCTTTCGATGTCTTTGCTAACAAAGTTCCACCAAATCACCGTCGGATGTGGCAGCGGCTCACCACCAACGAGCATCACATGGGTATCGTCAGCAGCCGACATGGACAAAGAGCCGTCCGCACTCGCGCACTCAGACAGCACGACCAATTCATCTTGTTGGTACACTTGACCATTGATGGTAAGCTCGCCTTTAATGATCAAGAAACCATACTCAAAACCTTCTTGTTCTTCAATATCAAACTCGGTCGCCTGTTTAAAACGCATATCAACGCCAACCAAAGGGCTGTATTGAGTGGTAGGCGCGGTATGACCATGGTAGCTACCGGTAGTCAAAATGTAGTCGATACCATCTTTTGACCAAGTTGGCAGGTCTGGATAATGCTCAAAATTTGGTTCAATCTCTTGATCCATCGGCAGGGCGATCCAAAGCTGAACTGCGTGCAGGTCTTTGACGCCTTCTGGGGTTTGCTCGGTATGGCTGATCCCGCGATGGCTGCCTGTGCCTGCGGTCATGAGATTGACTTGTTTTGGGCGGATCAGCTGACGATGACCTAGGCTATCTTGATGCCAAACCTCGCCCGCCAACATCCAAGTAAATGTTTGCAAGTTGATATGTGGATGTAAGCCAACCTGCAAGCCGTCTTCTTCTGCGCTAAACTCAAGCTCATCAGAGCCTGCATGATCCAAAAAGCACCAAGCGCCAACGGTCTTGCGCTGTGGCTGCGGCAATAAGCGAGCAACAGGAATGCCCCCAACATCTTTGGTCTCTGCATTGTATTTATCAACACTCATTTATTTCTCCTTGAAATTTGTCATTGTGCTCATTTATTCGCCTGGTGCGCTGTAATTGACTGTATTTGCTTGATATTCAGGATGCTTGTCAATGTACTTGCGCACATAAGGGCAAACAGGATCCACCTTTAAGCCCTTGGCTGCTGCGTCATCTAAAATGTGTTTTACCAAATATGCAGCAATGCCTTGACCGCCAAGCGCTTCTGGCACTTCGGTATAAGTATAAGCAATGCCGCCATCAAATAAGCGGTAATTTTCAAATGCCACATGTCCATCTTTATGGATTTCAAATCGAGACAGCTCTTTATTATCGATTACTTGATAGTCAGTCATATCATGTCCTTCGTCATTTTAAAGCCATTTTAAATTTTAATCGTTAAACTGGCCGCCGATCAGTCAAATGGGATAGCCAGCGCGCATACCTATGCCAATCCTATTCTAGCAAAATTTACTTAAGATACAAGCGTAGCTCTGTAGGTGACTTGTTATTAAAAAAGCTTGCTGATATCGGTGGTATCGGCAAGCTTTTAAGGATTATCTGCTAAAATGGGTTTTGTGTTTTATAAATTCATACTGACAAACTAATAAACACACCAAAATCCAGAACACCAGATATTCAATCCCGCCAGTATTCCAAAACCAACCAAACCCCGCCACAACAATCAAAGATCCTAGCGCAAAGACCAAAATAGCAGCAGCAATGAAGGCGCTAAAACGTGTGGCAATGCCCAAAACCAACATCACACCTACCACAATTTCGGCGATCGCCGCAAAAATAATCCATAATGAGGCTGGTGCATATCCTGCCGCTTCAAAAAATCCCAAAGTTGCTGGATTGATCCCGCCATCGGCAAATTTACCAAAAGCATGTGGGATAAAGCCTGCACCCGCCATGATTCTCAAAGAATTCATCGGATTGGTCAAATCAAATGACTCATTATGAATGCGAAAATCGTCTTTTGTAATCATATCCATGCTCCTATTATGGATGATTGGTTAAATTGTGAGTAGAACTATCGTGATGAATGGGCTAAGTTTTCAGTCTGATGGATCCAGCATTCTGCGATCATCCAAGATCAAAGATCAGCTCATAGGCACTTCAATCAGCAACACTTCAGCATCCGTATCGGCTTGTACATTCAGTGTATCTACTTCCCACACGCCCAAGCCATCTCGCTCATCTAAAATGGTGTCATTAACACGAATTTTACCTTTAATTACAAAGACATAGACACCGTTATCAGAATTTTTGAGCGTATATTCGCTTGAGTTGCCAGCGTCAAAATGACCAAGATGGAACCAAGCATCTTGATGAATCCAAACGCCTGCATCATCAGCATTGGGCGATAACACTTGACCAAATTCATTTTTGCCAATCAGGTCAGCCAGACTGATTTGCTGATAGCGCGGGGTGACGCCAGCTTTATTAGGCTGAACCCAAATCTGCAAAAATTTGACAATCTGATCAGCATTGGCGTTCATTTCGCTGTGAGTGACGCCTGTACCTGCCGACATGACTTGGATGTCGCCATTTTTAATAATGCTGCCATTACCCATGCTGTCTTTGTGCGCCAAATCGCCACTCAAAGGGATGGAGATAATCTCCATGTCGCGATGCGGATGCGTGCCAAAGCCTTGACCGCCAATGACTTGATCATCATTGATGACCAGTAGCGCCCCAAATCCCATGCGTTTTGGGTCATAATAATGACCAAAACTAAATGTGTGACGGCTTTTTAGCCAGCCATGATTAGCGGTACCGCGACTGTCAGCTGCGTGATATACAGATTTCATAAAAACTCCAAAAAATTTAATCATTCATTGGGTATAGTATAAATCAGCAGTCAGCAAATGATAAGGGCGAAAATTCAAAGATAATTTTGCAAATTTGCAAAGTTAGAACGGTCAAAGTCAAGCCAAGGGTCCTATAATGCCCAGCTTTGTACTATAACTGATGACTGTGAAAAAATCATGACACTTAGAGGTAGGTGGTATTAGGGTGGGTTTAGATAGCGAAAGATTGGTTATGTCTGTTTGATTGGATAATAAATAAAGCCAAGCGCTTATCAAAATTGAATAAACGCTTGGCTTTGGGTTTTAAGTGAGTGCTTAAGATTCTGTGATCGAAGATGAATTATGCAGCATCGCATAATACCCACCTTTTGCCAAAAGTTCTGTGTGAGAGCCTTCTTCAATGATTTTTCCGCCGTCCATGACGATGATACGGTCGGCTTGTTCAATCGTGCTTAAGCGGTGAGCCACAATGATACTGGTACGTCCTGACATCAGACGCTCAAGTGCTTGCTGTACAAGGCGCTCAGACTCATTATCAAGAGCGCTGGTAGCTTCATCTAACAGCAGAATCGGCGCATCTTTTAAAATGGCGCGCGCAATCGACACGCGTTGGCGCTGACCCCCTGATAGCAGACTGCCATTGGCGCCGATCGGCTGATGCAGACCTTTTGGATGCTTGGTGACCAGCTCAGTAAGATTGGCGGCTTCTAAAGCTGCCATAACTTCTGCTTCGGTAGCATTTGGGCGTGAGTAGCGCACATTTTCAAATAAGGTGTCATCAAATAAAAATATCTCTTGAGAAACTAAGGCGAACTGGCTTCTTAGATTGGTAAGCTTTACTTCTTGAATATTAATATTATCCAATAAAATCTCGCCAGCAACAGGATTGATAAAGCGCGGCAGTAGGTTGATCGCAGTGGTTTTACCTGATCCTGACCGCCCGACAAAAGCGATTTTTTCACCAGGGCAGATATCAAGATTAAAATCATCGAGTGCTTTGGTTGTTTCATTATCATACTGCACGCTGACATGATTAAAATGAATGTAGCCTTTGACACTGCTCAGCTCGATCGTGCCTTGATCATCTTCAGGCTTGGTATCCAAAAAGGCGCATACTGAGTCAGCCGCCAAAAACATCGTCTGCATCGGGATGCTGATATTGGCAAGATTTTTGATGGGTCCAAACATCTGCATCATCGCCACGATGAACGCCATAAACTCACCAATGGTGGTCAGTCCTTGCTGACTTTGCCATAGGGCAAAAAATATCACACCGGCCAATGCTGTGGAACCAACCACTTCACTGATGGGGGAGCGAGCTGCGTTAGCTTGGCTGATTTTTTTGCCAAGTCGCACGATGATATTATTGACTTCAGAAAATTTGGCAGAAGATTGCGCCTGACCACCAAACAGTTTGACCACGCGGTGACCTTGATGGGTTTCATTGACAACATTATTTAATGAACCGATACTTTTTTGAGCGTTATCGATAATGTCTTTAAGTCGATTACGATAGTAGCGCGACAGGGCGGACAGTACTGGAAACATAATCATGATAAACAATGCAAGCTGCCAATTCAGATAAAACAGCACGCATACCAGGCCAATCACAATTAAAGTATCGCGCGTTAAAACGATAAATACATTACTGGCATTACTGATGGAGTTTTCGGCCATCTGCACCATATTCATTAGCATCTCGCCTGAGGGCATGGTTTGGTGGTGCGCTGATGAAAATGACAGCATTTTATCAAACATATCTCGGCGAAGATGACCGATGGCAGTGGTGGCTACCCATGCCATCAAATAAGCGCTGATAAAGCGGCAAATCCCACGAAAGATCACCAAACCCATAAAAAACAGCGGAACAATCCAAACTTTATTTTCCGTACCCCAAATCATATGCTGAAAGCTTTGGGCATAATACTTTAGCTTCGCGCCTAGTCCCTCTCCTGTCAACATGGGGATGTTTGTAGGATCGGCAGCTGCAAAGCCTTGATTGACAAGTGGAGCAATAAATGCCGCCAAATAACTTTCGCTGAGGGCAACCCCAACAATAGCGAGCAAGGCAAACAAAATGCGTGCTTTGTATGGTTTGATATAAGCCATGAGCCGCATAAAACTTGCGGTATCTTTTTCGGAGAAAAGGCCGAAGGTGAGTTTGCTAATCATAAGCCTCTCTAAAAATCTATACAATAAACCGCAAATAATTATCTATATTTTGATTTTGAAAAAAAATGCCTATATAAAGTGTTTGTCAAAGTAGTAACTTGAGCAATGATTCTATGAATTTCTCTAATTATTTTACGCTTGTAACGAGTATATGGTAGTTCGTTTTTAAGTATATTTTCTGATATTTGAGAATTATTAATCCTAACCCTACGATCCGCTTCTAACTGGCTTTTAAAAACATTAATATTATTATTTCCAGCAGTGTTCACCCGGTCGCTTTGCACAACGATGGCAGGATGCATTTGGAATACATCTATTTCTTTTAAATGAGAATCAAATAAGACATGGTCAATAGGGATGATTTTCTGATAACTTTTAATTATATTTAAAAATTTATTAATTGAATGCGTATTTAGGATGTACCCGGCTGCACCCAAATGAACTGAATTTATTTTTCTTAGCTTTCTATTTCCTGGTAGTTTAAGACCAGTGAAATCCATATCAACCAATTCTTGAAAGAACTCAAGTTTAACTGTGTCTATGTTTTTTGGTATCCATTTTGCATCACCTAGGTATAAATGAGAGTTATTCCCCAAATATACATCGTCTTCAAAAATGGCGATATAATCCATGTTCTCCTCTAAAGCTTTATGCCATAAGGATAAATGGCTGAATAGACAGGCTAATTCACCTTTGGTTAATTCACACGAGCCGACATTGATATTATATCTTTCAGCTAAGTTGTCAACCTGTTCTGGCGTCACTGCATCAAAAAATTCAAAATCCACACCCTGCTTGCCGAACTCGCGGATGATATGATCTCGTCTTTCTGATGCTGTCGTTAAACTGATAACGTAATTTTTCATCATAATCTGTTATTGATAAATATGTTCATATTATTTACAAATTACTCAGCTTGTCAAGATATACCTTAAAAAATCTTCATGCGATGATAATTATTAATTTATAATATAGATAGCTTTAAATTTGATCGTATGTTTTAAAAATTAAAATATGGTTAATGAATAACTTTAGAAGCGTATTGATTAAATTGACTAAATGATCAAAAGAAATGTGTAATAAAGAAGCACATAAATCAAGCCAAGGTATCAAAGGCGGTCGGCTAAGATTTCATCATAGTCTTTTATACATAAATATGCTAATATTGGTTACAATTTATTCACCCTGTCAAGAAATGTTATGAAAATTCTTCATGTGCTACTTACTCGTATGCCTATCCCACCGACTAAGTATGGCGGCACTGAGCGTGTCGTGTGGGCTTTGTATTTGGGTCAAAAAGCATTGGGGCATGAGGTCAAATTTCTGACGAAATACGCCAACAATCACCCAGATGCCTTGGTTTTTGATCCAAAGCTTAGCCTTGAAGAGCAGGTAGAAGGTTGGGCAGATATCATTCATTTTCACTTTCTGTATCGCGGTGAGATCGCCACGCCCTTTGTTTGCACCACTCACAATCAACAAGTCACGCCTGCTACATTTCCAAAGAATACCATTTTTTTGGGCAAATTACACGCTGAGCGTAGCGGTGGTCAGGCGTATGTGTACAATGGACTATACTGGCCAGACTATGGAGAGCCCAACCTAGGCAAGCCTCAAAATTATGTGCATTTTTTGGCAAATGCTAAATATAAAGACAAAAACCTCAAAGACAGTGTTGAGATAGCTCACCGTTCTAATAAGCAGCTGCATGTAATAGGCAGTAAGCGCTATTCCTTAAAATGGGCGACTCACGGCAGATATCAGCCATATTTTTATTGGGGTAATGAAATTACTTTTCATGGCATGCTGGGCGGCGAGAAGAAAAATCAAGTGATCAAAAATTCCAGTGCATTGCTTTTTCCTGTGCTTAATTATGAAGCCTTTGGGCTTGCAATGATTGAAAGCTTATATCTGGGATGTCCTGTGGTTGGCAGCCATTGTGGTTCGGTGCCAGAGCTGATCATTCCTGAAGTTGGCGTTAGCACAAATAAAAAGTCAGTGATGATTGAGGCAATCGCCAATATTAATCAATACAATCGAAAAACTTGCCATGAATATGCCAAAGAGACGTTCAATCACTTGCGCATGAGTCAAGAATATTTAAACTATTATGAAAAAGTGTTAGATGGTGAATCGCTACATGCCAACGAGCCTGCGGTCACAAAAAATTTGCCTTATGACTTTGAGCTAGATGAATAACTATGAAAATATTACACGTGCTACTCACTCAGCTGCCCATACCGCCCAATGACTATGGCGGCACCGAACGTGTCTTATGGGCGTTATATCAAGGTCAAAAAGCGCTTGGACATGACGTCAAATTTTTAACCAAACACAATGGCAATCATCCAGATGGACTGCTTTATGATGACGCACAGCCTATAGAGACTCAAATACAAGGCTGGGCAGATATCATTCATTTTCATTTTCCTTATGATGGGGATATCAAGACCCCTTATGTGTGCACCGAGCACAGCAACAGCGAAACGCCAAGACAGTTTAATATCAACACCATTTATCTGTCAAAAAAACATGCCGATAATAATACCGCCACATGCTATGTGCACAATGGATTATTTTGGCCAGATTATGGCGAGCCAAACTTGATGTCGCCGAAGCATTATATGCATTTCTTGGCAAAAGCATCATGGCGCATCAAAAACTTGCAAGGCACAGTACGAATTGCCAAAGGAGCAGGCATGCCACTGCATGTGCTGGGTGGTCATCGGTTTAATATCCGCCGTAATCCTTACTTGTATTTATCAAATAAGCTGAATTTTCATGGCATGGTGGGCGGTCAACAAAAAAACGACCTAATCGCCAACTCCAAAGGCTTGATTTTTCCTGTCTTATGGCATGAGCCTTTCGGGCTTGCAGTGATTGAAAGCTTATATTTGGGCTGTCCTGTGTTTGCCACGCCATTTGGGGCGATGCCCGACATTGTCAGCCAAGAAGTGGGGGTATTATCAGATAGCTATGCCGTTTTGACCGAAGCTGTTAAGGATGTGGCACGATTTGACCGAAGAGCATGTCATGAGCATGCCAAAGCTCATTTTAGCCATATGGCGATGTCTAAGGCTTATCTGGACTGCTATGAGCGTGTGCTTGCAGGCGAGAGTCTAAATCCATCACGACCAATTTCAAAATCAAACATCAAAGCTCGTCAAAAAATGTCAGACGAATAAATTTGATGACTGTCATCTAAATCAGCGAAATGGGACAGTGATATAAAAAAAGCGTTTTCCAAAACTTCTATAAAATCGTTTGGCTGTTTTATTTAGTTTGGTAGGCAATGAGTCTTTGGCATGATAAACAGACTTATGATTTTTTCTATCTTGCTCCAGCTGACTGGCTAAATTTTGTGCCTGACTGTCTGGTTGCTGGCACAGCGCAGGGCATAACTGCAGCACCTTACCCATAGACAGATAAGCACCAAACATAACATGGTCAATGGCATAACACTCATATTCATCAATGCTTTTAATAAATTGTAGCAGCTCTTGGGCGCCTGACCGACTGAGAATATAGCCAGCGGCGCCGACGTGGGTGCTTTTTAGGGGGTTAAGCGTTCTTTCGCCATAGTGATGGATGCTGTTACCAATATGAACCAATTCATGCCAAGTTTCAAGTTTGATAATATCAAATTCAAAATCCAGCCAATCATCTTTGATGAAACGAGCTGCATCATCACCCAAAAATACGTCATCTTCAAAAATTGCCATATAATCTAAGTTTTCATCAATCATCTGCTGCCAAAGAGCTGCATGGCTTAAAAAGCAGGCTTTTTCGCCGTCGGTGAGTCTTTGATTATTGATGATTGGCATTGAAAGCTTGTGGGAATAATTGGCAATAGCAGCAGGCGTCACCGCATCAAAAAACTCAAATTCGATGCCTTGTTTACCAAATTCTGCCTGAATATGGTCTCGTCTTTCTTTAGCAGTGGTTAAGCTGATGACGTAAGTTTTCATAGATACGGTCACTCAAAAGATACGGTCTTAAAAAATGTACGCTTGCCGATGCTGCGATATAACTTATTAATATAACGAGTGGCTGTTCTATGCTTTTTCTTCTTTGGGGCGATTTCATCGCGCCCTTGCTTGATCACACTTGCAAGTTTTGTGGGATTTAGACGGTCAGCTTGTACACACAAAGCAGGTACAAGCTGATATGCTTTTATACTTTTTAAATTGGCATCAAACATTACATGATCTACAGCATAATAGTCTTGGCTTGACAGAGAGCGAAGATGGGTCAAAAAAAAGCGTGCGCCAGAATTTGAGAGTAGGTAACCTGCTGTACCAGTGTGTGGCGTCTTTAATAAATGTAGCATTCTACCCCCCCCAATTGATAATTGGTCGATCTGGTATGAGTAAGCTCTAGATATGTTTCAAGCTTAATCACATCAAAATCGGATATAAAAGGCGATGATGTTAAGACCAAATTTGCCTCGCGACCCAAGCATACATCATCTTCAAATACTGCTAGATAATCCAAATTCTCATCAATCATTTTCTGCCAGAGAAGCGCATGACTTAATAAGCATGCTTTTTCACCATCTGACAAGGTGTTATTATAATGTAAAGATAAACCAAGCTGTTGGCAAACCGCAAGCGTATCTATAGGCGTCACCGCATCAAAAAACTCAAATTCGATGCCTTGTTTACCAAATTCTGCCTGAATATGGTCTCGTCTTTCTTTGGCGTGGCTTAAACTGATGACGTAAGTTTTCATCAATTCTCCTGATTCATCTGCCAAAGCATGATGTATTTATCTAAGGTGTAGCCCATGGATGCCGCCGCTAAGATATAGCCGTATGCACCACCACTAAAATCAGCTCTAAGTACATATTCACGCAAAAATGACACCAGCGAGCGACCCATTATCCCAAATAGGCTCACTTGCTTACCTTTGGCATGTTTTTCTTGCGCCCAATCATGGCTATAACGAATGTTCTTTACCAAAAAATGATGTAAATCATCATTAGTGATGTGGGGCAAGTAGCCGTCTAAAACTTGGCTTGGCACACCTTGTTGGTCTAAGGATTCGTGTACGTTTAGGTCGCTGTACTCAAACTTACGGGCATATAAGCGAGCCAATTTATCGGTGTACCAACGGCGTGGCTGAACTTCCACCCCGCAAAACGTATTGACCCGAGCCACACTAAATACTTTATCGGTTTGTACAGGCAGGCTGAGTACCTTGGCGATAGACTCGCGCAGCGTCTGGTCAAGTCGTTCGTCGGCATCAAGCACCAACACATAGTCGCCTGTGGCATGGCTTTGGGCAAGCTGTCTTTGTTTACCAAAGCCTTGCCAATCGGTATTGACATACCATTTTGCCCCAAAGCTTTCGGCAATTTGGCGAGTGTTATCGGTGCTGCCACTGTCTAAGATGATGATTTCATCAGCGATATCATGCACCGTATCTAGACATGCTTTGAGATGTTTGCTTTCATTTTTACAAATCATCACCAGTGAGAGCGTGGATTTTTTTTGTGAAAGGTCAATGGGCTGTAAGTTTTTTGTCATCGCCACAGATTGCAAAAAAGCTCGTTCGGCTTGATTGTGACTTAAATCATAAAGACAGGCGTATTTATTAAAGGTATATTGGCTAAACATCAGCGAATAAATCAGTCCATAACGCCCCTGCAAAAATCGTCCATCAATCACATATTGCTTGACAAATGCCCACAAAGGATTAAGCACGACTTTATAAAATTTGCCTGTTTTGCCTTGGGCATGGCGGTCATCTGCCCACGCTTTGGCATAGTCTAGGCGTTTTTCTAGCCAAAATTTGGGCGTGGGTGCAGTGTGATGCTCCAAAAATCCGTCCAGTTTTGCGGTGCTTGCTCCAGTCAAAACAACGGATTCGTGCACCAAATTATTATCATAGCCAAAATGTTTGGGATAAAGTCGCCAATGGGCTTTCACGCCCCACAAAGCATTGTCAATTTGATGTCCAAACACAAAATCAAGCCGTTTGATGCCATAGACTGTATTGGCAGGGGGATTTTTAATGGTTTGTAAGATGCTGTTTTTGAGTGTGGGCGTGACCACTTCGTCAGCATCAAGGGCTAAAATCCACTCACCTGTGGCATGGCTTTGGGCAAGCTGTCTTTGTTTACCAAAGCCTTGCCAGTCGGTATTCACATACCATTTTGCCCCAAAGCTTTCAGCGATATCACGGCTGTTATCGGTGCTGCCACTGTCTAAGATGATGATTTCGTCAGCAAATTCAGCCACGCTTGGCAACGATAATGCCAAATTATGAGCTTCATTTTTGACGATCATGACGACAGAAAGACGATAGGGCTTGGCTGCATTCATTATGATAAACTTAATAAAAATAAAAGCTTATTTTACTGAACTTTATCGTGGTTTTCCAGTATTTTAAACCTAGTCAAAATCAAGATTTCAAAGTAAAATAGCGTAAATATATGACTGTCTTGGAAAGGTGATGAAATTTTTAGTTTTTGCAAGTGCATTGAGTGCAGCGATGATGGTGACCGCGTGTGGTGATAAACCGACTGAACAAGCTTCGGTCAGCGCCCCTGAAGCTGACATTCAGCAGACGACTTATGTGGGCTGTTACACCATTGACAAGGACACGCCTGCCAGTATTCAGATCAGCTTAAAAGATGGCAAATATGTGATGCAGATGAAAGAAGATGAAAGCAAAGCCCAAGTCTGGGATGAGCCTGAGCCTCTGACTGTGCTTGCCAAATCAGATGGCTGGAAATATTTTTCTACCAATTCTATCAATCTGTCTATGAGCGATGTGGCAGGCGAGATCATCGCAAGACCAGATGAAGTCTTGGCGATTGCCAAGCTGCATGAGACCAGCGCCAATACCAATCCGATGCTTGATAGTCACTACGCTGTGTCTTTGATGGGGGCGGTTAATACCATTTATCAAGTGGCATGTGATGATAAGCGCATCAGCTTAACATCAGAGTTTCATCAAAATAAATAACCACTTATTTGAGTATAAGGAAAATCGGCATGGGATTTTTGGGCTATCTGTTGATGGGTGCGATCGTTTATACCATTGGCTTTTTTATCAATCTAAAGCTATTACATCCTAAGCGTCAAGCTGGCGAGATCACTTCTGTCAAACATCCGACCATCATTGGCTATTTGGTGGGGTGCTTTATTGTGATGCTTGGCGTGTCAGCGCTTTTAGGGAGATTCGTGCTGCATCATGAGGGGGTTGATTGGACATTTATTGGGGTGAATAGTTTGGTGGCGACCGTTGTTTTTTATTTTGGTCTCAATCCTGATACGACCAAGATGAATTTGCCTGACTGATTTGGCGAAATTTGGGTCATGATCGCGCTTTTGGAGCGCGATTTTTTATGCTCATTAAACAGATAAGATATTATCAATATATAATAATAAAAACAGATTATATTATCATAAATATTTATAAATTAATTAATAATAAAAATATATATTTAATTTAATTAATATTATGAAAATTGCATAAAAATATGATAAAAATTAAATCAAATAAAATCAGATAGTTATATTTTATAACAGTAAAATATCTACTTATTTATTTTTATAAATAATAAATATTTTTATATTTATTATTTATATTTATAATATGATTTTTGCTGGGTTTTTGTCTTTACCTTTACCCAAAAAAAGCGTATGATAACTGACAAGCCAATCACTGACAGCGCGTAAAGTCGGTGAGCTTAACTGAAAATTTCATAAAAAAGCAGGAGTGTATTATGTCAAACAAGTTATTTGATCTGATCGAATCATCGGGTGCTAAGTGGGTTGATTTTCGTTTTACTGACACGCATGGCAAGGAGCTGCATTTGACTTTTCCAGCGTCTACCGTGGATGAAGACACGCTAGAAGATGGTAAAATGTTTGACGGCTCATCGGTGGCAGGCTGGAAGGGCATCGAGTCATCGGATATGATTTTGCTTCCTGATTCTGAGACAGCGTATTTAGATCCATTTTATGAGGCGCCAACAGTGGTCGTGACTTGTGATGTGATCGAGCCTGCAACCTTACAAGGTTATGAAAAAGACCCACGCTCAATCGCACGCCGCGCGGAAACTTATTTAAAATCAACAGGCATCGGTGATACTGCATTTTTTGGTCCTGAGCCTGAATTTTTTGTGTTTGATGATGTTAAATGGGATATTGACCCATCAGGCGCTCGCAACACCATCACTTCTGAAGCGGCATCTTGGTCATCAATCAAAGAGTACCAATGGGGCAATAATGGTCATCGTCCAGCGGTGAAAGGCGGCTATGCTGTGAGTGCACCGATTGACCATTATCATGACATGCGCGCCGTCATGTGCGAGCGCATCGAAGACATCATGGGTGAAGGTCGTGTGGAAGTGCATCATCATGAAGTGGCTTCATGTCAGCTTGAAATTGGCGTGTCTTTTAATACTTTGGTCAAAAAAGCCGACGAAGTACAGCAATTTAAATATGTGGTGCAAAATGTTGCCAATCAATTTGGTAAATCCGCAACCTTTATGCCAAAACCAATCGTCGGTGATAACGGCTCTGGGATGCATGTCCACATGTCGATCTCAAAAGATGGCGTCAATACTTTTTCTGGTGATGAGTACGCTGGTCTATCGACGACCGCGCTACACTTCATTGGCGGTATCATCAAACATGCACGCGCGCTAAACGCGATCACCAACCCAACAGTCAATAGCTATAAGCGCTTGGTACCACATTTTGAAGCGCCGATTAAATTAGCATATTCAGCATCGAACCGCTCAGCGTCTATTCGTATTCCGCATGTGTCTAGCCCAAAAGCGGTGCGTATCGAAGCGCGTTTCCCAGATCCAGCAGCCAACCCATATCTGTGCTTTGCTGCATTACTGATGGCAGGGATTGATGGCATTGAAAATAAAGTTGATCCAGGTGAGGCGGCAGATAAGAATCTGTATGATTTACCACCAGAAGAAGAAGCATTGATTCCAACTGTGGCAGAGAATCTAGAAGCTGCCTTAAAAGCCCTAAAAGAAGATCATGCTTTCTTATTAAAAGGTGATGTGTTTAGCAAAGATATGATCGATGCTTATATCGACCTAAAAATGCAAGAAGTGCACAAAATGAACGAAGCGGTACATCCACTTGAGTTTGATTTGTATTATCGCTGCTAATGCCAGTCCGTCAGCTGACGGATGTCAATCAAGTTGAAACAAGCCCCAAGGCAGGTGGAACCCTTGGGGCTTGTTTCTTTATGTGTTCATTGAACGACAAGCCTATCAGCACCAAATTTTCCCTGAAAAATAAGCATAGATGCGGTAAAATGACACATATTTTACCGCATTTTATTATTATGACTGTTCAAAATCATCCATCAGGCGAGCTGCCAATTTCAGTGACTGATCCAAAGTCCCAAGCCAAGCATTATGATGTTGCTATCATTGGCGCTGGCACTGTAGGTATGCTCTGTGCCATCTTGCTTGCCCAAAGGGGCTATCAGGTCATTATTTTGGATAATAAGCCTGCCCCTAGCCAGGCGTCTTTTGATCTTAGGCTGGCTCAGCGAGATGCTAGAGTATACGCACTCAATCGAAGCAGTATAGATTTATTCAAAAGTGCCGATGTATGGGATGGCATCACCAGACGTGCTGACTATGACCAAATGCATGTGTGGGCGCGAGATGATTTTGGTGAGCTGATTTTTGAAGACGAACGAGCTTTTGAAAATATTATGCTTGGCTCTATGGTTGAGCCTTCGGTGTTGGATGAGGCACTGTGGCGCCGCGCCCAAGCGTGTGACAATTTAACTTTAAAATACGAGATCAGCTTGGCGGCTCATGGCATGGCTTTTGATGAGATGTCTGACGGTGTGTGCATACGTTATCAAGCTGATAATCAAGCCAAGATGGTGAAAGCCAAGCTGCTGCTCGGGGCAGACGGTCGCGCGTCTTTGGTGCGCCGAGAAATGGGGATTGGGATTGATAGGCTTGATTACCATCAAAAAGCCATCTGCTGCGCTATCCGAACCGATCAGCCGCATGATAATACAGCGCGTCAAGTGATGCTACCAACAGGCACTTTGGCACTATTGCCCATCGCTGATCTCAATCAACAGGATCAAGGGCGGTGGCAGTCGATCGTATGGAGCTTGCCTGAGCAGATTGCAGAGGCATATTTGAGCGACTACCATCAAAATCCTAAGAGTCTCATAGATAGGTTGGCGTTAGCAAGTGGTTATGTGCTTGGGGATATTCATGAGGTGCAGTCGGTTGCCAGTTTTCCACTGTCTGCACAAAGTGCCAAACGCTATCATAAGGGCTTGATAGCGCTGATGGGCGATGCTGCGCATGGAGTGCATCCATTGGCAGGGCAGGGGCTGAATTTGGGCTTATCAGATGTGAAGGCGCTGATTACATTGATAGATGAGTACCGCACCAAAAATTTACCCTTAAGCGCACGTTTATTGGGTGAGTATGAACGTGCGGTCAAAGGGCATAATTCGATGATGATGCACAGCTTTTCTATGATTAATTTTGCTTATGCGTCGGCGCTTAGCGACATTCCTGTGATACGCTATGCGCGCAGTGAGATTGTCAAGGCGATTTCCAAGTCACCATCGGTGATGCGCCTGCTGATCGAGCGAGCCAATCGCTAAGCGGCTGAGCTTGATGTGTCTGACAGCTTATCCAAATGAGCTAAATAGCACCATCAGCACAGGCGAGACGACATTAGTAATAAATCCAAAACTGATGACCATGGGCATGATATGGGTACCACCTGCCTGCAAGATGGTCGGCAATGTAAAATCAAGACTGGTCACGCCGCCCAATCCCACGCCTGCAGAAGTAGAGTAGCGCATGACCCACGGAATAAAAATCAAGGCTATCACTTCGCGAGCCAGATCATTGAGCAAGGCGACGCTGCCCCATACCGCCCCATAAGCATCTGTCATAATCGTGCCTGAAAGTGAGTACCAGCCATACCCAGACGCCAAAGCCAAACCCTGCATGAGCGTGACTTCATCAAATAGCAGTGCAAACACTACCCCTGATAAGGTCGTGCATAGCATAAATATGGCGCTTATTTTTAAGCCCTGTTTATTTACCAAAGCCTGCTTTAAGGTGATGCCTGAGCCTTTTAGGCTGACACCCACTAAAAATAATAACGCCATTAAAAGTACGGTGGTAGTCTTATCAGGTGGTATCAACTGGGCTGGCAAAAACTTGGCAGCGATGAATCCGATCGCCAGACAGATCAGCTGCACCAAACTGCCCCTTAGGCTGATTTTTGGTTTGTTGGTCAAAGATGCCTGATTTTTAGGCTGATTTTTTAGAGAATATTGATCAAATATGCCAAGACTGATCAGCCCAGCCCCGATCGTTAGCACGACCAATGTACTCAGATATTTGGCGATATCACCAACTTTTTGTGCTAAGTCTTCCACCAATCCCAGCTCAATACCAATCACAATCAAAATCAAATATACCAAATAATTGAGCGCCTGCTCGCTGGCAGCGACCCTTTTTTGTGATGTGGGCAGTGCAAACCCAACAAACATTGGGCTTAGAATCAGCAATAGTGTGATGATGCCTTGCATCCAATCCCCCAAATTTATCAAAGCAAAAATAAATCGGCATTGTAACATTTTCAACAATCATT
Organism: Moraxella canis; assembly: GCF_034424565.1. Lineage (NCBI taxonomy): Bacteria > Pseudomonadati > Pseudomonadota > Gammaproteobacteria > Moraxellales > Moraxellaceae > Moraxella > Moraxella canis. The sequence continues at coordinate 208,859 of NZ_CP139961.1, read as the reverse complement.
TTGGCGATTATCCACCGTATTTTGATTAATCCCCATGTTAATGTGATTTTGGGTATAAAATGGGTGGTTGAAAATCGGTGAAAATGTTTGGATTGGTAAAAAGTGGTTTAGTTTTTGGCGACTTTGGCGTAAAATTAAGTAAATTTTCATTGGGGAAATACGATGACCGCAACCGATCCAAAACTTGCTCAAAAGCAAGCCGCTGCCAAAGCTGCATTAAGCCATATCGAAGATGGTATGATTTTGGGCGTGGGTACAGGCAGTACAGTTAATTGCTTGATCGAGCTGCTACCGCAAGTGCGCATCAAAGGCGCAGTGAGCAGCTCTCAAGTCACCGAAGATAAATTAAAAGCTTTGGGTATCGAGATTTATGATTTGAATCAAGTGGGGGTTTTGGATCTGTACATTGATGGCGCTGATGAGATTGATGCGCACGGCAATATGATCAAGGGCGGCGGCGGCGCACTGACGCGCGAAAAAATCGTCGCGGCTGCTTCAAAGCGCTTTATTTGTATGGTAGATGACTCAAAAATCGTCGATAAACTGGGCAGATTTCCTGTAGCGATCGAAGTTTTGCCTCAGGCGCGCTCTTATGTGGCGCGTGAGTTGGTGGCGATGGGCGGCGATCCTGTATATCGCGAAGGATTTGTGACTGATTATGGCAATGTCATCTTAGATACATATGACCTTGACATCACCGACGCGGCTAAGATGGAGGCTACCTTAAATAACATTGTAGGCGTGGTCTGCCATGGCGTATTTGCAGCGCAGTCAGCGCATCTGATGCTAAAAGCCAGTGACCAAGGTGTGCAAACTGTTAATTTTTAATGATCATTCATAAAAAAACCGCATGGTCTGAGCCATGCGGTGTTTTTTTAGCGACTCATATCAAAGTCGGTGCGAGGAATGTAGTAGATATAAAAACTCATGAACATCATCAGCAGTGATAGTGAGACGATAAAAATCACGGGGGCAAAAGCTGCATAGGCTGAAGCTGAATTTAGAACAAAAGGCAACAAACCACCGACAAGTGCGATGACAACATTATGGATGACACCAACGCTTGTTAAACGAATCTTAACAGAAAATAAGCGCACAACAATCGAAGGAATGGCGCCAATGATGCCTGAAGCAAACCCAAACAGGGCAAAGAATATCAAAGCATAGTCACCGCCATCACGCAGATGATTGAAAAACAAAGCCGCCTGCATTGCTAAAAATAGACTACCAAAAGTCAGTACAATCCCAGGATTGAGCCTATCCACCAAGACACCGAATATCAGGCAGCCAATTGCCATAAATAAAATCGCAAGCAAATTACCAAACCATAAAACAGTTTCGGAAACTCGGAAGCTGCCATCAACCAAATCCGTCAATAAAATTGGGGTAAAGATCAATAAGCTTACCACAATACTGACCAAAATCACGGCAGTCACAATGCTGACGAGCATATTTTTATTGCAAATAATTTGAAAAAATGACACCGATGATTTGGCAAAGCTGGTCAATTTTGAGGCAAAGCGCATCACTGGCGCGACTGTGCGCTGATCAATGCCGCTAATTTTGGGTGGCGGCGTCATTGAGTTTGAATTTGCGTTGTCATGCGGCAGCGTCGTATCTTGAGAAAGCTCAAATTCAGTTGTAGGCAGATCGTTAATCTGCTGTATTTGTGAGTCAGTCAAGGTGGACAGACCCACGGTACTGAGCATTGAGTCGTTCTCATGATTTGATGGTGTTTGAGATTGCGCCGCTAAGAAAATGGGCGTCTCTTGCAGATATCTGTATGACGCCAAGATCAATACCAAGCTTAACAGACCGCCACAAATAAACGGAATGCGCCAACCAAAGCTCATCATCTGTGCCAAAGTCAATGCGCCATCTAGCCAGTTAATTAATAAAATCAAAGCAATCAAAGACAGTGTGCAGCCTGATAAGACCGTACCGCAACCTGCGCCCATAAAGCGCGTTGGCAGATGTTCGGTGACATACACCCAAACGCCTGGCATGATGCCACCAATGGCAAGGCTTTGGATCACTCGGGCGATAATAAAGAGAACAGGCGCGATTAAGCCAATTTGGCTATACTGGGGCAATAGACCAATTAATAAAGTAAATACCGCCACACCCAGTATGCTGATAAACAGTGCAGGCTTGCGACCTTTGGTATCACCATAGCGCCCAATCAGCAGTCCGCCTAGAGGTCTGGCAATATAGCCTGTCGCAAACAGTCCAAATAGCTGAAGACGAGAAAGCCAAGTGTGCTCTGTATCGCCAAAAAAGATGTGTAGCAATAAGTCAGATAAATATAAAAAAATCGCAAAGTCAAAAAAAGCCACACCGGCGATGAGACTTGCAATAATAATAGCACTGAAATGGCGCTGACTGAGTAATTGGCTGGCTGGCATGATATTCTTCTCGCTAAATACTGATCAAACAGCACGTTTGACAGCACAAAGTATAAATAATACCTTGCAAATCTGATGCCTTAAGCGTCACCGGCGGCATCAAAAATAGCAAAAGTAGACACGCTGAGCGTCCATAAAGCGTTCAGTGCTCAAGGGTATTTTACAAATAAAACCTACAAAACACCAGTGTTATTTATACAATTTAGAACCAAACATCCATTTAAATAAGGTATTTTAACACAATCTATCATAAACCCCTATTGTGTCCTTGATAAGTCGGCTAAAGTAGCCAATCTATCGGCATCAATCCAGCCAACCAGATGATGATGCGATCTTTATGATCCATGTGCGGCTCACTCTCTAAAATGACTGGCTTGCCATTTTCGGTGGTATGCCAATTGATATTGCCTTGGGGGTCAAGTTTTAGTTCGTAGGCTTGATGGCTAATGGCTTCGCTATTGCTTAGGGCGTTGTGTAGCTGATCTGCCAATTTGCCATCTTTGATAAGTACGCCAAGCTCGGTATTGATGTTGGCTGAGCGTGGATCGACATTATATGAGCCAATGAATACCTGATCATCATCCACCGCAAAGGCTTTGGCATGTAGGCTGGTGGTACTGTGCTGGCGTGTACGCCAAAAACGATTTTCATTGGCTTGGACGCTTTGGGCGCTAGACTTGATTTCAAAAAGTCGCACGCCTGCCGCCAGTAGCTGTTTTCGCCAGTGCGCATAGCCTGCATGCACAATACCGATATCGGTGGCATCAAATGAATTGGTCAAAATATTCACCTCGACCCCCATTTTGGCAAGTGTTGTCAGAGTCTCTACGCCGTCCTTAGTGGGGACAAAATAAGATGAAATGATACTAAGTTTTTTACTTGGCTGACCCAATCGTGCTTGCAGCTGAGACACCAAAAAATCATTAGGCTCTGAGTGACCGTTTAGTTTGACGACATTATCTACCATCAGATCAATCTGCGTCCAAAAAAATGGCACTTGACGAGTCAGCAAGTCTTGTCCGATGGTTGAATTTTGCATAGCTTGACGATAAGTGCGCAGCTCTCGCTCGGCATCTGAACTGTCTTTGATTTTTTCAAGCTCATCAAATACCACAGGTTTGATGCCGTTAGCGTCGTCTTTGTTGTCATGCTTGACGAGCGTTTCGATATCAAAGGATAATGATGACGCCCAATATGTCTCAAAGCTTTCGGTGATTTTACCGACGACATGACCGACCAACATCACATCCAAGTCAGCAAAATTATTGACCGGTGCATTATTTAGGTACTCATTACCAATATTGCGACCGCCTATGACGCTGATTTTATTATCAAATGTCATGCTTTTATTGTGCATCCGCCGATTGCTGCGTACAGGATGTAACACATAGTTTAAGCTGCGAACACCGCGATAATTCAATGGATTAATTAATCTGACGGCGATATTTGGATGCTCTGAAATGCGTAGAAGCAATTGATCAAGTTCAGGTGAGCTATTAAAATCATCAAGCAGCAATCGGACAATCACACCGCGATCAGCAGCTTCCCACAGGTCTTTGAGCATCAGCTGACCGGCTTCATCGTTGTGCCAAATGTAGTATTGAATATCGATGGATTGGTTTGCCATGTCTGTCAGGGTGCTGCGCGCCGCAAAGGCGTTAGCCCCCGTTGCAATCGGATAGTATCCTGATTGATGGGGGTGGTTGTGGCTTTGGGCGTTAATGGCTGAGATAAGCCCGCCTGAGCTGCCGCCATCTTTGACCATTTGATGACGCTCTTGGACCTGTTTGGTTAATGCTAAGCTTTTAGGCAAGTGGGGCGTCTCGGGCAAACTTTTGCAGCCAACAAGGAGTGTTAGCATGACACTAGGGATGCCGATAACAAACACAGAGCGAAAATACTGAATCATGAATCAAAAAAGGCTGTCAATTTGCTTTATCATAGCAAATTTATCCCAAAAAAGAAGTGATTTATCAAAATTAATCAAATAAAAAACCTTCTCTTCAAATGATTTGGGTGAGAAGGTTTGGATCGATGGTTTGTTTGGTCAAAGTAGTGTCTTAAACTTCAACCAAATTTAACCAAAAGCGGGCGCTCGGCGAGGGATGGCATCCAAAAATTCACGGCGGGCATCATGATTGGTGGTAAATTCGCCCAACATACTGGTGGTGCGTGTGGTGGATTGCTGCTTGCCGACACCACGCATCATCATACACATATGACTGGCATCCATGATGACTGCCACGCCACGGCAACCTGTCAGCTCCTCAATGGCACTGGCGACTTGCTTGGTCAAGTTTTCTTGAATTTGTAGGCGACGAGCATACATATCAACGATGCGCGCTACTTTGGAGAGTCCCAATACCTTGCCATCTGGCAGATAGCCCACATGGGCAACGCCATAAAAAGGCAGCAGATGATGTTCGCACAGCGAATAAAATTCGATATTTTGTACCAAAACCAGTTCAGGGTTGTCAGAATCAAAGACAGCGTTATTAGCCACAGTTGCCAAGTCCTGATGATAGCCACGAGTCAGATAACCAAACGCCTTGGCAGCACGCATCGGCGTGTCAATCAGCCCATCACGGGTCAAATCTTCTCCTGCTGAGGAGATGATTTGGGCATAATGCTTAGACAGGGTTTCGTAATCGTGGATGAAGTTCACGGTATCAGAATTTGACATGATTTTAAGCGTCTGTTAAAAAAATGCATAGCTTACCATAAAATGACGATTGATTTAACAAAAAACTTATTTTTTCATCAGTTTTTCGGTATTTGCTAATGCTCTAGACGATTTGGTGATTGATATTAAGTTTACATTTGTACTAATTTTATCCCACATTCTAAAATTCCATGCTATAATGGCAAAAATTTCTATCAAAAGGATAAAGTCATGCTACTAAAAGGTCAGCGTTTTGTGGTGACTGGCATTGCCAGTAAATTATCAATTGCTTGGGCGATCGCTGAGAGCCTGCATCGTGAGGGGGCGGAGCTGATTTTGACCTATCCTAATGATAAGATCAAAAAGCGTGTGGATATGGCGGCAGAAGCGTTTGGCGCGGTGGCGGTGATTGAGTGTGATGTTGGTTCAGATGAGTCGATTCAAGCCTGTTTTGATGAAGTTGCCAAGCATTGGGGGGCAGGTGACGATAAAGGGATCAATGGCATCGTGCATGCCATCGGCTTTGCGCCGGCTGATCAGCTTGACGGCGATTTTACGAATGCAACAACTCGTGAGGGCAGCCAAATCGCCCATGATATTTCAAGCTACAGTTTTGTGGCACTTGCCAAAGCAGGGCGTGAATTGCTTGCTGGGCGCCAAGGCTCTTTGTTGACTTTGACCTATGAAGGCAGTATTTCTGTATTACCAAATTATAATGTGATGGGCATGGCCAAAGCAAGCTTGGAAGCTTCGGTACGCTATTTGGCATCATCACTGGGCGCAGAGGGCATCCGTGTTAATGCCATCAGCGCAGGTCCTATCCGAACGCTTGCCGCCAGTGGGATCAAGTCTTTCCGTCGTATGCTTGATGTCAGCGAAAAAATTGCGCCACTTCAGCGCAATGTCAGCCAAGAAGAAGTGGGTAATGCTGCACTGTTTTTGCTATCACCTTGGGCAAGTGGCATTACTGGTGAGATTTTGTTTGTGGATGCAGGCTTTAATACCGTTGCTATCAGCGAACAGATCATGATGATGGCAGGCGACAGCGAATAAACTGACCTTAAGCGCTTTTAACAAAGTTAAATATGGGTCAAATCGTGTCAATGGTATCAAACATTGGCACAAAAATCCGATTTTTGGTATGATACGCCATACCATTAAATTATCGAGAGTGATTATGACCCAGCCTTTTTTGATTGCCCCATCAATTTTGTCTGCTGATTTTGCACGGCTTGGAGAGGATGTTAAACAGGTTCTTGAAGCTGGTGCGGATGTTGTGCATTTTGATGTAATGGACAACCACTATGTGCCGAATTTGACTTTTGGTTCGATGATTTGTCAGGCATTGAAGGACTATGGCATCCGTGCGCCCATTGACGTGCATTTGATGGTCAAGCCAGTTGATGGCATGATTGAGCAGTTTTTGAAGGCAGGCGCTGACATTATCACCTTTCACCCCGAAGCCAGCGAGCATATAGACAGAAGTCTTCAGCTGATCAAAGATGGCGGTGCCAAATGCGGTTTGGTTTTTAACCCTGCGACGCCTTTATATTATTTGGATCATACTTTGGATAAAGTGGATCAGATTTTGCTGATGAGCGTAAACCCAGGTTTTGGCGGTCAAAAGTTCATTGATGCGACACTGGATAAATTGGCAACGGTGCGTCAAATGATTGATGATAGCGGTCGAGACATTCGCCTGGAGGTTGATGGCGGTGTGAATGTGGCAAATATTCGCGCCATTGCTGAGGCGGGCGCTGATATGTTCGTGGCAGGATCGGCGATTTTTAATCAGCCTGATTATAAGGCTGTGATTGATGCCATGCGTGATGAGCTGTCAAAGGTAAATCGATCATGACCACACCGCACCACCCCCCATCTACGCATCATAACGCCTCAAAGCCTAATAAAAAACCTGCCGGTGTCGTACCCATGGGCTTTACCATAGGGCTGTGTTTGGCAAGCTTGATATTGAGCTTAGCAGGCTATGGATTTCGATTGATGTTTGGCGATGAGCTGTCTGTGGTATTGCGTCATGCTGCTGTCGTTGTCCCTGTATTTGTGATCGGTATTCCACTGATAACTTGGCTTGGCGCGACTGGGCTTAATAAACTGGGAAAAACCAATATCCATCCTAGAAATGCTTGGACTTTTGGTTGGCTGCTGTCGACGGTGGCGCTGTTATCCATCATGGGGGTGTATAGCTGATGCTCTCTAAGCTGATCCCTGACGCCATCACGCCAAAAGACATTCCCAAAGGCTTGATTTTATGGCTCATCGTGGCTTGCTTGCTGGTGGGTTTATCGGGTCTTCGATATGGCGGCTTGGAAGGGTGGCTGCATGTTTTTGAAAATTGGCTTGTGGCTTTGGTGATGATTCCTGCCTTTACCGCGCTGATCTCGATGCCGCTAAAGTGGCGCGATGATACTTTTGATGTGCGCATGGCTTATTATTTAGGTATGTTTGTTGCGCTGTTATTTATGTTAGCAAAGCTGCGCTACTGGCGATGACTTGAAAACTGTTCAAATGATGCCATATACCAAGATAGACGAAAATAATGATGAGATGGCAATCATAATGACAAATCAAATTTCACAAACCATTGAAAATTGGCAAACGATGAGCATTGCAGAATGCTTATCGTTTGTTGATGATTTGGTATTCCATGCCTCTGACGAAGAAGAAACGTTGGCGATTTTGCATGAGCTGTTTTTTCAAGAAGTCAATGGGCGCGGTGATGAGACGCTGATTGATGCGCTGGCTTCAGCCATTTCTCAGTTTATGGATCCTGCCACCGTCGAAGAGCTTGCACGGCAGGTAGAGCAGACACTGGGCGTGGATTTATCCAAATTATCAAAGCTTGCGCGCGGTCAGCGATCACAGGCGCAGGAATCTGATGGTGAGCCCGTGAAGCGGCGTAAGCGTCAGCAGCAGGATGAAGAAGGCTTGGATGCCAATGAGAGTGCCGAACAGTCGCAGTGCGCCACCAAATCAAAACCAAGAAAGTCCAAAGAAGAGTTTGTCCAAGAAACTTTGCTTGAGTTTATAGAAGAGCCTTCAGGGGCTATGATCTTGCGTGAAGTAGGTAATGATGAGCCTTTAGTGAGCATTGCTTTTTCAGATCAAGTCAAAGACATGCTTGGCACGGACGCTAGGGTGGTTGGACAGGCGATGATTCATGCTGCCATCGCAAGCGTGGTGCAGCGACAAAGTAATTTTTGGCATGCGCATGTGTATGACGAAGAACCGGCGCATTATAGCTGATAGATTTTGGATTCATTAAGAGGTTAAATACGGTGTATTTACCTCTTTTTATTTTGGTTGTTTGGGGTAAATTATGATGATTTATCATTTTAGCCTTATCAGCCTTTGATCGGTGATGATGAGATCTACCGACATATCCCAAGGCTGCTTGGGTAGCTGATCGACAACTTGAAACTCATAACACCAAGCGATTTTTAGGCAGTTTTTGGTCTTGGCAAATGTGCGGTCGTAGTAGCCACCGCCCATCCCAAGGCGCACACCCTCAAGATCAACTGCCACCAAAGGACAGATGATGGCATCCATATGATTGGCGGACAGTGTCAGTCTTGACACAGGTTCGTACATGCCCAAGCGATGCTTTTTTAAGGGTGTTTTACTGATCGACCCCATGATTGGGGCGAATTTTAGGGGTTTATTTGGTGTGGTGATGGGTAGATAAGCCTGATAGCCAAGCTTTTGGCAAAACTTGGCAATGGCAAAGGTTGGCAGCTCGCCAAATCCATCCAAATAAACCCCAATGTTAGCATTCTTTGGTAAGAGCGGAATCAGTTGATATAAGAATCTGGCGGCCAAGAAAGCGGATTGGTAGCGCTTGGCTTGGCTAAGCGATCGTCTTTGAGTGCGCATGCGTTTGCGCAAATCCATGGGGGAAAAATCAGCGTGGCAATCGGTCTTGGTCATCGTGTTTATATTTAGTAATGATTATTATTTGCTATTGAATCAAAAAGGAACTGATGGTATGCTAAACCTGATCATCATTTCATTTAGTAAAGTAGCGAAGATGAGCACACAGATCCATCTTAAGCTGCTTTTATCAAAAAATCAATGGAGTAAATTATGACAACACGTATCGAAAAAGACACCATGGGGGAGATTGCCGTACCTGCTGAGGCTTATTGGGGCGCCCAAACTGAACGCAGCCGCCAAAATTTTCGTATTGGCGGTGAAAGACTGCCTGAGCCTTTGATCCATGCGATGGCTACGGTTAAAAAAGCAGCCGCCATCACCAATGCTGAACTCGGTCGCATCACTGATGAGCAATCGCAGCTGATTGTACAGGCATGTGATGAGGTTTTGGCAGGCAAGCTTAATGATCAATTTCCGCTTGTGGTATGGCAAACTGGCTCAGGCACCCAGTCTAATATGAACATGAATGAAGTCATCGCCAATCGCGCTAATGAAATTGCTGGTAATCCCAAGGGTAGCTACCAGCCCATCCATCCTAACGATCATGTCAATCATGCCCAATCAACCAACGACAGCTTTCCGACCGCCATTCGAGTGGCTGCCGCTCTACAGATGAATCAGAAGCTTGTGCCAGCGATCAAAAATTTGCGTCAAACACTGGCACAAAAATCAGCTGATTTTGATGATATTATTAAGATTGGGCGTACGCATTTGCAAGATGCCACCCCGCTGACTTTGGGTCAAGAGTTCAGCGGCTATGTCATGCAGCTGGATTATGCTTTGGTGCGTATCGAGGCGGCATTGAATGGTCTTTGTCAGTTGCCACTAGGCGGCACAGCGGTAGGGACAGGGCTGAACAGCCATCCTGATTATGCCGTAAAAGTAGCCAAAACTTTGGCAGAACTGACCAGTCTTGACTTTATCACAGCCCCCAATAAATTTGAGGCTCTGGCAGCGCGCGATGCTGAAGTGTTTGCTTCAGGGGCGCTAAAAACTTTGGCAGCAAGTCTGAATAAAATTGCCAATGATGTCCGCTGGCTGGCATCAGGTCCACGCTGCGGCCTGGGCGAGCTGAGCATTCCTGAAAATGAGCCTGGCTCATCCATCATGCCTGGTAAAGTCAATCCAACCCAGTGCGAGGCGATGACGATGGTCGTCACCCAAGTCTTTGGCAATGACACGACCATCTCAATGGCGGGCGCTTCTGGGAATTTTGAATTAAATGTTTATATGCCTGTGATCGGATATAATTTATTGCAGTCAATTCGCCTATTAACGGACGCCATGAACAGCTTTAATGAGCATTGCGCGGTAGGGATTGAGCCAATTCGTGAAAAAATTGACCATTATTTACATCATTCTTTGATGTTGGTTACGGCGCTTAATCGTCATATCGGCTATGAAAATGCCGCCAAAGTTGCCAAAACCGCTTTCAAAAACAATCAGTCTTTAAAACAGACTGCCGCCGAGCTTAACTTATTGACCGAAGCGGAATTTGATGAGCTTGTGCGTCCAGAGCAGATGGTCGCACCCAAATAAGCCTTGGATGCTCAGACACCGCCAGTGATTTGGCGGTGTTTTTGGTTGAAAAAAAGCTGTAATTTGGCGATAATAGCCCATTTATCCATCATCATATGCCATCATCATGACCACCACACAAGCCCATCTTAAAAAACCAAAAAAGCCACGGCGTTCACAAGCCGATATCGCAGCGAATCAGTTTTTAAAGTCTGTTTTTCGCCCTGCAAAAAAGCAGCTGACTTTGGCGTGGCTTTGTGATGTGGTCAGCTTGCTATTATTTATGGTGCAGGCGTGGATTTTGGTGATGATTTTTGATGGTTGGCTTTTACCATTTATTCCATCATTATCCCAGCATCAAGCGATGGCGATTGAGGCTTTGGGGGTGTATTTGGCGGCTTTATTTGCGGTGATGGTGCTGCGCGCATTGATTGGTTATGCCAAAGATGTGTTGCTAACGCGCATCGGCGTGCAGGCTGCCAGTGAGGTGCGTCAGCGGTTATTAATGAAGCTGGGTGAAATGGGTCCCGCCAGACGATTTTTTGGCTCTGATGGTGCATTGGCAAGTAAGATCATTGATGAGCCTGAGCACCTGATCGGTTATGCCCGTTTTGAGATTCAAAAGCGTACCGCGGTGAGCACCCCCATTTTATTGGCAATTTGTGTCAGCTTTTTTAGCAAAATGTCGGCAGTCATTTTATTGGCGACGGCGCCACTGGTGCCAATTTTTATGGCAATGATTGGTGTGGCAACAGCTCGTAAAAGTCGTGAACAGATGGATGCGATGGCACAGCTTGGTGGGCGATTTTTTGATTGGATACGCGGGGTGAATACATTATCGCGTCTGGGCGCCGTTGATATCGCTGTGGCAGATATTGATATCAGCAGCGACAATTACCGCAAAAAAACCATGGCGGTGCTACGCATTGCGTTTTTGAATAGTGCGGTGCTTGAGTTTTTATCAGCTCTATCCATTGCGCTTGTGGCGGTTTATTTGGGTTTTGGATTGATTGGAATTTTACCTTGGCAATCTGGTGTTGTCATGACCACTTACAGTTCAGCTTTGATGATTTTATTATTGGTGCCTGAGTTTTATGCGCCGCTGCGTCGCTTGGGCGCTGAGTATCATGTCAAGGGTCAAGCGGTCGGCGCCGCCAAGGAGATGGTGGGCATACTTGATTTTAAAAATAGCAAAACCGAGCTTCGCCAGGTGGATTTGGTAGGACAAGTAGGATTTTGTTTCAAGCAAGTGGCTGCCTTTGGTGATGATGGGCGAGTGAGATTGGCTCCGACGACACTTCAGTTTGCAGCAGGCAAATCAACATTATTGAAAGGAGAAAGTGGCGCTGGTAAATCGACGCTTCTACAGATCTTATTGGGATTTGGGCAATATACTGGCGTGGTCGAGGTATATGATGATCAGGGGCGGTATCGCTATGATACGCTAGATATGGCGTATCTTAGACGGCAATTTGGTTATTTGGCACAAATGCCAGCGCTGCTACCCATCAGTATTCGCGATAATTTGACATTGGCAAAATCTGATGCGACTGATGATGAGCTGGTTAACGTATTGGATGCGGTTGGTTTGTGGTCTTTGATCCGAGATTTGCCCGAGCAGATGGATACCATACTTGGTGAGCGGGGCGGTGGCTTGTCAGGTGGGCAGGCGCATCGACTTGCCATTGCGCAGCTTCTACTTCAAGATGCCAAAGTATGGCTGCTTGATGAGCCGACGGAGCATCTAGATAGCGAGACTGCCTTGGTGATAAAAGATTTATTAAAACGCTTATCAGCGGAGCGGACGGTCATCTGGATCACTCATGATCAGAGCGCTGATATCACCTTTGATGATGTCCATCATTTGGGAGCTTATGATGAAACCAAATAAACCATTTAGGCTTCATGAACTCATCAGTACCCAAATTTGGGTATGGATCTTGGCTTGGCTCTTAGGACTTGTGACTGTTTGGTCGGTCTTGGGCTTATCGATGGTTTCAGGATGGTTTGTGACCATGTCAGCTGTGGCAGGCTTAGTTGCAGTAGGCACTCATACGTTTAATTATATGATGCCGGCAGCCATCATTCGTACCTTTGCCATTGCGCGCACCTTATCTCGCTATGGTGATTTGATGGTATCGCATCATGCTGTCTTTGGGCTTTTAAAGGATTTGCGTGTTAGATTTTTTGGTGCTTGGGCAAATTTAGATTATAAAGCTCGCAATCTTCAAGGGCAATCCAGCAGCCAAAAAATGCATCGCCTTGTCAAAGACATTGATGTTTTGGATGAATTTGTTTTACGCTTTATATCGCCTTGGATGATGGCAATCGGTGCGGTGCTTTTGGTGGCTGGCGTGACGCTATTGCTGTTGCCCACAGCGTGGTTTGGGCTGGTGTCGATTGGCTTGGCGATATTGATTGCTGCTTTGGTGGTATATCGCGGCATTGATTTGGCGCATCGCGAGAGCGCGCTACTTGAAACTCGTAAATCCAAGCTGCTAGACACCTTGCCTGCGCTGACATCTTTGCTGATTTGGCATCGCTGGGAGACGCACATACATCAGCTGAGCGATTTGGATGCTCAGCAGACCAAAATTACCTTGTCATCACATCGTCTGCGCCGAATCGGTATCTTGGGAGTACAAGTAGCGCTGGCACTGGCGGCGGTGCTGATGCTTTGGGGTATGGGCGAGTTTTTTGGGCAGGCTGACATCATTGCTTTTAGCGTTCAGACATTGAATGATTATCCGATGATAAGTTCGGCAGTGGCGCTGGCGGTATTTTTAGGTTTGATGGGGCTAGGCGAATTTATCCAAAACTTAATTGCTGAGCCATTGGCTTTGGGGCGCAGTCAGGTCGCTAAGCAGCGGCTGAACGAGATGCTTGGTAGCCAAAGTGATACCCCTAAAGTGAATCTTGATCAAATTGTCAATCAGCATGACAATTTGACTTTACAGCTTGATCATGCCGTTGTGAGAGCGCCAAAAGCCATCATCAGCGCTCACATTTCTCATGCCAAGATCAGCTCTGATACACCTTGCTTGATTGTGGGTCCTTCAGGTTCTGGCAAATCCACTTTGCTACATACGCTTGCCCAAGAACATGATCTGATCTTTGGCGATATTTGGTTGTGTACTAGCGCCAAGCGTTATCCTTGGCAGTCAGTTGATTTTGGTCAATCGCTTGGATTTTTGGGGCAGGTAGTTGATATTTTTGATCAAACGCTTGCGGATAATCTGCGCTTAGGTAAGCCAAATGCGACCGATGATGAGCTTATAGCGGTTCTTAAGAAGGTCAATTTATTAACTTGGCTAAATAATCAGCCTAAAGGTCTGGCAACTCGTCTTGGAGAATATGGTATGGCTGTGTCGGGTGGGCAGGCGCGGCGTATCGCCTTGGCTCGGCTTTTATTAACGCCAAAAGCGGTCATGATGCTAGATGAGCCTTTTGCAGGCTTAGACCCAGAGACGCGCCGCGATGTATGGTCAAGCCTGATTGATGCCCAAAAATCCGGTGATATCGGCCTATTATTAATCTGCACCCACCAGCTGTGGCAGGAGATGGGCGAGGTTCAGGTCATCAGAATCGAAGGTGAGGATCAAATTTAAGTTATCACTCTGTGTTTTGCTTGACTGAGTCTTGATAAACTTGGATCGTGTTATCGACCATGTCATCAATTTCGTAAGCATGCGTCATGGCGGGTGGGATTGGGTTTGATAATAAAAACTTAACACTTTTGCACAGCATGATCGCGGTTTGTTCTTTGACCAGTCCTTGGGGGTATAGGTCTCCTAGAATATCAGCAAAAGCACCTTTGGCCCAACCAATCACGGGCGTCCCCAAGTGAATGGCTTGAAGCGATGTCATGCCAATACTCTCAGGTCGATTAGCAAGCGCCAGTACGATATTGGCTGACGACAGCCATTCACGCATGTCGGGCGGATTTTTACCGACAAAAGATACGCGATCTTGAAGACCCAGAGTGTGTAGCCGCTGGACAAAATCCTCATAAAACACACACTGATGAATGCGCGTCGTAGGATCGTCATCCATGATAATTGCGTGAATTTTTGGAAATTTTTCTTGTAAATTTCCTAAAATATCGATCAGCCATTCTTGACCGTATTCTGGACCGATCGGTGTTGGAAAAACCAACCATTTTTTGTGTTCAAGCTCAGGAAATTGAGCAAAGGTTTGATGCAGCCAATGCACGGATGAGTGATGCCGATACGGATATTTTCGGACATCTACCCCGCGCGGCACACAAATAATATCAGGCAACTTGATGGATTTATCGATTTTTTCTGGTTTTATTTTTTCAAAAATTTTATTAAAATGTTTATCAATACTTCTGGATGCGCTGATCAGCAAATCGGCATTAAACAGTGCTTTTGAATAAGAATTTAAAGGATAAAATCCATATAAGCTTGAAATGATTTTGGGTCTTTTGTCGTTTGCAAAAGGGCGCAGCGCCCAATACAGCACCCAAGCAGGCGTGCGAGAATGTACATGAATGATGTCGGGCTGATGTTTTTCAATGATCCGCCGAAGCGTGAAGGTATGCATGAGTGCCCACCAGCTTTTTTTGGGCATGGGCAGACGGTAATATGTTGCGCCATCACGCACAAGCCGCACAACCAGCTCGCTATCGGTTGGTGCACTGCCGATGATGATGGACTCATGACCAGCCTTGATAAGCGCATGAGAAATGGGATAAATGCCGCGTTCGGACTCATCGTGCTTAAGCGAAGATGACAGCTGAAGAACTTTCATACACTGATCATCTGATACATCAATGAGCCTGATTTTCAATAAAATCTAAAATTTTATCAACATGTTCTTTGGCCTTGACATTACGAAAACTGCCAATCATCTCACCGTTTTTGTTATACACAAAGGTAGAGCGCACCACGCCAAGATGAGTTTTACCGTACATCATTTTTTCTTTGATGACATCATAGTGTTGGCACAGTTTTTCGTCGGTATCACTGATCAAATCAATGGACAAAGCTTTTTTGTTGATGAAATTTTGATGAGATTTGACGCCATCTCGTGATACGCCAAGAATGTAAAATCCTAAGGATTCAAGCTTGGCTTTGTGTTCGCTAAAATCTATCGCCTGAATAGAGCAGCCTTGCGTGTTATCTTTGGGATAAAAATACAAAATTAGACCTTGATCGCTTTGTTTGAGCATTTCATCAAGCTGCACCGATGTGGCTTCTTGGGTATCGGCTGCCACCATGACCAACTCAAAACTTGGCAGTGCGATAGTTTCATTAGAATTTTTTAGCATTGATTATCTCGATATCATTTTAATCATGGAAATTTAAGTAGTATCTATTTTAACAAAATTTATCCACCAAAGAACATCTTTATTCAGCATAATCGCTTACAGATCACCAATTCTTTCTAAAATGCATCAATTTGCAAATTTTTGTTTGGCATTATAATGACTTTGCGGTAAAATTACACTTTTTTATTTTAGTTATAGGCAGATTGCCTTGCCATTTCGCTTAATGCTTAATTAAGACTTTAGCGATTATTATCTGGATAGAATATGTCTTTATCATCATATTTAAAAATTAATGAGCGCGGCTCGTCCGTGCGTCAAGAGGTCATTGCTGGCTTGACGACTTTTTTGGCGATGGTTTATTCGGTCATCGTGGTGCCAAATATGTTGTCAGCAGCTGGATTTCCTGCTGAATCAGTTTTTATTGCGACATGCTTGGTGGCGGGTCTTGGTTCGATATTAATCGGGCTTTGGGCAAATGTGCCGATGGCGATTGGCTGTGCGATTTCGTTGACGGCGTTCACTGCTTTTAGCTTGGTGCTTGGGCAAGGTGTGAGCATTCCTGTGGCGCTGGGTGCGATTTTTTTGATGGGTGTGGTTTTTACCCTAATTTCGGTGACGGGCGTGCGTGCGTGGATTTTACGCAATTTACCTGAATCGATTGCGCATGGCGCAGGCATTGGTATTGGACTGTTTTTGCTACTGATTGCTGCCAATGGCGTGGGTTTAGTCATCAAAAATGACGCAGGCTTGCCTGTGACGATGGGTGAGTTTATGTCGCTGCCTGTGATTTTATCACTGGTGGGGCTGGCGGCGATTATTGGTCTTGAGCGCCTGCGCATCAAAGGTAGTATCTTGTGGGTGATCATTGCCATTACGATTATTGGGCTGATTTTTGATCCTGAAGTGAAATCAGATGGCGCCATTTTAAAAGTGCCAAGCTTTGGCGCGGATTCTTTATTTATGCAAATGGATGTCATGGGTGCGCTGAATGCCGCGATTTTACCAGTGGTGTTTGCCTTGGTGATGACGGCGATCTTTGATGCG
This sequence comes from Moraxella canis, assembly GCF_034424565.1. Lineage (NCBI taxonomy): Bacteria > Pseudomonadati > Pseudomonadota > Gammaproteobacteria > Moraxellales > Moraxellaceae > Moraxella > Moraxella canis. The sequence continues at coordinate 191,986 of NZ_CP139961.1, read as the reverse complement.
ACAGGCACCATTCGCGCTGTGGCGGGTCAGGCTAATCTACTGGACAAAGACGGTCAAATCGTCAATGGCGGTCGTGCCCTGACATCAGACTCGGTCAGTAGCTTGTTTTCAGGTATTTTTGGGACGGCGCCTGCTGCGGTGTATATTGAATCTGCTGCTGGTACGGCAGTGGGTGGTAAGACTGGCTTGACAGCGATCGTGGTTGGTGTGCTGTTTTTACTGATGCTATTTTTTCAGCCATTGGCATTTTTGGTGCCAAGCTATGCTACCGCGCCTGCACTGATGTATGTTGGACTTTTGATGCTAAGCAATGTCTCAAAACTTGATTTTGAAGATTTTGTAGGGGCGATGAGCGGGCTGATCTGTGCGGTGTTCATCGTTTTGACTGCCAATATCGTTACAGGCATCATGCTTGGCTTTGGTGCGTTGGTACTTGGGCGGGTGATTTCTGGTGAATTTAATAAGCTTAATATTGGCACTGTGATTATCGCTGTCGTTCTTGTGACATTTTATGCGCTGGGCTATGCCATTTGATTCTAAGCGCCTAAATAAAACCCTGTCAAAGTTGGCAGGGTTTTTTGTGCGAGTTTTGTGCTAAATCAGACTGGCTAAGGTCTCATAAATCTCCTGCTGTTTGGTTTGGTCGGATTTTAGCTCACTGTCAAGCTGAGCGCCTTCGATGGCATAGCGCACCACTTGATGTCGTGCATGACTGTCAGTGGCGGCGAACTGCTTTTGTTTTTGAGCCATCCAGTTTTGCCATATTCCAAACATGGTGGCATCAGCATGAATGGCTTTTAAAAGCCCAGACCAGTTACTATTCAATCCAATCTCAGGATTTTGAAAAATCACTTGCAAATATGCTTTGGTAAATCGCCCCTGAGCATCACCCAATTCATCAGTGATGGATAAAATTGCGGTATTGAGCTGAGCGATATAAAGCCCCACCACGCCATTTAACAGATCTTCTTTATTCTTAAAGTGATGAAACAGCCCACCTTTACTGGTACCTGCCGCGTCCGCGACTTTTTGCATAGATAAATTTGCCACGCCGTCACTGACCATCAAATGCTTGGCTGCCATGATTAATTCATGTTTGAGCTGCTCAGGTTTGTTCTTTCGTTTGGCGCTGGATGTGTCAGCGTGAACATCGCTTTCACTGGTAAATAACGTGTCATTCATATAATAAATTATCCTAAACTAAAAATTGATTGACAAAACTTCTCTTTGATAAAGATAAATAACGGTAAAAATAAATAAAACCAACTGGTCGGTATTTTATAAAAACCTATGAGAATTTGCAAGAAAAGATGCAGCGCTAGGATGAATTTTATTTCTCAGCGGGTAAGGATGATTTGCCAAAAATTATGCTACAATACGATGTATTTTTATCAGTTTATTTGGAGCTTACGATGTCGAATCAGAAAAAAATTCCCCATGTGTTGATGATTTTGGATGGCGTTGGTCATCGTGAAGAGACCAAAGATAATGCCGTCGCGGCAGCCAATACACCAAACTTAGATGCTCTGCTTGCCAGCTGTCCCAATGGACTGATTTCTGGTTCTGGCATGGATGTGGGATTGCCAGATGGTCAGTTTGGTAACTCTGAAGTGGGGCATATGAATCTGGGGGCGGGTCGTATTTTGTTCCAAGACTCAACTCGAATTATGAATGAGATTGAATCAGGGAAATTTTTTAATAATTCGGCATTGACGAATGCTGTTCAAGCCACACTTAACAATGAAGGCGCGGTGCATATTTTAGGGCTTTTGTCTGATGGCGGTGTACATGCGCACATTGATCACATCAAGGCGGCGGCTAAGCTTGCTTTATCTCAAGGTGCTCTACAGGTATATGTGCATGCGTTTTTAGATGGTCGTGATACACCGCCACAGTCTGCCGAGAGTTATGTTGCTGATCTTGAAGATTATTTTGCTCAGATTAATCAAGAGTTTGAGGGCGATGCTAAAATTGCCAGCGTCATCGGTCGATTCTATGCCATGGATCGCGATAAGCGCTGGGATCGTGTGGAATCTTGTTATGAGCTATTAACCGAAGGTAAATCAGTCAGAACAGCAGAGAATGCCCTAGATGCCATCAAGCAAGCGTATGCTGCAGGGGAGACGGATGAATTTGTTGCTGCAACTTTCATCGAAGAAGATGGTATCATTTGTGATAATGATGGCGTGATTTTCATGAATTTCCGTGCTGACCGCGCACGCGAAATCAGCTTGGCATTTGTGGATGCTGATTTTGATGGTTTTGATCGCCATATTGTGCCTGAGTTATCAGCATTTGTCATGCTGACCAAATATTCAGATGAGCTTGAAAATAATCCCAAAACTGACATCGCTTATCATCCGACAAGTCTGGCGAATACCTTGGGTGAATATTTACAAAATGCAGGCAAAACTCAGCTTAGAATCGCCGAAACCGAAAAATACGCGCATGTGACCTTTTTCTTTAGCGGTGGTCGGGAGGAGTTATACGAGGGCGAAGATCGCATTTTGGTGAACAGCCCAGATGTCAAAACGTATGACCTAAAGCCTGAAATGAGCGCCTTTGAGGTGACCGAGAAATTAAATGATGCCATTGACTCAGGTAAATATGATGTGCTGATTGTCAATTATGCCAACGGTGACATGGTCGGGCATTCGGGCGTGTTTGATGCAGCGGTCAAGGCAGTGGAGGCGTTGGATCAGTGCATTGGCGAGGTGGTTAAGCATGTTCGCGCCAATGGCGGTCATTTATTGATCACTGCTGATCATGGTAACTGTGAGCAGATGCAAGATTATCAAAGTGGTCAGGTGCATACGCAGCACACCACAGAGCTGGTGCCTTTTATTTATGTTGGTGACAAAAAGGCTGCTGTGCGTAGCGGCGGCAAACTGTGCGATGTCTCGCCAACTCTGCTGGATCTGATGGGGCTAGACAAGCCAAGTCAGATGACTGGAGCGAGTTTGTTGGTTTCTGAGTAATTAGACAAAAAAGGTTTGATATGCGATTTTCGGCATTAATAACGGCTGTGTTGATTGGTGTGATAAGCTTAAATACAAGCGCATTTGCCAATCCGCAGATTTCTGATACTCAAGCAGATGCAAATGAATTGACGGATGCGCCTGCTTTGGATGCTTTGGATGTAGCGCCAAATCATTTGTATGGGATTGATGGCTTGCATTCTGGGCGAGTGCCTTTGAATACCATCAGCCCCACCACGCTTAAAACTTTTGTGCAAGCAGTTGATTTGATGCGCCGTGAGTACATCGAGCCTGTGGATGATGAGATGTTGTTTTATCACGCCATCCATGGGATGCTAAATCGCGTGGATCGTAATGCCGAATTTCTGGATGCCAAAGCCTTTGCCAGTCTTAGCTCATTTACCACAGGTAATGTGGCAGGCGTGGGCTTAAAGGCGGTTTGGAAAAACCAAGATGCGCATTGGGTGGTCACTGAAGTGACTGCTGATAGCCCCGCCAAAACTGCCGGTATTAATGTTGGGGATTATTTGCACCAAATTGGCGATATCAAGCTCAACCAATCCCAAACCGAAAATGACATAGCTCAGCTGTTAAGCGGTATTGCAGGCTCAAGTGTTGATATCACTTATTCCAAAGCAGGTCGATCCAAGCAATCGGCAAATGTCATCCGTAACCAAGCTCAAAAAAGCACCATTGAAGTTTTTGTTCAAAACGGCATTGCTATCATCAAACTGCCTGTATTTCAAAACAACACGCGCCAAGAGATCATTGATCATCTTGCCTTAGTAGGAGGGCAGGTTCAGGGCGTGGTGATTGATTTGCGAAACAACCCTGGTGGCGTGCTTGATTCAGCGGCTGAAGTGGCTTCCTTATTTATGCGAAAGCAAGTGGTGACCCAAGTCCAAAACCGAAATGGCATAGAGCGGGTGATTGAGACGCACGGCTCACCTGTGCTAGAATCCATGCCAGTCATTATTTTACAAAACCGCTATTCGGCATCAGCAGCTGAAGTGCTGGCAAGTGCACTGCAAACTCATGGGCGTGCGCTGATCGTCGGTGAGACCAGTTATGGTAAGGGGTCGGTGCAATCGGTGATTCCTTTGGGGAATAATCAAGGCATCAAGATGACTACCGCGCATTATCTAACGCCTGATGGCAAAAAGATCGATAAAATCGGCGTGGTGCCCGACGTAAGCTTTAAGCCTTCTTCTAGCGAGGCACAAGATGATGAATGGCTGCGCTTAAGCTTGGATTTGATGGAGCAAGCAAAAGCAAATTAAAGCTGATTTAAGGCAAAATCGCAATCAAAAGATCAATGAATTGGCTATTTTGATTGCGATATTTTGTATTTGACTGCTGATTAATGAGCTTGAATCAGCCCATGTCGGATGGCAAGGTGCGTAAGCTTGACATCACTATCCACACCCAGTTTTTCAAAAATACGATAACGGTAAGTGTTCACTGTCTTAGCACTCACAAACAGCTGATCGGCGATCTGCTGCGTACTTTGGCAATTGACAACCATCATGGCAACCTGTTTTTCGCGCTCAGATAGGGCGTCAAAGGGCGATTCTTTTTGTTCGCCAAGCACTGTCTCGGCAAGCTGCTCGGCTACATCATGGCTAAAATAACGCGATCCTGCGTGCACTTTTTTAATGGCGCGGATCATCTCATCTAGCGGCGTTCCTTTAGTGATATACCCATTTACGCCTGCCTTCAAAAGCATGGAAGGGTATGGCTGAGTTGTCAAGCTTGAGACAGCAAGCACTTTGATGGTTGGATTAAATTGCTTGATGCGTCGAGTGGCTTCCACACCATCGATATTCGGCATATTAACATCCAATAAAACAACATCAGGGCTTAGCGCACGCACCTGCATGACCGCACTATCACCATCAACTGCTTCACCGATGACCTCAATGCTCGGATCATCATCAAGCATCCGAGTAATGCCCATTCTTACCAAATCATGGTCATCTGCGACCAAAACTTTAATACTCATCAAACGCCTATACTATTTATTGATAAGAATATTGTAACAAGAATTTAGGTTCATGTCGCCATTTTATTCAAAAATAATGCATCAATGGGTTTTGGCTGATCGCATCATTTGGGATATAAAAAAGAGCCCAAGACAACTTGGACTCTGTGATGCTGAGCAACTATTAGCCTTTTAAAGCTTTAATTGCAGCATTCAAACGGCTCTTATGACGAGCAGCTTTGTTTTTGTGGATGATGCCTTTGTCAGCCATACGGTCAATGACTGGTACGGCTTTGTTGTAGGCTTCAGTTGCAAGCTCATAAGATTTAGCTTCGATTGCAGAATTTACACGCTTGATGTAAGTACGAACCATAGAGCGCTGAGATGCATTGTGCTGACGACGCTTGGTGTTTTGACGAGCGCGTTTGCGAGCTTGTGCAGAGTTTGCCATAGGATAAATCCTTAAAAAATTGAAATGATAAATTGTAAAAAGTGGGGCAATGTGCTTGAGGAGACGCATTGCTTGGACAATATAACGGCATATCATACCAAAATCTTGACAATCTCACAATATGTAAATAAAAATTTTCTTAGTCTATTGATCGACTGATGAAGTGGTTGATTTTTTTGATGGATTTTGTGCTAGAATAATAAATTCAAAAATCAGCACTTGGCGCAATCGATTGATTGCTTGAATATAATGCGTATATTTAGCGTGAGTGAAAATTGATGAAAACCAAAGCAATCTTAATCGGTGGTTCGAGTCGAGTGGGTGAGGCGCTTGCCCAAGAGCTTGCGCTGATCTATGAGTCGGTGATATTGATCACGCGCACACAGCCACGCGCCATGAGTGCCAATATGCAAGTCTATCATGTGGCGGATTTTCGGGCACTGGCATCGACCATTGAGGCGATGGCGATTGGTGCTGATACAGATGCTTTTAGTTGTCTTGGTGTCTCAAAACAGCAAGTGCCAAGCCATGATGAGTTTTATCAAGTCAATGTATTGTACAATCTAGAATTTGCTAAAGCTTGCAAACAAAAGGGCGTACAGCAGTTTTATTTTTTATCCAAAGATGGTGCCGATGCGCCCAACCATGACGATGAGCTGACAGCCAAGGCGGATGTAGAGTATTATTTGCGCACGCTGAGTTTTGATACATTGGCAATTTTTCGGCTGCATCGCTTAACCTTGCCCAAGCAGCGCCTGAGCCTAAAAAGCCTTGGTAGCCAAGCGCTCAATGGCGCATTATCCGTGCTCACCTCTAAAAATAAACGTGCGCTTGAGCCCAAACAAGTCGCTGCTTGTATGGCGCTGACCGCCTATGAGCATAATCATCAGCCGCAGCTGCGCACGCCAAATCAAGCAACCATCATCACGCATGAGCAGATGCTCAAAAGCTTGATTCGCCCTAATAAAAAATCCAAATAACCAAATCCTAAGCCAAAGATAGATATCTGATGTGTCATCAAGCGTGATATTGCTGAATTATGCGGCTAGATTTGCGATGTTGATTGGTCAAGATAAGATTTGATTAACCATGATAAAAATCAGCGGCAACCCACATTAACCTACATTTTTTGGGCATTTTGTGCTAAAATAATGCGTTGTTTTTAAGGTATTTATGCATGGTTTTGGCGATGAGATCGTTGCCATAGGCTGTGTGAATTAATCGTTTGTAGCAAGGATTATTTATGAGTGACTCGGTCAGTCCGATTGGCATCGTCGAAGAATTAAAGCGTTCGTATTTGGATTATGCGATGAGCGTCATTGTTTCGCGTGCGCTGCCTGATGTGCGTGATGGACTTAAGCCTGTTCACCGCCGTATTTTATACGCCATGCATGAGCTTGGAAATGATTATAATAAAAAATATCTCAAATCGGCGCGTGTCGTTGGTGATGTGATTGGTAAATACCATCCGCATGGCGATACCGCGGTTTATGATGCCATTGTGCGTATGGCGCAGGATTTTAGTTTGCGTTATATGTTGGTGAATGGTCAGGGTAACTTTGGTTCTATGGATGGTGATCCACCGGCGGCGATGCGTTATACAGAAATGAAAATGCAGAAGCTGACGCACAAAATGCTTGCCGATCTTGATAAAGATACCGTTGATTGGGAAGATAACTACGACGGCTCTATGAAAATGCCAAGCGTATTGCCGGCGCGCATTCCAAATTTGTTGGTTAATGGTGCGGCAGGGATCGCCGTAGGTATGGCAACCAATATGGCGCCGCATAATCTGACTGAAGTACTGAATGCTTGCTTGGCGTATGCCGAAGATCCGAATATTTCAACCGATGAGCTGATTACGCACATTTCAGGACCTGATTTCCCAACGGGCGGCATCATCCATGGCAGAAGCGGCATCATCGATGCTTATCGTACTGGCAAAGGTCGTCTGCACATTCGTGGTCGCTATCATATCGAATCAATGGGCGATAGCGGTGCAAACAAAGACCGTGAGCGCATCATTTTTACAGAAATTCCTTATCAAGTCAATAAAGCCAATCTAATCAAGCACATCGCCGATTTGGTGAATACCAAAAAAATCGAAGGCATCACGGAGATCCGAGATGAGTCGGATAAAGAAGGCGTGCGCGTGGCGATTGATTTGCGCCGAGGCGAAAATGCCGAAGTGATGGTTAATAACTTATTTAACCAAACGCCGCTTGAGACGAGCTTTAGTATTAACATGGTGGCATTGGATAATGGTCAGCCCAAGCTTATGACACTGCGCGACTTGGTGGCAGCGTTCATTCGCCACCGCCAAGAAGTGGTGACGCGCCGTACGATTTTTGAGCTTAACAAAGCGTTGGCGCGCGGGCATTTGCTTGAGGGCTTAACCATTGCCCTTGCTAATATTGATGATGTGCTTGAGACCATCAAGCAGTCAGCCAACCGCAGCGAAGCACGCGAAAATTTGCTTGCTAAGACTTGGCATTCAGCCGGTGTGGTCAAAATGCTTGAAGCGGCGGGCGCTGATTCTATTCGCCCTGAGATCATTGATGGCGAGGATCTTAAAGCACCGTATGGCTTGATTGAGAATAAAACTCGCTATCGTCTGTCACCTGATCAGGTGAACGCCATTTTGGATATGCAGCTGCATCGTTTAACTGGTCTTGAACAGGATAAATTGACGGGTGAATATCAAGAAATTTTAGGCGAGATTGCACGGTTAAATCTGATTTTAAATGATTTTGATGTGCTGATGGGCGTAGTGCGCACAGAGCTGATTGAGATTCGTGATGAATTTGGAGATGCCCGTAAAACTGACATCGTCGATGCTCGCCATGACTTTAATCGTGAGGATCTGATCCCTGAGCAGACGGTTGTTTTGACAGTTTCTCACACAGGATATGCCAAGACTCAGCCGATCAGCGACTATCAAGCCCAAAAACGCGGCGGTAAAGGGCGCTCAGCGACTGCCATGAAAGAAGATGATGTGATTGAGCACTTGTTGGTGACCAGTACGCACGCCCATATTTTGTGCTTTACAAATACAGGTCGCGTTTTTAGATTACGCGGATTTGAGATCCCAATCGCCAGTCGCGGCTCAAAGGGTCGCCCTTTGGTGAACTTGATCAATCTTGAGTCTGATGAGTCGGTCACAGCGATTTTGCCTGTAGATGACCTAAAAGACGAAAACAGCTTTGTGTTCTTTGCAACAGCATCAGGGACAGTGAAGCGCGTGGCTCTTTCACAATTTGCTAATCTGCGTGCGGGTGGTTTGCGCGCGATTGATTTGGCAGAAGGCGATACCCTGATTGGTGTTGCGATCACTGATGGCGAACAAGAGATCATGCTATTTAGTAATGAAGGCAAAGCCATCCGCTTTAAAGAAGACAGTATCCGTGCGATGAGCCGAGTTGCCAAAGGCGTTCGTGGTATGCGCGTGAATTTGCTTGCGACAACTGATGAAGAAGAGTTCTTGGATGAAGATACTGATGAGGTCAGTGATGATTTTGCGGTGAGCCGAGTGGTATCTTTGGTGGTCGCGCCCAAACAAGGTGAGATTTTATGTGCTTGCGAAAACGGCTTTGGTAAACGCACGCCGATCGATGATTATCCAACCAAAGGTCGTGGCGGCAAAGGGGTGATTGCGATCAAAACTTCTGAGCGTAACGGGCAGCTGGTTAAGGCGATCGCAGTTACTGGTGAAGAAGATGTTATTTTGATTTCGGATAAAGGCACTTTGGTGCGCACGCCTGTGGCTCAGATTGCGACCGCTGGTCGTAATGCGCAAGGTGTTAAACTGATTCGCATTGCCGATGAAGAGGTGTTGGTTGGCATGGCGTGTGTCGAACATGTCGATGAAGATGATATCGATGCGTCAGAAGAAACAGCCGATTTGGCTGAAGTGGTGCAGCAGGCGCCTGAGTCTATTCAATGAATTTTCAGCCAAGCTGATTTGCTTGGCTTCTTGGGATGGTGAATCATGTTGCACTTATATCATTTAAATAAATCTCGGTCTTTTAGAGTGGTTTGGCTGCTTGAGGAGCTCAAATTGGCTTATGGCTTGGAGTATCAGCTGCATCTGATTGAGCGTGATCGAAAAACCGCCTTGGCACCCAAAAGTCTTGAACAGATTCACCCCATGGGGAAGGCGCCGATTTTAATAGATGATAGCCTGCCTAAGGGCGAACAAGTTTTGGCAGAGTCTGCGCTGATTTTATCTTATTTATTAAAGGCTTATGATTCAGAGGCACGCTTTTATCCTGCCGCAGCCGACCAAAAAACACAAGCCACTGACAAAGCATGGCGTGATTATACATTTTGGATGCATTTTGCGGAAGGTTCTCTGATGCCGCCTTTGGTAATGGGGCTGATTTTGGATAAGTCGATCCAAAAGTCGCCATGGTTTGCTAGACCTGTGCTAAATAAGTTTAGATCCGGTATCCATCAGATCATTTTGGATAAAAATTTGACGAATGCTTTAAAGATGCTAGAGGCGTCGTTGGCTGATAAGTCGTATTTGGTAGGGCAGTTTAGCGCAGCTGACATACAGATGTATCTGGCGGTGTATGGCGCGCGCTTGCGTGGCTTGGTGCCACAAACGCATACCAATACACATGCTTGGCTTGCTGATTGCGAAAGTCGTCAAGGTTTTAAGTATGCTGTTTCTTTGGCAGGCCCACCGTTGTAAGCGGGCATAATCAAGGAGCTGATGGCGATGCAAAAGAACAAACCAGTGATTTTACAAAACAGCGGTGTCAAGGTATTGGTGGGCGTGCTATGTGTATTGAGCTTTGTGGCAGGGTATTTTGCCCATCAATCGCGCCAAATGAATTATTGTAAATCTATCAATCAAGTGCCTGCCATCCAAAGCGGCATCGTCATTTGCCAAATCACTGACGCAAAGACTTAAGTTAGAACAGTGCGCGCGCCTTTGGGGGTGGGTTATTTGGTCAAAATTTCTGCTAATTTTGATTTGTTATGGATGTTATCCCAATGGACCAACGCCTGCAAGCGTCTTTTATAAACTTCTGATAAAATCAAATTTTTACTGTCGTTTTGCTGCTTGAGCAGAATGTCTTTTAAGGCGGTGCAAATCAGCCCATAAAATACTGGCGTGATGGCTTGTAGATCTTGATTGCACCAAGATTGTATAAATCTTTGCCAGTGCAGCTGTATTTGACTTTTATTGACATCGCTCAAGGCAGCGATGATGAAATACGCACAGCTTTGAGCCGTTTCGGCGCTATCTTGTAGGATTTCGTCTGGTAATGTGCTGATGATGGCGATGATTTCATCTAATAATGGACTTTTAAAACTTGCCCAATTTGGCAGCTTGGGTAAATCAATTTCTTGACGCTCAAGGTGATTTGATAATGGGATGTGTGCCTGCGGCATACCTGAATGCTCGATCACAAATGCCAAAGGATCGGATTTGAGCAAAATGGGGGTATGGATCAGATGCAGCCCGATTTCGGTAATCGCATCGGCTTCATCGCGGCGACTATAATTGATTAAATCAACCTTTGGGCTAAACCGTCCTTCTTTGCCCACGGCTTTTAATTTTTGATAAATATCGCTATTTAGCCACCATTTTAAGCTAGAACCTTTTGGCAGTAGTTCGGTCAGCTGCCTAAGTGTCGCCATGGCTTGTGCCTTAGATTCAGGACGCGTCAGGTCGTATTGACTTGCCAAAACGCCATAAATATAATCCGACAAACTCACCGCGCTTTCGATGGCATCACGCATCGCAGCTGCGCCATGAGATTTTAGGTAAGTGTCAGGATCATGATTATCGGGCAAAGTCAAAAACTTAAGCTCACGACCATCACTTAAGACAGGTGCGGCAATTTCTAGTGTGCGCCAAGCTGCTCGCTGCCCTGCGCTATCACCATCAAAACATAAGGTAAGCTGATTGTTATAGCGTAAAAGTCGCTCGATTTGCTTTTCGTTAGCGGCGGTACCCATAGGCGCTACCGCCCCATAAATCCCTGCTTGGTATAAGGCGATGACATCCATATAGCCTTCAACCAGTAAGTAGTCTTTGGCTTTTTGTCTGCGCGATTCATACAGACCATACAAAATGTGCTGCTTTTGAAAAACTGGCGATTCGCTTGAGTTGATATATTTTGGATTTTCATCCCCTAGGCTTCGCCCTGCAAAACCCACAACTCGCCCTTGGTTATCGCGAATGGGAAAAATCACCCGATGACGCAACAAGCAAAAGTTTCTTCCATTGCCCTTGGAGGATTCTCGAACCAAGCCTAATATTTTCAAGCCTTCGATGTCTTGGGGGAAGACTTGTTCAAGGTGCTGCCAACCTTCGGGTGCATATCCTAGACCAAAGGTTTGGATGGTCTCTTCGCTAAGACCACGATCTAAAAAATACTGTTTTGCAAAAGCAAAGCTGCCGAGCATAAACTGATAGTAGTCATGCACTGCATCTAATAGCGTGTACAAATCACCTTGTGCTTCGCTTGGCGACTGAGTCAAGACGGGCGCTTGAGTGTCATAAGGTTCGGTGTAACTGAGTTGATGGGCATCATCTAAACCAAAATAAGTATCATATGCCGATAAATCATTTGTCCAGTCGGTCGTCGGTGATGGGAGTATGTCAGGCTGCTGCTCGGCAGTATGTTGGGCGATGTTCGCATCTGGCGAAGATTGAGTGGGCGGCTTGGCACCCTGAGCCTTGGTGGTTTTTTTGTATTTGAATTTTTTTTGATAAGCGTCATCTTTGGGCAGCTCGATACCCGTTTGTTCGGACAAGTATTTGACCGATTCAATAAAGCTCATCCGCTCAAATTCTTTTAAAAAAGTGATCGGATTGCCCTTGGCATGACAGCCAAAGCAATAATATAAGTTGGTTTCAGGATTGACATAAAACGATGGCGTTTTTTCACCATGAAAGGGGCAACAGCCTTTGTACTCGCGGCCTGCTGCTTTGAGCGTGGTATGTTTGCCAATCATCCCCACCAAGTCAGCTTGGCTATTGAGCTGCTCGATGATGGACTCGGGGATATTCATGTCCGAAATTCCGATTGATTCAATAAAAACAGGCGGCCATACACCGCCTGAAATTATAACTTACTTAAACACTGGCATCAGCGCGGTACTTCATTCAGATGCCCAGCTTCTGCCTCTGCAGCTGGCAGATCCAAACTGATGGCAGGACGACGACTAGTACCGCCAGCCGCAGGAATGTCTTCTGGCACTTGAGTCATGGCTGGCAGGCTAATGGTGCCTGCTTGACTGATGATTTGGGTGCGTGTTGCGCCATTATATTGACCTTGATAGCTGTCAAGGTTTTCGCTTGCACGACCCAAACGCCCGAAGCTTAGAGCTGATAATACCTTCTGTGTACGCGTCTTGGCACCCGTATCATTTAGGCGCACTGAGCCATCTTGATTGAGATATTGCGGATAGTTAATTTGCAGCAGCTGCTTGTACTGGTTGGCAGTCTCGGTCAAGCCAAGTTCTTGATTGGTATAAGCCAAGATGGCGATGGCTTCGGGTACACCTGTGGACTGTGGATAATATTGAAATACCCACTTAGCTCGGTTAGCGGCAGCGACCATCGCATCACGTTTGACATACCAACGCGCCGCCACCAATTCGTGCTCAGCAAAGTCATTATAGATCGCAATCATGCGCTGGGCGGCATCGGCAGCATATGGACTGTTTGGATAGTTATTAAGCAGGCGTTGAAAATCTTGGAAAGCTAGGCGTAGATAGGTCACATCACGCTGAGACTGATCAAATCTAAATAAACGCGAAGCTTTGGGAGCACCGCCCATATGAGTAACACCTTGCACATACAGCGCGTAGTCCACCGAGCGACTATTTGGATATAGGCGAATAAATTCTTCTGTGCTTTGAAGAACTGCTTCAAAATCATTGGCTCTGTATTGAGCATAAATCAGATCTAGCAGTGCTTGCTGTGCGTATCGACCTGTCGGATAAAAGGTTCGGATATTATTCAGCGCTTCGATGGCGCTACGATTTTGGTTTTTATCAAGTGCTTCACTGGCTTCTTGGTAATATGCAGCATCTGTTTTTTCAGCCGTCTCTACGGTATCAGCCTTGCGGTCAAACAGTCTGTTCACGCTTTGGCAGCCTGTAACAGTCAAAGTAGCTGCCATCATGGCGGCAATCAGCTTGGTTTGTGATTTCATAGGGACTCTCATGAATTGGTCTAAATTTGGGCTAGTTTAGCATGTTTTTATGGGTCTGACAATGAATGTCTATCGGCTGCAAATACACAAAATCCACCAAAAAGAGCGCTCAGATAACGAGACTTAATAGTCAATATGTAAGATAAGCCAAAATGCGCAGAGTGCAGATATATTGGTAGGCTATCTTATCAAATTTGACAAAATGTGCTAAAGTGATCGAAATTTATTTTTGAGTTTTATTATGAATCACGATGAACTGATTGATGACTTGGCAGAACAGGCGCCTAACTATGTCACAGACGCTGATGGCGACGCCGATGATCTGATCGATACAGATGAAGCACCCGCCCAAACATCTGCCCAAATTCATCTGACGCATACTGTCGGCGCTGAGCAGGTTGGTGTTAGGCTTGATAAGCTATGTGCGGAAGTTTTTGAGGGGTTTTCACGCGCAAATCTAAAAAAATTCATCGATGAGGGTCAATTGACGGTCAATGGCGAGGTGGTTAAGCCAAAATATGCGGTCAAGACGGGTGACATCTTAAAGCTAGAAGCGATCCAAGATTCTCACTCAGAGGATTTGCCTGAAAATATTGACATTGATATCATTTATGAAGATGAGGCGGTCATCGTCATTAATAAGCCCGCAGGCATGGTGGTACATCCCGGCGCTGGTAATCGTACGGGCACTTTGGTCAATGCGCTACTGTATCATTTTCCGAATCAGGCGCATTTGCCGCGAGCAGGATTGGTTCATCGCATTGATAAAGACACAACGGGGCTGCTTGTCGTTGCGCGCACAAAATCAGCTCAGCTGTCTTTGATTGATCAGCTAAAGGACAAAAGCGTGTACCGCCATTATCAATGCATCGCTTTGGGTGCGGTGCATGAAGTGCTTCGGCATGCTCAAATTGATGCGCCCATAGGTCGGCATAGCACACATCGCACCAAGATGGCGGTTAAGCAAATGGGCAAGCCTGCTTTAACGTACATTGTCAATGCCAAGTCTTTACATGAGCGTTACAGTCTTTTGGATGTTCATCTAAAAACAGGGCGAACGCATCAAATACGCGTGCATCTGTCTTATGTCGGTCATCCACTGGTGGGTGATCCTGTCTATGGTACATCGCCACGTGCAGGTTTGTCCGACAGGCAAAGACGCGCAATTTTAGATTTTGGTAGGCAGGCGCTTCATGCACACACGCTGGGCTTTATCCATCCTGTCACTGGTGAGTCGGTGAAATTTCATGCACCGCTGCCTGAGGATATGCAAAATCTGATAGAGATCTTAAATGATGATGCTTAATGAAACTATGACGCCGCCTTTGGATATTCTTTATCAAAATGATGATGTGATGGTCATACAGACTCACGCTGGCGTGTCTGACAAAGCCGATCAGCTGACAGATTTTGGTAATCGATCGGCGCTTTATGGTGAATTTAATGTGGCGCTTCATGTCAATGATGAGCCATTTAAGGTGCTGCTTCGACGTGCAAATCTGCTGAATTGGCTGCATGAGCAGGCAGGTGCTGATCAAATTCATTGGTTAAATCAAGTTCATGGTAATGCAGTGCTTGATGTTGATAAGTATCGATCGCAGTCTTTAAGCTCAGCAGATGCCCTGATCACTGAGCGTCCTAAGACAGCATTGGCGATCATGACGGCGGACTGTGTGCCTGTGGCGCTATTTGACGAAAAGGGCGGGGCGGTAGCCTGCATTCATGCAGGATGGCAGGGGCTGGTGAATGGCGTGATCGCCAAAACGGCTGCTTTGATGCCAACTTCTGCCAAGCTATCTGCTGTGATCGGTGCGTGCATCTCGCGACCATCGTATGAAGTGGATCAAAGTTTGGCTGAGCGCATCATGGATGAGGTGGTGACAAATAAACTTGTCTTGCTTGACAAGCAGGCGCTTTTTGATAAGCTGATCAACTCTTCTAATCACAGTGGTAAGGTATATATTGATATTGAAGGCTTAGCTCGGTTGCAGCTTGAACAATTAGGCGTAACGGTGCTAAGTGATATAGTGCCATGTAGTTATCTGTCGCCTAAATATTATTCTTATCGCTTTCAGACTCATACCAAGCGCTCTGCCACAGGCAGAATGGCAATGCTCATCGTCAAAAAATAGCAGCCAATCTGACGCTATTTATCAGACCTTAGTGTGATTGATGATTCATTGGGTATAGAATGTCAATCACGCAGGATTATCAATATCAATAAATGTCACATCAATGCCTAATTCTTGGTTGATGACTTCACCGAACCGAATCACGCCGCCGCGCTCTGTGGCATGATGC
Source organism: Moraxella canis (assembly GCF_034424565.1). Lineage (NCBI taxonomy): Bacteria > Pseudomonadati > Pseudomonadota > Gammaproteobacteria > Moraxellales > Moraxellaceae > Moraxella > Moraxella canis. Next base: position 176,095 of record NZ_CP139961.1, on the reverse strand, counting down.
CCTGCGGCAAAATAATCCACACCAAGCTCACGCGCCATGTGCGTCGTGCGCTCAGAAATCTCACCCGAAATAAAGGCATCGCAGCCCATGGCTGCCGCTTGATCAATCATATCTTGCGCACCACCTGTGCATAGGGCGATATGTTTTAGTAGGCGATCACCATCGCTAGCAAGGATGTGAAGCGGCGTGCGTCCCAAGACTTTGGCGATTTTGTCAGCAAATTCGCACGCCAAAATGGGACTTGTGGTCGCCACATTGCCGATCGGGTGTTTTTGTTCAGGATACAGCGCGCCTGTGATAGTCAAATCAAGCATATCAGCCAAGGCGCGATTATTGCCAATATCAGGATGTGCATCAAGTGGTAGATGGTAAGCGATCAATGAAATGCCATTTTGCATCAGTTTGCGCACGCGCGCGCCTTTCATACCCACCAAGGGCTGATCTTCACCTTTCCAAAAATATCCATGATGCACCAAGATCGCTTGTGCTTTGGCTTCGATCGCTTGATCGATCAAGGCTTGGCAAGCAGTTACACCAGTGATAATCCGTTCAATTGGTCTGCCTGCATCGACTTGCAAGCCGTTTGGGCAGTAGTCTTGGAACTCGTGAGCATTCAGATAATTGTCACAAAACTGAGCTAAGGCTTGGGCGCTGATGGTCGTCATACTTTTTCCTATGATGAGTTTTGGGTATTGTATTCGCTTTTGATAGATTGTGCAAATGCGCAGGCAATGCATGGTAGGGCGTAGAGCGCTTTTGCTCTTGTCTCAAGCGCAGTTTGACCTTATTATTAAGTTATCAGCAGCGAAAAAAGGAGTGCCTTATGTCGAACAAATCACCAGCGTCTCATCGTGCCCCTGAGCAAGCGCACGAAGTCACAGAGCAATTTGCCATCAGTGGCATGACTTGCCAATCGTGCGCCACGCGTATCGAAAAAGTGCTCAATAAAAAGCCCGCCATCCATCAGGCGACGGTTAATTTTGCGACAGAAGCATTGCGTGTCAGTTATGATGCCAATAAAACTGATCGCGATGAAGTCATGACTTGGGTGGCAAAGGCGGGCTTTGAGGCTGTGCCGATGGCAGATCGCCAAGAGCAGCAACAGATGCCTTGGGATTTGATGATCCTTTGGGGATTGTCATTGCCGTTTTGGGTGGGTATGCTTGGTATGATGTTTGGATCGCATGCACTCATGATGCCTGTATGGATTCAGTTTGTCTTGGCAAGCATTGTGCAAGTTGTATTCGGTGCGCGCTTTTATACAGGGGCATGGGCGAGCATTAGGGGCGGTCTTGCCAATATGGATGTCTTGGTGGCACTTGGCACAACGGCAATTTGGGCGTATTCAACCTATGTATGGCTTACCGATCCGCACGCCATGCATATGGTGTATTTTGAAGCATCGGTGATGGTGATTGCATTTGTCAGACTTGGAAAATATCTTGAGCACCGCACCAAAACACAAAGCCTAAATAGCTTAGGTCTTTTGACGCAGCTGATTCCCGCAGAAGTCAATCGCCGTATCGATGGTCAATGGGTCAAAACCAGTATTGACCATATTGAAGTTGGTGATGTGCTACTGGCGAATACGGGGGATAAGATCGCCGTAGATGGTGTGGTAAAAAGCGGTTTTGGTGTGTGTAATGAATCTCATCTGACGGGCGAAAGTTTACTCATTGATAAGCATATCGGCGATACGGTATATGCAGGCAGCGTCTTATCCGATGGCTCAATAGAATACCAAGCCGCCGCAACAGGCGCAAGAACCCAGCTTGGCGATATGATGTCAGCACTTCAAGATGCCCAAGGCACTAAGGCGGATATCGCCAGATTTGCCGATAAAGTTGCGGCTGTCTTCGTGCCGGTGGTGGTGGCATTGGCGATGGTGAGTTTTATGGCGAATTATTTGCTTGGCGCGGATTTTGATACGGCATTGATGCGCGGTGTCGCTGTGCTTGTCATTGCTTGTCCTTGTGCGCTTGGGCTTGCTACGCCTGCTGCGATCATGGCAGGCATGGGCACTGCGGCGCGCCATGGTGTGTGGTTCAAAGATGCCGTCAGCCTTGAGTCTGCTGGCAGCATTGATACCATCATTTTTGATAAGACAGGTACACTGACTTTGGGTCGTCCAAGTGTCCAAAAAATCCAAAGCCTAAGCGATAAGATGAGCGAAGAGCAGGCGCTTGGTCTGACAGCCAGTTTGGAGCAGCACGCCAGTCACCCCTTGGCAAGTGCATTGGTGGAAGCTGCTAAAGCTAAAAACTTGTCTTTATATGAAGTGTCCGATGTCCAAAACACCACCGGTCAAGGGCTGATAGGATATATCGATGGCATCGGATGGCTAAAAGTCGGCACGCCCAAATTCATTGGCCTAGCGTCATGGCAGGCAGAGGATCATTGGATGGATGCAAGCTTGGTTGGACTGGCTGTCGATGATGTGCCGGTGGCGATCTTTGGGCTCAGTGATACACTAAAAGCAGAAGCGCACAGCATCATCAGCCGCATTCATCATGATGGGATCGAGACTTATTTAATGAGCGGTGATCGCCAATCGGTGGTAGATGGCGTCGCAGCGCAGCTTGGCATCACTGCCGCCTTTGGGCAAATGTCGCCGCGAGATAAGCTGTCCGCCATTGAGACATTAAAAAGCCAAGGCAAAACAGTGGTGATGGTCGGTGATGGTGTCAATGATGCGCCAGCGATGGCAGCTGCACAAGCCAGTTTTGCGGTCGGCGGCGCGACTGATGTGGCTAAGCATACCGCATCGGCGCGCCTGTTGGGTGAGTCTCTGAGCCATGTTTTTTATGCGTATCGTATTGCGCGTATGACCTTAACCAACATCAAGCAAAATTTCTTTTTTGCACTGGTTTATAACTGTATCGGCATTCCATTGGCTGCGATAGGGCTACTCAATCCCATGATGGCAGCCGCTGCGATGGCGCTAAGTTCAATCTCGGTACTTTTAAATGCCATGCGGCTAAAGCGTGTGCAGCTCATGCCCCGCGTAGCTCAGTCGGACAGATCCGTGAGCTAAATTCAGGTGTCTTTTTGGTGGTAGGTTAGAGTGTCCTTGGCTTACAAAAAATAATTATTCTTATTTGTACAATGTTTGTTATAATAGCGATATTTTGATCGACCAATTAATGTCAGGTTTTCTATGCCGAATTCAACCCTTTCCACTCATTTTAAAAAGCAGCGCGGTTCGACCAATCAGATTTTGGCGCTGTTTTTGATTGCGCTTGCTTTTTCTGCATTGATTGTCACTGTGATTGGCTATAAATTTGGCTATCGTCAAGGTGTGCATAGCGTTGAGCGCGCTGTTGCCACAAATAATGAAGCGGTGGCAAATGTCAGCGAGCTTACCGCTGAAAATATGCAGCTAAAGCAAGAGATGACGACCGCCATCCAAGAGCGCGACATCAGTCGATCGACATTGGACAATCTGCGTACCGATTATGAAAATCTAAAGACAACTAACTTGAAGCTTGAGCAAGTCAATGAGCTCTTAAAAAACTCGGTCGCCGAGCAAGGCGGCGTGGCGCTGTCTATCATGGCATCAGAGATCATCTCTTTACCTGAAAATACCTTTGAATATCGCTTTGATGTGTCCATGCTTGATATTTCAGGCAAAGCCGTTAAGATGATTCCCAAATTGACTTTGCTGAACGAAACCAGTATGGTTGAGATACCGCTTGAGCCATCGAGTTATGACATTCGCGGTGTGGCAAATATTCGTGGTCGATTCATCATGCCTGAAGGGTTTGAGCCCAAGCAAATGAAGCTTGAGCTAGCAGCAGGTGATCAGAAAGTTCAGCAGTTGTATAATTGGCAAATTGGCAAAATCGTCACCAATGCGCCACCTTCATTAGCGCAGATGTCAAATGCAAGCCATCGACCAATTGAAAAAAACACTCAATAATCTATGGGTAATTGTGACAAAAATACAGGCGAGGCGGTGGCTTTCGCCTGTTTTATATTGACCAAAACTCATCACACAGTGACCAACATTGAAATTTTTATCAGTAATACGATATTATGAAGCAGTGCGGCAGTGATTTTTTGATAAAAGCGGTTCAAGACTTTGAATCATCTTCTGAGCATCAGTCAGAGACCGATGTCATCACCCAAACCAAAACCCAAGTCAAGCAGCCCAAGCTATACGCGGTGATCATGCACAATGATAATTATACGACCATGGATTTTGTGGTTTATGTGCTTGTTGAGATTTTTGAGCACAGTATTGAAAAGGCGTATCAGCTCATGATGCAGATTCATGAGTCAGGGCAAGCAGTGGTTGCCTTGTTGCCTTATGATCTGGCTGAGATGAAGGTGGATGAAGTGACAGCCTTGGCAGAACAAGCGTCCTACCCGTTACTCACCACGATTGAGCCTGCCTAATTTTTAGATTTTATTTTAAGGATTATTATGCTAAGTCCTGAATTTTTAACGATTCAAGAGTTTATGCTTAAGTTTGCAAAGCAGCATTCGCATCAATTTATCAGTGTCGAGCATTTATTGATGGGTTTATTAAAAGATGCTTTTACTGTTAAAGTGCTGGAAGAATGCGGCGCTGATACCAAATTTATCTTATCAAGCATCAAGCAGTATCTTGAAGATTTCATTCCTAAGCGCGAAGGCGTCGATCCGATGCCAACCAAAAGCCTAAATCGTGTGATGCAGCGTGCGATCTGGCAAGTCCAAGCCAGTCAAACCGAACAGCTGGTCGAACCCGTTGATGCGCTTGTGGCGATTTTTAAAGAAGAGCGCAGTTATGCCAATGAGCTGATCCAGTCTTGTGGCGTGGATATTTTATCGGTGACGCGCGCAATTTCTGCTCATCAGCGCGCCACGCATGAGGCGCATGGCGATGTCGATGAGCCGCCTGCCAATAAATCAATCAAGCTCAAACAAAATCCGCTGGATGCCTACACGTTAAATCTCAATGAGCAAGCCAAGCAAGGCAAAACCGATCCTTTGGTGGGGCGAGCAGATGAAATTGAGCGCACCGCCCAAATTCTTTGCCGCCGCCGCAAAAACAACCCGCTTTTGGTTGGTGATCCTGGCGTTGGCAAAACAGCCATTGCTGAGGGCTTGGCTTGGTTGATCGTGAATGGTAAGGCACCAAAACCGCTTGCCAATGCTACGATTTATAGCCTAGATATGGGCGCACTGATCGCGGGCACCAAGTTTCGTGGCGAGTTCGAGGCACGCATGAAGGCTTTGATTGATGAGCTCAAAGACATGCCAGAGGCGATTTTATTTATTGATGAGATTCATATGATCATCGGGGCGGGTGCGTCCATGGATAGCAGTATGGATGTCTCAAATCTCATCAAGCCTGCGCTTGCCAAGGGGTATATTCGTACAATTGGTTCCACAACATTTGTTGAGTATCGCCAAGTCTTTGAAAAAGATCATGCGCTATCACGACGTTTTCAAAAAATAGATATTAAGGAGCCTTCGGTACCTGATGCAATCGCCATTTTACAAGGATTAAAAGGGTATTATGAAGATTTTCATGGCGTGACTTATACCGAGGATGCCATTGAGACGGCTGTTAAATTATCTGTCAAGCACATTCATGAAAGATTTTTGCCTGATAAAGCCATTGATGTGATCGATGAGGCAGGCTCATTTGTCCGCTTGCATCATGATAAAGCTTGTCGTGATGATCAGGCAGACACCCAAAATAGTAGCCCATCACCCATCCAGGTAGATGTCGATATCATAGAGCAAGTGGTCGCCAAAATCGCGCGCATTCCACCCAAGTCTGTCACCAGTGATGATAAAAATATTTTAAAAAATTTAAAAACCAATCTAAAACAGGTGGTTTTTGGTCAAGACGAAGCGGTCGATGCGCTCGTGGATGCGATTTTGCTTGCACGCTCAGGATTGACCCATCCTGACAAGCCCATTGGTTCATTTTTGTTTTCAGGTCCTACGGGTGTCGGTAAGACAGAGATTAGCCGTCAGTTGGCTTATTTGCTTGGTGTGCCTTTGGTACGCTTTGATATGAGCGAATACATGGAAGCGCATACGGCATCACGGCTGATCGGTGCGCCGCCTGGATATGTGGGGTATGATCAAGGCGGTTTATTGACCGAAAAAATTCAGCAAAATCCGCACTGTGTGCTACTTTTGGATGAACTTGAAAAAGCCCACAGTGATGTCTTTAATTTACTGCTTCAAGTGATGGATCATGGCACATTGACAGATAATAATGGACGCTCGGTGTCATTTAAGCAGGTGATTTTGATTATGACAACCAATGTCGGGGCAGATAGCATCAGTCGCCGATCGATGGGGTTTACAGAGCAAGATCATCATAGCGATAATCAAGACGCCATACAGCGTACATTTAGCCCTGAGTTTCGTAACCGCTTGGATGCCACAGTGAATTTTGCGCCGCTGCCGCCGGAGGTGATTGGCGATGTGGTTGATAAGTTTATCACCGAATTGCAAGGTCAGCTGCTTGACAAAAATATCGTCTTGTCTGTGGATGACGAGGTGCGCTTGCATTTGGCTGACAAAGGTTATGATCGCCTGATGGGCGCAAGACCTATGGCAAGAATCATTCAAGAGCTGCTCAAAAAACCGCTGTCACAGCTGATCTTGTTTGGCGATCTAACGCAAGATAAAGAAGGCGTGAAAGTGACTGCAACCATGAAAGACGGTGCGGTTGATTTTGAGATAATTGATGCCAAATTGACTGGTAAAATTAAGCCAAATTGACTATAATTTACCCTGATTTATTCACTTTAGCAAACAAATCACTTGGCGTGCTTATTGGTTGGTAGCGCACCATAAAGCACGGTAGCACTTGATGATTACTAAAAAAAGGCAAGGTTATGGCAACTGTACTAGACGGCAAAGCATTGGCAAAAAGCATCGAAAGCGACCTGTCAGCGCGTGTTGAGATATTAAAACAAAAGACGGGGCGAACACCGATTTTGGCGACAATTTTGGTGGGGGATGATCCAGCATCAGCGACCTATGTGCGCATGAAGGGTAATGCTTGCCAGCGCGTCGGGATGGATAGTATCCGTGTTGAGATGCCTGAAAGCACGACGACTGATGAGCTGCTTGCTAAGATTGATGAGCTTAATGCCAATCCAGATGTGCATGGTATTTTATTGCAGCATCCTGTGCCAGCCCAGATTGATGAACGCGCGTGTTTTGATCGCATCAGCTTGGATAAAGATGTCGATGGCGTAACTTGCTTAGGCTTTGGTCGTATGTCGATGGGTGAGCCTGCTTACGGTTCATGCACACCACAGGGCATCATGCACCTGTTGACGCATTACGGAATCGAGCTTGAGGGCAAACACGCGGTTGTCGTTGGTCGCAGCGCTATCTTGGGTAAGCCGATGGCAATGATGCTATTAAATGCCAATTGTACTGTAACCATTTGCCATTCACGCACCAAAAACTTGGCTGAGCATGTCGCTTCAGCTGATATCGTGGTGGGCGCTGTCGGTGTGCCTGAATTGATCAAAAAATCATGGATTAAGCAAGGTGCCGTTGTCGTGGATGCAGGGTTCCACCCAACTGATGATGGTGGCTGTGGGGATATTGAATTGGATGATATCGAAGCTATCGCTTCTGCTTACACTCCAGTGCCAGGCGGCGTCGGTCCTATGACCATCAATACGCTCATCCGTCAAACTGTCGAAGCTGCCGAAAAAGAAGCAGGCTTATCATCGCAATAGTTTTAGCACCCAATAAAACCCCGCTTGTAAAGTCATACAAGCGGGGTTTTGTTAAATCAGAATGATTATTCGATCAATAACATGACCAAAATCAAATCAATGATTTAAAATCTTACCCAAAAATGCTTGAGCTCGGTCTGATTTGGCATTTTGGAAGAATTCTTCTTTACTGCAGTTTTCTACAATGTGACCTTGATCCATAAAAATAATGCGGCTGGCTACTTGACGGGCAAAACCCATTTCATGCGTCACACACATCATGGTCATGCCTTCGTTAGCCAAATCCACCATGACTTCCAGTACTTCTTGAATCATTTCAGGATCAAGCGCCGATGTCGGTTCGTCAAATAGCATGGCGATGGGATCCATAGACAGCGCCCGTGCAATCGCGACACGCTGCTGCTGACCGCCTGAAAGCTCTGCAGGAAATTTTTTGGCGTGCGCCGCCAAACCCACGCGATCAAGATAAGCCATGGCTTTTTTGGTGGATTCATCGGCTTTGCGCCCCAGCACTTTTTGTTGGGCGATGGTCAAATTGTCAATGATTGACAAATGGGGGAATAGCTCAAAATGCTGAAATACCATACCAACTTGGCTGCGCAGTTTGGGCAAATTGGTATTTTTATCTCCAACACTGGTACCGTTGATTAAGATTTCCCCTTTTTGGAAAGGCTCAAGTCCATTCACGGTTTTGATGAGTGTGGATTTGCCAGATCCAGAAGGGCCGCACACTACGGTAACATCACCTTTGTGGACGTGAGCTCTGCAGTCGGTTAATACTTGAAAATCACCATACCATTTACTCACATCATGAATTTGAATCATGATCTCATCAGATTTATGACCGCTGTCAGTCACCAAGCCGCCAAATTCATTAATATAAGATTTTTCATCCAATTGGGTTATGATTGCCATCATTTGTCCTTATTGCCTTGCGCTTTATACGCGCAGATTTTTTTGAAGTCTTGCCACGCCTTTAGACGCAATCAAACTGATAATAAAATACACCGCACCTGCGCTTAAGATATAAAATTCAAGCAGACCCATCAGCTCGCCGCGCACATAAGCGGCACGGAACAGATCAACCAAGCCTACCGCAAATACCAATGTTGTATCTTGAAAAAGAATGATGGACTGCTGAAGTACGAGTGGCAGCATTTTACGAAATGCTTGAGGTAAAATGATCAAGCGCATGGTTTGAGAGTAAGTCATGCCCAAGGCTTTTGCAGCATTGATTTGACCTTTGCCGATGGATTGGATGCCGGCACGCACAATCTCAGCAAAATACGCTGCCTCAAACATGATGAAGGCAATTGTGCAGCTCATAAACTTAGCATCAACTGTCAAATAATTGCCTGTCGCCATCGTGTACATCATGGGCACCGCAAAGTAGAACCACAGCAGCACCAATAAGAGCGGCACTGAGCGAAAATAGTTGACATAAAGTCTGGCAGGAACCGCCAAGATCGCTTTACCAGATAAACGCATCAGGGCAAGCACAGTCCCTAATAAAAGACCACCAAGCACAGCAAAAAACAGCACCTTAAAGGTAATCGACAATCCAGATAAAAGAATAGGTGCAGCAGTTTGGATTTCATTAAGCATGCTGACCTCCATCAATTTGACCTTTAATACGCAGCTTTTTTTCAAGCATGGTCATGCCATAGATTAAAGTTAAATTAAACAATAAATAAATGATCGTAGCATAAGTATAAATCTCAAAGCTGTTTTGAGTGTATTCGCTGATGGTTTTGGTTTGGCTGATAAGCTCGGTAACACCCACCAAAGACGCAATGGAGGCGTTCTTAAAGCAGTTGGTCAGCTCGGAGCTTAGTGGCGGTAAAATGGTGCGAAAGGCTTGGGGTAAAATCACATAACGATAAGATTGAGCGGTGCTAAAACCTAAGGCCGCCGCTGCATTGGCTTGACCTTTTGGCAGTGACTCAATGCCTGTACGCACTTGTTCGATGATACGCGCAGCGGTAAACAGCCCAAGCCCAATCGCTGCTGAAATCGCTGCTGATGTATTAGGCTCAAGCGACTGATACCAAAATGTGCGAAATCCTTCGGTCAGCAGATTTGGCATGACATAAAACCAAAAAAACAGCTGAACTAGCAAAGGGACATTGCGAAAAAAATCCACATAAATCTTGGCCAGCATCTGTGCGCTTTTATTGGGTAGGGTGCGCATGATGCCAAGTACGGTTCCGATCACCATGGCAATTAACCACGCTGCACCACCGATCATCAGCAGCCATTTAAAGCCTGTGACCAGCCAGTGCCAATACAGCTCATTGCCAATCCCAGTGGATTGCCAAAGCACGCCCCAGTTCCATTGATAATTCACAATAAACCCCTTAATAAAACAGATTAAGCAAAGTCAGCATCATCACGATGCTGACCTTTTTTGGTAGGGCATGAAGCCAATTCATTGGGCTTGTGTTGGTTGATCAGTTGGGTTTGCCAAAAGATTTTTTAGGTTGTCAGACATTGTAAATTGCATGTTGACATTTTTTGGTGGAATAGGCTGCATGAACCATTTGTCATAGATGTTGTTAATTTCTCCAGAGGCGTAGACAGCTTTTAAGGCATCATCAACGACTGCTTTAAATTCGCTATCGCCTTTACGCACCATACAGCCATAGATCTCAAAAGATTGTGGCTCGCCCACGATTTGCCATTTGGCAGGATCTTTGGCTTTGGCTTTTTCGCCTGCAAGCAGGACATCATCCATCATAAAGGCTTGGGCGCGACCATTTTCAAGCATTAAGAATGATTCGCCATGATCTTTTGCTGAGATGATATTGATATTTAGCTGCTTTTCATCGTTGAATTGGCGAATATATCGCTCTGAGGTGGTGCCAGCGGTGGTGACCAAAGTTTTGCCAGCAAGGTCATCAAAGCCATTGATGCCTGAATCTGTGGCAGTCAAAAGACGAGTGCCAATTTCAAAGAAACCGACCGAAAAATCAACTTGCTGAGCACGCTCTTCGTTATTAGTGGTTGAGCCGCATTCTAAATCGACTGTGCCATTTTGCACCAAAGGAATGCGTGTCTGCGAGGTGACTAGGTTATAGCGCACTTTTAGATCAGGCATTTGCAGCTTTTCTTTGACAGCTTCAACAACTTTTAGCTGAAGATCATGCGCATAGCCGACAGGCTGATTTGGGTTGTCTGCGATATAAGAAAATGGAATGGATGAATCGCGGTGTGCAAGAACAATCGTGCCTGATTGTTTGATTTTTTCTAAGGTGCCTTGAGTGCTGCTGCCTGTGGCAGGTGCAGCGGCAGGATCTGCAGCAGCTTGTTCAGCAGGCTTATTACAAGCGGTAAGACCAACAGCAGCGACCATCGCTAAACCAAAAGATAACGGTTTTAATTGAAACATGTGAATTCCTTTTTAACAAAAAACAACGAAAAGTGCCAGTATCTACCGACGATCCGCAGCAAACATGATCATAACCGTGCTGCATTATTACAATAGTGTAAAAACTGGTGAAATGCAAGCGTTTATTTTGTGATTTTATAGACAAATTATTTCATTACTTATCTCAAGGCATAGATCTGACGATTTTCACATACTCTGCCCATATTTTTACGCAAAGATCTGACAATTTGGCAGTATGAGATGATGGCGTGATAAATTTACAAAAGCTTTACAAATTGTGTCATGATCTTTACTTAAAAGTATCAAAAATTTGTGATAGCATTTGTGTTAGATGATCATAGATCGCATTCATTATTGGAATGATAGATCCGTCATCGGGGCGTGATTATAGTTTGATTATAACTTATAGTCTCCTCCATTTTTAGGTGATTAATTTAAAGGATAACTGATATGAAAAAATTATTTGCAGGCGTGGCTTTGGCTTCTTTAGCACTGGCAGGATGTGCATCAACTCAGCTTGATGATAAGCGCGTGATGATGGTTGAGGGCGAAGTTAAGCAAGTACAAGTTCAAGAGCTGCGTAGCTTCCAAGTAGAGATCGCACCTCGTAAAGCGGTTTGTGAGCTGACCAATAACCTAGGTCAAACAGTCCAAGCAGAATGCCTGCAATATCGTCGTACTTTCGATCGCAACTTTAATGTGCTAAGTGGTGACATTGAAGGCTTCCAATATGAGCCAGGTTTCCGCTACGTACTAGACCTAAAACAAGAGCGTCTAATGAATGAAGCGACTGGTCAAGTGGTTCCAAAATGGACTTTAAATAAGATCATTTCAAAAACACCTGAGATGCTATAAGTGATCAGTTGTTTTAAAAAACCAAGCTTATCGCTTGGTTTTTTATTTAAACTAGCATTGACTGAATCCTGAGCCGATATTGATGGCATTAATTCGCTCTGCAGTCATCGCATTGGTAGCGTGGATGGCAAGACCGCCTTTGGCAGTTTCTTTGTATTTATCCATCATGTCCATGCCAGTTTCTTTCATGGTGGCGATCGCTTTATCAAGTGACACATGATGACTGCCATCACCGCGTAGGGCAAGGCGTGCCGCATTGATGGCTTTGACTGATGCCATGGCGTTTCGTTCGATACAAGGCACTTGTACTAGCCCTGCAATCGGATCGCAGGTCAAACCCAAATTATGCTCAAGTCCAATTTCTGCAGCATTCAGGCATTGGGCAACACTGCCGCCTAAGACATGAGCCAATCCTGCCGCTGCCATGGCGCAAGCAGAGCCAACCTCGCCTTGGCAGCCAACCTCCGCCCCTGAGATTGAGGCATTTTGTTTAATGAGTGCGCCGATCGCACCTGCAACTAACAAAAATTCACGCACCCCTTGATAGCTAAATGCTGGGATGAAGCCGCGGTAATAATGCAGCACGGCAGGGATGATGCCTGCAGCGCCATTGGTGGGTGCGGTAACGACTTTTCCGCCAGCGGCATTTTCTTCATTGACTGCCAAGGCGTATAAATTTACCCAGTCCATGGCAAGCAAGCCTCCGTTGCCTGAATACCCATATTCTTTGGATAATTGCTCATACAGGTCTTTGGCACGGCGTTTCACATTTAAGCCGCCAGGTAAAATCCCATCAATCTTACAGCCTTGAGTGACGCAAGCTTGCATGGTATTCCAGACATCGTTTAAATGGTCTTTAATCTCATCGACATTTCTTAGCGCGGCTTCATTGGCAAGCATCAAATCAGCGATGCTTAGATCATGTGCTTGGCATAATGCTGCCAGTTCTTCTGCACTATTAAAATCATAAGGGTAGGCTGATTGGGTGTCTTGAGATGGCGCTAAGCTGATTTGCTCCTCGTCTTTGATGAATCCGCCACCCACAGAATAATAAGTCTGCGCCAAAGACTCACCATCTTCAAATACAGCGATCAGTCTCATGCCGTTAGGATGGGCGGGTAGTGGCGTATCATCCCATAAAAGATCTTCATTAGCATCAAAGGTAATCTGATGCACGCCGCCAAGCATCAAGCGACCTTCTTGGTAAATAGGCTTAAGATAGTCTTCGGTTTGAGTGGTGTCAATCGTCGGTGGCTCATGCCCTGATAAGCCAAGCAGCACAGCGGTGTCTGTGGCATGACCCTTGCCAGTGGATGACAAAGAGCCATATAGCTCAATGGTAATTTGGCGAACGCTGTCCAGGCGATCACCAAGCAGCTCCAAAAAACGATTGGCTGCCACCATAGGACCCACCGTATGCGAACTTGATGGTCCGATACCGATTTTAAACAATTCAAAAACGCTGATCATAAAGCACGATTCCAACTATAAATTATATATACAATTTATTATAATGGATTAAGCGCAGGCGAGCAATTTATAATAAACTTTAATTATTTATATGCTTATAAAGAGCTAAAATTAAAGAGCTAAAATGCATTAATAAGGATTAGATATTAAAATTCAATGCGGTTCGATGATTATCAATTTTTCAAATGACCGATTTTGAAAAAATTAATAAAATGAATTGTAAATGGGAACAATTATTGTTATTATAAGCACATAAAAGAGAATCAATCGCTTTTGATAATTAAAATCTCTCAAGTTTATCGGTATCAAAAGCCAAAAGGAGTCATCTGATGTATGTATGTATTTGTCATGATGTAAAAGACACACAGATCAAGACTGCGTTATCGGCGGGCGTATCAGGCATGGAAGGTCTTCAAGAATCCTTGTCCGTTGGCACTTGCTGCGGCTGCTGCGTACCGATGGTTCAGGATTTGATTGATGAACATGAAGCCAGTGCGATCACCATTGATGTAATGGCAGGTTAAGCAGCGCGAGATTATGTTTCTAAAATATTTCTAATTTTTATTTAAATTGACTAGGATTTATTTATCAATTAAAGTCATCAAAAAAAATGAGTTGATTGATAGCTGGTCATTCATATTAATTCTCATTATAAATTGTATTTTGTATTTAAAATCATAGTCTTATCACCATGCTTCAAAATCATCTGTGCGTGTTTGTGCGGATGATTTTTTATTTTATTTGCAAATTCTTATCAGACTGCAAAGCGTTCGCAGTTCAATAGCTCTACAAAGTCAAGATGGAAGATTCAAAATTTTATGATAAGATAATTGACAACTGTTAATTTATTTTTGAGCCGATTTATGAATCTGGCGCATTATATAAGGAGCTTTATCATGAGATCATCTCAAAAAGTCATTGATTATTTAAATTTTTTGTTGGGTGGTGAGCTAGGCGCGCGCGATCAGTATTTTATTCATTCTCAAATGTATGCTGAATGGAATTTTGGCAAATTATATGACCGCATTCATCATGAAATGGAAGATGAAACGGTGCATGCACAATTATTAATTCAGCGTATCTTGATGTTGGGCGGCAAGCCAAATATGCAAGTGAGCGAAATCAATATCGGCTCTGATGTGCCAAGCATGCTAAGAAGCGACCTTGAGTTAGAATACAGTGTTCAAGAGCACCTAAAAGAAGGTATCGCACTGTGTGAGGCAGAGCGCGATTATGTCACGCGTGATATTTTGGTGCGTCAGCTTGAAGACACCGAACAAGATCATGCCCACTGGCTTGAAAAACAGCTGCGTTTGATTGACTTGATGGGTTTACAAAACTACCTGCAAAGCATGACTGCGGACTCAGATCAGCAGGGCAGCACACACTGATAGGGGGTGGTTATGAAAGGTAATAAAGAAGTTATCCGTGCTTTAAATTCGGTCTTGGGTCAGTCGCTCATAGCCATTAATCAGTATTTTTTACATGCGCGCATCACCAAAAATTGGGGCGTCTATGGGCTTAATGAAGTGTTTTATAAGCAGTCGATCCAAGAGATGAAATGGTCTGATGAGCTGATTGAGCGAATTTTACTTTTGGAAGGTTTGCCAAACCTACAAGAGCTTGGCAAACTGCTGATTGGTGAAGATGTTGCTGAGATTTTGGCGTGTGATCTAAAACTTGAAAAGCGTAAGCATGATGTGCTAGTCGAGGCGATTGGTATTTGCGAAAGTCATCGTGACTATGTATCGCGCGAGATTTTAGTGAAGCTCAAAGATGAAAATGAAGAGTATGAAGATTGGCTTACTACACAGCAAGAGTTGATCGCAGATATGGGCATCCAAAACTATATCCAATTAAAAGCTCAAGATGATGACTGATTCATTTTGATTAATTTAATCATTTTAGTATTAAAAAACCGCCTAACTCAGATTGGGCGGTTTTTTGTCGGCTTTATATTATTAAAAATAGACTTAAAAATGATAATTCAAACCCAGGCGAGTTTTACTGTCAATTTTATCATCAGTCATTGGGCTATTTTTTTGGGTGCTGGATAGCCATTCGACGCGCTGATTAAAAAATGCGCTGACTTTTGGCGTGACTTGATAATTGACTGTCGCTGTGACAAAGGGCGACCAACCAGAGTCGGCTTGATAGGCGCTGCTGTTTGTTCTTAAGGCTTCGGCATCTGAGATGCCATAATAATATTGGTTGTAGTCTTTACTGTGCCAAGTTGCGCCAAACTCTGGATACACTGTCCAAGCGTCTTTATTAAAGCGGCTTAAGTGTGATAAAGTAACGGTCTGACCATCATGCCGATCAAGCACATCGGTGGTGGCTTTTGCTTTTAGTCCGCCATAGGGTGTGATGTACATATAGCTTGCATGGGCGAGCGCTGACCATTTACGCTTATCAAGCTTGCTAAGCTCTGGGGTGTCGGCATCACTGGGATCAAAGTTTTGACCATCATAAGTTAAGCCCACGCGCACATGATGCTTGTTATCTTTATAAGGATAAAAACCGGCTTCGGCGCCTTCGATGTACCAGCGATGATTATCATAAAATGCTTGTGGCATCACAGATACAGGGTCTTTAGCATGATACGCAGTGGCATTATAAGTGGTATTCACACCAAGTCTTAGGCTGGCATCAGGATCAATCGGCAGGCTTTGGGCGTGCGCGGCGGCTGTCAGCCCGCAGAGTGTAGCCAAGCTGAAAGTTTGGATTTTCATTAAGATTCCTTATTGGGTGGGTATGCATCCATAATACATCGCTTTGG
Source organism: Moraxella canis (assembly GCF_034424565.1). Lineage (NCBI taxonomy): Bacteria > Pseudomonadati > Pseudomonadota > Gammaproteobacteria > Moraxellales > Moraxellaceae > Moraxella > Moraxella canis. The sequence goes on along the minus strand of NZ_CP139961.1, from coordinate 159,894 downwards.
GCGCGTGGTCAAACGGCACATCAGCTCATAGCCAATTGTTCCTGCGCACAGCGCGACTTCATCGATCGTCGGCGAATCGCCCCATAGCACCACAGGCGCATCTATGGCAATATCAAGCCCATCAATATCAATCATAAACATATCCATGGCAACCCTACCAATGATATCGCATAAGTGCCGATTACCCAAAGTGTCGCTCACGCTGACTTTAGCCCCCATTACCACCCTAGGATAGCCATCACCATAGCCAATGCTGACAACTGCGATCTTGTGGGGTTTTTGTGCCGCCCACAGTGCGCTATAACCGATACTATCGCCAGCTGCCAAGGTGTGGATAGCCATCACTTGTGCCGAAAGCGTCATGGCGGGCATCAGATTGAGTGCTTTGGCTGACTGATCGGCGACAGGCTTAGAGCCGTACAGAGCGATGCCAGCGCGTACCCAATCATGGTGATGATCCTTAAAATTAAAAATCCCTGCCGAGTTGCACAGACTGCCAAGGGTATCAGGCGCAAATGCCCGAATGCGCGCCAAGGCTTGATCAAATTTGCTGATTTGTAAGGCATTTAGCGGGTGTGTTTTGTCATCTGCACAAGCAAAATGACTCGTCAAAATCAGCCGATAGCCTGCGTCGGTCAGCGATTTGGCAGCTAAGATAATTTGATCATCATTAAATCCCAAACGGCTCATGCCCGTATTGTATTTTAGCCAAATGGTATGACAACATTGATCTTGCTTAGGCTGATGAGCCAATGCCCATGCCAGCTGATTTTGATGATGAATCAAGCAGCCAAAATCATGCTCAACTGCCACTTTCCATTCATCCAAGCTAAATGCCCCTTCAATCAGTACGATGGGCTTTTTAACATTCCTACTATCAAGGACTTGCTTGACAGCCATGGCTTCTGATAAACACGCCACGCCAAAGCCATCGGCATGGATCAAAGCAGGGACGGTTGCATCTATGCCATGACCGTATGCGTCGGCTTTGACCATGGCGAGTACTTTGGTGTTTGGGTTAAGCTTTTTTTTGATGACTTTCAGATTGTGCATCAAAGCATCAGGATGGATGGTGATAGAAGTGGTGCGCATAGTATTAATTATTCTTAAAATTATTCATCAATATCATAATCTTCAGGCATATCACCTGGAATCAAATCTTCAAATCTGACATATTCGCCAATGAATTTGAGCGGAACTTTACCGCGTTCGCCTTGACGGTTTTTACCAATGATAACTTCTGCCAAATGCTTGATATCGTCTTTATCTTGGTGATAATAATGATGACGATATACAAATAAAATCAAGTCGGCATCTTGCTCAATTTGCCCTGACTCACGAATATCTGAAATCAAAGGTCGCTTGTTTGGGCGATCTTCAACCTTGCGGTTAAGCTGAGATAGGGCGACCACAGGGCAGTTAAGCTCACGCGCCAAAGCCTTTAAGCTGCGAGAGATCTCACCCATCTCATTGACTTTGTTATCGCCCATGCCAGGCACGCGCATCAACTGCATATAGTCAATCAAAACAAAGCCCAAACCGTCAGGATGGTTTTTGGCAATCCTACGGCAGGTGGCTCTGACTTCAGAGGGGCTAAGATCTGAGCGATCATCGATATACAGATGCTTGTCTTGAAGTAGCGTGACGCCATTCATAAAACGCGCCCATTCATCTTCACTCATGTTTGCTGACATCAAGCGCTTCATGTCAATACTGCCCCATGCTGCCAGCATACGCATGGCAATCGATTCAGCAGGCATCTCCATCGAAAAAATGGCAACCGCTTTATTGGACATCAGTGCCGATTGTGCAAAATTAAGCGCCAAAGCCGTCTTACCCATCGCTGGGCGTGCCGCCAAAATGATCAAGTTGCCATTTTGAAAGCCAAGTGTCTTATTATTAAGCTCAATAAAGCCTGTATCAAGACCAATCAAGCCATTAGGGCGTAAGCGAATGTCGTTAAGCTGCGTGACCACATTCGCCATCACATCATCAATGCGCTGTGGACCTGTTTTACTGCTACCTTTGGCAAAGCTCTCACCGATTCGAAAAATATCCGACTCAATCGTATCCAAAATCTCTGTTACGGTCTGCTTTTTTGGATGATATGCCAAATTCAGCATGTGATTGGCGGATGAAATCAGCTGACGATACACCGACATTTCGCGGACTTTTTCGGCATAATTGATGAGATTAAAATAATTTGCTGTGCTTTGATTAATGGTAATCAAATACTCTTCGCCGCCTGCTGATGTCAGCTGCCCAATGCGGCTTAAATAATCATGCACCATGATGCTGTCATAAGGCTCATTGACGCGCGCCAAATGACTGATGGCATCAAAGATTTTTTTGTGCCTTTCGCCATAAAAATCATCGGCACTGATGATATTTTCAATGTCCTCAAATGAGTCGTTAATACTCATCAAGCTTGCCAAAAGTGAGCGCTCCATCTCAATACTATGGGGCGGCTGAAGCGTCAGTAGGCTGTCTTTTTTATCGTTTGCGCTGGTCATGTCAGTGGTTGGCTTATGCAAAAGGTCGCACAAATACGGTGCTTATGTTTGGTAATCGATGTAAATAATGATAAAATCCGACTAGGAATATGCCATGAAAAACATTCAAATTGTACCATAAAAACCCAGTGAGAATCTTCAAAAATGCCCAACGCCGCCAAAAATATTATAAATAAATCGCTTGACAACTTTGCTTGCCAGCCGCTTGATCACGCGCCTGCTAAGCCAATGCTTATCACCACAGGCGAGCCTGCAGGCATTGGTATGGATATTGTGCTAGATGTGATCGATGGTGGCGATTTATCAGAAGGGGTTTGGCTGATCACCGCTGATAAGGCGGCATTCATTGCGCGAGCCAAAGCGCTTATCCAGGCAGGTAAGCTGGTTAAAATACCTGAGTTTTGTGTGATTAATGTGCCTGATAAGATAGGTGACGTGACAGAAGATTGGCTTGCAAGTCAGATAAATTCTACACTCAAAGATCAATCCAATATCAATCACTCAGTGATTATTTTAAATATACCTTGTCATGATGAAGTCATCGCAGGCCAGTTAAATGCTGCCAACGCCCCCATGGTAGAGCGGCAGCTGTATTTGGCGCATCTCTTGGCAAAAACGCATCAGATCGGCGCCATCATCACCGCCCCATTACAAAAATCTGTGATGATTCAAGCAGGGATTCGTCTGGATAATGGGGAGATGTTTAGCGGTCATACCGAATATTTTATGCACAAATCAAGCTGTCACAAAGTTGTGATGATGCTTGCCAATCGCGTGATGAAAGTGGCGCTGGTGACGACACACTTGCCGCTCAAAGCTGTGCCTGATGCCATCACCGCTGATGAAATTAAGGCGACCGTAAGGATTACCCATCAAGGATTGGTTGAACAATTTGGCATCTCATCACCCAAAATTTTAGTTTGTGGTCTCAATCCCCATGCTGGTGAAGAAGGGCATTTGGGTGATGAAGAAATTCGTATCATTAATCCTGCCTTAGAAGATCTGATGTCCCAAGGGATGAACATTTCTTATGCCATGCCTGCTGACACGCTATTTACGCCGCAGCACTTGGCGGACTGCGATGCTGTGATTGCTATGTATCACGATCAAGGTCTTGCGCCGCTTAAGTCGCACGGGTTTGGGGATACGGTGAATATCACCTTAGGCTTGCCTTATGTACGCACATCGGTAGATCATGGGACTGCGCTGGATTTGGCAGGCACAGGCAAAGCATCTAGCAGCAGCCTAAAGCAAGCGATTTTTTATGCTTATAAAATGTCAATGGCTGGCTTTGATTCAGCCTAAACTCACAAAATTCATCACGAAAATTTTCACAATCACTATCGAAACATGATATGATTGTCACAATTTTAATTCAGCTTCAAATCACTGATTATGCATATCATCCCAAAGTCTCCACAGCAAGCCAAGCACGCACCGCGTAAGCGTTTTGGTCAAAATTTTTTACACGATACCAACGTCATCGCTCAGATTGTGACTGCCATTCGATTGGATAGACAGGATAATTTATTGGAAATCGGACCGGGTTTGGGCGCACTGACTGAGCCTTTGCTTGCGGAAGTTGATGGCATGACGGTGATTGAGCTTGACCGAGATTTGGCATCACAGCTTAAGATAAATATTGGCGCCAATAGCCATCCTGATTTTACGATCATCAATGACAATGCCATGCATATCGATTATCGTGCATTAGCGGAGCGCATTGGTAAAGGGGCTTTTCGTGTTGTTGGGAATTTGCCTTATAATATTTCTACACCGATCTTGTTTCGCTTGCTTGAATTTAGTGATGTGATCCAAGATATGCACTTTATGCTCCAAAAAGAAGTGGTAGATCGCATCACTGCCGAGCCTAATTCAAAAGAATACGGCAGGCTGTCAGTCATCATGCAGTATTATTGCCAGTCGGACTATCTGCTCACCGTCCCAAAAGGGGCGTTCAATCCGCCCCCAAAAGTCACCAGTGCGGTTTTTCGTCTAACGCCTTATAAGACCAAGCCCATCACTGCGATGGATGAGTCGGTATTTGCTTTGGTGGTGCGTGAAAGCTTTAATCATCGGCGTAAGACTTTGAGAGCGATTTTTAAGTCCAATGGTCTTTTGCCTACTTTGGATGAAGCAGAGTTTGAGAAAATAGGTATCAGCCCAAGCGCGCGCCCTGAGACGCTGAGCGTGCACGAGTTTGCTTTACTGTCTGACTTAGTCGTCAAAACCCGTCAGTCATCGTCATAAATCACATCATTGCTGAGTATGAATACAGAACGAAAACACTACCGTCATCAATATGTCATCGGTGACCTACAAGGCTGCTTTGGCGCGTTTAATGAATTATTAAGCGCTTTGAATTTTGATGAAACTCAAGACAAGCTTTGGCTTGCAGGCGACATTGTGGCACGCGGCGAAGATTCACTTGCCACTCTTAGAGAAGTAAAACGGCTATCAGACATTGGTGCACTGACCACCGTGCTTGGCAATCATGACATTACCCTGATCGCCACTTGGCGCGGTGTCTTAGCTCCCAAGCCAAAAGACAAGACGCTGCCGATCTTTGAGGCGCCTGACTGCGATGAGCTGCTCAACTGGCTTCGGCAGCAGCCGCTTTTGGTGTTCCCAGATCATAAGACCGTATTAACCCATGCAGGTATTCCACCAAATTGGTCTATCACTGAGGCGGCAGGCTACGCCAAAGAGCTTGAAAAGCAGCTGTCAGGTAGCCTAAGACAGCTAGATCGATTATTGCCAAATCTTTATAGCAAAAAAAGCGAAGAATGGTCGGATGACTTAAATGGCTACCAAAGAATGCGCGCCATAGCTAACTATTTTACCCGCATGCGCCTTTGCACCAAATCAGGGCTGTTAGAGTTTTCTTTCAAAGAATCGCTTGAAGATGACATGCCAATGGATTTTCGCCCTTGGTTTTTGTGGTTTGCGGTGCGCGAAAGACGCATTTTATTTGGGCATTGGGCGGCTTTAAAAGCCGAGGTAGATACCAAATTCGTGCGCGCGCTTGATGGTGGCTGTGTCTGGGGCGGCAAGCTTGTGGCTTATCGGCTCAGTGATGGTGCGGTGATATCCGTGGGTGCTCGCTGTTCGTGATCGTGTGAGATGACAGGGTTGCCAATCACCCGAAATTTCATTTATAATTTAGTGTTTGTTTTAGATTTTATATCTAAATTTTTTAATTTTTTTTAAGTTATGCAGAGGGTATTTATGGCAATCTTAACCATGAAAGAGTTGGATTTGGCAGGCAAGCGCGTGTTAATTCGTGAGGATTTAAATGTCCCTATCAAAGATGGCGTCATCACCAGCGATGTACGACTGCAAGCTGCTTTACCAACCCTAAAAGATGCCATAGCAAAAGGCGCTGCGGTGTTGGTGGCGTCACATTTGGGTCGCCCAACTGAGGGTGAGTCTGACCAAAAATACTCACTGGCGCCTGTTGCTGAATATTTATCAAAGCATTTGGATGCGCCAGTGCGCTTTGAGGCTGAGTATTTGGATGGCGTAGAAGTGGCAGCAGGCGAATTGGTCTTGCTTGAAAATGTACGCTTTAATGTCGGCGAGAAGAAAAATTCTGATGAATTGTCAAAAGCTTATGCCAATCTTTGTGATGTTTTTGTGATGGATGCTTTTGGCACCGCGCACCGCGCTCAGGCATCAACCGAGGGCGTGATTCGTGCCGCCATTGAGCAAGGTAAGCAAGTTTGCTCAGGTAATTTATTAACCGAAGAATTAAATGCCCTGTCAAGAGCCCTTGATAATCCTGCCGCGCCAGTACTTGCGATTGTTGGCGGCTCCAAAGTCTCAACCAAGCTTGATGTGCTGACAAGCCTTGCCCAAAAATGTGATAGTATCGTCGTTGGCGGTGGTATTGCCAATACCTTTTTGGCAGCGACAGGCGTAAATGTGGGTGCTTCTTTGTATGAGCCAGATTTGATTGACACCGCCAAAGAAATCATGAAAAAAACCAATATTTTGTTGCCCTCTGAAGTGGTGGTGGCTGACAAAAACGAGATCGATTTTGATGACTTTTTAGGTTCGCTTGAAAAGGCGAAGGCAACTGTCAAGCCTGTTAATGAACTTGGCAATACGGACATGATTTTGGATATCTCAAAAGCAAGCGCTGATGAGATCGCCAAGCACATTCATGAGGCTGCGACCATTTTATGGAATGGACCTGTGGGCGTTTTTGAAGTGGATAAATTTGGCACAGGGACACAGGTACTATCTATGGCAGTTAAAGATTCGTCAGGCTTTAGCATCGCAGGCGGCGGTGATACATTGGCAGCGATTGATAAATATCAAGTGGCGGATGAGGTCAGTTATCTATCTACAGGCGGCGGTGCTTTTTTAGAGTTTGTGGAGGGTAAAACCCTACCTGCGATTGCGGCGCTTGATTTAGCATCTGCTTAAATGTTCATTTATTATATGTAAACTTAAGGCATTGTTACAAGCTCTGTTATTTTTTGTTGCATTATTAAATTCAGGGCTTGTCAAATGGCGGTCAGCTGACTAAACTAGTGATATTTGGATACTTTAATAACTTCAAAACGCATAAGAGAGAATAACACATGAAAAAAATCTTACCTGCCGCCGCTTTCGCTGTTTTGTTGGCTGCTTGTAGCCAACAAACCCAAGATTCAGCCAGTCAAGCTGCATCATCAGCCGCTGAGGACACCAAAGCAAATACCGCCATTGTCGCCCAAGAAGCAGAAGCGGCGGCACAGGCGACAGGTAGTGCGGTTGAAAATGCTGCAGAGACGGCCTCTAATGCCGCTAAAAACCTTGGTGCAGCTGTTACTGAAGCGACTACTAATGATCAATCTGCCGAAGCCAGAGCACCTGAAGATCAGCAGTATTAATTTGTCCTAATTTTACTGAAAGTCGACCTTTGAGGTCGGCTTTTTTATTGCAATTAACTTGGTGCAAAATCTTAGCTTATGGTATAATCCACCTATATTTTTTATTATTTTTAGGAGACTATTATGGCATTGGTTTCTCTACGCCAATTATTAGATCACGCAGGCGAGCATAGTTATGGTTTGCCCGCGTTTAATGTCAATAACCTAGAGCAAATGCGCGCCATCATGATGGCCGCCGATAAAACCGATTCTCCCGTGATCGTACAAGCTTCTGCAGGTGCGCGCAAATACGCTGGTGCACCATTTTTGCGCCATTTGATTTTATCGGCGATTGAAGAGTGGCCTCACATTCCTGTGGTCATGCATCAGGATCATGGCACCAGTCCTGCGGTTTGTCAGCGCTCCATTCAGTTGGGATTTAGCTCAGTGATGATGGATGGATCATTACGAGAAGACGGTAAGACACCAGCTGATTATGAGTACAATGTCGCGGTAACACGAGAAGTTGTTAAGATGGCACATGCTTGTGGTGTGTCTGTCGAAGGTGAGATCGGTGTGCTTGGTAGTCTTGAGACTGGCATGGCAGGCGAGGAAGATGGTGTGGGCGCCGAAGGTGTCTTGGATCACAGTCAGCTGCTTACTTCTGTAGAAGAAGCGCGCCAATTTGTCGCTGATACGAATGTGGATGCACTTGCCATCGCGGTTGGTACTTCTCATGGTGCTTACAAATTCACTCGCCCACCAACAGGTGATATTTTGGCGATTGACCGTATTAAAGAAATTCACGAAGCTCTGCCAAATACTCATATTGTCATGCATGGCTCAAGCTCAGTCCCTCAAGAGTGGTTAAAAATTATCAACGAAAATGGTGGTAATATTGGCGAAACTTATGGCGTTCCTGTTGAGCAGCTGGTTGAGGCGATCAAGCATGGCGTGCGTAAAATCAATATCGACACCGACTTACGCTTGGCAAGTACAGGCGCAATTCGCAAATTTTTGAATGATCATCCAGCGGAGTTTGATCCGCGCAAATATCTGGCAGCGTCAATGAAGGCGATGGAAGAGATTTGTGTTGCTCGCTACGAAGCTTTCGGTGCTGCAGGTAACGCAAGCAAGATTCGCCCAATCAGCTTAGAAAAAATGGTTGATTATTATCAATGATCGGTATGATCTCAGGTCAGGTGCAGTACCTTAATGCACCTGTAGCTTGTATTATGACGTCAAGTGGTGTGGGTTACGAGATCGAGTTTCCCATACCTAGCTTTTGTCAGCTGACCATTGGTGCGCAGACTGCCATCTATGTACATCATCATGTCCGCGAAGATGCCATGAACTTGTTTGGCTTTGTGGATCGTCATGATCGTGATATTTTTAGAAAACTTATCAAAATCAACGGCGTCGGTGCTAAAATGGCGTTGGCAATGCTGTCAACCCTGAGCGCCGCCGAGATCAAACATGCCGTTGAAACAGATTATGATGCAGCTTTGGTGCGTGTGCCTGGTATTGGCAAAAAAACTGCTCAGCGTATTTTGCTTGATTTGAAAGGTAAGCTTAATGAGTTTGGGGAAATGCAGCCAATGACAGCAGAAGGCTTATTTGACAAATCTGCCGATAACTCCATGCTGATCATTGCTGAAGTTGAAAGCGCTTTGATGAATTTGGGCTATAAAGAAAAAGAAGCGCAAGCAGCCATCAAAAATGCTCAATCCGATGAGATCAACAATACTTCTGATCTACTAAAAGCAGCACTGCGTCAGCTTTCGGGATTTTAAAGATATAAAGCATAAAAAACCAGCCGCATCATTTGGCTGATTTTTTATTAGTCATCGATAGATAGCATAGATAATAAAGCTTGCATGCTGGCGGATCGAGTCAAATTGGGATTGGTAACCAAACCTAAATGCCTTTGAAGCTCGATATTTTCTGCCATATCAATTTTGATCAAGTCCTGGTTAATCAGCGTTTCGGGTAATACTGACCAGCCCAAGCCGACCGAAACAAGCATACGAATGGACTCCAGAGGATTGGTGCTCATGGTCGCATATGGGCGCAAATTATGCTTGGCAAATTCAGCCAAAGTGATCTGACTGGTGAAGGTATTGGCAGCTGGCAAAATCGCTGGATAATGCGCCAACTGAAGTAAGCTGACCTTGGATTTTTGAGCCAAAGGGCTAAGCGTGCCTGTCACAAAATATAAAGGATCGCTCCATAGGGTATGATAATTTAGGCGTCGATCATAGGTCGGTGGTAGTGTCAAAAAAGCCAAAGAGATTTCACCTTCAAGCACTGCCTTATGAGCTTCTTCAGAATCAACAAACCGAACTTCAAGCTGAACCGCCGGATAGGTCTGAATAAATCTTTTGAGCACCGGCGCAAGGTGGTGAAGTCCAATATGATGACTGGTACCAATCACCAATCGACCAGAAGCGACTTCTTTGGCGTGCTGCAAGCTTGCCTTACAGGCTTCGTAGTCATCAAGCCATCGCCGCACAAAAGGAAGTAAATCATGCGCAGCAGCCGTTGGGATGATGCTGCGACCAACGGTATCAAACAACACCGTCCCAAATTCATCTTCCAGATTTTTAATGCGCTTACTCACGGCAGGCTGCGTGATATAAAGCTTTTCGGCAGCACCAGAGATGCTACCTGTCTGCATGACTGCTACAAAAGTAGCAAGATTTGTGGTATTCATCGCTTAACCCAACATATCAATAAATGTCAGCATATTGCTGTGTTAATATTAGCTTAATATATTCCAAAAAGTTTTGCAATAAAAATTTTAAGGAATGATTAATGTCAAGCTTCAGCGATCAAGGATTATTCATTATAAAAATCATTGGCTTTATATAAAAGCATTAATAAAGAAGCATAGCAAAAAATGCTGATCAAACATAACACCAAAAATGCCAAACCAGTGCGATCGATCGAGCCTGTGGCGCTAAATGGATTGTAAATCACGCCGTCGCCCCAAAATAGCCAATTAATCAAAATTTGGCATAAAAAACCAATCAAGCAGAGTCTTACGATGACTTTTTCCGAACGCACGCCATGACGACGAGTGATATATAAGCCGACCGATAAAATAAAGAAAAATATCACTGCCGAAACAAAGTAGATGAGCACAGTTTGACTCCTAATAAAGCACACTATGGCTAATAATATACCGATCAATTGTTATTACCTAAATTAACAAAAATTTACCAAATGTACAATAACTAAGTGATGAATATTCTTAGACGGTCAAATTAATCATTCCAAAAAGTTTTCAAATTTATAAAAAATATAAATTATTATTATTAATTATCTTTTGCTATAATTTTGATTATCAATTAAACTGAGTGGCATTGGCAGCTACATAGCCACCGCATCACTTAGGTGTATTAATAAAGGCTTTTAGCCAGTGGATTTGGAGAATAAACTATGGCAGGCAAAACCCTATACGATAAACTTTGGGATGATCACTTGGTCAAGCAGCGTGATGACGGCTCATCACTGATTTATATTGACCGTCAGCTTTTGCATGAAGTGACATCACCACAGGCTTTTGAAGGTTTACAGTTGGCAAATCGTAAGCCGTGGCGTCTGTCGGCGAATATCGCCACTCCTGACCATAATGTGCCCACTTCCAAAAAAGAGCGTGAACAAGGCATTGACGGCATCAAAGATGAAACTTCGCGCATTCAAGTGCAAACGCTTGATGATAATTGCAACACCTTTAATATCGTAGAATTTGGCATCAATGACATTCGCCAAGGTATCGTGCACGTTGTAGGGCCAGAGCAGGGCTTGACCTTACCAGGCATGACTGTGGTCTGCGGTGATAGCCATACTGCCACGCATGGGGCGTTGGGCTGCTTGGCTCATGGCATTGGCACATCAGAAGTAGAGCACGTACTTGCCACACAGTGCTTGGTCGCCAAAAAAATGAAAAACATGCTTGTGCGTGTGGACGGCAAATTGGGTAAGGGCGTAACGCCAAAAGATGTGGTGCTTGCCATTATCGGTAAAATCGGTACAGCAGGCGGTACGGGCTATGCCATTGAATTTGGCGGTCAGGTGTTTCGCGACATGTCCATAGAAGGGCGGATGACCGTGTGTAATATGGCAATCGAAGGCGGTGCACGTGTCGGCTTGGTGGCGGTGGATGATAAGACCATTGACTATGTCAAAGACCGACCTTATGCCCCCACAGGCGACAACTGGGAAAAGGCGGTCAGCTACTGGAATACCTTGCATTCTGATGAAGATGCTTATTTTGATACTGTGATTGTGATGAATGGCGAAGACATTGAGCCACAAGTATCATGGGGTACATCGCCTGAAATGGTCATTGCCGTTACCCAAAATGTACCAACCCTTGAACAAGCAAAAGACGACGTACAGCGTAATGACTGGACACGAGCCTATGAGTATATGGGTCTGACGGCAGGACAGGCATTGGCGGATATCAAGCTTGACCGTGTGTTCATCGGCTCATGCACCAACTCACGCATCGAAGACATCCGAGCTGCTGCTGATGTGGTCAAAGGTCGCAAGGTGGCAAGCAGTGTCAAGCAAGCAATGATTGTGCCAGGTTCAGGACTGGTCAAGCAGCAAGCCGAAAGTGAAGGTTTGGATAAAATCTTCCTTGATGCAGGGTTTGAATGGCGAGAGCCAGGCTGCTCTATGTGTCTTGCCATGAATGCTGATAAACTTGAACCCCAAGAGCACTGTGCCAGCACATCTAACCGCAATTTTGAAGGTCGCCAAGGTAATGGCGGACGCACGCACTTGGTGTCGCCTGCCATGGCAGCGGCAGCAGCGATTGCAGGGCATTTTGTGGATGTGCGGTCGTTTTAGTGTCTAAATAAGTTTAGGATACTTAATCACGGGTTAAAAATTGGTCATTTGGCATGAAATGCTTATGTAAGCCAATGTTATGATAATTCATAAGCGCATCAGTGCATCCATACCGCTGATTTAATGTATCAATATAACCGTCTTTTGGAGAAAAATAATGGAAAAATACACCACCGAAATTGGCATCGTTGCCCCACTTGACCGTGCCAATGTGGACACCGATTTGATTATCCCCAAGCAGTTTTTAAAATCCATCAAACGCACAGGCTTTGGCGATAATTTATTTGATGAATTACGCTACCTTGATGAAGGCTATTTGGGTCAAGACATCTCAAAACGCCCAAAAAATCCCGACTTTGTCCTAAACCAAGAACGCTATCAGGGAGCAACCATTTTACTGGCTCGCAGTAATTTTGGCTGTGGGTCTAGCCGTGAGCATGCCCCTTGGGCATTAAATGAATTTGGATTTCGCACGGTGATTGCCCCAAGTTTTGCCGATATTTTTTATAATAATAGCTTTAAAAATGGCATGCTCCCTGTGATACTCACTGAGAGCGAAGTGGATGAGCTGTTCAATGAATGCTTTGAGACTGTCGGCTATGAGCTCACGGTGGATTTACAAAACCAAAAAGTGCTGACACCAAGCGGTCAAGAATTTACCTTTGAAGTGGACGCATTTAGAAAGCATTGCTTATTAAATGGTTTAGATGATATTGGTTTGACCTTACAAGACAGTGATGATATCAAAGCCTTTGAAGAAAAGGCTAAGCAAGAAAGACCGTGGGTGTTTAGGGAGTTAAAGGAATAGATAATGAGCCATTTTTCAGCAATTGGATTTTTGGTAAATACAGATGATGATATCAATCAATTGATTGGTAAAATCTTACCATTAGCAAAACATCATAGCACACAACAAAATTTAAGCTATTTGCGTTATACCGACCCAAGTGGAGCAGAAATTTGGCTTTGTGGCAATAATGACAATCAAGAAATTGTCAATGTTGTACCTTGTTTTTCATCTAAAACATCACAAAAATTTGGTATTAATCATATTTTGCCTATTGAAGATGGGCAGTTTGGCGATGGCATGGCTCATGGTTGGTTGAATGCGCATGAATATGATGATGAGGAAGGTTGGTGCGATGGTAATTATCCGCTAGTCATTGAACTACCAAATTATCTGGATTATCAAGACGATGATAAAATCCATACCGCTTATTTAACCTTATTTGCCGAAGATGTTGATATTTTTGATGATGAAAATGCTTTTGATAAATGGCAAAAGCAACATGGTGGAGAGTTTGGTTTTAGTTCAGAGTTTTTTGGACCAAGCGGAATGTTTACTGATGATGAACATAGCGAGCAGACTGCCATTGTCTTAGCAAGTTTAACAGTAATTGAAGCTCAAAAACGTACCAATACAATAAGTAATCGTGATTTTTATTGGTGCCGTGCAAGTACTTATGGTGGTGAGTATGAGGCTGTTTTTGACCTTGATATGTTTGATGATGTGCCAAAAGTAGGTAATATTATCTTTGGTAATTATTGGATTACAGGGCGTTTTGAATAATTTTATGGAGAAATATCATGACCAAAAAAATCGCAATCCTAAACGGCGACGGTATCGGACCTGAAATCGTCGCCCAAGCCGTCAAAGTGTTAGATAAACTCATTGAGCAAGGGCTTGATGTGTCTTACGAATACGGCAAATTGGGCGGTGAAGCCTATGATGCTTATGGTTCGCCATATCCTAGTGAGACCCAAGAGCTGTGCCAAAAGGCGGATGCGGTGCTTTTGGGAGCGGTGGGTAGCCCACAATACGACAGCTTGGAGCGAAGCGTGCGTCCTGAGCGTGGCTTACTTGCGATTCGTAAGGATTTGAATTTATTTGCCAATTTGCGTCCTGCCATTTTGTACAAAGAGCTGGCGGGTGCTTCTACCTTAAAGCCTGAAATTGTTGCAGGTTTGGATATTTTGATTGTCCGTGAACTGACAGGCGACATTTATTTTGGTGAGCCTAGGGGTATTCGTACGCTTGATAACGGCGAGCGTGAAGGCTTTAACACCATGAAATACAGCGAGAGTGAGATTCGCCGCATCGCCAAAGTGTCGTTTGAAGCTGCCCAAAAGCGAAATAAAAAACTGTGCAGCGTGGATAAAGCCAATGTACTAGAAACTACCGAGCTTTGGAAAGAGATTTTTACAGAAGTGGGCAAAGAGTATCCTGATGTTGAGCTTAGCCACATGTATGTGGATAATGCCGCCATGCAACTGGTCAAAAATCCCAAGCAGTTTGATGTGATTGCCACAGGCAATATCTTTGGCGATATTTTATCCGACCAAGCATCAATGCTGACAGGCTCTATCGGCATGCTACCGTCAGCAAGTCTCAACGAAACTGGCAAGGGTTTATATGAGCCTAGCCACGGCTCAGCCCCTGACATTGCAGGGCAGGACAAAGCCAATCCATTGGCGACCATTTTGTCGCTTGCCATGCTCGTCAGATACAGCCTAAACGATGAACAGCGTGCAGGGCAGATAGAGCAGGCGGTGCAAAAAGTGCTAGAAAAAGGCTATCGCACAGGGGATATTTATGAAGACGGCACGACGCTCGTGTCTTGTTCACAGATGGGCGATGAGGTGGTGGCTGTGCTGTGATCATGGATAAGCAAATGAATCATTGGATAAAAATCATACCTGCTTGTCTCATACTGGCAGCTTGTTCTAAGCTGCCAGTCGCAGCCGCGGATCCAGAAGCTAAGAGCATTAAAGACTTTCAAGCGGTGGAGCTAGACTATACTCTGCCTGATGATGTCTTGTCCGTCTGTCAGCCACAAACTGAGGCTCAGTCATCTGATCTGACATCAGAGCACGAATCGGTGATTGGCTGCCCATCGATTGATATTCAATTGGTATCACTGGAACCTAAATGGATTCAAGATTCGCTTAATTTTTATATCACTCAAGATCATAATCCTGAACGCATCAAATTTCGCCGCCATTTGGATACTTTTGCCCGCGAATCTATGCATGACAATTTTGTTATGCCGTATTATCAGAGTGTAGAACCGCAATTTGTTGGCATGCATGGCACCCTGGCTCAGTTTGCCGTCTTGGATGATATGTATTTGGGCGGTGCACATGGCATGCAGACGACCACTTATTATATCTATGATTTGGCGCTCGGTACACAGATCAGCCTTTATGATCTTGAGATTCAATCTTATGATAAAGAGGCGGGTCGGCTGTATGAGCTGACTGAAGCGGCGTATGATCGGTATTTGTACGCCCACCGAGCTGACATTGGCGATCCTGAGGAGTATAAAGAAACTTATCCATTAGAGTATACGGATAATTTTTATTTCAACGATCAAGGTTTGGTGCTGTATTACAATCCTTATGTATTAAGCCCTTATGCGATGGGACCTGTTGAGCTGATCATTCCTTTTGTTGATCTTGAGGGTGTGCTAAGAGCAGAATATTTACCACCGTTTGATTAATCAATAAAGGCCTGTATTAACAGGTCTTTATTTGGGTAAAATCAATCGAAGCTCACGATCAAAAAATCGCCGAATCACAAATACTGCCGACAAAGTACACGATATGGCGCTGCTTGCACATATCAAAAACATCGTCACAATCTGATATCGCACCGCTTGGGTAGGATCGGCGCCTGCCAAGATTTGACCTGTCATCATGCCAGGTAAGCTCACCAATCCCACAACCATCATCGAATTAATCGTAGGCATCATACCACCGCTGACTGAAGAGATGATGGCATGGTGGCAGGCTTCATAAGGCGTCGCACTGAGCGCCAATAGCGTGCGAATTTGATCCTGATGATCATGCAGATGATCGATCAGGCGTCCCGTGGTCAAAGAAATGGCAGTCAAAGAATTTCCCAAAATCAGCCCCGATATCGGGATGATGTACTGCGGTGAGTACCAAGGCGTCACTTGTAAAATGATCAGCATGGCGATCAGCGTCACCCCAAATGCCGCCACCCCAAGCGATAATAAAGTATCAATCAGCAAGCCTGGATAGGGTCTTTTGATGCGGTTTTTGGCGGAGATGGCGGCAGTCAGCGTCATGATTGATAAGATACCAAGCACCTCATACCAACTTTCTTTGGCGAATATCCATGCCAAGATCAGCCCAATCAAGCTAAGCTGCGCCACTGTACGCACCGCTGCAATCATCAGGGTTTTGGCAAGCCCAAGCTTCAGCCAAAGCGATATGCCAATGGCTATCAACACAAGTAATGCTGAGATACCAACATCTGTTAGGCTGAGTATCACAGTTTTGACCCTTCAGTGATCAGCATACCGTCTTTTACCCACCAACTAATAGCAGACAGCGCCATCGCTTGATGCGGCTGATGACTTACCCAAATGACCGCGCGATCAGGCTGATCAGATACCCAGTCATTGACACAGTCTATGAGCTTGGCAGCGGTATTTTCGTCAAGAGCAGCGGTCGGCTCATCTAAGAGTAAAAGTGCAGGACTAAGCTGCAAAGTACGCAAAAAATGTACAATTTGGCGCTCACCGCCTGACAGCGTATGGATATTTTGATTTAAAAACTCTGCCGTCTTGCCAAATCTGCCGAGCTGAGAGATGTGCCAGTTTTGATCAAACACTTTATCCTGATGCTGCTTGAAAGTCAAAGGCAGCTTCAAATTATCCATCACCGTCTCAGCGATCATGACAGGCGTTTGGGTGATCAGCGCCACTTTTTCACGCCACAACAGCGGATCGCTTGAGCAAGACAGGGTTTGATTGGGTAAATACAGCACAGCATCCCCATCATGTGGCAGCTGACCTGCCAAAGCCGATAAAAATAACGACTTGCCAGACCCTGAAGCGCCCATTAGGATAATTTTTTGTCCAGCCTTGATACTGCCTTTGGCTTGATGAAGTAGGGTGCGAGTCTGATCTGGTGTGCTGATATGGATATTTAGGCGATCAAAAATAAATAAAGCCATATTAAGCGCTCTTGGCCGCGCTCATCAGCGTATGAATAAAATTTTCTGGCAGGCGCTGAGGGCGGATTGTTTTTCTGTCATTGATGACGCAAGCCAAAGTAATCGTCGCCGTGGTGGCAGGCTTGTCTTGATTGGGGCGATAAATGCTTTGGCGCACAACTAAGCTGGCTGGTCTGATGCGCACTTCATCCACCGTTACCGTCAGCTCATCATCAACCAGTAAAGGCGTGTGATACGCCAAATCCGCTTGACTCACCACAAAATGCACAGCTTGTTTTGATCCTGACTTGGCATCATCTAGGCTTAAAAAATAGCCATCATAACCTAGCGTCGTCAGCCAGTCGCGTCGGCAATTTTCAAAAAACACCAAATGATTGGCGTGATAGACGATACCGCCAGCGTCAGTGTGATTGATATACACTTTATAAGTTTTTTGAAAATTTACCATAACTCCGCCAAAATTATCCAAACCACGAGCTCAATAAAGCGTTCATTCTGCCAATCATTGTACACCGTTTGATGAGCGCTTGCCAACATTGGACTTGGGATTTAATAGTGTAAGGATGGATAAAGTTCACAAAATCTCATCAAAAATTGTTACAATACCAAATCATCAAAATGATTTAAAAATTTAAAAAGAGTGAGTGATGACGACATTTGTCAGTTTTAATATTAATGGGCTTCGCGCAAGACCACATCAGCTTGAGGCGGTCAGAGACATTTTGGGTGCTGATATTATTGGCCTGCAAGAAACCAAAGTGCATGATGCGCTTTTTCCAGCGAAAATGGTGCAGGATTTGGGCTATCATGTAGAGTTTTTTGGTCAAAAAGCGCATTATGGCGTGGCATTGGCGTCCAAGATTGCCCCGGTATTTGTCCAAAAAGGCTTTCCTTTTGGGGATGATGACGCGCAGCGCCGATTGATCCACGCGCGCTATGATTTTGATGGGCGAAGTATTGATGTGCTAAACGGATATTTCCCCCAAGGTGAAAATCGTAGCCATGAGATCAAATTTCCCATGAAACGGGAATTTTATGCCGATCTTAATCGCTATATTGATGAGCTCAAGGCTGATGGTCGTGAGCTGATCATCATGGGAGATATGAATATCTCACCACAGGACATTGATGTGGGGATCGGTGAAGCCAATGCCAAGCGCTGGCTTGCCAAAGGGACTTGTTCATTTTTGCCTGAAGAGCGTGTGTGGTATCAGACGCTCATGTCCACAGGCTTGACGGATACTTATCGCTTATTTCGTCCAGAGGCTCAGGATGAGTTTAGTTGGTTTGATTATCGCTCGCGCGGATTTGAGGATACGCCTAAGCGCGGGCTGCGCATTGACCATATTTTATGTACAGATGCCCTAAAAAATGACTGCGTGGCAGCAGGTATCAGCTACGATATCCGAGCGATGGATAAGCCATCAGATCATGCACCTATTTGGGCGAAATTTAATCTATAACACTCTTACATCAAAAAACATCAAGCCAAGCTCGATTGGCTTGATAAAACTGATCAACTTAAGGAGAAAGATCGTGGCAGTCGGTGACATCAGCATTCCAACACAGATTTTTAATATTGACGGCGTCAAAATGGGTACAGCAAAGGCGCATGTGCGCTATGCTGATCGCCGTGATGTGACGGTCTTTGAGATCGCCAAAGGTGCTTGCGTGTCAGTGGTAACTACCCAAAATCAGTTTTGTGCCGCGCCTGTGCAGGTGCTTCGTCAGCATTTTGAACAGACTGTGCCTGAGTATCTTTTGATTAATACAGGTAATGCCAATGCTGCTACAGGCGAGGATGGGTATCAGCGCGCGCTATCGACTTGCCAAGCGCTTGCCCAAAAAACAGGCGTATCAGCTGAATCGGTTTTACCATTTTCAACGGGTGTGATTGGTGAGACGCTGCCGAGTGATCGGATTATCGCAGGGCTTGATACTGCTTTGGCGGATTTGGCGCCTGATCACTGGCTGGATGCTGCGCATGCCATCTGTACAACAGACACCATCCCAAAACTGGCAAGCAGTTCGATCAGTATTGATGGCGTGACTTATCATTTTACAGGCATCTCAAAAGGTGCAGGCATGATTCGCCCAAATATGGCAACCATGCTGGCTTTTGTGGCAACTGATGCTGCTATTGATCAAAAGCTGTTGGATGATATGCTGATCAAAATTACCAATGCTTCGTTTAATCGCATCACCATTGATGGCGACACATCGACCAATGACTGCTGCACACTGATCGCCACAGGCAAAACGGGCGCACTCATTGACACCACCGACCATCCGCACTATCAAGCCATTTTTGAAGCTTTGCAGGCGGTATTCATCCGATTGGCGACTTTGATTGTTCGGGACGGCGAGGGGGCTACCAAGTTTATCACGGTTAAGGTCACTGGCGGCGCTAACACTCAAGAATGTGCCGATGTCGCTTATTCAGTGGCGCATTCGCCGCTGGTGAAGACGGCGTTTTTTGCTTCTGATCCAAACTGGGGGCGTATTTTGGCAGCTGTTGGCAAAGCAGGCTTTGAATTTGATCAAAGCCAAGTCAATGTATCGCTGGATGAAGTGAATATCTGCCAGCGTGGCGGATTGGCACCTGAGTATACCGAAGCAGCTGGTCAGGCGGTGATGCAGCGCCCTGAGATCACCATTCACATTGAACTTGGGCGCGGCGAGGCGAGCGACACAGTTTATACCTGTGATTTGTCGCATGAATATGTCACAATCAATGCCGATTACCGCTCTTAAGGTCGATACAGGCTGATTTTGATTGACTTATAATAAAAATGGCTTATCAGTGTGATAAGCCATTTTTGATGAGTTATTTTACCAAGCCTGAAATGGTCTTAAAGGCAGGTTCTTCAGAGGATCTTAATAATTCAAATAAAATCGCCTCAGTGGTCGTCACTGCAGCACCAGCACGGCGCATACGGCGGATGGCTTGTTTTTTATCATAAGGATTTCGGCTGCCTACAGCGTCAGCGACAATGACAGGCTGCATGCCATTGTCCAATAAATCCAGTGCTGTTTGAAGTACGCACACATGTGCCTCAATACCAAACAAAAGCACAATGCGACGGTTTTGCTGCAAAATATGCGCCCAAGATGGTGGGTTATCACATACGCTGAAGCTTTTTTTCTCAAAGCTTTTACGATTGGTGTCATTTAATAAGCCGTAAAGCTTGTCAATGGTCTCACCCAATCCTTTTTTGTACTGTTCATTAAGCATGACAGGCACGCCTAAAGCTTGCAATCCTTGAATGAGCACTGCCATTTTCTGAGTGATTGCCTCATGCTCAAAGATGTGCGGTGTCAGTTTTTCTTGCACATCAATCATCAAGGCTTGTACATCATCACGTAGAATACGATACGGTACCGAAAATGTCCTAGTCGCCATCACAAACTCCTTTTTTATCTGTGCTAATGAACTTAGCTACGCTTAAGGTTTTGAAGAATTTTAAGTCATCATAACAGGTTTTTTGACGCTTGCCAAATGTTTATCCTTGCGAAGCGGCGCCAAAAATTTGGCAAAATCTTAATGATTGATTTTGAATAATCTGTTACAATACTCGGCATATTTTTATTCAATTTTTTATCAAATTGACACGCCAAAAATTACATATTAGGTATATTATGAGTTCGCAAAATCAACCACAACATAACGAAACTGCCATTTCAGAAAATGATCTAATCGCTCAGCGCCGCGCAAAACTCGACGCCTTACAACAAAAAGCCAAGCAAGCCGGCAAAAGTGCTTATCCTAACACCTTTAAGCCTGAGAACTATTGCGGCGATTTGCAGGCGCAGTTTGATGGTGTGGATAAAGCCACCATTGAAAGTGGTGAAAAGGTGTATGCCAAGGTCGCAGGTCGCGTTATGCTCAATCGTGGCTCGTTCATCGTGATCCAAGACATGACCGATCGCATTCAGCTGTATGTGGATCGCAAAGGCTTGCCAAGTGAGACGCTTGAGCTTATCAAGTCACTGGACTTGGGCGATATCGTGGCGGCAAGCGGCTATATTGGGCGCTCAGGCAAGGGGGATTTGTATGTGCATCTTGAAGCATTTGAGCTATTGACCAAGTCGTTACGCCCACTGCCTGATAAATTTCATGGCTTGACCGATACAGAAGTCAAATACCGCAAGCGTTATTTGGATTTGATGGTGAATGAAGAGACGCGAAACACTTTTGCTATCCGCGCCAAAGTGGTGGCAGGCATTCGCGCATTTTTGACCCAAGAGCGTTTTATGGAAGTAGAAACGCCGATGATGCATGTAATTCCTGGTGGTGCGTCTGCGCGTCCTTTTGTGACGCATCATAATGCACTGGATATGCAGCTGTATTTGCGCATTGCGCCTGAATTGTATCTCAAGCGACTGGTGGTTGGTGGCTTTGATCGCGTATTTGAAATTAACCGTAACTTCCGTAATGAAGGGGTTTCGACGCGCCATAATCCTGAATTTACGATGATTGAGTTTTATCAAGCTTATGCTGATTATAAGGATTTGATGGCGCTGACCGAGCGTATGCTTGAGACATTGGCGGTGGATATTTTGGGGATGACTGATGTGCCTTATCAAGGTGAAGTGTTCAGCTTTAAAGGTCCTTTTAAGAAAATCACGATGCTTGATGCCATTTTAGAGCACAATCCTGATTTTAGCGGTGATGATATTAATGACCGTGAATTTTTGGCAAAATTTGTCAAAGATGAATTAAAACAAGAAGTGAAACCAAGTTTTGGCTTGGGTAAATTACAAACCATCGTTTTTGAAGAAACAGTTGAAACCAAGCTGCGTCAGCCGACATTTATTACTGAATATCCTGCCGAAACATCTCCGCTGGCGCGCCGAAATGACACCAATTCACATGTGACGGATCGCTTTGAGATGTTTATTGGTGGTCGCGAGCTTGCCAATGGCTTTAGTGAGCTTAATGATCCGATTGATCAAGCCGAGCGTTTTCGTGCCCAAGTCGCTGAAAAAGACGCTGGTGATGATGAAGCCATGCATTATGATGCTGATTTTATTGAAGCGCTTGAATATGGCTTACCGCCAACGGCAGGCGAGGGTATTGGTATTGACCGCCTTGTGATGCTATTTGCTGATGCTGCCAGTATTCGTGATGTGATTTTATTTCCACACATGCGCCACAAATAAGCCCTTTGTCCTATGGATAAACAATATCAGGTTTTAGCCCGAAAATATCGACCCAAAAACTTTTCCGAGCTTTTGGGTCAATCACATGTCGCCCAAGCGCTGTCCAATGCCATTGATACAGGTAGGCTGCATCATGCGTATTTATTTACTGGAACTCGCGGCGTCGGCAAGACGACCATCGCGCGTATTCTTGCCAAGTGTTTAAACTGCGAAACAGGCATGACAAGTCAGCCTTGCGGCGTCTGTGATACATGTATTAGCATTGATCAAGGGCGATTTTTGGATTTGATCGAGATTGACGCTGCTTCTCGTACCAAAGTTGAAGATACCAGAGAGCTACTTGAAAATGTGCCTTATGCGCCTGTGCAAGGTCGTTATAAAGTCTACTTGATTGACGAAGTGCACATGCTGTCTACGCATTCTTTCAATGCGCTACTTAAGACTTTGGAAGAGCCGCCAGACTATGTGAAATTTGTCTTTGCGACTACCGACCCCCAAAAACTGCCCATTACGATCATCTCGCGCTGTCTGCAATTTGTTTTGCGCCCACTGCCGCAAGCGCTTTTGTCTGAGCACTTAGCCAAAGTATTAAATGCAGAAAAGATCCCTTTTACACAAGATGCCTTATGGCAGCTGGCAAGCACTGCAAAAGGGTCGGTGCGTGACGCGCTATCGCTGACCGACCAAGCGATTGCCTTTGGTGGCGGTCAAATCCAAGCCGATACGGTCTTATCGATGCTCGGATTGGTGAATAGCACCAATGTTCTTGAGATCGTCGAGGCGATCTATCATGATGACCGTATGGCAGTTGGTCAATTCATCACCGCCATGCGTGATAAAATGGTCGATGCTGCTGCGATCTTTGATGAGCTGATTGACAGTGTTCATCACATGGCACTCATACAAGTATTGCCTGATTCTCCTTTGGACATGAATGCTGAACAAGCATATCAAATGAGGCGCTTAGCATCCTTGATCAGTCCAGATGTTCTGCAGCTGTATTATGAAATTTTAATCAAAAGTCGTGATGGTATTCGCTTGGCAAGCACGCCGATGCAGGCTTTAGAGATGGGTATCTTAAGGCTGTTGGCATTTCGACCGCTGACAGAAGGGCAGATGGCTGTTTCAAAGGATGCGCAAACAAGCCAAACGAATGACACCAGCAACCAACATAACACAGCTGATGCTATCGTCGAGAACCTCAAAGATCAAGCGAACGCTAGCAGCGAAACTCAGGCGGTATCTTCCGATATTCATTCTAACAACGATCGGCAGGCTGTCTTAACCGAATTACCGTCGCAGGCAGACGCTGAGCCGATCTTAGATCCGTTATATAATGACGATGTAACTACAAAAAGTAGTCAAAGCACAGACGATCTTACCAAGATCAATCAAGTGCAATCTATCAATACAGATACCAATTTGGAGCTATCTTCGGAGGATTTTCAGTCAAAAAAGCCTTTAAAGACTCTTGAGTCTGATTTTTCTGAAAATCCAACAGCTGAGGAAGATACGCCGAGCGATCATGACACACTGACCCAAATGGCAGCCGAGCCATCTTTTGCAGTCATGTCAGATGCCAGTGATGCCGATGAGCAGCTTTTGGCAGATTTTACTGAAGATATACAAGCTTTGCCAGCAGTTACAGCCGCGAATCTGGCTAAGACAGATACTGATGTAAAAGCTACCTACAAAGAAGATCTGATGGCTGATCAGTCATCTTTCCAAGATCGCAATCCACAGCCTATCAGCCAGTTTGATAATACCGATTCGCTTAAGTCTTTGGCACATCCGCCTAGCCAACCGATGACCAAAGCCCAAATGCTGGAGCAGCTAAAGCCTACGCCAGTCGAGCTTGATGGGCGCTGGACAAGTGAAAAATGGGATTATTGGGTGCATTTGGCGCGAGAAGCAGAGCATTTTGCACCTGATGAGCTTGCCTTGATGAGCACGAGCGTAATGACAGGTGATATTGCTGGTGATAGCTGTTTGGTGGTCTGCGAACTCAACTCGCAAGTTCAGTCAAGTTTTGAGAGCTTGCGCGCCAAATTTTTAGCGCATTATCCACAAATTACACTACTTTCTGACCCTGTGTTGGCTGATCAAGCTTTAGAAGCGCCAAAATCGCGCTTATCTCAGCGACACATCCAAGTGCAGGCACAGGCTCAAAATCAACTGGTAGATAGCCCAGTTTTTCAAACGCTTTGGCAGGACGGCTTTGTGGTGGATGATGGGACTTCGGTGCTAAGCCAATCAAAGCTACTCATTGACTAAAATTTGTCTAATCAAGCAGATATGGACATGTATCATCATACAACATGCCCCAAAAACTTAAAAATATTAAGCAAATATTGCCTAAAGATTTTGCAGTTAAAGTCATGCAAAAAACATTACAATGTGATACATTTTTTCTGAACAATCTCTTGCCAATAGATTAAAATTCCTTTATAGTTAGTAACCATAATTTTTGATAGTCTTGTAAAATTATCTTTAATTTAAAGGGTTCGGCATTATGTGTCCAATCCCATACAAATCATAACTTAACAATGACTTTTGATCATAAAATTATACATAAAATGACTGATCAGTCATCATTTTTTATAACATAACATTAGAATTTTATTATAATGATTTGCTTTTTCTTAAAATGCAGATTATATAAATTAATTAATTAAATTAAACTAAATAATTTGAGGTAAAATATGTTAGATAATTTACGAGGTATGGCGGTCTTCGCGAGCGTAGTTCGCCACGGTTCATTTAGTGGCGCAGCCAAAGAACTTGGCATTACAACCAGTGCTGTCAGTCAGCAAATTCGCTCTTTGGAAACTGATTTGGGTGTTTCTTTACTACATCGCTCAACCCGTAAGCTAAGTCTAACCGAAGCTGGCGAAAGCTTATATTCATCAGCCACCCAAATGGTGAAAGCAGCCGAACAAGGGCGTGACAGTGTGATTCAGCTTAAAGATGAGCTCTCAGGCAGTCTGCGTATTGCGACCACCCCAGAGCTTGCTAAGGCTTATCTACTGCCTGCCTTATCTGATTGGTTGGTTGAGCATGATAACTTGTCATTAAATATCATCTCGCGCGACAATCTGGATATGATTGAAGATCGCGTTGATGTGGCTTTGTTGTTGAGTGAACAGGCTCAAGGCATCGCACTTAAGACAGTAGAGCAGATGTTGGTTGCTTCACCAGACTATATTAAAAATCATGGTGATGTAGAAAATGTTAAGGCATTGGCAGCGCACACAATGATTATCTGCGGCGAAAAACCAACCGAAAGCGTCGAGTTTAAAGATGCAAATGGCAAGCAGTCTGTGCGTGTCAGCTCAAGACTGATCACAAACAATCACGCCATCGCTCTAAACTTGGCTGCTGAAGGCTATGGCATTACCAAGACCAATGCCGTCGATGCCAAAGCGCTGCTTGAGTCAGGTAAAGTTGTTAAAATCCTGCCAAACCACAGTTTGCCGACGCTGACTTTGAGCGCTGTCACCATCTCAAAAGAACAAACAACCGTCAAGGCGCAAAAGTGCATTGAAGTACTTGAAGTGCACTTTAAGAATTAATTCAATTAAGTTTTTTAAACCCTGCATGATGCAGGGTTTTTTTGTGCTTATAATACGATAAAAAAGGGCAAGATAAAAATAATGCTCACACCATTCATGAATATCTTTGCAAGTGAGTGAATTTGTGTTACCTTATAATTCATTTTTAATCAAAAATTCACATTACTTAATTTTACTCATGGCGCATTAGTATGAAAAAACAGCTCTCAAACATTCATTTGTCCAAGCCCAAGAACCGATCGCTCAAATTTGGTTACCTGGCGGTGGTGGCACTGATGTTACAAGCCTGTCAGGGTGTGGGCATGCAGACAGACAGCCTGCAGGGGCAGTCTTTGCAGATGCTACCTTTTGAGGATAATCTGTCCACGCCATCCGCTCAAGCTAAGCAAAGCCTAATCAAAGCAATGAATCAGCATCTGCTCAGTGAGCGCTATTCGCTATCAACCTATCGATATCGAGTCGTGCCTCACCTAGCCAAGGATAGCATTGACGCTGGTAGCGATAGCCTGTGGATGACAGCACTCAAGACGTATGAATATAAAACCACTGCCGATAGCGCCAGCTACCAAAGCGATGCTTACCGTACGACTGAAGATTATCTAAACGAAGAGGGGTCTTTGCCTTATTTGCGCTACGATGACGAAAAAAAGGGCGCCATACCTGATCACGCCATCACCCGAGAGGCAGCAATGGATGCGCAGTATTTGACGGCTGATTCAGACATCATGGCTGCTTATATGAATCAATATCGCTGCTTAAGCGATGCAGCCGAGACCCTCGATCAAATCGTCTCAGACAATCCCACACTCACTGTCAAAGATCGGAAAATTAAAGATCAGCTTAAAGTCATCGATGGCTGTATCACTCAAGCAAATCAAGACTTTGATGCCCAAAAATCCAACGCACAGAGCTATCAAATCGATGACATCGCCAATATCCGTCAATGCGCTACCAGTTATCAACGAGATTTAAACCAAGTGCTGTCTGCCGGTCGCAAGCATCCCTCCTTGACGGGTGAGGCTTATGATGGCTATCTGATGGCATATAATCAGTTTTTGGTCTGTGATCAAGATGTGTGGTACGGGATGGTTTATATGGATCCGCTAGGTTATATAGATCGAGGTTTGACCGCCAAACAGCTGGATGTTAGGTCGCTGATTCGTGAATGTTCACAGACTCAGCTGACAGCCAATGAAAATCTACGCCGCCAAGGTAAGACGCTGGCTAATAGCCCAGAGAGTTTTTTACAGACACATTTTGATGGCTCATATTGCATTGCCATGAGCTTAGATGAGCCTATTGATGATGTTCAAAGACCGACCAGTTTGGAAGAAGCTGACGAACTGGATACCCAGGTGTTTTTTAAGCTACTTATGAGTGAGGCGGATTCAGATGAGCCAAAGCCGGTGTTACGACAGTGGTTTGAGGCTTATAAGTCCATGAAGCTGTCAGAACGAAAAAAACCGACCAACACTGGCGCAGACAGTGACGCGATGGAGCCGCTGCCTTTACCATTACCCGAAGATATGGGCGGCATATATACCAACATGATGTCATCTATGCTGGATTATATGAAAAAAACGCCAGAGCAGCTTGATGCTAAGAATTTTTATCAGTATGAAAATACCGCCTTTACAATTCTTAGCCACTACGCGCCTGCTCAGCGCAGAATCAATTCGGTGATGGCTTTGGATTATGAATCACCAACTGCCAAGCAATCCATCCAAGCGCCGATATTGATTGACTTTGACCAAGGATCGATAACAGTTGATGCATCAGCTGCGCTGCCTGTCAGCGCGCTTGCTTTGCACAAGTATGCGCCGCTGCCCAAAGACACTAAAGATGGCATGGTGAAATTTTATTTACCCAAACCGCTTGAGGGCGTCATTCCCACAGATGTTATTTATGAAGCTATGGTTAATGGCTATTTGGCAGGATTTGGTGAATTGGATGTCGAGCGATTCACGCCAGTGGTGATGACGAGCGATCCTTATGCGCGTAAGCTTGGAGCAACTCAAGCAATAAAATTAAGCCTATCTAAACAAGAAGTCGGCAAATATATCGGTGTTATCTTAAAATACATCGCCAAAGATCTAAAAGCTTATGTTGATGCCCATCCTGAGCGTTACTCTGAAGATTCAGACGATCCGATCAATGCCGCCAAAATTAAGCAAATCATTGATGATTGGGTGCTGATTAATCAAGGTCATCACACAGATGATATTGGCAGTGCATTGGCGCTACTTGAGTCGATCATGCCGATGAGCTCGTCGGATCATATATATTATTATTTAAACAGTCGTGGTCAGCTCATTGGTTTGCAGTACATCCAAAGCATCAATCAGCACATGCAAAATACACGAACGCAGACCATTGCCCAAACACGCTTTAGCAGTCAGCCGATCGCTCATCCTTATGCCTCAAAGCTCATTGATGGCACTAAAGATAGCTCAGATGGGAATGCTTGGGTTCATACCATTCGCCAAGATATTAAATTGGGTGAATTGGCAAGACAAGCTCGCGATGATTACGACGCCGTCATTGATGACAGTGACGCCGCCTTAATCCTTGATGACAGTGACGCTGACTTAACAGATAAATAATAAGACTGAGAGTGATTTATGCAAACTAAATTAAACCCAATTGCGGCGCTGGTATGTTTGGCGGCTTTGACAGGCTGCGCAAATACCGCTGCTGTCGCACCCAAAGCTGTCAGCTCAGCCACAGCAAAACAAGATTTATCAGAAGCCATCACAGCACAAATGCGCAGCTCTTTTGGTTATGAAACGGATATTTTTGTTTCTAACGCAATTCGCGAGCAGGCATTGGCAGCTCAAGCCGATCACAGCGATCAAAATCTAGCTCAGCACTGTGAGACTCAGCATGACACAGCCTATATCTCTTTGACTAAGGCATTGATGGCTGAGCAAAAGGTCGCGATGGAAGATATCGAAAAAACCCAAGCATTTGATCAAATTCGCAAGACATATTTAGCGTGCATCAATGAGCGGTACGAATTACAAGAAGCTGGCATTGAAAGCTTTGATATTGAAGCTTTTTTGAGCAGTACCAAAAATATGACCCCTTCTGAGCAGTTTGATTTATTGTACGATGAGCTGCAGGAAAAGGAGCTGAGCGACAGCGCCATCCGTGCTGCCAATGAAGCTGGTTATAATGCCGAGCGCAATCAAGAAGATACCGCGCTTGAACAAAAAAAAGCCAAATTACTCAATGCTTATTTGATTGAGCCAAGCGCCTTGAGTATCAAGGGTAATTATCAGCCACTGCTTGGAAAATTTACCGCGCTGCCTGCCATCAGTTATGATGCCAAAAATATCGCGCTGTATCTGAATCAGCCGCTTTATATTGACCTAAAGCAAGGTATTGTTTATCTGTGGGCGGATAATTTTGCCATGCTCAATAGTGAAACTCTTGATAAACAGCTTGGCACCAAGTGGCGTGATAAGTGGCTAGCCATTCGCCTTAATGATGGCAGCCTGCCGCCTGACTTTGCCAAAGATCTGATTGGGTATGTGTGGCATGCCAAAAAACAAAGCTTTGATAGCTTGGATGTGAGTGCGTTTGAGATGGTCAATGATGACACTGTTCTTATGATGCCCAATCTGTTGGATAATTTATCATCCAAAGCCGTCGATACCATCAAAGGCACAGGGCGAATCATCCGCCTAAATCCCAATGCCCAAGACCAAGCTTATGCTCGATATTTATTTGCCGATACTTTATATCGTAGCATCGTGGATAATTATAGCGAATTTGCCGAGCCAAGCTTTGGGAATGTGGAGCGCACGATTGAAGATGGGCAAAGTGTCATTGAAGTTGTCAATGTTAATCACGCTCAAGATCACGAAGAGTCGCCCACCGAAGTCAAAATTGACAGTCGATTATTTGTCAGAATGTTATTAAACGCCTTGGCAAAAATTAGCTATGGCTACCAATCCGATGTCCAGTATCGAGATCAAATGACGGAAGTTGAACCTTCACCTTATCAGCCGCTGTCACATTATGGCTTGACAGGTAATAAAATTGGCTGGATACATCAGCGTCAATACCTGCCCAACCCCTTTGTAAATAAAGAAAATTCAAGCCTGCGCCTAGAGCAGCCCATGCTGATTGATGTGTTTACAACCATCACGCCAGTTCAAAAAGATGAATTTGCGCGTCTGCCTGCCCATCTGCGTACACCAAATGCCCAAAACTCGGTGAATGTGATGGATTATAGCCGCGAGCTTGTGGAGCGCATCAAGTCAGGTGACGATAAATACAGCCAAATGCTCATCGCGCTACTGACGGGTGAGGGTGCGGTAGGTGAGGGCATTTATGATGAGCCACCATCGATCGATGATGACGTCAGCCCATCTCAAGAAGGTGACACATCATTTGAGTGAGCATAACGCTTTGGCATACTAGACCTCTTATAAACCTAAGGAGGTCTTTAAATATGCAGCAGCCAGTCTTTGGAGGCTTTGAGCAGAAAATTTTCAAAGCTTTTCATGGCGGGCGTTTGGCTGCGTTGGCGGTGTTTATATAGTAAAAATTCATAGCCAATCTGCGGCTCATGAATCGGAATCATGACCAAGCCTTGTTCATCCACCCAAGATTTGGCATAGCCAAGCGCCATGGTGATCCCAAGTCCTTCTTTGACCATGCCCAAAGCCGTTGATAAAAAATTGACTTGATAATCGCTGCGAAACAGACGCGTGCGAATATCCAAAGGTAGCTTTTCATTGATATGGTCGGCAAAAGGTGCTTGCACTGTGATCAAATCACCTTCATTAAGATC
This sequence comes from Moraxella canis, assembly GCF_034424565.1. Taxonomy (NCBI): domain Bacteria; kingdom Pseudomonadati; phylum Pseudomonadota; class Gammaproteobacteria; order Moraxellales; family Moraxellaceae; genus Moraxella; species Moraxella canis. Next base: position 129,142 of record NZ_CP139961.1, on the reverse strand, counting down.
CTGCCATGTCAGCGCCTTTGAGTCTGCTAGGGGATGATCTGCACGCACCACCAGTCCAAAGGATGACCGAAACAGCCTGGTCTGCATCAGCTCATTACTATGCAAAAGATCAGGTCCTAGCCCAATGTCCGCCTCCAGCATCTGCACATGATCCACCACCTCTTCAATTGAGCAGTCAATCAAAGTCACTTGAATATCAGGATACGCCTCTTTGAATAAGCGGATCAGTTTGGGTATCGAAGCGGCGGCTAGCTGCTGCGGCGCTGCGATACGCACTTTACCTTGGTGATAGTCTTGTAAATCATGGACTTCATGACTCATCAGCTGCATATCATTGAGCACTTTATTGGCATGCGGTAGCAGCCGCTCACCGGCTTCCGTCAAATGGATTTGGCGTGTGGTTCGGTCAAATAGGCGCATATCCAGCTGCTTTTCCATCTCTTTGATCAGCCCGCTTAGGGATGATTGAGTCAAGTGCAGCTCAGCGGCTGCCTTACTAAAGCTGTGATGGCGCGCGATGCTGGCAAAAGCTTTGAGCTGACGAAAAGTAATATTCATAGGATTATCCAATAATTATGATAAAAATTCCATTTGTGCGCAATTTTCGCTTATTTTATGATAAGTCATCACTGAAAGACAAGTAGCATCACCCACAAAAGGAGTATTTTATGGCAGATTTATTTGAAAACCCAATGGGACTGTGTGGTTTTGAATTTGTAGAGTTTGCAAGCCCAACGCCAAATGTGCTTGAGCCATTATTCGAAAAAATGGGATTTAGTTTGGTTGCCAAGCATCGCTCAAAGGATGTGCTGTTGTATCGTCAGGGCGGTATTAATTTTATTGTCAATCGCGAGCCCAATTCTGAGGCGATGTATTTTGCCAATGAGCATGGTCCATCAGCTTGTGGCATGGCATTTCGTGTCCGTGATGCACAGTTTGCGTACCGTCGGGCGATTGAATTGGGCGCAAAGCCCATTGAGATACCGACATCGGTCATGGAGCTTCGTCTGCCTGCCATCCGCGGTATTGGCGGCGCACCGCTGTATTTGATTGATCGATTTGAGGCTGGTAAATCCATTTATGATATTGATTTTGAATTTCTTGAAGGCGTCAATCCCAATCCTGTTGGTTATGGTTTTGAGGTCATTGACCATTTGACGCACAATGTTTATCGTGGTCGGATGGATTATTGGGCGAAATTTTATGAAAAGCTATTTAATTTTCAAGAAATGCGCTATTTTGACATCAAGGGTGAATACACAGGCTTGACCAGTCGCGCGATGACGGCGCCTGATGGCTTAATCCGAATCCCGCTCAATGAAGAAGCCAAACAAGGCGGCGGTCAGATCGAGGAATATCTCATGGCGTTTGGAGGCGAAGGCATACAGCATATCGCGCTTTTGACAGACGATTTGACCAATGCCATCGATCAGCTAAAAGCAGCTGGCATACCATTGATGACTGCGCCTAACGATGCCTATTATGAGATGCTTGATGAGCGACTGCCGGGTCATGGCGAGGATGTGTCCGCACTCCAAAGTCGTGGCATCTTGCTAGATGGGACCACCGAAGGCGGTCATCCCCGATTGTTATTGCAAATTTTTTCAGAAACCGCGTTAGGTCCAGTGTTTTTTGAATTCATTCAGCGTAAAGGTGATTACCGAGAAGGGTTTGGCGAGGGGAATTTTAAGGCGCTGTTTGAGTCGCTTGAGCGCGATCAGATCCGCCGTGGTGCCTTGCAGGTCTAAAACGAGTTTGAGGTGGTATTTGCGGTCTGATCACCTGCTTGTAAGTTTGGGTAGGCTATATCAGACGGCAAATATCCGCTTGTTTGAATTTCACTATTGAGGGCATGTGTTTTAAGGGTTAGGCTGATTAATTGGACGCTTTTTGAGATGGAGTTTGGTCGGGTGAAATTGATCACAGTCTATACTTTGCTACATTAAATTTAGTTAAATTGTGTGCTTGATACCTTACAGATAGCTATATTATTTAACGGTACTGCAAAACTTTCATTATAAATTTGTAACAATTAATGAAAATTATTGCTGTAAGTAAAATCCCACAATTTTTGTGGTAAAATAGGATATATCCGAAAAAGGGGACAGTCCATGAAATCCATCAAGCGAAACAGCCAAAATTTGGCAATTTTACTTGCGATGACTGCTGGGGCGCACAGCGCACATGCATTCTCAATCGATCAAAGCCAGCAGCGTGTGACCGTGCAGCCTGCTCAGATGACCACATCTCAGTCTGTTTATATTGAGCCTGCCGCTCAGGTAAGCACAAGAACACAAGTCAGCGTACAACCTGCAACACAAGCGTATACTGCTACCAGAGTTGATATTCAGCCGCAGCTTGCCGCCACAACCCAAACTCACACCACCACCTATGCAATGACCAGTGCGCCTAGCGCTCAGGTAACCAATTATAGCAGCCAAACCAGCTATGCTGGCAGTTTTTATGATCTGCCCGTCAGTACAAGTTCTGCGGCGGTCTTGGTGTATGATTTGCAGGATGGTAAGCCAATCTATGGTAAGAATGCGGATGTTCAGCGCTCGATCGCATCTATCAGTAAAGTAATGACGGCGATGGTTATCTTGGATGCTGAGCTTGATATGCGTGAAGAGATTACTTTGATTGCTTCGGATTTGGTGGGTGCTAAACAAGCAAGCACACGCCTAAAAGCTGGCGACCGTATGACACGCTCTGAATTTACTCTGATGACGCTCATGCGTTCTGAAAATCCAGCCGCTAAGGCTTTGGCGCGTACTTATCCAGGCGGTTATGATGCCTTTATCGCCGCCATGAACCAAAAAGCGCGCGATCTAGGCATGTATCAGACAAAATTTAGTGACTCATCAGGCTTAGATCCGCGCAATATGTCATCTGCTAATGATCTATTGATCATGATGAAGGCAGTCAATAGTGACCCTCGTTATCACAGTATCCGCAACTTCTCCACAGCGCCGACCTATGATTTTTATATCACAAATTATAACAGTGGTAATCGCACCTACAAAGGCAACAATACCAACCGTCTAGTGAGAGAAGGTGCTTATCCGATCGGTGTTCAAAAAACTGGCTATATCCGCGAAGCTGGTTATAGCGTCGTCATGGAAACCAATGTCAATAATCGTCCTGCAATCGTCGTATTATTAGGCGCATCAAACAGCGCAAACCGCTGGAGTGACGCTGAGACAATCTTAACCGAGCTTGCTTATCGCCGTTAAGCAGTTTGACAGGATATCAAATCGCCCAAGCATGACTTAGGGCGATTTTTGTTTTAAACATTGAGTCAATGATAGGGCGAATTTTCAATTATTCAAACTATCCATAAAAAAAACCACGCCCAAATTAGAGCGTGGTTATGTGAGCCTTAAGCGGCTTAATCTTTGGTATTTTGAAGTTCAGGATCGGCAAATACCACCACTTCTTCTTCAAATTCAGGTTTGATTTTGACGACAAAATCTTCTCTAGACAAGCCCATCATGAGTGGAATCGAGCTTGCGATATAGACCGATGAATAAGTACCAGCGATCAAACCGATAAATAATGCCACAGAGAACCAATACAGACCATCACCGCCCAAAAATAGCATCGCGACAACCACGACAAATACTGTACCTACAGTCATGATGGTGCGTCTTAGGGTTTCGGTCAATGATAAGTCAAGTACTTGACGAGGTGTCAGACCGCGCACTCGGCGAAAATTCTCACGAATACGGTCATAGACGACGATGGTATCATTCACCGAATAACCAATCAATGCCAAAACAGCTGCCAAAACCGTCAGATCAAACGGCCAACCCATAATGGCAAACACGCCAACGACAATGATCACATCATGAAACAAAGCCAGCACAGCACCCAAGGCGAGCTTGAACTGAAAGCGCGTCGCGACATAAAGCAGCATCATTCCCAGTGCCACCGACATGGCGAGCAAGGAGTTTAGGTAAATTTCATTACCCAGCTGACTCCCGATGATGCTGATGCTATCGATGGTTGATGGGTTATTTGGAAAATTGAGAATCTGATCCAAAGCAGCGCTTAGGTTTTCGGCTGAGCCATCTTGGGGTGGTAAGCGCACCAAAAGCTCTTGGCGCGTTCCTAAGTATTGGACAACTGCATCATTGAAGCCATTATCTGCCAATGCCTGAACGACTTGTGCTTGTTCGACGGGCTGCTCGTATGCGACATTGGCAGACACACCGCCTGTAAAGTCCAGTCCAAAGTTTAAACCCTTAACTATAAGCGCTATCAGTCCTGCAAGTATAAAAAGCACCGAAAATGCCATCATGGGCTTCTCAAGCTTCATAAAAGGAATGATGCGCTGATTGGCGATGAGCTTGACGCCACCGGCTTTTTCGGCAGCTTCATCGCCTGCTTCGGCAATCAGTGATTGATCGGCTAGGGCATTTTGATTGGTGGCAGCATTGGCGCCTTTTCCGTCACGACGCGGCGCACGACGACGGCGCGGTGGCTGTGCTGCGTTTGGGTCGATAGGGTTATTTTCGTTATTCATTTTTAACTCCTAACCGATGCTAAGTTTGGTTAAGTTTTTGCGATGACCATACCAAATCTGAATCATGGCACGAGTTACTAAAATCGCAGTAAACAAAGAGCTGATAATACCAATCGCAAGCGTAATTGCAAACCCTTTGATCGGTCCGGTACCAATGGCAAATAAGATAAATGCAATCAATAGCGTGGTGATGTTAGCATCAAAAATTGAGCTAAACGCACGATCAAAACCTGCCACGATGGCGGATTTTGCACGAGCCCCATTAGCAAGCTCTTCGCGAATACGCTCAAAGATCAAGACGTTGGCATCAACCGCCATACCGATGGTTAATACAATCCCGGCGATACCAGGCAAAGTCAATGATGAGCCTAATATGGACATGATGGCAACCATCATAATGACGTTAAAGGCTAGGGCGATATTAGCAATCACGCCAAACGCACGATAAAACACAATCATCCATAAGAACACCAAAAGATAGCCGACCTGTGTCGAGAACAAACCTTTGTCGATATTATCTTGACCCAAAGAAGGACCAATGGTTCGCTCTTCGACAAAGTACATCGGTGCAGCCAAGGCACCTGAGCGCAATAGGAGTGCAAGCTCGCCTGCTTCTGCATCTGAATCCAAACCTGTGATCACAAATGAAGAGCCTAAAACCGCCTGAATGGTCGCGCGGTTTATGATGCGTGACTCGGTATAAGGCGTGCGCACCTCGACAAGCTCGCCAGTTGCAGAATCTTCTTCAAAGCTGACCCGTTGTTTATTTTCAATAAATAGCACTGCCATCTGTTTGCCCACAGCGGTGCGAGTGGCGTTTTGCATGAGTCTGCCACCTGCTGTATCCAGGGTGATATTCACCTGTGGGCGTCCATTCTCATCCAAACCTGACTGCGCCCCTTGAACGCGCTCACCTGTGATGATGGACTGACGCTCAAGCAGCATAGGCTGACCATCCAAAGAACCAAACGGAAAAGCTTCGGTACCTGCCGGTGGGATGCCGCCTGCATAATTCATGTCCTGTTCGCTCACCATGCGAAACTCAAGATTGGCAGTACGACCCAAAACACGCTTGGCTTCCGCGGTGTCTTGCACGCCAGGCAGCTCAACGACGATGCGGTTAGCGCCTTGAGATTGTACCAATGCTTCAGCCACGCCAAGCTCATTGATACGATTTCTAAGCGTGGTTAAGTTTTGACCGACAGCATAGTCATTAATTTCTTGAATTTTAGCATCAGTATAAGTCAGCTCAAGCGCCGCCCCTTCAGTATCAGCAAAGGGACGCAGTGCAAAGTCTGTACCAACTTGATTTTGTAGCACAGACTGAGCGCGCCCACGATCGTCTGTATTGATGAAAGTCAGCACCATGCCATTATCGGTCATGCGCAGACTTTGAACTGGGATCTGCTCGCCACGCAGTGTACGGCGTACATCTTGGCTGGCGGTGGTGAGACGCTGTTCAAGCGCTTTTGCCATATCAACTTCTAACACAAATCTCACGCCGCCGCGCAAGTCCAGACCAAGCTTCATGGGAGCAGCGCCCAAATTGCGTAGCCATTCAGGCGTAGTTTGTGCCAAATTAAGTGCGACCACATACTGTTCGCCTAAGTCTCGGCGCAGCACTTCTTGTGCCTTAAGCTGATCTTCAGCATTTGATAAGCGAAGCAGTGCACTGTTATTTTCAAAGCTGCCATTATGGTGACTTAGTCCTGCTTGTGTCAGCAGACCCTCAGCTTGTGTCAGCACATCTTGAGTTAATTGTGTACCTGCGCTCGCGCCTGTAATTTGCACAGCAGGCTCATCAGGATATAGGTTGGGTAATGCGTAGATGCCAGAGATAAAGAGCACCACAGCAATTAATATATATTTCCAAGCAGGGTAGTGCATAGGGTATTCTTATTAGATAGAGCAAGATGATGAATTCATCTCATCAATTTGCAAAAAAACTGACCCAAGCAATTAATTAATTTATCTAAGTCAATGCTTGGGCTTAGGATGGGTTAGATGTTGTCAATGGTACCGGCAGGTAGCACCATCAGGACGCTTGCACGCTGAATTTTAACATCAGTTGAGTTATTCAGTGTGATTACAGCATAGTCGCCTTCAACTTTCTTAACGCGACCGATCAGACCGCCAGCGAACACAACTTCATTACCTGCAGCTAGGCTATCCACCATGGCTTTGTGCTGCTTGTTGCGCTTTGATTGTGGGCGAATGATCAAAAAATAGAAAATTGCAAAAAACGCTACAGGAATCAGCAGGTTCATAAATAATGACTGCTGACCTGCAGGTGCGCCTGCGGTTGCGTGCGCGGCAGTGATAAATAAATCTAACATCAAAAACTCCTAAATCTTAAAAGACGGTGGACTATTTCAATCATGATCCACAGCCACCGCCCATTTCCAAAATATAAACCTTACTTGAGAAATGTATCTATCTAAATCACTCAAGTAAAAGTCAAAATAACGCATATCATAGCATATTTTTGGGGGTCTGACATGGATTTTTGGTGTTGTTACTGATGTGCGATAAAATACACTAAAAACAATACTTGCACATCGCTTAATTTTCACTTAATATGAGTGCTAATTTTTGCAATTTTACATCGTATATGTCCCGACCGCGACCCCGAAATTTGGCAAATGCATCTGTTTCACGCCTGATTTTTGCTGCATTATTGGCGGCTATTTTTATCCCCTTGACCGCACACGCTGCTTTTGAGCTCGGCGGTACACCTACCAACCTTGCCTTGTTGATTTTCTTCATCTCCTTATCGCTGATTGTATCCTTTTTATGTTCAATCTCTGAGGCGGCGCTTTTGACGATGACGCCTTCATATATTGACACCCTGGCTGAGGACGATCCTAAGGGCGCAGCACTGCTTAAAAGTGTCAAAGTTGATAATATTGAAAAGTCAATTTCGGCAATCTTGACGCTAAATACCGTTGCGCATACACTGGGCTCACTTGGGGCAGGCGCTCAAGCGGTGATTGTATTTGGCAATGCTTGGTTTGGGGTATTTAGCGGCGTGATGACGCTGATTATCTTAATTGGCACAGAAATTATCCCAAAAACGATTGGTACGGCATATTGGCGACGCTTTGCGATGCCTGTGGCGTATTATGTGCGTGCAATTAATGTGGCGTTATTACCGATCATTTGGGTGACAGAAAAGATTTCACGAATGCTGACGCGCGGTAATCAAGAAAGCAGCTTCAATCGTCATGAGTTTTTGGCGCTTGCTAATCAAGGTGAAAGCTCAGGTCAGATGAGCGAGATGGAAACGCGAATTATCAAAAACTCTCTGGCGCTCAGTGTGATCAATGTCGAAGATATCGTCACGCCGCGCTCGGTCGTCAGTGCATTTGATGAAAATATGACTGTCGGCGATGTGTTTGCTCAATATCCTAAGCTACCATTTTCACGCTTTCCGATTTTTGATGAAGATTTAGATAATGCAACAGGGTTTGTCTTAAAGTCTGATTTATTAATCGCCAAGGCAAACCAAGAGATTCATACGCCCATCAAGCAGTTTCGGCGCGATATTAACTTTGTGTTTGCCAAGATGAAATTGTTTGATTTGCTTGATTTGATGCTCAAAGAGCGCGTTCACATTGCTTTGGCAGTGGGGGAGTTTGGTGAAGTCAAGGGCTTGGTGAGCTTGGAAGATGTGCTTGAGACTTTACTTGGGCTTGAGATTGTCGATGAGTTTGATCGTGTCGATGATATGCAAACCCTTGCTCGTCAGCTGATGGACAGACGCATGGCACGACTTGGTGCAAAACTTGAAGAAGATGCGCCTTTTGATGAAAAATAGTCTGACTCTGCCAAATCACTTCTAAATGAAACAAAATGTAACAATTTGCCATCATGCTTTAAGCTTACTATGCTATTTTAGCTTAAGATCATTCCGTCATGAGTACGGGGAAGTCATTCATTTATAAGTATATTAATATAAGGGTTGGTTTATGAAACACAGCACCCGTTCTATTTTAAAAAAAGCCGCTGCTGCAAGTATGCTAACGGCCGCGATTCGATCGATAAGTAAATTTAAAGGCAAATCATTTGGCAAAGGTGCCAGCATTGGCTTATTCATTGGCGCACTTGGTGTTCAAAGCTTGATCACCACCAATGCTTATGCCATCAATGAGCAGGATGTTAGCCGATATGCCTCAAGCATGAGCAGCGCCGCTAACGCCCAAAACATTGCTCAAATTTCAAGATTGATCGCTGATGATGCCATCATTTCGCTATCTCGCGGTGGCAAAACGACCAGTTTAAATAAAGAAGGCTACCTACAGCTTCTTCAAAAAAGCTGGGCTAAATCCAGTGGCTATCGCTATCGCATTGATGTGACAGATGTGGTTGCTACCGGCAATCAAGCTAGGGCGCAGATTGTGACCACCGAGACTTGGACCCAAGACGGCAAACCTGTGACGATCAAGACCGCTTCGCGCGCCACTTTTTCTCAGGTGGGCAATCATGCTGTATTATTAAGATCGGTGTCACAAGTCACGGTTGAATGAGTTAAGATTCTAAACTGATTTGATCGAGCCACCGTTTTGTAAGTCAATTCGGTGGTTTTTATTACCCATTTGCTGTCCAAAAGGTTGCCAAATTTGCCAAAATAAGGCATTATTATCGCTTGAAACAGCTGGTTGGCTTGATTTTGCCAATTTGGCTTTATAGCAATCACTGAGTTAGGTGACCAAAGGACATGAAAATGACAAAACACTCCAAATCCCCCATTTCTAAACAGATCTTAAAGCCGCTCAGTCTTGCCATTTCATCTTGTATTTTGGTTGCTTGTAGTAGCACTAGTACACCTTCTAAGCCTGTCAGCCAGACCCCAAAACCAATTCCTCAAGCTAAGCCTAATCAGCAGATTCAAATCTCGTCGGGTAATACTGACACAGGTGTTTTGGATGTTGAGATGCTTGACGCATTAGAAGCGCTACTGCAAGCGACCGACATGAGCATGGTAGAGGGCGATGAGCTGGCGATTCAGCGCTACGGTAACTTGTGGGATCGAATTCGCCGCGGCTATCGCATGAATGAAGTTACCAATGCAAGAATCGAAGCTCAAAAATCATGGTTTTATACGCGTCAAACTTATTTGGATCGCTTGACCGCGCGAGCTTCTCGCTATCTGCATCATACTGTCGCTGAAGCCGAAAGACGCGGCATTCCCTCTGAATTAGCGCTTTTACCCATCATTGAAAGCTCCTATGACCCAACGGCGACCAGCAATGCTGCCGCTGCTGGTCTTTGGCAATTTATCCCTAGCACAGGTCGCATCTATGGCTTGAACCAAAGTGCGACCTATGATGGTCGGCGTGATGTGATTGAATCAACGCGCGCCGCTTATGACTTTTTAACAAGTTTGTATAACCAGTTTGGTTCTTGGGAGTTGGCATTAGCAGCTTATAATGCAGGGCCTGGACGAGTTTCACGCGCCATCAAAGCCAACCAAGATCAAGGGCTACCAACGGATTATTGGTCGCTTAAGCTGCCAACTGAAACAATGAACTATGTGCCAAGATTCTTAGCAGTCGCTCAAATTGTCAAGTCCCCAAATACTTATGGTGTTAATTTACCCGCCATCGCCAATCACAGCCATTTTAGAACGGTGCCAGTTAATTATGGGGTGAGCCTATCTGAAGTTGCCACAGTGACAGGCTTGCCAGTCAGCGAGCTTCGTTTACTAAACCCTGCGCTTTTAAACCTTACCGTTGATGAGATCGGTCCTAATCGTATCGTCATTCCTGACAGTTTGCCGAACCAAATTGATAATCAGCTGGCTTCTTTAAAAGGCTATGGATTTGGTGGTGACTATATCGCAACAGCACCCGCCCAAAGCATCACCTATGTGGTGCCTAAGTCAGGCGCTTCGGTAAACACAAGCTCTCAGCAAGAGTTGATTGCATCTAATACGCTGCCAACCACCATCGCACAAGTCACACCAAATAATACCATCGTCCAGGAGCCGGCTTTATCGAAGTCTGAAATAGATCTGATCGTAGCAGAAATTCAAAAAACCAGTCCTGAAGTCCCTGCGATCAGTCCCCAAGATGGAAACATCCAGCTAAACGCAGTACAAACCAGCCAGTCGGTTTTGGACGCTCGTGGTGAAACTAAGATGTTGAGTTTTTCGGATAAGCCAAAAACTCAAGCTATCACGCCGCCTGTACAGCCTGTACAAACAGTAGCGCCTAGCCCTGCGCCTGAACCGACTCCTCAGCCACAGCTCCCGCCTGTGACAGCTTCGGTACCAGTAGCACCACCTCCACCGCCGTCTGTCTCGGTAGCTCCACCGCCAAGTCAGCCGCGTCCTGAGCCTGCACCAAAACCCAAGCCAAAACCCGAAAGCTACACCGTGCGTGCCGGCGATAGTCTCACATCTGTGGCTGCTGCCCATGGCTTAACTGTCGGTCAGCTTGCCAGTTATAATAATTTGGCAAATGATGCACATATCCTGATCGGTCAAAGATTGTGGCTTGTCTCTGGTAAAGTAAAACCTCAGCCAGCATCAGCTCAGCAAACGCCATCTCGACAAAGCACACCAGCAGCCAATACCAATCCAGCAACCCACAAAGTATCTGCTGGAGAAAGTCTAACCGCCATCGCTCGCAGATATAACATCAGCCTACATGCTTTGGCAAATGAAAATGGCTTGAGCGTGACAGATGGCGTCTTAATTGGTCAAACACTCAAATTGCCTAGCGGTGCCAGACCGGCCAGCACCACATCTACTACCTCAAGCCCGCCGTCAGCAAACAAACCCGAAAGCTACACCGTGCGTGCCGGCGATAGCCTCACATCTGTGGCTGCTGCCCATGGCTTAACTGTCGGTCAGCTTGCCAGTTATAATAATTTGGCAAATGATGCACATATCCTGATCGGTCAAAGATTGTGGCTTGTCTCTGGTAAAGTAAAACCTCAGCCAGCATCAGCCCAGCAAACGCCATCTCGACAAAGCACACCAGCAGCCAATACCAATCCAGCAACCCACAAAGTATCTGCTGGAGAAAGTCTAACCGCCATCGCTCGCAGATATAACATCAGCCTACATGCTTTGGCAAATGAAAATGGCTTGAGTGTGACAGATGGCGTCTTAATTGGTCAAACACTCAAATTGCCTAGCGACGCTCAGTTGGAAAACAGTGCGCCATCTCGCTCAGAAAGCACGCGAACCAGCTCTACGCGCGCATCTTCCAATACAAACATTGGGGCAACTGAAAACTATACCGTCAAAGCTGGTGAGAGCCTAACCCTATTATCAAATCGTTTTGGTGTACCAATCAGCGACTTGGCAGCGGCGAATGGCTTAGCTTCCAATGCTAATCTGCGCATCGGACAAACGTTAAAAGTACCTAAGCTCACCACGACATATACCGTCAAAGCAGGTGATGGGCTGATAGCTTTGGCGCGGCGCTATGGGATTAGCACCCAAGAGCTTGCGAAGATGAATAATTTGGAGCCGACTGCTGATTTGCGCATCGGGCAAGTTTTGACCGTTCCAAATAAATAATTTGTGATATGCTTTAAACGATTTAACAAAAAAACCAGCTTTATGAAAAAGCTGGTTTTTTTGTTGTGCACCGGTCAACCAATTACTTTTATTAATGAGTTATTAAACAAAAGCGGAAAACATATTTTCCGCTTTTTGTTTGACGACGATCGCTTATGCTTGCTCAATGTCAGCTTTTAGTTTGGCGTTATGCGCTTTGAGTGCTTCTGGCATACGCTCACCCAGCTTATCAAACAACTCAGCATGGCTTTCAAGCTCTTTGATCCAAGCATCTTTGTCTTGACTGGTCACAAGCTCAAATTGTGCCTTGCTAAAATCAGACTGATCCCAGTTGATGTCATCATAAGTTGGCACCAAGCCAATTGGAGTGTGCACAGCATTCGCAGTACCTTCACAGCGCTCGATGATCCACTGTAGAACACGCATGTTCTGACCAAAGCCAGGCCATACAAAGTCGCCATTTTCGTCACGGCGGAACCAGTTGACTTTGAACATTTTTGGCAGCTGATTGCCTGCCGCTTCAGCTGTTTTGCCAACATTTTCGCCCATTTGTAACCAATGGTTGAAGTAGTCAGCCATGTTATAGCCAGCAAATGGTAACATCGCAAATGGATCGCGGCGCACAACACCTTGTTGACCAGTTGCAGCAGCTGTGGTTTCAGAACCCATGGTTGCCGCTTTATAAACCCCATCTACCCAATCAAATGCTTCTGATACCAAAGGTACGGTATCTGCACGGCGACCACCAAAGATGAAAGCAGAAATTGGCACGCCTTCAGGATTCTCCCACTGTGGATCGATGGATGGACATTGTTTGGCAGAGACGGTAAATCGTGCATTGGCATGTGCCGCACGCTCTTCACCTGTATGTGGCTCACGTTTCCAGTTCGTTAAGTTTTCTGGAGTTTCTTTAGTTTTACCTTCCCACCAAGCTTCGCCATCATCGGTAACGGCGACGTTAGTGTAGATGACATCAGACACCAAAGTGCTCATGCAGTTTGAGTTGGTTTTGGTGTTGGTGCCTGGCGCAACACCAAAGAAGCCTGCTTCAGGGTTGATGGCGTAAAGTTTGCCGTCTGCAGAAGGCTTAATCCATGCGATATCATCACCGACGGTTTCGACTTTCCAGCCTTCATAGCCTGCTGGTGGAATGAGCATGGCAAAGTTTGTTTTACCGCACGCTGATGGGAATGCTGCAGCGATGTAGTGCTTTTTGCCTTGTGGGTTGGTGACACCCAAGATCAGCATATGTTCAGCCAACCAACCTTGTTCACGGCCCATGGCAGAGGCGATGCGTAGCGCTAGGCATTTTTTGCCAAGCAAAGCATTGCCGCCATAGCCTGATCCATATGACCAGATTTCACGAGTCTCGGGGAAATGTACGATGTATTTGTCATCGTTGCATGGCCATGCCACATCTTTTTGTCCTTCGGTCAGTGGTGCGCCCACAGTGTGGACGCATGGCACATACTCGCCATCGGTGCCAAGCACATCATAAACTTCTTTGCCCATACGCGCCATTTTGCGCATGCTGACAACGACATAAGGACTATCTGTGATTTCGATGCCGATATGGGCAATGTGGCTGCCCAAAGGACCCATGCTAAAAGGTACCACATACATGGTGCGACCTACCATACAGCCATCGAACAACTCGTTTAATTTGGCGCGCATTTGACCTGGCTCGATCCAGTTATTGGTCGCGCCTGCGTCGATTTCTTCTTTTGAGCAGATATAAGTACGATCTTCGACACGCGCAACATCTGTCGGATCTGAGAACGCCAGATATGAATTTGGATGCTTGTCTTCATTTAATTTGATCATGGTGCCGTTTTCGATCATCAGATCGATCAGGCGCTGGTTTTCTTCTTCGGAGCCGTCGCACCATTCGATGGCGGCAGGTTTGGTCAGAGCGGCAATTTCAGCCACCCAATTAATCAAGGCTTGGTGACGAACAAAATCTGGAGCAGTTATCTTTGCAGTCATGTTTGGATCTCATTTAATGAAAATTGGCGATCCACTGTTATTTGTACAGAAAGACTCATAAAGCCTTTAAATTGTAACAAGATAATACAGTGGCGCTGTGAAAAGCAGTATTAAACCACAAAACATGAAGAAAGATAAGTACTATAATTAAATTAAATGTATGTATTTTTAAAAGTTATGCTTAAAAACGGGTCAAAGTGGCGTTTTGCAGGTAGGATTGATAGGGTATTTGGGCTGCGTAAGATGTTAATTAGCAAGCATACTAAAAAAAATGCTACAATTTGATTAATCAATTAAGATTAATCAACTAGGATAATCTATGGCTAAAGCTAAATCAAGCTATATTTGCCAAAATTGCGGGGCAATTTATGGAAAATGGGCAGGGCAATGTACGGATTGCGGTGAGTGGAATACACTCGTTGAGGCGCCCAACACCAGTTTACCGCACCATAATAAGTCAAAAACCGCCACCGCTGCGCCTAGAAAAACTGCCAACTACGCTGGAGCGGTGAGCGGTGTGATGACCTTAGACCATGTTGGCGTTACGCTTGAGACGCGTATGCCAACTGGGATTGGTGAATTTGATCGCGTTCTTGGTGGTGGATTGGTGGCAGGGTCGGTGGTGCTCATTGGTGGCGATCCTGGCATTGGTAAATCGACAATTTTATTACAAACTGCCATTAATATGGCAGCAGGTGATTCACTGTCGGGCTCTGCTTTGTATATCACTGGCGAAGAAAGCCTATCTCAGGTGGCAATGCGTGCCAAAAGGCTTGGTCTGCCAACCGATCGCCTGCGCGTCTTAGCTGAAACCAATGTCGATACCATTTGTGCAGCATTGACTGCAGAGCAGCCAGCCATTGCGGTGATTGATTCGATTCAGACATTATTTACAGAGATGATTCAGTCTGCCCCTGGTGGTGTCGCCCAAATCCGTGAATCAGCAGCCATCTTGACTCGCTATGCCAAGCAAACAGGCACCGCGCTATTTTTGGTGGGGCATGTCACCAAGGAAGGCGCCTTGGCTGGACCTAGAGTGCTTGAGCATATGGTCGATACGGTGTTGTATTTTGAAGGCGAATCAGATAGCCGCTTTCGTATGATACGCGCCGTCAAGAACCGTTTTGGTGCGGTGAACGAGCTGGGTATTTTTGGGATGACGGATACAGGCTTAAAAGAAGTCGCCAATCCATCGGCAATTTTTCTGAGCCGTTATGATAAGCCCATCGCAGGGTCGGTCGTCATGGTCAGCCGTGAAGGTACGCGTCCTTTGTTGGTTGAGGTCCAGGCGCTTGTGGATAGCGCTCAAGCTCAGCCGCGCCGCATGGCATTGGGACTTGATTATCAAAGACTGTCCATGCTTTTGGCGGTAATGCATCGGCATGGCGGCATTCATACCAGTGGTATGGATGTGTATGTCAACGTCGTTGGCGGCGTTAAGGTCATGGAGACTGGATCAGACCTTGCAGTATTACTTGCCTGCGCCTCTAGCATTCGTGAAAAGGCGCTGCCCAATCGGCTTTGTGTGTTCGGTGAAGTGGGGCTATCTGGGGAGATTCGTCCTGTGCCCAATGGTCAAGAGCGTCTCAAAGAAGCGATGAAGCATGGATTTACCCATGCCATCGTACCCAAAGCCAATGCACCTGCCGCCAATAACTCACAATTTAACCGTATTCATATCATCGCTGTTGATAGGCTTGATGAAGCGATTTATCAAGCTTTTGAAATTACTGTTGGCTAAGGCGCTTTTTATCAGTTGGATTTTGGGCTAGTTTTTTAAATGTTATAAGCCCAAAAAATCCACCACAAAGTCACTGCTTGGCTTAGCAAACAGCTCGCTTGGCGTGCCAATTTGCTCTATTTGCCCATGATTCATAATGACAATCTTATCAGATATGGCTTGGGCTTCTTCTTGGTCATGCGTGACCATGATGCTGGTGATGCCAATTTCGCGCTGGATGTCCTTGAGAGAAGCTCGCAGCTCTTTACGCACTTTGGCATCAAGCGCACCAAAAGGCTCATCAAGCAGCAGCAGCTTAGGATTGGTCGCCAATGCACGCGCCAAAGCAATGCGCTGACGCTGTCCGCCTGACAGTTCATGTGGGTAGCGGGTTTTGGTGTGTGAAAGCTGCACCAAGTCAAGCAGCTCATCGACACGCCGATCAATTTCATCCACCGAAGGGCGCGCATGACGCGGTAGAAGTGTCAAGCCAAACCCAATGTTTTGGGCAACCGTTTGATGTCGAAATAACGCATATTGCTGAAATACAAACCCGATACCGCGATGCTGAACTGGTATGTCGGTCACATCGACACCATCAAAATATATCCGCCCGCTGTCTGCATTTTCAAGGCCTGCGATGATGCGCAGTAAGGTTGTTTTACCGCAGCCTGATGGACCCAATAAAGTGGTTAGCTCACCTGTTGGAATATCGATGCTGATATCGCCCAAGGCAACAAAATCACCGAAAGCTTTATGAATGTTTTGGATTTCAATACTCATGGAAGATACCTTTTTAGCTATATTAATAAATATTTATATGTAAATGCTTGTTTGATAAAACCTGTATGACTGCTATTTTTTACGACTCATAAAGCCTTGAACTGCCAAAGTGACCAAAGCAAGTAGCGCAAGCAAGCTTGACAGCGCAAATGCCAAGGTAAACGCGTATTCATTGTATGCAATTTCAATCATCAAAGGCATGGTGTTCGTCTCGCCTCGGATATGTCCAGACACCACCGATACCGCCCCAAATTCACCCATCGCACGTGCATTGGTTAGGATAATGCCATAAAGTAGCGCCCATTTGATATTTGGCAGAGTCACTTTCCAAAACATCTGCCAGCCGTTGGCGCCCAGCGTCAAAGCGGCTTCTTCTTCACTGTCGCCTTGTGCCTGCATGAGTGGAATGAGCTCTCGTGCGATGAATGGAAAGGTGACAAACAAAGTCGCAAGCACAATCCCTGTCGTCGCAAAGATCACCTGAATCCCCATGCTCTCAAGCCAGCCCCCAAGCAGCGTATTAGCGCCAAAGACCAGCACAAACATCAAACCTGCCACCACAGGCGACACCGCAAAGGGCAGATCAAGCAGTGTGGTGATCACAAATTTGCCGCGAAATTTATGGCGTGTGATCAAATACGCCAGCGCCACCCCAATGATCGTATTGATGGGTAAAACGATCGCCGCTGTTATTAAGGTAAGCTTAATAGATGACAGCGCATCAGGTTCAAGTAGTGCGGCTTGATATGCCTGCCATCCTTCTTTAAGCGCTTCATAAAAAACAGACAATAGTGGCACAACCAGCATGACGCCCATAAATACAGCCGCCACACCAATCAAACTGTATTTGACCCAAGGTTTATCACGCGTGGCAGGATTTTTTTGGTATGCATAAGAATTTGTATTTGCCATAGTCTTGCCTTAGATTTTTATATGACTCAATAATTTTTATCGTGATAAATCAGTTGGTTTTTGCACCAAGTCTTGCAGACAGTTTCCACTGAGCAAAATTAATGGCAAACAAAACCACCAATGAGATCAAAAGCATAAATAACGCGACGCAAGCTGCGCCTGATACATCAAACTGCTCAAGTTTTGAGACAATGATTAAGGGTAAAATCTCCGACTGCATGGGGATATTACCAGCAATAAAAATCACCGACCCATACTCGCCTGTAGCACGCGCAAACATCATGCCAGCGCCGATCAGCATCGCTGGGGCGATCTCAGGCAAAATGACGCGGCGAAATGTCGTCAGGCGGCTAGCACCCATCACCGCTGCCGCTTCTTCAAACTCTACCGAAAGCTCGGCAAGCACTGGCTGCACCGCGCGCACAATAAAAGGAAAACTGACCACCACCAAAGCAAGCCATATGCCAATCGGCGTAAAAGCAATTTTTATTGGCTCATTAAATAGCAGCAGTCCAAGGCGTGTAAACCATTGACCAAACAAGCCATTAGGCGCATAAAGCGTGGCAAGGGCGATGCCGGTCACCGCCGTTGGCAGGGCAAATGGCAGATCAACCAACGCATTTAAAAAGGATTTCCCCCAAAACTCATAACGCACCAATACCCAAGCCACCAGCGTCCCAAAAATCAGATTGGTAATGGTGGCAAGCATCGCCATGGATAAGGATAGCTTAATCGCTGCAAACACTTGTGGCTCGCGAATCGTGCGCATGATGTCGCCAAAATCCATTTGTAATGTCGTCAAAACCATCATCAAAAAGGGTAAAATCACCAACAAACTGAGTGCAAATATGCTGACGCCCATACTTAGCCCAAAAAAAGGCATCACTCGGCGCGCGCGATTTTTTGGGGGTATTGGCTGATTTGGCATGATAACAATCCTAATGGTACAATGGGTAACTGATGATAAACTCAAAAGATGGCTGTACTTTACGGCATTGGTATATAAACTTTAAGCGCAAAAATTGACTTTTTATTTTCCTTTATGGAATTTAGACCGATTAGAGCTGCGATGTGATGATTTTGCGTCTTTTGAGGGATGATCATAGACCTTTTCAAACTTTGCTAAACATGCGATAATGCCAAGGTTTAGCGCGATCAGTTGATCGTAAAATATACCAAAACACACTGGAATATAATGATGAAAAATAAGTTGATGCGTAGTTTGGCTATTTTGGCGTTGAGCTTACCAGCGGTGGCTTATGCAAATACTGCCGCGCCTGAAGCGTCTTTGACCCAACAAGAGCAAATGGCGGCGGATTTTTGCGATTTTGCAACTTATGGGGTGATGCGTATCGCTGGCGCTCGTCAAGGCGGCGCAACCAAATCTGAGGTGCTCACTAGCCATGGTGAGAGCATGACTGAGCTAAAAAAACTCATCGATCCGCAAACCGCTGCGACGCTTGATAAGTATTGGAAAGATGCCATTGATAGAATGTTTCAAGAATCGGTTCTAAAAACCGACGCTGAAAAACAAGCGTTCGTGATGAGTGTGGGCGAGTCATCTTTTTATTCTTGTCTTGAGCAAATCCTTGAAGCTCCCAAAAATTAATCGCAACACCGCAAGCCTGATGGTATTCTTATGACCGAAACGACTTTTAAAAATTTTGATGACTTGCCATTGTCTGAGGCGACTTTAAAGGCAGTGCAAGCACTAAAATTTGATCAATTAACTCCCATTCAAGCACAGATTTTGCCGCACACCTTGGCAAATCAAGATGCCATCGGGCAGGCGCAAACTGGCACAGGCAAGACGGCGACATTTTTGATTACCATCATTGAGTCACTATTAAAGCGTCCTTTTGGCGATGATGAAGTCCGTTATCTTGGCGAACCCAGAGCGCTGGTTTTGGCGCCGACCCGAGAGCTTGCGCAGCAGATTTTGGCGGACTGTCGCGAGCTGACCCGATTTAGTCAGCTTTATAATTTGTGCATTACAGGCGGCGCTGATTTTGATAAGCAGCTTGAGCAGCTGCACAAAAGACCGTTGGATATTTTGATTGGTACGCCAGGGCGCATCATCGATTGGGTTAATAAAGGCGAGCTTTTTTTGGATCGTGTCGAGGTATTTGTACTTGATGAAGCTGATCGCATGCTGGATATGGGCTTCATCCCTGATATTAAGCGCATCGTCCGGCACATGCCAAGCAACACCGAGCGCCAAAGCCTTTTGTTTTCAGCAACATTTAATCAAGATGTGATGAATTTGGCTTATCGCTGGCTGCATCAGCCAGCATTTGTTGAGATCGCACCTGAAAGCAAAACCAATCAGTCGATTGATCAGCAGTTTTATTTGGTCACTGAGCGTGAAAAAATGAGCGCGCTTAAGCAGATTTTGGCGGATGATTCGGTGAAAAAAACGATCGTTTTTGCCAATCGTAAAGATCAGGTCAAGCGCCTATATGATCATCTGCGCCGCCATCACGAGGTGACGATGCTGTCTGGAGATGTGGCTCAGCAAAAACGAGAGCGCTACCTTCAGCGTTTCAAAGACGGTGAGGTCAATGTACTGGTAGCAACGGATGTGGCAGGTCGCGGCATTCATGTGGATGATGTGACGCATGTGATTAACTATACTTTGCCTGAGATGCCTGATGATTATGTGCATCGTATAGGTCGTACAGGGCGAGCTGGTTTGAGTGGCGTATCCATCAGTTTTGTGAGTGAAAATGACGCTTTTAACTTGCCTGCGCTTGAGTCGCATGTCGATCAAAAATTCAAGCTCAGCCAATTTGAGTTTTTGGATGAGCAAGAACAAGGATCATGAGCGCATGCATCCTGATTTATTAGATCCTGCTCATATTCCGCTGTCGCTATATATTCACATTCCTTGGTGCGTCAAAAAATGCCCTTATTGCGATTTTAACTCGCATGCCTTGCCAAACCAAGCACCATTTGACAGCTATGTCGAGGCGCTGCTCAGCGATGCTTTGTCTCAACATAGCTTGGTATCAAATCGTCAGATTGATACGGTATTTATCGGTGGAGGCACGCCGTCTTTATTGCCCATCGAATCATTTGCGCGACTGTTTGATGGACTGCGGCTGATTTATCATTTTTCGCCTGACTGTGAGGTGACACTTGAGGCAAATCCTGGCGCACTTGAGCATTCGCCTTTTGATGAGTATCTCAAGATCGGCATTAATCGCTTGTCCATTGGCGTTCAAAGCTTTGATCACAGCGCCCTAAAAGTATTGGGGCGTATTCACAATCCCGATCAAGCATCAAACGCCATTCGTGCCGCACGCGCAGCTGGGTTTGATCGTGTTAATGCCGATTTGATGTATGGTCTGCCCAATCAAGACCCTTTAAAAGCGGTCAATGATATTCAAGCCGCCATTGATGCCGGCGCAACTCACTTATCTTGGTACCAGCTGACGATAGAGCCAAATACCGCCTTTTATCGTACTCCGCCGCATTTGCCAGACGAAGAAGTGATGGCGCAAATTGAAACTTTAGGGCGTGATGTACTGACGAAGCATGGATTTTCTAATTATGAAGTCAGTGCTTGGTGCGGTCCAAATGATGCCCCTTGTCGGCATAATCTCAACTATTGGCAGTTTGGCGACTATTTGGCGATCGGCGCTGGGGCACATGGTAAGCTAACTTTCAAAAACCATCCAAATCACCAAGATGGCATTTATCGTTATCAAAAATCGCGCCTGCCCAAAGACTATCTTTCATTTGAAGATGCGCCTAAAATGATTAACTTTGAGCGCATTGCTGATGAAAACTTGCCGTTTGAATTTATGATGAATGCGCTTCGTCTAAAAGATGGGGTGGGTGCTGATTTATTTGAGACGCGCACGGGGCTTTTGATCAGTACGATTGATAACGAACTACTGCCCTTACAGCATCAGGGGCTAATGGTCTCAGATCCTTTGCGCATAGCACCGACGCCTCTTGGGTTTCGATATGTCAATCATTTGGTCAGCCAATTTATCTGATGCATACATAAAAAGATCCACTCAGATGAGCGGATCTTTTTTAAGCTTAATGAGTCAAAATTAGATTTTGTTTTCAACTTTTTGTGCGGTGTTTGATACAGCGTCACCAGTTTTTGAGACATCTTTACCAAATCCTTTGACAGTGTTGCAACCAGTCAAAACAACAACGGCAGCGATAGAGGCGATCAATACTTTTTTCATGAGACATTCCTTAGTGATTTAATAAATTCATGTGAATTGTGAACTCACAATGCTATATTAGCGAAGTTTTTGATTAATTTCTAGCGATAGATGCGATTTGATAATACTTTTTACATTTTGTAAACTTTTGGCAAGATTTATAAATTTTACCTTTGAATTTCACCAAAATCTGGCGCAATGAGCCGTTTCGGAGTACAATAGGCGGCATCGTCACAGTTGTAAGTAAATTTCATGTCAAAATCTTCAGATGCGCTCATTCATATTGTGCTATTCTCCCCAAAAATTCCCAATAATACTGGCAGTATCATCCGTTTATGCGCTAACACTGGCGCTCAGCTGCACTTGGTCAAGCCGCTAGGATTTGAGCTTGATGACACTCGCCTAAAGCGGGCAGGGCTTGATTATCATGAATACGCAACCTTAAGAGTTCATGATCACTGGCAGGATGCCAGATCAGCGCTCGAATCGGTGGGTGTGACGTGTATTGTTGCGATGACGACTAAGTTTAGCCGCCCGTTTTATGAATATCGCTTTGGACTGGATAATCAACGGCATAAAGTTGCCTTGGTGTTTGGTTCAGAGACTGATGGGCTGCCTGAAGATGTGCGTGCCGACATTGGCGCTGATCATTGGCTGCGACTGCCGATGTTGCCAGATTCGCGCAGTTTGAACTTAGCCAATAGCGTAGGTATTTGCCTATATGAAGTGTGGCGTCAGCTTGGATTTGTGGGCGATGTTGGGCAGAGTGTGGGCTACCACAAACCAACATCAAGATAATGTAAGTGATTGATTTGGATAAATTTTGGATAAAAAGGGACAGTTATGCCACAAGTAATCATTGAGATATCACCAAACGTAGCTGCGGATGATATGATCATTCTTGGAACGATTAATCAAGCTCTGGATAACAGCGGAGTGTTTCGCCTGCAGGACATCAAAACTCGGCTCTATCGTCCAAAGGCATTTTTGATGGGAGATGGTCGTGATGATGCCGCCTTTGTTTATGTCAAAGTAGCGATAATGAAAGGTCGGAGCGATACCATTAAAGAGCAGCTTGCCAAATCCGTATTAAGTGAGCTTAAAAATGTGCTTGGGGCAGATTATCCGACCCTGAGCTACGGTGTAGAAGTGGTGGATTTGGCAGACAACTATCAAAAAGCTTGATGCGATTTAAGCCTTGGCGACTGTCAAACTTTGATCAGTGCAGGATTGCAAATCTTTTTTGCCATCCAAATTTATGCTACAATATTGCTATTTATAACAACAATATGAGCGAGCTATGTTTCAATTACATCCCACACTTGCCAAAGATACCTTTTTGGTCGGTGACTTTCCTTTATCGACTGTGCGTCTGATGAATGATTGCCAATTTCCTTGGCTAATCTTGGTGCCGCGTGTTTCTGGCATCAAAGAAATCTATGAGTTATCAGCAGCTGACCAAGTGCAATTTTTGCGTGAGTCAAGCTGGGTATCTAGCCAAATGGCAAAAATTTTTGGTGCAGATAAAATGAATGTTGCTGCTTTGGGTAATCAAGTACCGCAGCTGCATTTTCATCACATCGTACGTTATCAAAACGATGCCGCGTGGCCAAATCCAGTTTGGGGTCGTCCAGCGATGCCTTACACCCAAGAGGTGCTCAGTCACATGCAGCAAACGCTCATGATGGCATTACGTGGCCATCACCAAATGCCATTTGACTGGAAGATGGATGTTTAGGGTTTAAGTCTTTGATTTATATAATTATTTATTTTGCTTAGTGTATCATATACCACTTAAAATATGCCAATAATTATAATAAACCCCATCTGAATTCAACTACGCCCCAAAGGTTATCCAACTTTCGGGGCGTAGCTTATAGTAACTAAGGTTTTATGGACATATCCGTGCAGATAATTTAACTTTAATTTTTAGAATTAAAAATATCTAAATCAAAACTCATGATTTATCAGGATTGTCTTTTTCGGTGATGATGTCAGCATCTGGATCACCGAAGCTTAAGATATCACCAAAGTTTGGCTGAACTTTTAACAAAAGTTGTTGGGCTTTTAGATGGCCATCATTAACTTGAGCTTTTTTGAGGTTTTTCATGATTATATCGCTGTTTTTTAGCCAGCGACCAATTTCAAGATAAATGACATTACCTTTATGCTCGGTAAACGGGATGCCTTTGATCTTAATTTTATTTAAAATAAACGGCAGCGGATCTTTGCGCAGTAGCGCACGATATAGACCCACGCCAAGTCGTGCAGCTGGGGCTTTATACCATTGTTTGCTGTGTAGCTCAATCACTTCTGTGTCGCTGATTTGCTTAAGCACTATCCGCTGGGTATGGCGATCCAGCTGAAGATGAACCAGCTCAAAGTTACTTGCCACTGTCGTATATAGACCCATGATATCTACTGTGCAGGTTAGTCTAAGCCAGCCATCATGAATATCCAATTTTAAATTATGCAAAAGCTTAACATTTTTTGTAACAAACTTATATAAAGCATCATTAACTTGCTTTTGAGTCAATGTTACCAAAAGTTCATCCACCAAATTATCTGCTGCTTTGACATAGCCGTGCTTAATATTGCCAAAAGTCTGCTGCCAACTTAGCAGTAGGCTTTCATTGAATAAACTGCTTTGATCGGCATTAAATTGATTTCCAAAAACCACATTATCTGTTTGATCTTGATCAACATGATAAAAGGTTTTGTCATCGCCATTTTCGGCGATATGAGCAGCGGGTGTCTGAGAAGAAGGGTGATTTATTTGAGTATTATCCATATGATTTGATCTTAAAATTGATTATCCTAAAGCAGCCTTAGCTTGGCAAGCAAAGCCTGATAAATATAAATTGATGATTATTTTAGCAAATTTTTGGTGGGATAAGATGGGTGAATCAGTAACTTTTTGTAGCTTTAAAAAGTATGTGATCTTGCCAATGCCGATTGATCATCTAACGCCGAAAAATATGTAAAACAATGCTCAACACCACGCTAATAATGATCATGGTAACAATCGGAAAATAAACGCGCGTCTGCCCACTTGGAGAATGATAGCTGATATCGCCAGGCAATTTACCAAACCATGAAAATGCGTTTGGGAAAACGCTCAAAATAATACCAAGAAAAACAAAAACGATGCCAATTAAAAGAAATATTTTTGCCATAAAGATCTGAATGCCTGTCTTTTAAAACAAATCTACCAAAAATTTTGTTAAAATATAGCACAAATTTTATCAAGGAAATTCACCATGAGTCAATTTTTTGCTCGATTAACGCCTGAACAAAAAGAGATTTTGGCAACCATTCAAACGCCATATTATTTGCTTGATGAGCGTGCCATCATTGACAATCTCACCATCAGTCAAAAGGTCTGTGATGAATCAGGCGCCAAAGCCTTGCTTGCGCTCAAATGCTTTGCTACTTGGGGAGTGTTTGAGTCGATGCAGCCTTATCTTCACGGCACAACTTCTTCATCATTGAAGGAAGTGCGTCTAGGTAAAGAGTGCTTTGGTGGCGAAACACACGCTTATAGCGTGGCTTATGCCGATCACGAAATCGAAGAAGTGCTAAGTTATTGCGATAAGATTATTTTTAATTCTTTTAATCAATTAAATAGATTTGGACAACTGGCTCGCGATAAAAACATTCCTGTTGGACTTCGTCTAAACCCCCAAACCAGTAACTCATCATTCATCATCGCCGATCCTGCCAGACCATTTAGTCGCTTAGGTGAACATGATGTAGAAGCCATTATGGCGGTAGCCGATCAGATCACTGGCGTGATGATCCATAATAATTGTGAAAATAATGATTTTGAGGCATTTAGCCAAAGCTTGGCAGATATAGAAAAGCGCTTTGGTGAATTATTTCATCGCTTAGAATGGATTAGCTTTGGTGGCGGTATTCACTATATTGATCCAAACTATCCTTTAGATAAATTTATCAGTCGTCTGAAGTCTTTTAGCGAAACCTACGGCGTGCAAATTTACCTTGAGCCTGGAGAAGCGTCGGTACATCAAGGTGCTGTGCTGGTAACCAGTGTGCTTGATACGCTGCATAATGGTAAGCCGCTGGCGGTAGTTGATTCATCCATTGAGGCGCATATGTTAGATTTGCTGATTTATCGCCAATCTTCGCCGCTGGCCTATGTCAATGACACAGCTTATGATATTGCAGGCACAGATTTTGATGGCACATCGGCAGATGAGACCTCAATACGAATCTATGGCAAATCTTGCTTGGCGGGCGATATTTTTGGTGATTACGCACTGAGCGAGCCTCTAAAAATCGGCGATAAAGTCGCTTTTGGGAATGCTGCTGCCTATACGATGGTTAAGAAAAATTGGTTTAATGGCGTTGATATGCCATCGATCGTGATCATTCGCCAAGATGGTGACATCGTCGTTCAGCGCCAATTTGATTATGAAGATTATAAAGCCAGTCTGTCCTAAGCCAAAGATAGCTTTTGAGCATAAATGATTGCCTAGGTGCTTGAAAATAAGGCAAAAAATCGCTATCATTAAAGGCTTTGTCGTCAATGGCAAATGATTCGGGTGTATGAATTTTCCTTGAAGTCTTCCTTTTTAATTCATGCACAAATATTGATAAGCCCATTTCACTCATTGGGCACTAAGGAGGATTTATGTCTCAGGCAAAAAACGTACTCATCATTGGCGCAGGTGGTGTGGCTCAGGTTGTTGCGCACAAATGCGCAATGGCAAATGATATTTTTGGGGAAATTCACATCGCATCGCGCACGATTGATAAATGTCAAGCGATTGCCCAAGATGTCGCCCAAAAGGGCAGTTTCAAGCGCGATGCAGTTTTGCACACGCATGCTGTGGATGCGATGGACAGTCAAGCTGTGGCCGAGCTGATCCGTCAGACGGATACAGACATCGTGATCAATGTTGGTTCACCGTTTGTTAATATGAGCGTAATGGACGCGTGTATCGAAACTGGTACGCATTATCTAGATACCGCCATTTATGAAGATCCGCGTAAGATTTGTGAAACCCCACCTTGGTATGAAAACTACGAGTGGAAAAAACGCGAAGCCTTCAAAAAAGCCGGCGCAACTGCCATCTTAGGCGTGGGCTTTGATCCTGGTGTTGTCAATGCATACGCACGGTTGGGTGTTGAATATTTTGACAAAGATAGCGTGACTGATATTGATATCATTGATATTAATGCCGGCAGTCATGGCAAATATTTTGCGACCAATTTTGACCCTGAGATTAATTTTCGTGAGTTCACTGGCGTGGTGTATTCTTGGCAAAATAGCCAATGGCAGACCAACCAAATGTTTGAAGTCAAGCGCACGGATGATTTACCGGTCGTGGGTGTCCAAAACAGCTATCTGAGTGGGCACGATGAACTTCACTCATTGCACAAAAACTTAAATGTGCCAAATATCCGTTTTTGGATGGGATTTGGCGATCATTACATCAATGTGTTTGGCGTGCTAAAAAATCTTGGTCTACTATCAGAGCAGCCTGTCACCACTGCCGAAGGTCTAGAAGTGGTACCGCTAAAAGTAGTCAAGGCGGTTTTGCCTGACCCTGCTAGCCTTGCTGAGAACTATACAGGCAAAACCTGTATTGGCAATAAAGTAAAGGGTCAAAAAGACGGCGAGACCCAAGAGATATTCATTTATAATATCGTCGATCATGAAGAAGCTTATGCTGAAGTTGGCAGTCAAGGCATCTCTTATACCGCAGGTGTGCCCCCTGTCGCAGCGGCGCTTTTGATCGCCAGTGGTGAATGGGATGCAGGTACCATGGTCAATGTCGAAGAGCTTGATGCCAGACCATTTATCAATCTGCTTAATACCATGGGTTTGACGACGCGCATTGCCGATAAAGATGGCGATCGCTTGCTAGAATTTAACTAATCTATACTTTAAGCAGACAGCGCAGCAACGCAAATGCTTTGCTGCGTTTTTGCTTTTTGTCAAAAATCACCTGTGATATAATCATTCAAAACGAGTAAAATAGTACAATAAAGGCTTATCATGCGAATTCGCAAACTGTTTAAATTTGAAAATGCACACATCGTGCGTAATTGTTCATCTGATCGCTGCAAACGATCCATACATGGACATAGCTATGAAGTTGAGCTGATTTTGGAGGCGCATCGCCTTGATCATGGTCAAATGGTTTATGATTTTGGACTGTTGAAGCACAATATCAAAGATATCATAGATAGTTTTGATCACGCCATCACTTTTTGGGATAAAGACGATCCAGGCTATATCCAAGCCTGCAAGGACTTCAGCGCACGATGGGCGAGTCTGCCTGTGTCGCCTTCAGCCGAGCAGTTTAGCCGAGTGATTTTCTTTTGGGCAGATGCCATTTTAAGCCAAACCATCATGCAAAACGGTGAGCAAGATATCAGCGTTTATTCTGTGATCGTCCATGAGACAGCCACAGGCTATGCTCAGTGTTTTCGACAAGATGTTCAAAATGAACAGATGGGTAAGCTTAGCTTGGCTGATTTTGAATTCAGTGAGCAAGTCAAATCAGAATGGGGCGACCCTCAGATGTATGATAAGCTGCTAAAAGGTGAATCTTTTGTCAATCCCAAGGTGGATTTGCAGGTTCAAGTATGAGCAGCCAAACTTTATCACTACACACTGAAGCAGATACCAAAGCACTTGCCGAAAAATTGGCTCAGATGAACTTGTCGGGCAGTGTATGGTTATCAGGTGATTTGGGGGCAGGTAAAACCACTTTTGTACGCTATTGGCTACAAGCCATGGGTCACAAAGGCGCTGTCAAAAGCCCCACTTATACACTGGTAGAGCCTTATCAAATCAATATGCAAGGGGGGCTAAAGCCTGTTTATCACGCTGATTTATATCGCTTGAATGATCCTGAAGAGCTTGATTTTATTGGTTTTTATGAATATCTTGATGAGCCAAACAGCCTTGTCATCATTGAGTGGGCAAGCCAAGCCAGTCAAGTCCTGCCCAAGCCTGATTATCGCATTGATATCATCCGCCATCTTGATGACAAAAGGGTCGT
The DNA here is from genome assembly GCF_034424565.1 of Moraxella canis. Lineage (NCBI taxonomy): Bacteria > Pseudomonadati > Pseudomonadota > Gammaproteobacteria > Moraxellales > Moraxellaceae > Moraxella > Moraxella canis. Next base: position 100,464 of record NZ_CP139961.1, on the reverse strand, counting down.
GACCTTGACAGGCTTTGAGGAAGTGTGATGGATCTGCCGCATTATACCGATTTGCTGGATAACAGTGTTGTTTGCCTGATGTCTCCGACCGCCAGTGGCAAGACAGATTTGGCGTTCAAGCTGTACGATACGGGCAGATTTGAGCTGATATCTGTGGACAGTGCGCTGATTTATAAAGATATGGATATTGGTACTGCCAAACCAACCAAAGATGAGCTTAGAGCTTATCCGCATCATTTGGTGGATATTTTGACGCCCACTCAAAGCTACAGCGTGGCAAATTTTGTCCAAGATGTAGAGCGCTTGATTGGCGAGATTCATGCGCGCAATAAAATCCCTGTTTTGGTCGGCGGAACGATGATGTATTATATGGCGCTGCTTGATGGGATATCCACAGTACCACAAACCAAGCCAACCATCCGCAATCAAGTCAAAGCTTGGCATGATGAAAAAGGTAATGAAGCTTTGTATGAGTACCTAAAGCAGCATGACCCTGTGATTTGCCAAAAGCTCAAAGTTACAGACACACAGCGCATCACTCGTGCGGTTGAGGTGCACATGCAAACTGGTAAGCCCTTAAGTGAATGGCAATCGACACCCAAAGTAGCGATCAGCAACCACCCAAAATGGCATTGGTATGCTATCATCGTCATGCCAGACAGAGCTTGGCTGCATGAGCGGATCGAACGAAGGCTTGAAAAAATGTGGGCGGATGGATTTTTGCAAGAAGTGATCGGACTCATTGAACATCATCCAGATCTGACAGCCGACATGCCAGCGCTGCGTGCCGTCGGATATCGGCAAGCGCTTGATTATTTGATTGCAATTAACCATCCCTGCGTCACCGCTCATCCTAGGCTTAAGACATATTATGATGCTCAATCATCTAATAAAAACCAAGAAATTGGCTCAATTCATCAAGATTTTAACAAAAAATTTAAAAAAACCATGACAAATGCAGGGGGTTTGGCTTGTCAAGATATGAAAAATAAGGCATTATATGCTACAAGACAGTTGGCAAAACGCCAATATACTTGGCTGAAGCAATTGGCACAGACAGATAACCCAACCAAAAATAATTTAACAATAGTATCATTTAATAGCATAAAACAAGTAGAACAGCAATTATTGCAATAACTTATGAGGGGTTTCCCCGTTTGCATTGCTTTAGCTATTTAGATTGGAGAAACTTATGTCAAAAGGACAAACTTTACAAGACCCATTTTTGAATGCTTTGCGTAAAGATCGTATTCCAGTATCAATTTTTTTGGTTAATGGCATAAAGCTACAAGGACAGATCGAATCTTTTGATCAATATGTTGTCTTATTGAAGAACACAGTCAGCCAAATGGTGTATAAGCACGCCATTTCAACGGTTGTACCCACCAGAAACCCTCGCACAGAAGGCGGCTCTACACCAGCTCAATCCACAGGTGGATATCAAGGCGCTAATTTGGGCGTCATGACCAGTGGTACTTATCAAGGCAGTGGCTTTGAGCGCCAAAATCAAGGTGGATTTGACCGCGGTGGTATGGGCTATCAAGGTAGCTCTCGTCCACAGGGTGGCTTTACTCGTACGCCCCAGAGCGGCTTTGAGCGCCAAAATCAAGGTGGATTTGACCGCGGTGGTATGGGCTATCAAGGTGGCGGCATGGGCGGCATTAATCACACAGGATTTGATCGTCAAAGCTTTGATCGTTCAGGCTTTGAAGAGCGTGGATTTGATGGTAAAGCTTTTGAAAGCAACGATACCAGAAATTTTAACCGATCAGGCTTTGATGCTAAGCCAGACCCAAAATTTAATCATGACGATGATTTTGAGAATCAGTCCTAATCCAGTTATAACTTGGACTTATTCAGTTTAAAATGCAGTATTTTATAATCAAACTTGTATGCGAGCTTATCGTGTACAAGTTTTTTCTTGGGGAATGTTTTATAGATCACAAACCCCAAAATACCAATCAATAGACAGATAAAATGTGCTATTATTATGGTCTAAGTTTTTTGATGAATTGAATGGTAATGAGACAAAATAACCTTGCGCCCAGCGATTACATTCAAGATGCTATTGACGCCATCCGTACCGAACAGCGTGCTTTAGACCTGTTGATTGATGAGCTCGATGAGCGTTTTGTCAATGCGTGTCAGGCGATTTTGAATTGTTCTGGACGCGTGGTAGTAACAGGCATGGGCAAGTCTGGACATATCGGTCGCAAGATTGCCGCTACTTTTGCATCGACGGGAACGCCAGCCTTTTTTATGCATCCTGGGGAAGCAGGGCATGGTGATCTGGGGATGCTGGTGCAAGGAGATGTGCTCATTGCCATCTCAAATTCGGGTGAGTCAGATGAGATACGCATGCTGCTGCCTGTCGTCAAGCAGTTAAAAATCCCGCTCATTAGCATCAGTCGCGATAAGCGCGGAGTTTTGCCAAGATCGGCGGACATTGCATTGACTTTGGGTCTGTCCGAAGAAGCGTGCCCCCTTGGGCTTGCACCAACTTCAAGCACCACAGCAACACTGGCTTTGGGCGATGCGTTGGCGGTGGCGCTATTGCATGCACGTGGATTTACTAGCCATGATTTTGCGCTTTCTCATCCTGCGGGCGCACTTGGGCGTAAGCTTTTGACGCGTGTTTCTGACATCATGCATACCGACAATTTGCCCGTTGTGCATCATAAATCAAGCTTGAATGAAACTTTATTGGCTATGACCAGTGGGCGCCTAGGTCTTGCTGTAATTGTCGATGATGAAGATAACGTGGTCGGTATTTTTACCGATGGGGATTTGCGCCGTAAATTGGCGGAGCAGACTAAGCTGACCGTTGAAATTCAGACACTGATGACCAAGACACCAAAATCTGCTGATGAGCAGATGCGTGCGTCTGATGCACTTACTTTGATGAACGAAAATGCAATCAGTCAGTTGTTGGTACTAAAAGACCATCAATTAATCGGCGTAATTAGTATTCATGATATACTAAAAGCTGGCGTCAGCTAACTTGAGTATAGCTAAAACTAAATTCAGTTGATCTAAAATTAAAAAGATAAGCCATGAATGAAATTTACCAAAAAGCCAAAAATGTCAAACTCTTTGCCATGGATGTCGACGGCATTTTATCGGATGGGCAAATCATTTATAATTCTGAAGGTGTCGAAACCAAAGCATTTTATGTGCAAGATGGTTTGGGCTTGCAGGCGCTAAGACAGTCAGGTGTGACTTTAGCCATCATCACAGGTCGAAGCTCTGCCATGGTAGATCGACGCGCCAAAGAGCTTGGCATTGCACACATCATCCAGGGTCGAGACGATAAATTTACTGCTTTGGCAGGGCTTGCCAAGGCGCTTGGATTTGAGCTGTCGCAGTGTGCTTATATGGGCGATGATCTGCCTGACCTAAAAGCCGTGCGTGAGGCAGGCTTTGGGATCAGTGTGCCTAATGGATGTGAGCAGACCAAGGCGGTTTCAGATTATATCACCACCAAAACTGGAGGTCATGGCGCGGTCAGGGAGGTTTGTGAGCTGATTTTAAAGGCGCAAAATAACTTTGATGCATTCATTGCAAAATTTGAATAGGCAGCCCAAATGAACTTTCGTATTTTAAGTGTGTTGGGTGTGATGGCGTTGGCGGTTGCGGCGTGGTTTTTTTATCAAGAAGATGTCGAGGTCAAGCCTGCTTTGCCTGAAGCGCCGACTGTAGACTCTGAAGTTACCCAAATCAAAGCCATCCAAACCGATCCTGAAACTGGCGAAACAGAATATACACTGACCGCCGATTCATTGGTTCAAAATGCCAACGGTCAAGATGAAATGCTGGGTGCGACCATTCATTGGCAGCCCCCACAGGGTGAAACCTATACACTGACCGCTGACCGTGCGACGCTTGATCAGGGCAGTGGTGAGTTACGATTATCCCAAGGGTTTCAGTTGGTGCGTGCAGCGACTGCTGATAAGCCTGAAATGATCATTGAGGGCTTGAGCATTGTTGGCAATACCAAAGATCGCACTGTATCAAGCCAAGAGGCTCTGACTGTGCAGCAAGGCATGGATAGCTTTAGAGCGCAGGGTTTTAGAGCTAATCTGCAAACTGGCGAGTATGAGTTTGATCGCATCGAAGTACTTTTTGATGCGCCTAAGCGTCAGAATAAGGCGTTATTTTAATTAAATTTTCTTAAGTTTTTCAAGGTTTTATATGAAAACTGGTTCTGTAATTACAAAATACTTATTTTTAGCGTGCATAGTCAGTGCACCGATGATTGCCTCAGCATTGCCTTCTGATGCCAATCAGCCGATTCGCTTATTGGCTGATCGAGCCACTTATAGTGAGCGTACAGGCGTGACCACTTATTCAGGAAAAGTGACGATTGAGCAGGGCACCTTAAAGATCGCCGCCGATAATTTGACAGTGAATCTTGATACCAATAATCGCAGCATCAAGTCAGCGGTTGCGACAGGGCGACCTGCCACCATGCAGCAGGTGGTGACCCAAGAAAAAGGCTTGGCAAAAGGGCAGGCAAATCGCATTGATTATAACGCCGTCAGTGGGATTGTGACGCTCACAGGTAATGCCAGACTGACTCAGGCTGGATCGAGTTTTTCAGGCAATACGATTCGCTATAGTCTATCTGCCGGCGATGTCGAAGCCAATGCTGGCGGCGGTCAGCGTGTAGAGCTGGTCTTTCCGCCAAGCGATTCAAATTCTCGAAGTGGCTTGCGCTAAGGTCTGAAGATGACAGTATTATCGATGCGCCACTTGGGCAAGCGTTATGGTCAAAGATGGGTGGTCAAAGATGTCTCTTTTGAGATTGAGCAAGGTCAAGTGGTAGGAATTTTGGGTCCTAATGGCGCAGGTAAAACCACAAGTTTTTATATGGTGATTGGGCTTGTACCTATGGATAAAGGTCGCGTGATCTTGGGTGATCAAGACATCTCAAAAAATGCCATGCATGAGCGCGCCGCCAAAGGTATTGGCTATCTACCCCAGGAGGCTTCGATTTTTCGTAAGCTGACTGTCGAACAAAACATCATGGCAATCTTGCAGACGCGCAAGGACTTAACTCAAGCACAGCAGCATCAGCAGCTTGAAAAGCTGATGGCTGATTTTCATCTGGAACACGTCCGCCATTCGTTGGGTATGAGCGTATCAGGGGGCGAGCGTAGAAGGTGTGAGATTGCCCGCTGCTTGGCATCAGACCCCAAATTTATCCTGTTGGATGAGCCATTTGCCGGCGTCGATCCCATTTCAGTAGGCGATATCATGCAGGTCATCGAAACATTGCGCGAGCGTGGTATTGGCGTCTTGATTACCGACCATAATGTTCGCGAAACGCTTTCAATTTGCCAAAAAGCTTATATTGTTTCTGAAGGGGAAATCATCGCCGAAGGAAATAAAGATGAAATTTTATCCAATGAGTTGGTTCGTAAGGTTTATTTGGGTAAAGATTTCGTCGCTTAAGTATTTATATAATTATGGCACTTTTTATGATAAAACCGCTCCAAGATAGAGCGGTTTTATTTTGATCACGAAGGACTAAGCTGAAGCCATGAGACTGGCATTGCCCCCGGCGGCGGTCGTATTATAGCTTTGGCTGATTTCATGATACAGCCTTGACATATCAAGCCCTGAAGTGGCGTCAATGATACGGCGAATCGAGCCATCCAAATCGGCAAAGCGAAGCCGCTCATCTGCTGGCATGTCTGATAACGCCACAATAATATCATTCATATCAGCCGCTGGCTGTTCAACGACTTGTAGAATACCCTCAAGGTCAGCGGCATAATCCGCCAATGCGTGAGAAGGACAGACTTGGGCGATGACACCATTTAGCGCCAATACTGCCAAAGCGACCAAGCTGTCAGCTAAGTTGCCGCCATAAATGGCAACCGATTGTGGCGCGCGCCAGCTTAGGGTATTGGCTTCGCCGGTCGGTCCTGGCAAAACAGCCACAGCTTCATTCAAAGATGAATTGATGGCTTGTTGTACAATGGCATCAAACGTCGCCTGTTCAGCATTTGACACTAAGAGCTTGCGCGCCAGATGCTGCACTTTGCCCAGTCCTGCATGGTCGATGATTGCTGGCGTGTCAATAACCGGTTTTTGCCAGTTTGTCAGCTTGCTTAGACGCTGAAGATAAAACGGACCGCCTGCCTTAGGACCTGTTCCACTCATGGCATGACCCCCAAAGGGCTGCACGCCCACCACAGCACCAACGATATTTCGGTTGATATACACATTACCCGCTTCTATACGATCGGTAATTTGTTCAATCGTGGCATCAATGCGGCTATGAATCCCATGCGTTAGTGCATAGCCTTTTTTATTGATACTATCAATCAAATCATTGAGCTCATGCGCGCCAAAGCGCACGACGTGTAGAACAGGACCGAAAACCTCTTTTTTGAGCTGCGATAAGTCATTAAGCTCAAACAAAATCGGTGCAACAAAGGTCGATGGTGCCTGCGATCGGATGGCAACTTCATGATAAGGCGCGATTTGTTTGAGTGTGTTGATATGCTCAAGCAAGTTCTTTTGGGCTTCTTCATCGATCACAGGACCGACATCGGTCGCCAGCGAAGCAGGGTCATTGACGATTAACTCATCCATTGCGCCTTTGATCATCTCAATCACATGATCGGCGATGTCTTCTTGGATACATAAAATTCTCAGTGCAGAGCAGCGCTGACCTGCCGAATCAAACGCTGAAGCTAGCACATCGGCACAGACTTGCTCGGGTAGGGCGGTGCTATCGACAATCATGGCATTCATGCCACCCGTTTCGGCGATCAGCACAGGTTTGTCATCGCGTGCCGCCAAAAGCTTATTGATGCGCTTTGCCACATCGGTTGAGCCAGTGAAAATCACCCCATTGATTCGCTCATCTGCTGTCAAAGCTGCGCCCACATCACCCGCGCCCAAGACAAGCTGCAATACTTCTTTGGGAGCGCCTGCCTCGTGGAGCCAAGATACCGCCAAATGTGCGATTAAACTGGTTTGTTCGGCAGGCTTAGCCACGACAGTGTTACCCGTCACCAAAGCAGAGACGACCTCACCAACGAAAATTGCCAAAGGAAAATTCCATGGGCTGATCGCAGCCACTGTGCCAATGGGACTTGTTAGATTCAGGGTTTCGGCTTCATCGGCATAATAGCGACAAAAATCAGCAGCTTCGCGCACTTCGGCGATGGCATTTAATAAAGTCTTGCCTGCCTCACGGACAGCCACCATCATCAAAAGCGCCATGCGTGCAGGCTCTTCCATCAAATCGGCAAATCGCCGCAGTATCGCCGCTCGCTCAGCTGCACTCACTGCTTGCCATCCTGATTGTGCACGCACTGCCACATCGATCACACTGGGGATGCTATTTGGATCAATAAAAGAGACTTGACCGACCACATCGCGATGATCGCTGGGATTTAGGACTTGGTGGGGCGGCTTGTGACTGACTGTGGTCGCCGTTATTGAGTGCACATCAAATGCAATGGCAGTCGCCGATTGCATCGCATCTTGGAGTCTGGCAAGTACATGTTCATTGGTCAAATCCAAACCAAGGGAGTTTTGGCGCTCGCCATAAATATGTCTTGGTAGCGGCGTCAGTGGATTTTGGGAGATGCCATTGGCTTTTACAATATCAATGGGAGATTCGATCAGTTCATCAATACTGACATTTTCATCGACAATGCGATTGACAAAGGACGAGTTGGCACCATTTTCTAGCAAGCGACGCACCAAATAAGCCAACAAAGTCTTATGCGTGCCGACAGGCGCATAAATACGCACTCGCCGACCTAAGTTCTTTTCGCCAACAACTTGATCATACAGCGTCTCTCCCATGCCGTGTAAGCACTGAAATTCGTACTCTTTGTCTTTACCCATCTCATAGATGGTAGCAAGACTTTGGGCGTTATGCGTGGCAAATTGTGGGTAAATCACATCTTGGGCTGCCAGTAGTTTTTGTGCGCACGCCAGATAAGACACATCAGTGTGCACTTTACGCGTGTAGACAGGGTAGCCGCTCAAGCCATCGACTTGCGCCCACTTGATCTCGCTGTCCCAATAAGCGCCTTTGACCAAACGAATCATCAGTTTTTGGTTGTGGCGCCGCGCCAAATCAACCAAATAGTCGATCACATAGGGGCAGCGTTTTTGATAAGCTTGCACCACAAAGCCGATGCCATGAAAGCCTGCCAAATCAGGATCACTGACCAGTTTTTCCATCAAATCCAGCGACAGCTCAAGGCGGTTGGCTTCCTCAGCATCAATATTTAGACCGATATTATACTGTTTGGCAAGCACAAAAAGTGCTTTTAGGCGTGGTAGAAGTTCATTCATCACGCGTTCATGCTGAGCACGAAAATAACGCGGATGAATGGCGGACAACTTAACAGAGATGCCATTGCCTTCATAGACGCCGCATCCAGCGGCATCTTTACCGATCGCATGAATGGCGGTGACATAATCTTGATAATAGCGGTCAGCATCTTCCGTGGTCATCGCCGCTTCACCCAGCATATCAAAGCTGAAGCGATAGCCCATTTTTTCGCGCTCTTTGCCATTAGCGAGTGCTTCATCAATGGTCTGTCCAGTGACAAATTGTTTGCCCAAGATTTTCATGGCATGATTGACACCAGTACGAATGAATGGCGCGCCGCCTTTTTGGAGTACTCGCGTCAATGCTGAACTTAAGCCTTTTTCGTTGGTTGGCTGAGTCAGCTTGCCTGTCAAGACCAAGCCCCACGCCGCCGCATTAACAAACATGGAGGGGCTGTGACCAACATGGCTTTTCCAGTCACCATCAGCCAACTTATCTTGGATCAGCCGATCGCGCGTGGCGGTATCAGGAATGCGCAGTAGCGCCTCAGCCAAGCACATCAATGCCACACCCTCTTCACTGGATAATGAAAACTCGTGCATGAGCGCATCCACGCCAGAAGACTTGCTGCGATCGGCGCGAACTTGGGTAATCAGACGGTGAGCAAGGGTGCTGATTCTTGCTTTTTCTTCGTCATTGAAATTTAGAGTTTCTAATAAATTTGTTACGGCAGTGACTTCATCCAGTCGGTAGGCACTGGTGATGGCGTCGCGTAATTGGGATTGTGGCTGAGTAAAATTAAACATAGAACAACTCGTCAGGAAAGTAGCACAAATAAAACATAAATCCAATATACAAATGTTAATTATATATCACAAAAATATATAAACCAAGTTTATTTTAAAGTGTTTTAAGGGCAATTTATGAAATTTTATGATAATAAAATAACGCTCATTTCTGAATGCTCATCAATTAATCCCTTTTATGAATCTATCTCAATAAATTCATATTAATTTGCAACATATAATGCCTATGTCCGAAGTTTAGACATTCTGATGATGAATGGGTGCTTGGTTTATGCTATTTTGTTGCTGATATGTAATCTTGTGCTATATAATGGCTGGCTAATGGACGATGGGGGCAAAAATTCATGAAAATCATGGGGGAGGTCATCCCAACTTGGGTGCTCATAGGTGCTGTGATTTTGGCATTTTGTGCAGGTATCTTAAATACCACTGCCTTGATGGGCATCACTCATATCTCAGCATCGCATGTGACAGGCAATGTCAGCTTATTTGTGGTTTCGATGCTTGCAGGCGATTGGTCAAATTTTAAGTTATTGTTAATATCCATCGCGTCATTTTGGCTAGGCTCGGTATTAAGTGGCGCCATCATCGGCTCAAGCGAACTGAACATCCGCCGAAATTATGGCTATGCCATGCTCTTAGAAGTGCTGATGCTGTGCTTGAGTCTGTGGATGTATTTGTCAGAGCATCATTTTTTTGGGCAAATGCTCATCGCCATGGCGTGCGGACTTCAAAATTCAATGGTCGCCACTTATCATGGTACAGTCATTCGTACGACTCATTTGACCGGCATTACTTCAGATTTGGGTTCGGCGGTAGGGAATTGGCTGATTGGTCGGCGTGTGAGCTTGCGCAAAATCATTTTGCACAGCTCGCTATGGTGGGCGTTTTTTATCGGCAGTGCTGTGGCGGTAATTTTATATATGCATATCGGGTACTTATCGATGATTTTGCCAATTATCATCATTTTAATCGCTGCATTATTTTATAATCAAATGGGCAGGCTCTATACCCAAATGTCGCGGCTCACGCGCCTAAAACTGATCCAAAATCAGCGAAGAAAACGCCGCTCAAAGTCTCATCGCTCCAACATATCCACCTAAAACATGCCAAAACGCTTGGCATGTTTTATGGGTTTGGGTTATTTAGCCAAATTTGGCTTGGTTTTACCGACGGTAATAATGATAAATTCATCAGGCTTGATGCGCTGTCTTAAGACGGCATTGACACTATCAATGGTGGCACTATCAAGCCGCTCTAAGCGAGTGTGGATATGGTCTTTTGGGTATTCTGAGACGACCAAAGAGCTGACTGTGCTATGGATACTGGCGTTACTTGAAAAAAGATTGGCAAAGCCATTTTTATTGCCTAAGCGCACCAATTCAAGCTCTTCATGTGTGACACCATCTGCCAAAGATTGGGTGATGATCTGTAGCGTATCTTTGATCGCGTCGGTAGCTTTATCGCCATCCGTTGAAAATTTAACCATATAACTGCCACCTGCTTTTAGCCGCTCCATGCTGCCATAAATGCCATAGGTGTAGCCTTTTTGTTCGCGGATGGTTTTCATCAATCGGGCATTAAAATCACCACCTGCCAAAATTTCATTACCCAATGCAAAATCGCTGAATGCTTGACGGCTTAATGCATCATTTTGCTCTTTATCGGCGATGTGTCCGATGATGATTTGGGTTTGGCTGCTGTCATGCGGGATATGGATGTGCTTGGCTTGAGCTGGCTTGACGACAGCCAAGGCATCTTTATAAGATTTGCCTGCTGGCAGCTGACTGGTCAAGCGATTAGCAAATGTCTTGGCAGATTCAATATCCATATCTCCAGTGATGATCACGGTTGCATTATTGGCATTAATAAAAGTGCGCCAAAAACTGATCAGATCGTTACGCGACATTACATCTAAAGTTTTTTCATCACCTGTCACAGCGCTGGCATAAGGATGATCACCATAGACGGCTTGATGATAAGCCAAACCAGCGACATAAGCAGGGTTTTGTTTTTGCTGCTTTAGGCTGACCATCAGACGCTGTTTGTTACGCTCCAAAACTTTATCATCAAAGGCAGGATTTGCCAGCGCATCCACCATTAGATCTGCTGCTTGCGTTATGATTGAGGGATCGGACAAACTTCTGAGCGATAAAGACAAGCCATCTTTACTGGCATTGCTCGAAAGATTCACGCCAAGCTGCTCTTTGGCGGCTATAAATTCATCTTCAGGCAGTGTTTGGGTACCTTGGGTGAGCATGGTTGCCACCATATTGGCGGTGCCCGCTTTGTCATCATAAGCAGACCCAGCAAAAAAATGCAAATCCACATCCACAATAGGCAGCTCATGCAGCGGCGTAAAAGCCACTGTCACGCCGTTGTCTGTTTGGAAATAGTGAGTTTTTGGGATATGGACACTTAAGTCGCCCAGCTGATTGATACTATCAATGATACTATCATCAGCAAGCCTAAGCTCGCTGCTGGTGGGTGTGTGATCATGCGCCATATTCGCCTGAACGCTGGGGCTGAAAATAACTAAAGTACTGCTGATGGCTGCTGCCAAGCTATGTTTTCTAAGTGCTTTCATGATTTCACCGCTTTATTGTTGAGTGTGATTGGGTAAAACGTACACTGTGGTTAAATTATCCTTTGTGATATATTTTTTGCCGACAGCTTGAATGTCTGATTTACTGATTTTATCAAGTGCTTGCGGCAGGGTGTTTAGCGTCTCTAGCGGCAATCCAAGCGTAGATAATAATCCTAAGCTGATGGCTTGATTGGCGATACTGTCATTGGTAAAGACCAAGGACGACAACAAGCCTGCACGGCTGCGAGACAGCTCATCATCAGTGATTTGACCTTCGGTGATGGCATTTAGCTCTGCCAAAATGGCGGCTTCAGCGTCCTGCAGGCTCACCCCATCGCGCGGCGTTGCGATGATGGTAAACAAACCATCGCCTTTTGAGAGCATGTCATAATGAATAGAGACGCTGCTGAGCACCTGAAGGTTGCGAATCAGTTGACGCTCAAACCGTGCCGATAAGCCGCCATCAGCAAGATCGCTTAATAATGATAGCGCATGGGCTTCACTGGTGGATTGGCTGTTTTGGCTGCCAAGCGTTGGCACATTAAAGCCCATGATCAGGCTTGGTACTTGCACATTTTGATGGCTTTGGGCTTGGGTGTAGCCTCGGTGGCTAGGCTGATTTAAATTGGCTCGCTTGGGCAATGAAGATGGCGTTAGATCCTTAAAATATTTTTCGATCCAAGGCATGGCAACATCAGGGGTGATGTCTCCGACAAGCACAAGCGTGGCATTATTTGGGCGATACCATTTACCATACCAGTTTTGTAAATCTTGCAAATCAATCCCTTCGATATCTGCCATACTGCCAATGACTGGACGACCCATTGGCGAGTCAGGCATAGCGATCGCCAAAAATTCTTCATAGGCTTTGGCGATTGGGTTATCATCAGTGCGCAGACGGCGCTCTTCTTTGATGACTTGTTTTTCGGTGGCGACTTCATCGGCGGTCAAGATCAGATGATTCATGCGATTGGCTTCAATCTGCAGTGCCAGTGGAAATTGATTGGCAGGCAAACTTTCATAGTAAGCTGTGAACTCATCACTGGTGAATGCGTTGGTCTGACCACCAAAATGACTGATCAGCCTTTGATAATCATCATGGCTAATCCCTTTGGCATCTTTAAACATCATATGCTCAAGAAAATGCGAAATGCCGCCTTTGCCCACAGGCTCATCACTTGAACCCACATCATACCAAATCTGCGTCATCACGATCGGCGCGCGACTGTCTTGCTTGATGATGACTTTAAGCCCATTATCTAAGGTGTGGGTATAAATATCGTGTTGTTTTGCTTGGGTGCTTGTGGGTTTTGTGGTTGAGGCAGCGTCTTGGGTGGGGGTAAGACTTTGACAGGCAGATAAGCCGACTGCCGCACTGATCGCAAAAGCCAATGGAATAAGTTTCATGGGTTGTCCTTACTGTGTTTTATAATGTGGTTGTACCGCCAATCATGACTGATGCCGTCGGCGAAACACTGGCGCAGCCGACGACTACCAAGGCAAATATCATAAGTAAGCTGCTTTTTAATATATTCATAAATTACTCCAGCCAAAATAATTAGTAAAATAATCTGACCATTATAATGATAATCATCATCAAAAACACATCTTCCAAGCCAAATGTCGCAGATTAGATACATTGAGTAATAAATGCTTATCAAATGAAAATTTTGCCAAACAAAATCTGCTCAATCTCTGTCATGAATCTGTCATGTACCAGTCACTGATCTGTCATGCTTGCTTGCTAAGATATCGGCATTCACCAAGCCCGCTTACTATGGCAAGCCTAAGGAAATACAGATGAATAACCCACACGATTTTATCGAAGACTCAAACCCAACCAGCAACCCAAACTTTGCTGATATCCTAAATCAAACCGTGTCACGTCGCACCATTTTAAAAGGTGGCGCAGGCTTGACGGCTGCTGCCATGTTTGGCTCATTGCCTTTGATGGCGAGTGCAAATTCCACCACCGCACCAACCAAAACAAATTTGGCACGCCCAACAAAACTTCAATTCAAAGCCGTACCACATTATACAGGCAATGATATGAAAGTTGCCGAAGGCTACACGGCGCGTGCATTTTTGCATTTGGGCGAGCCGCTGATTGATGGCATCGAAGCGTTCCGTGACAACCGCGAACATTCGGGCGAATCATTTTTGTATCGCATGGGCGATAACCACGACGGTATGCATTTTTATGGCATGACCAACGGCAAATTTGATCCTAATCAATCAAATCGTGCTTTGTTGGCAATCAACCATGAATATACCAACGAAAATCTACACCCAATGGGTTTCTTTACACAGGAAGATAACAATGCCGCGCCGATTTATCGAAAAAAACGCCTTGCTATGGATGTGCGTCGCGATGCTAACGCTCATGGCGTGGCTGTGGTTGAGCTAAGAAAAACAGGCGATCGCTATGAAATGGTCAAAAACTCACCATTTAATAAGCGTTTTTCAAGTGCAACGACGGTAGATTTTGCAGGTGCAGCAGCAGGCAGTAAAATGCTTGTCACCAAATTTGACAAATCAGGCAAAAGCACTTGGGGCATCAATAACCAATGTGGTTCAGGCATGTCACCATGGGGCACTTATCTAACCACCGAAGAAAACTTTTTAAATGTCTTTGCACGCGGTGAAGACAAAGCCAAAATCGGCACCCAAGCAGATATCGCACTGGCTCGCTATGGCTTAAAAGAAAACAGCACAGGCGGCGGCTATCTGTGGCACACCGCTGACGATAAAGAAGGCATTGTGACTGATGAATTCAGCCGCTGGGAAGCCACTGCCAAAGCCAATGACGCAAGCGCTGATTATCGTCATGGGTTTAATGGCTTTGGATACATCGTTGAAATTGATCCATTTGATCCAAAAGCTCGCGCAGTAAAGCGCACAAGCTTGGGGCGCTTTGCTCATGAAAACTGTGCTTTTGTACCGCCTGTCGCTGGCAAGCCTGTGGTCTTTTATATGGGTGATGACGCGCGCGGTGAGTACATTTATAAATTTGTCTCTAAAGCCAAATGGTCACCAAGCGATGTGGGCAAAGGCTTAAAGGCAGGCGATAAATACATGAATGATGGCACGCTGTATGTTGCCGTGTTTAATGCAGATGGTACAGGTGAATGGCGTGAGCTGTCTTATGGTAAAGTCAATCATAAAGATTATCAGTTCAAAGACCAAGCCGATGTCGTCATCAATGCTCGCTTGGCAGCCGACAGCGTAGGCGCAACCAAGATGGACCGTCCTGAGTGGATCTCGGTCAGTCCGATCACAGGCGAAGTTTATGTGACTTTGACAAACAACTCAAAGCGTACAGTTGAAGCTACCGATGCCGCCAACCCAAGAAGCTATAACAACAAAGGCAACCAACATGGTCATATCGTTCGCTGGCGTGAGCGTGGTGAGCACACCGCAACAGCGTTTGATTGGGATGTGTATTTGTTTGCTGCGCCAAATGATTTGACTGAGCAAAACTTATCCAACCTATCTGCTGAAAATGACTTGTCTTCTCCAGATGGCTTGTACTTTGATCCGCGTGGTGTCTTGTGGATTCAAACGGATGACAGCGCTTATACCAAGACCACTAACTGTATGTTACTTGCAGCGCTGCCTAGCCATGTGGGTGATGGTAAAATCATGACCACAACCACAGGACGCAATACGCCCGTGGGTGCGATGGCGACCAATGATACCCTAAAAAGATTCTTTGTGGGTCCAAAAGGCTGTGAGGTCACAGGCATCACCATGACACCTGACTTTAAAACCTTATTCATCAATATCCAGCATCCTGGCGAAGACAGCCCTGATGTGACTTGGGGTGCGGTTCCAGGTGGACGCGTACCACGCTCAGCGACAGTCATGATTACCAAAAATGATGGCGGCGTGATCTTAGGCGAATCATTACAAAACATGGTTTAATATCAGCTAATACCACCGATCCCCAAGCATGTTATGACAGGCTTGGGGATTTTTGTGTAATGAATTTTGGGTAAATTTGTGTTACAATCACACTCAATGACATAATCATAAAATCGTAAGGCAGGATATGAGCGAAAACGAAAAAGGCGGCTGGTTTTCCCGCATGAAAGCTGGACTATCAAAGTCAAGCAAAAACTTATCAGAAGGGCTGGTTAATGTCTTGGTCGGCGGCAAAGAGATTGATGATGAGCTGCTTGAAGAAGTTGAAGATCAGCTACTGGTTGCTGATATCGGTGTCAATGCCACCAACCGCATTATCAAAAATCTGACCGAGCAGACCGCGCGCGGCGATTTGATTTATTCGCATTCTTTGTATAAGGCGCTCAAAACTGAGCTGACCGATATTTTGACGCCCAAAGTTGAGCCTTTGGTCATTGACACCACCAAAAAACCTTTCGTCATCTTGATGGTGGGTGTCAATGGCGTTGGTAAGACTACCACGATCGGCAAGCTTGCCAAGCGCCTACAAGCCGAAGGTAAATCAGTGATGCTTGCTGCTGGCGACACCTTTCGGGCAGCAGCAACCGAGCAGCTACAAATCTGGGGCGAGCGAAATGGCATCCCTGTCGTCGCTCAAGGACATGGGTCAGATAGTGCTTCGGTAATTTTTGATGCCATGCAGTCTGCTAAGGCAAAGGGCATAGACGTGCTCATCGCTGATACAGCAGGGCGCCTACAAAATAAAACCTATCTTATGAATGAGCTTGAAAAAGTCGTCCGTGTGATGAAAAAAGGCGACGAGACAGCTCCGCACGAGACAATGATCGTGCTAGATGCAGGCACAGGTCAAAACGCCATTAATCAAGTGCAGGTATTTTCAGAGGCGGTGAATTTGACAGGTATCAGTGTCACCAAGCTTGATGGCACTGCCAAAGGCGGCGTGGTATTTAATATTGCCCAAAACACCGACATTCCCATCCGTTTTATCGGCGTTGGGGAAGGTATTGATGATCTACAGCCCTTTAAGCCAAAAGATTTTGTCGATGCGCTTTTGGAAAAAGAGGAATGATGAGCGAGGCGGTCAGCACAGAGTATCATCCGCCAAGTTTTTTGGCCAAGCTGCCGACCATGCGCTTAACTGCCAGTAACGGCAAGCTTGTTTTGCTTGACTGGCAAGAGGTCAAAACCCAAAAGCTGCTGACCAAAGCCAATCAGCGCGCGGTGCTGATCAACTCATCTAAATTGGACCGCAGTCAGCCCAATCAGGCAATTCTTTTGCAGACGATTCGTCAGCTTAATGAATACTTTGATGGCACGCGCAAGGACTTTAGCATACCGCTTGATATTTCTTATGGCACCCAATTTCAGCAGCAGGTTTGGGCAACGCTTTTGACCATTGATTATGGTCAAACCATCAGCTATGCCGAGCTTGCCGCACGCATTGGCAAGCCCAAAGCCTATCGTGCCTGCGCCAACGCCAATGGCAAAAATCCCTTGAGTTTACTCATTCCTTGCCACCGAGTGGTCGCCTCTGATGGCAGTTTGGGCGGCTACACTGGCGGCATCGCCATTAAAAAAGCACTGTTGGATCTTGAAAGGGCGCATCGCTTGCGCTAACTTAGTCGCATTTGTGTATATAAGCCAAAATAAAAACACCCACTGATTTTGATTATTTATGCTATAATTGGATGATTTCATTTCACATTTGATGGTTGAAGGGGGTGTTTATGCCTTATGCGCTGCTGCGTCCGTTGTTATTTAGTATGGATCCTGAGCAAGCACACGAAAAGACACTTGAGATGCTTGAATCCGCCAATAAAGCGCATCTTTTGGGTTTTGTGTATGCCAAGCAGGCGCTGCCTACCGAGTGCATGGGCATCTCTTTATTAAATCCTGTGGGTCTGGCGGCAGGTTTGGATAAAAATGGCGAATACATCGACGCCTTAAGCGAGCTAGGATTTGGGTTTTTGGAAATTGGCACCGTTACCCCAAGACCTCAATCAGGCAACGACAAACCTCGTCTATTCCGCATCAAAGAAGCGCACGGCATCATCAATCGAATGGGATTTAACAATCATGGCGTGGACGCGATGATTGATAATATTGAACGGGCAAAGTATCAAGGCGTGCTTGGAATTAATATCGGCAAAAATGCCACCACCCCTGTTGAAAATGCGCTTGACGATTATATCTATTGTCTTGAGCGTGTGTATCCATACGCCAGTTATATCACCATTAATATCTCAAGCCCGAATACCAAAAATTTGCGGGACTTACAAAGCGGTAATGCGCTATCACAGCTGCTTGATGGCATCAAAAACTGCCAACTGCGCCTCGCCAATGACTATGGATTTTATGTGCCATTAGCATTGAAGATTGCGCCTGATTTGGATTTAAGCCAAATTGATGAAATCTCTTGTACTGTGCTTGATTTTGAGATTGATGGTTTGATTGCAACAAATACCACCTTATCACGCACAGGCGTTGAGGGCTTTCGTCATGGAGAAGAAGCAGGCGGATTGTCTGGTCGCCCTGTAAACCATCAAAGTACACTGATTTTGTCTCAATTTGCAGATCGTATCGCTGATAAAGTCGATTTGATTGGCGTGGGTGGTATTGAGACAGGCGAGCTTGCTGTCAAAAAAATTCATGCAGGTGCCAAAGCGGTTCAGTTATATTCTGGGCTTATTTATAAAGGTCCTGGACTGGTGACAGACTGTGTGCAGGCGCTCTCAGGCGATCGCTACGGATAAGCCTATGAATTGGATTGATATCATTATCAGTATTGTTGTCCTTTTGGGTATTTGGCGTGGTTTTACTGCTGGTATCATAAAAAGTATGGCAATGCTTTTGTCGTGGCTCATTGCCTTGGTTGTCGCATCAAAGACGGCGAACAGCTTTTCTCATATTTTTGCCCCATTTGTCGATAATTCGGTTCTGCAAGTTGCCATGGCTTTTGTTGTCATCATGCTGATTACTGTTTTGCTTGTTGGCACAGCTGCCAACATATTGGCGCGCTCATTTAAGGCGCTAAAGCTGGGATTTTTGGATCGTATTGGTGGGGGTGTGTTTGGTGCTGCTACCGGCGTTTTGAAGGTTTTGGTTGTGCTAAGTATCATTTCTCCTGTATTGGCGCTGATGCCTGTGGCTCAGTCGTCTGTGCTTGTTCCAAGCTTATTACCGTATGCACCAGTGGCAAAAAATTTATTACATAAGGCATTTGACAGCACTTGGAATCAGCTAGAAAATCCCTATAAAGACCAACAATGATGATATAACTTAACATCAGCTTTCGATAATTATTAACTTATTGTTATCAATAATTTGGAGTAAATATGTGTGGTGTAATCGGCGTCATGGCGCATGAACCCGTCAATCAAATGTTGTATGATGGCTTAACCATGCTACAGCACCGCGGTCAAGACGCAGCAGGCATTGTCACCCTAAAAGACAATCGCTTCTATCTGCGTAAAGACAATGGTATGGTGCGCGATGTATTCTTGAATCAGCATATGGTGCGCTTGGTGGGTAACTGCGGCATCGGTCATGTGCGCTATCCGACAGCTGGCACTTCTAGCACCGCAGAAGCTCAGCCTTTATATGTCAACTCGCCTTATGGCATTACTTTGGCACATAATGGCAACTTGACCAATGCTGAAAAATTGGCTCGTGAGCTGTACGAAGAAGATCGCCGTCATCTAAATACTCAGTCGGATTCTGAAGTATTGCTAAATATTTTTGCGCATGAGCTCCAAAAATTCACCAAGCCCGCTTTGGCGTCTGGCGACATCTTTGAGGCGCTGACCAAGCTGTATAAACGCTGTGAAGGTGCCTTTGGTGTGGTGGCTTTGATTACGGGTCATGGTTTGGTGGCATTTCGCGATCCTAACGGCATTCGTCCCTTGATTTATGGACGCCGATTGACCGAAAAAGGCATAGAGTATATGGTGGCATCAGAGTCGGTGGCTTTGCAGGCATTGGGCTTTGAGGTAGTCAGAGACATTGCACCAGGCGAAGCGATTTTTATTGATCTAAATCACAGCCTCCATACACATCAGTGTGTGCCAGTCGAAGAAGGGCAATATACGCCTTGTATCTTTGAATACGTGTATTTTGCGCGTCCTGATTCGATCATTGATAATATTTCCGTTCACAAAGCGCGGATGCGTATGGGCGAAAAATTGGCAGATCAAATTTTGCGTGAGTGGGGTGAAGATCATGGTATTGATGTGGTGATTCCAATTCCTGATACATCAAGAAACTCAGCGCTTGAATTGGCGGTGCGTTTGAATGTCAAGTATCGCGAAGGTTTTAATAAAAATCGCTATATCGGTCGCACTTTTATCATGCCAGGTCAGCAGCAGCGCAAAAAAAGTGTACGCCAAAAACTAAACGCCGTACCGCTAGAATTTAAAAACAAAAACGTGCTTTTGGTGGATGACTCAATCGTGCGCGGCACCACGTGCTATGAGATCATTCAGATGGCGCGCGATGCGGGCGCCAAAAATGTCTTTTTTGCGTCAGCAGCGCCGCCGGTGATGTATCCGAATGTCTATGGTATTGATATGCCTGTGCGTAGCGAGCTGATCTCATCGGGTCGCAGTGTTGAGGAAGTGCGCGAGATTATCGGTGCAGATCGTTTGATTTTCCAAGACTTAGACGATTTGATTGAAGCGGTCAGCGACACCAAACACAGCCGAGTGGATGGCTTTGATTGTTCGGTTTTTGATGGTAAATACATTGCAGGTAATATTAATGAAGCCTATTTGACCGACCTTCAAAATAAACGAAATGATGCCGTCAAAGACAAAGGCGTGACCTTAGTTGATACGCCTGTTGATATGACAGGTGTCTCTGCGGTCTAGGGATTATAAAGATTAAAAAAGAGTAAAACAGCGTCAAAATTGATTTGGCGCTGTTTTTTTATTTGGCAAATGTCATTAAGCAGTTAAACTTATCCGTTATCATTTTATGATTAGCCACAAGCTGTAAAAATTTTGCTCATTTTATGTGATAATGATCGACTTTTTGCCTGATTCTTGCTAAAGTGATTTGGCATATGATTCATAGACATTGTTGGAAATACTTATGACAAAAAAACCCTTTCCTTGGTCAGCCCTACCTTTGACGATTTCGGCGCTGCTTTTGGCATCTTGTGCATCACAGCCCGCCCCCGATCGTGCGCCAATCAAAGTGGTGCAAGCCACGCCTCAGCCGACAACCAAGCCGCCTGTCGTCGTCCAAAAAGCGCCACCGGTCGTGGTTCAAACACCTACAGTGACTAAACCAAGTGCCGGCATTGAGTTTCAATATGGCAGCTTTGGTGAGTGGAAAAGTGACTTTATGCACCGCGCGGTATCTCAAGGTGTCAATCCCAATCTTTTAAATTCATTGATGGCGGGCGCAATGCTAAGTCAGCGCGTGATTGATTTGGATCGTAGCCAAGCTGAATTTACCAAAATGCCTTGGGAGTATGTCGAGTCAGCCGCCTCTTCAAATCGCATCCGTCAAGGTAAATCTAAATTAAATGAAAATCTCAGCATCTTGACCTCGGCTGAATCCATCTATGGTACACCAAAAGAGATCACTACTGCCATTTGGGGTATGGAATCATCATACGGTGCCGGTATGGGCAGTATGGATTTGGTGAGTGCGTTATCAAGTTTGGCTTATGATGGTCGCCGCCGTGAATTTGCTGAAAGTCAGCTGATTTCTATGGTTCGAATGATTGAACGTGGTGATGTGACAGCATCTCAGCTGCAGGGCTCATGGGCAGGTGGCATGGGACATACTCAGTTCATCCCGACCACATGGATGCAAGAGGGCGTCGATGGTAATGGTGATGGGCGCAAAGACCCTTGGAGCCGCCAAGATGCTTTAACGTCCACTGCAAGTTATCTGGCGAATGCTGGATGGGTGCGCGGCTTGCAGCCTTTTTATGAGGTACGGTTGCCTGCTGGGTTTGACTTCTCGCAGCTAAATACCAAGCGCAGTCTTGATGCTTGGAAGGCATCTGGATTGGTCAGTACAAGTGGCGAATATTTTGGCGGCGCACATGAAGCTGAACTGTGGCTGCCTGCAGGTCAATACGGACCAGCTTTATTGCTCACCAAAAATTTTGATGTCATTCGAGTGTATAATAACTCATCAAGCTATGCCTTGGGTGTGTCATTATTAGCCAAGCAAATCGCAGGCGGTTCTGGGTTAATTCAATCTTGGCCACGTCATGAGCAGCCATTGTCAAGAAGCCAAATTTTGACCCTTCAGCGTAACTTAACCACACAAGGCTTTGATACTCAAGGTATTGATGGTGTGGCGGGCAGTAATACGCGCCGTGCCTTTGCACGCTGGCAAGCTGCCAATGGTCAAGTGCCAGACGGCTTTATCAGTCAGCGCACCGCAGGTCATTTGATTTGGTAAGCTTATTTGTATCATTAGCCATTTTTGACTGAGGATAATTGCCCTTGCAAAACCCCATTATCACCCCCATGATAATGGGGTTTTTGTTGATTTAACTGTTTAAAGAAGAAAAAGAATCCATTATGCGACTGCCCGAAACTTCCAGAGCCGAACGCCAAACCAATCAGCTGGCTCGCGAGCTCCAAGAAAAAGCTCAGCTTACTGGCGTGAATGTGTCAGGAACTCAAATTTCAAGCCAAGCCTTTGACATGGTGACAGACTTTGAGCCATCAGGGGATCAGCCTGCGGCGATCTCCAAACTCGTCAAAGGGATTGAATCGGGTATGCGCGGGCAGCTTTTGTTAGGCGTCACAGGATCAGGTAAAACCTATACCATGGCAAAGGTGATCGCCGAGAGCGGGCGTCCTGCCATTATTATGGCGCATAATAAGACTTTGGCAGCTCAGCTGTATGGTGAATTTAAGGCATTTTTTCCACATAATGCGGTTGAATATTTTGTCAGTTATTATGATTATTATCAGCCCGAAGCCTATGTGCCTGCCAGCGATACTTTTATCGAAAAAGACAGCGCCATCAATGATCATATTGATCAGATGCGCCTATCGGCGACGCGTGCTTTGCTTGAGCGGCGTGATGCCATCATTGTGGCGTCTGTGTCAGCCATTTATGGTCTGGGCGACCCTGAAAGCTATCTAAAGATGCTACTTCATATCGTCGTCGGAGATCGGGTGCATCGAGATGCGATGATAAAAAGGCTTGTTGAGCTGCAATATGAGCGCAATGAGCTGGACTTTGGGCGCGGTACTTATCGCTTACGTGGGGAGACTTTGGATGTATATCCTGCCGAAAGTGAAAGCTTGGCGGTGCGCATTTCTATGTTTGATGATGAAGTGGAAAAAATCACTTGGTTTGATCCACTGACTGGTAAAAATATCAAATCCGTGCCACGCATCACCATTTATCCCAAATCACACTATGTCACCCCAAAAGAAAAGCTAGAAGCTGCCAGCGCCACGATCAAAGAAGAGCTTGCCCAAAGGCTAGAATATTTTCGTGCCAATGATAAACTTATCGAAGCGCAGCGAATCAAAGAGCGCACTCAATACGATCTTGAGATGATTCAGCAGCTCGGCTATTGTAATGGCATTGAAAACTATTCTCGCCATCTGTCTGGCAGACCTGCAGGTGAAGCGCCGCCGACATTGTTTGACTATATTCCATCGGATGCACTGCTGTTCATTGATGAAAGTCATGTCACTGTGCCACAAATCGGTGCGATGTATAAAGGTGATAAAAGCCGCAAAGAGACGCTGGTACAATATGGTTTTCGTCTGCCAAGCGCCATGGATAACAGACCCATGAAGTTTGAGGAATGGGAGCGTATCTCGCCTGCCACCATCTATGTGTCTGCCACGCCAGCCAATTATGAGCTTGAAAAATCCGAGCAAGTCGTCGAGCAGGTGGTACGCCCAACAGGCTTGGTCGATCCTGTGCTTGAGATTCGCCCTGTGCTGACTCAGGTGGATGATGTGCTGGGTGAGATTAACTTAAGAAAGCCTTTGGATGAGCGCGTACTGATCACGACGCTGACCAAGCGTATGGCAGAAGATTTGACCAGTTATCTCAAGGAATACGGCATCAAGGTGGCGTATTTACACTCAGACATCGATACCGTTGAGCGCATGAAAATCATTCATGAGCTGCGCACAGGCATTTATGATGTGCTGGTGGGGATCAACTTACTTCGTGAAGGTCTTGATATGCCTGAAGTGAGCCTTGTGGCGATTTTTGATGCCGACAAAGAAGGGTTTTTGCGTTCGGAGCGTTCACTGATACAGACCATCGGTAGGGCAGCGCGGCATGTGAATGGTAAAGCCATCTTATATGCCGATACCATCACGCCAAGTATGCAAAAAGCCATCGATGAGACCGAGCGACGACGCGCCAAGCAAATCGCCTTCAACGAAGCGCATGGCATCACGCCCAAGTCAGCGAGCCGCGCCATCACTGATAAAATTGATACAGGTGATGATGAAAATACCGAAGTGGTGCAGATTATTCTATCTGAAGCACTGGCAGACGTGGATGAAAATATTCTACATTCGCCAAAGCTGCTCGCCAAAGAAATTGCTCGCTTAGAAAAACAAATGCAGGCATTATCACGCGAGCTAAAATTTGAAGAAGCTGCAAAAGTGCGTGATACAGTCATTGCACTCAAAGAACTTTTGGTCAAATAAACTTATAATGACGATGTCTTTACTTTTTAATTATAAAGTAAAGACAAATCCATGTTTAATCAGCCTATGACGACAAAAACGATCCATACGCACCCTTTACCGCCTTTCACACCGCCCAATGCGCGCGTGATGATGCTTGGCAGCTTTCCGCCGCCGCCTGAGCGCTGGAAAATGCCATTTTATTATCCAAATTATAATAATGATATGTGGCGCATTTTGGGCTTGGTGTTTTTTGGTGATGCTGAGCGATTTATTGATAAAGCCAACAAAACCTTTTATCAAGATGAGATTGAAAAATTTTTGGTGAGTGCAGGCATCGCCATCGGTGATACGGCTTATCAGGTGATCCGCCAAAAAGACAATGCTTCTGATCAGTTTTTACAGATCATAACGCCCATGGATATCGAAAGCATACTTAGGCAGCTGCCGCAGTGCCACGCTGTGATCACCACTGGTGAAAAAGCCACCGAAGTTTTATGTCAGCAATTTACCAGCCAAAATACGCCCAAAATCGGTGAGCGGGTGCAGCTGTTGATCGCCAATCGGTGTATTGACTTATACCGCTTGCCGTCATCATCAAGGGCGTATCCTTTGGCGATCGATAAAAAAGCCGATGTTTATCGACAGGTTTTTGATGCGCTTGGTCTGCTTACATAATATAAAGTTGGACTGGATTTTGGGCGCATATTTGCTAAAATACTAAAACCGACGCAACCAGATACAGCAATGACCGATATTATCTTGCCCACGCTGCCGACAGCACCCAAACATTCTGAACAAACTGAGCAAATCGCCGCCTTGCAATGCACGCTTGAGCAGGCGTATTTGATCGAAGCTTCGGCAGGTACTGGCAAGACTTGGACGCTGACGGGGATTATTTTACGCCTATTAATCGAAAAAAAATATCCACCTGAGCGTATCATCGCTACGACATTCACTCGGGCAGCTGCCGCCGAGATGCAAGAGCGCATCAGTGAGCGGCTGCACAGCTTTTATGGGTTGGTGCGCTGGCTGCAGGGTATGGCGAGTACACAGCCTGAGTGGTTTGACGGGGCGGCGCCCATGGATCAGATCATCACGCGTGCCACTGAAGCTGGGCATGATGCCGCCGATCCCATCAATGAGCATTTACTTAAATTTATCCTATCTCAGCCAGCGACATTCTTAAATGAAGTGATTTATCGCACAGGGCTTTTACTGACGTCTTTGGATAAGCTGTTTGTTGGCACGCTAGATAGCCTTGCCCAAAAATGGCTCAATGAATTTGCCGCCCAAATCGGTCATCAGTCCGGCATGGAGATTTTGAATCATGCTGAACAAAAAGTCGCCGCCATCGTCCATGATGAGCTACGCGCCGAAGAAGTCAGGTTAAAGCACGCCCATCCTGAATTTTATCAAATTTTCAAAGCGTTTTATCCAAATTTTTTTAGTCAAGTGGCTGCGGTCGCAAGTATCGTCAATAAAGCCATCGACTTTTATTCTGCCCCCATTGATGAGCTGAATATGCCTCAAGATGCAGATATCAGCTCAGCTCAAACGCTGATTGACCAAATTTTAAACACTGATTTTACAGGATTTACGCCATATTTTGATGCTGATTTTCGTAAAAGCGTGTCCATGAACCAAAGTCTAGGTTTTGGCAAACAGATCCATCATCTGCCACATGTGTTGTCTTTAATCCAAAAACATGGGGCGCTGTTTGTTAATTTTGTGGATGATGACGCGCTTAAGCTGATTGATAGCATCACTAAAGCGGCTGAAAAAGAGTGGCAAATTTTTAATAAAAGCGCAGATCCAAGCGATATGCATCAATTTATGGCGCTGCCACTTCAAGCGCTCAGTGATATTGCCAATCTTTATACCGCTCTTGGTGAACAAGCCAAGCTGTATCATGAGCACATCTGCCGACACATCATTATAAGTGCAAAAAATCAGATCGCCCAACGGCTTGAAACACAGAATCAGACCACATTTACCTTGCAAATGGTGAGATTGAATGAAGCGCTTGGTAATAGTCCTGCACTTGCGCGGCACATTCGCCATCATTATCCCGTGGCTTTGATTGATGAATCTCAAGATGTCAATGGGCTACAAGTTGATCTCATTGAGCGGGTCTATCTCACTGAGATCGCCCATTATCACAAAAATCTTATCCGCTATGAGCAAATCGGCGGCGATAAACCGAAACTGCCGCGAGGGTTTTTGCTATTGGTTGGAGATCCTAAGCAGGCAATTTATCGCTTTCGGGGCGGCGATGTTGCCAATTATAATTTGATCAAGCACTATGGCAACCAAGATGCGCTCATCAAAGCGCCGCTGATCGATCAGTCGCTGTCTTTGACGGTCAATCGCCGCTCAAGCAAAGCATTGATTGAGGCGCTCAATGCATGGTTTGAAAATAACGGTCAAGAGGGCATCGCCAATCATGCAAATTTGGGTCAAGGGATTTTTTATCAGCAGATCCAAGCGCATAAAGACAGCGGCGGTATCCAGTGGCAAGCTGATGCCTATGCTGATTATTATGGCAATCATCCCGTGGCGGTGCTGCATTTTGATCATATCGAAGGTAATCAAAAAGCCGACAAAAGAGCTGAAAAAATTGCTCAGCATATCAACACCATTTTACAAGGTGATCATACGCTGCATGGTCAAAAGATCCTGCCAAAACACATCGCGGTACTTGGGCGTACAGCCGATGCGCTAGATAAGATAAAAAGCAAGCTTGACCATCTGAAGATTCCAGCGGTCATCCCCAAAGAAATTAATGTCTTTATGACTCAAGCGGCGGATGATCTTTTGGCGCTCATTATCGCGATGGTACAGCCAAACCATAGCGAAAATTTGGGGAAATTTTTGGTCTCACGTTTGGTGGGTATGACGCTCAAGCAAGCGATGGCTATCATCGAGCCAAATGAGCAGGATTTGAGTGATGCGCCGTCAGATGCCCAAAACTTAAAAACTCATATTTTAACTTATCTAAAAAAATCATACGAAAGATGGCAAAGATATGGGGTATCATCAGCACTTGCCTATGCACTTTATCATTCGCCCATCGATAGCGATCACGACAAATTGCCTTGGCTTAAGGCAGCCACTCAAGGAGAGCGTTATTTGGCGGATCTTGAGCGATTGGTGGCATTAGTCAGTGAACAATCGCAGCTGCATGAGATGCGCTTAATTGCTTGGTATCATAAACAGATGAGCGCTGATGTTGATAGCTATAATAAGCGTCCTATCCTACCTAGCGAAAGCGGCGTGAATTTGATGACCATTCATAAATCAAAAGGACTTGAATTTCCTATCGTGTATGTGATAGGGATGGATGAAAAGCCAAGAAATGACAATGGCTTGACGATCTATCCTTATAGTGATCATAATTTTCAGCGTCGCTTAAGTATAAGTCAAGGTAATCTCATTGATGAAAGTTATTATCGCGATATCAATCGTCAAGAATTGATTGATGAACTCAGACGCTTAGGCTATGTGGCATTGACGCGCGCTTCTGAACAGCTGTATATCGTGGGTGGTGATTTATCTAAAAAAGATTCTAAAGAAATGCCTTTGTATCAATGGCTTGACTGTGCAGGCGAAAAATCATTGAGCTTACCAGATAGGCTAAAAGACTGCGTGGGCTGGATCGCCATGAATGAAGCAGATTTATTAAGTCAGCCTTATCAAAACCAGCTGTCTAACCCTATCGCCAAAAATTATGCGCCATGGGATGCGGTTATGACCAAGACACAGTTTTTTGGAGAGCATAAGACCAGCTTTAGCGCACTGATCACTCGCTTGGATAAGTCTGTCATCCCCCCTGATGAAGCTGATATCGATCAGCTGTCTGTGATTACCGATACGGCAGCATCTGATCAGCTTGATGGCATTCGTGCAAGTTTTTTTAAGGGCAGCGTGGCAGGCGATTTTTTGCATAAAGTCATGCAATTTTTGCCAACAGATCGTCTAAAATCAGCATCATCACAGGCTGCCTATGACATCATCAGTGGAGTGATCTATGAACAGGGGCGAAAACTTGGCATTGCCGAGTGCTATTTACCCACTTGGCAGGCGGGCGCTCGCACCCATGCTTCTGGCGATCAAACCAATGATCATGATAAATTGGTCGCTTGGATTGATCAGCTTGCCTATGCGCCTTTTAGGGCGTCTCGTCGTTCTCTGATTTCTCTGCCGATGACCGCTCAGCTGCGTGAGCTTAGCTTTACATTGGGTCTTGGCGACGGCTTTAGCATCGCCCGCCTCAATGAGGTATTTAAAGCGCACAGCGATAAAGATCTGATCTTGCTTGAAGATGACTATCGTACCATCTGTTATCGTTATTTACGCGGTGAGATTGATTTGGTTTATGAGTCTGATGGGCGATTTTTTATTGTGGATTATAAATCAAATTACTTGGGTGGTACGCCTGATGAATATCATGATCTCGCCATGAGTGCCGCGATGGATAAGGTTGGCTATTGGCTACAAGCCGCGATTTATCAAGTGGCACTGCATCGACTTTTAAAGATTCGCTTAAAAGGCTATGTGGGTAATGAGGCACATTATCTGGGCGGCGTTGAATATGTCTTTTTACGCGGTGTTCAAGATGATGACGAAAATACAGGGCGTTTATTTTGGCAGCCACCGCTGTCTTTGATTTTGGCGCTTGACGACATTTTATAAGTTAAAATTCACTATTAATGGCAGAGATAATAAGATGGCAGGGGATATCATTAGCCGATATGTGACCGATCGCATACAAGACAATCACCACTGGTATGCCAAAAAGCAGGTTTTGGCCGCTGAGTGCGTGCTTAGCCTGCCTGACTTTGAGCTATATCATATCATGCAGGATGCTTTGTTATTTCAGCTCAATCAAGGACATACGATACTGCGCATCAATGATCATGACGACTTGAACAATCGTCATCGCTTGAATGGCGTGATACCCATTTGGCAACAAAAAATCATGGATTCATGCCTGACCGTGATAGCTCAGGCATTGACAGATGAGGGCATGGACTGGGCTGCGTTTTTTGATAATTATCATCATTATGCAGAAGATCCTGCTAAGATCAAAGAATTCGTTGAGCACACCTTAAATAATTTTCGTTGGCAATTATCCTTACTTGATCATACAGTCATAGAAAATGAGCGGCTGACTGCGCTGTTTTTGTCCATGCTGCGTATTTACTATGTTTTATATAAAAAAGCCAATTCTTTGAGCCAATTTGTGAGTATTTTGGATAAGAACACTTTTTTTGGCGATATATTGGCACCAAAGACTCAACGCATGCTCACTCATGAGCCGCCGATTTATTATAGCCATCAGGTAGACGGGCTGTGTTTATGGACTCATCGCGCCTACCTGGCTGAATCACATCTGATGGCGCATATCTTACGCATCAGTGAGGCCAAGGTGCCTGTGTTTACTCTGGATCAGTTACCAAATAGCCTAAATGCCGAGCAGCGTGAAGCCATCAAGCTGGTCTCAAAACAGGCATTTTGCTTAATTACTGGTGGTCCTGGAACGGGTAAGACATTTACAGTTGCCCAGATTGTGATCGCGCTCAATCAGCTGCGCGAGCCTAAACTGATGCGCTTGGGGCTTGCTGCGCCTACAGGCAAGGCGGCTCAGCGCATGAGCGAATCTTTACTCAAATCCTTGGGTGAGAATAGCGATGTACAGCTGCCTGAACCTAAGACCATTCACCGCTTGCTTGGCATTGGGGCGGATGGCAGTCCGCGCTATCATACCAACAATCAGCTGCCGCTTGATATTTTGATTGTCGATGAGGCTTCCATGCTTGGCACAGAGCTGGCAAGTCAGCTGTTTGCTGCCATCGCCACTGGCTGCCGTGTGATTTTGCTTGGTGATGCGCATCAGCTGGCTGCGGTGGATGCCGGCGCGGTGCTGGCTGATTTATGCCGAATTGATCGCCTAAAGCATTTGCGTGTCAATTTAACAGTCTCAAAACGCTTCACAGACACATCAGGGGTTGGTCAGTTAGCAAGGCTAATTAATGATCATCGTCAAAACATACTCTTTGAGGAGGTGGAGCAGCTGATCGATCGTGATGCAGAGATTGATTTTGAGCCCATCACCCACGCTAAAAGGGGTCATGACATATACCAAAAACTTAGCCAAGGCTATCAGGATTATTTTTTGGCAAGTAAACAGCTTCGTTTTAGTTTTGCAAAATTATCTGCTCAAGAGTCCATTGATAGCGTCAAAAAATTATTTGAAATATTGGATTCTTACCGCATTCTTTGTGCTTCACATCACGGCACATTTGGCGATGATCAGATCAATGATTACTTAAGCTCATCTCATCGAGCGTTTCAGAAAATACCGCCATCAGCTTCGCCTTGGTTTCATGGGCGTGTGGTGATGATCACCAAAAATTTATATGATTTGGGTTTATTTAATGGGGATATCGGTATTTGTTTGTGGGGATCGTCTGGTCTTAGCGTCTACTTTGAGGGTGAAAGTTTGCGCATGGTGGCGGTTGATATGCTAAGCGAGACCGTCGTAAGCACTGCCTATGCCATCACAGTGCATAAATCACAAGGGTCTGAATGGCAAAAAGTCGCCATTGTCTTTGACGAAAATAGCGAGCGTCTACTATCAAAGGAGCTGATTTATACTGCTGTCACGCGAGCAAAATCTGCGGTGCACATCTACAGTACGCGCGGCGCGCTGATGAATGCCATCAATACGCCTACGGTTCGTCAAACTGGGCTTGATAAAGTGCGCAGTATATGATGTGGCAGTCTCAACCAAACCTTGACAAACCTAAAATATAATTTTTATCCTGCTTATGCATCAGTGGCAAAATTATGTCATAATATGCGATCCTAAAAAAGATATCTTAAAATGCAAGCACACTCAAACCCCCTTGAAAATCAAAACATTTTACTACAGCCCTTATCCATTGGGGGCTTGCAGATTCAAAATAGATTATTCGTGGCGCCGATGGCAGGGGTGACGGATAACCCTTTTCGTAGACTTTGTAAGTCATTTGGTGCAGGTCATGCGGTCAGCGAGATGATTATTGCAGATACGGCGCTGTATGCACGTAAAAAATCCCTTTATCGCGCGAATTTTGATGGCGAAATTGCGCCCATCAGCGCGCAGATTGCAGGGGCTGAGCCTGATAAACTGGCGCAAGCTGCCCAGTTTCAAGTCGACAATGGCGCTCAGATTGTTGATATTAATATGGGCTGTCCTGCCAAAAAAGTCTGCCGTAAGCTCGCAGGCTCGGCGCTACTTCAGGACGAAGATTTGGTTAAGCGGCTGCTTGACAGTGCCGTCTCAGCAGTTGATGTGCCCGTGACCTTAAAAACTCGTTTGGGATTTGCCAATGGGCAAGAAAATATTCTTAACATCGCACAAATCGCTGAAAAGTCAGGCGTGGCCGCCATCGCCATTCATGGGCGCACACGAGAGGATTTTTATACTGGTCAGGCGCGGTATGAGCTGATTCAGCAGGTTAAGCAATCAGTCAAAATACCCGTCATTGTCAATGGCGACATCGACAGCCCCCAAAAAGCCTTGGATGTTCAAGCCCAAACAGGGGCAGATGCCGTGATGATTGGGCGGGCAGCTCAAGGCAAGCCCTGGCTATTTCAGCAAATTATCCATTTTGCCAAGACTGGCGAGCTATTGGCGCCGCCTACAGTTGGCGAGATCCACGAAGTGGTCTTAAGACATTTAGATGAGTTATATCGCTTTTATGGGGAGTATTCAGGGTGCCGCATTGCCCGTAAGCACATCGCATGGTACACGGGCGGTCTGCCCAATTCTAACGCATTTCGTGATGCCATGTATGCGTGTGAGACCACCAAAGAGCAATTTACCGTGGTCGATGAATTTTTTAAGACAATTTCTTGAGTATTTTAATAAATAAAAAAAATGGATTGAGTGTGTATTCAATCCATTTTTTATAATTTAAATAAACTTAATCACTTCTTCGGCATTTAGGCGTGCCTTAGGTAGATTTTTATTGCCATCATTTTGTGAGGCGTATCCAAGCGCAACCAGCACAGAGCTTTTTAATCCTTGATCAGCAAGACCAAACGCTTCATCTAGCACTGCCTGATCATAGCCGCCAATCGGCGTGGCATCAATCCCCATCAGTGACACCGCAAATAGCAGGTGTCCAAGCGCGATAAAGGTTTGATTTTCAGACCATTGGAATAATTTTGTTTGATCGTCTGCCAGTTGAGAAATATAATGATTGCAAAGTTCAAATCGCGCCTGCATGACATCATCGCTAGCAAAACGTCCGCCATCTTTTTCAGCTTGCAGCACCTTTTGTAAGTGAGCATCGCCCAAATCGGTGCGTGTGCACATGATGATGACATGCGATGCATTGTTAATCTTAGCGGCATTATGCGCATCACCGCCCACCATGGATTGGGTAATTTTGGCTTTGGTATCGGCGTTGTCCGTCACCAAAAATTGCCATGGCTGACTGTTAATAGATGAAGGCGCCAAACGAAGGGTTTCAAGTAGTTCATTAAGATCCGCTTCACTGATTTTTTGGTTAGCATCGTAGGCTTTACAAGTATAGCGGCTTTGGGCATGGTGCCTTGCAGTTGACATTATGACTCCTTATAAGAATTAATAGGTGTGATTAAGTGATCAGAACTTGGGTGCATGCTGACATCTTGGATGATGGCATTGGCTGACCCATCTTTAAAAGTTATCTTAACCGACTGATTTTTTTGTAGCGTTTTGGCGCTTTGAATGATTTTATGGCTATGAGTGCTATTAACGATCGCATAGCCCTTTTGTAGCATTCGGCTTGGATGCTGAATCAAGATCAAGCTTTGTAAATGCCGACAGTCTTGTTTGGCTTTTTGCAAATGATCAAACACAATTTTATGCTGATTAAGATAAGTTTTTGTTGCATGTTTGACTTGTAAGGTGATCGCTAAGCTTGATTTTTGGGTCTGAGCCAGTAGGGCGCTTAGTGCTAATTTTTCTTGATGGTAGCGAAACTTGGCGGTGCTTTTGATATGGCTAAGCTGATATATATTGTCTTTTTTTGCCATACTGATGGCATGTAAACTGCTTCTTTTTATTCGCTCAATTTGCCGTTGGCTGTTTGACTGCGCTGTCGCCAGACGTATGTTGGCAAGTTTACTCAAATGCTCCATCGTAGCCACCGCCTGACGCGTCATCTTGACCAGATGCGCTTCGATACCAAGGACAACTTTTGATGGCGTATCAAAACTGGTATGCGCCACTTCATCAAGAATCACGGAGTCGCGCTCATGCCCAACGCCGACCCAGACAGGGATCGGGCATTCTGCCACCAAAGCCGCCAATTCAAAATTATTCAGATACGCCAAATCACCAACCGCACCGCCGCCACGAATGATGACTAACAAATCCGGCAAACTGTCATACGCATTTTTAAAATTGCTTAAACTCTCAGAGATCGCAAGGCGTATCTCATCAGGGGCATGATTGCCTTGAAAAGTCGCATGATGATAGTGAAATCGGCAAGCGCCCGCCAAAGCAAGCCGATCAGCTTCAGCGCGAAAGTCCCCCAAGCCTGCTGCTTTTTCAGGGGCAATCACGATGACATGACGAATATCAAACGGCATCGGATGTTGTTTGTTTAAATGAATCAGCCCTTCTTCAGCCAGTCGTTTTTTCATCTGCGCATACGCAGCGGCGATTTCGCCTAAGGTATAATTTGGATCAATATCGCTGATGTTTAGGCTAAAACCGTAATTGGTATGAAAACTGGCTGAGCACTTGACCAAGACTGAGACACCTGCTTGCAGGGTTTGACCAGTGATTTTGGCAAATTTGCCCATCACTGTCTTGGCACGAAATCGCCATAAAGTCGCGCGGCAGCTTGCGGTGATCTGATCGGCATCATCGGTCTCAGCCAACTCAAAGTAATAATGACCGCCCTTGGTATTCATGGCACGGATCTCGGCGCGCACCCAAACTTCATGGTCAAAACTATCATCAATCACCATTTTGACCGCTGTCAAATAGTCCGATAAAGACAGCTGAGTGCCCGCCAAATTATAGTTATTTTCATCCAAAAGCTCTGCTTTGGCAAGCTGAGCTTCAAAACTTTCAGCAATTTGACGATGTTTATTTAATAGCGTTTCGGGGTCGGGCGGGGCGGCACCCAATGCTTCGGCGCGCTCTACGATGGAGTCTTTTGGCATAATTTTGGTGTGATTTAAGTGAGATAATATTGTAGCAAAGCCAAACCAAATTGGCAATTTTAAGCTTTTAGGCGTTTGTAAATGGTTTTGTTTAAATAAAGGCATAAAAAATCGCCCAAACGAATTTGAGCGATTTTAAAGCCAAAGAGCTTATTTTAAAGACTTATTCAGCTGCAGAAGTTTTGTTGGCGGGCTTGCTGGCAGGTTTAGTCGTTAAATTTACCGCTGTTCTGATGGGCAATTGGGCACCGACAGTCAAATCTGTGCGCTCATCCATCTCATACAACGCACCTGCACGACCAACGATCAAAGGATCAATATTGCCAATTTGAGAAGTGTCTTTATTTTCGTAGGTCAATTTATTAAGCACATAACGCATGGCGTTTAAGCGTGCACGTTTTTTACAATCAGACTTGATCACAATCCAAGGCGCTTCTGCCGTATCAGTGTTAAAGAACATGGCTTCTTTGGCAAGTGTATAATCATCCCATTTATTGAGCGATGCTTTGTCCACTGGTGAGAGTTTCCACTGTTTTAACGGGTCGTTTTCACGGCTGGCAAAACGCGCGCGCTGCTCTTCACGGCTAACCGAAAACCAAAATTTCACCAAATGAATGCCAGATTCTACCAAATGCTTCTCAAACTCAGGCACTTGATGCATAAAAATGCGATATTCTTCATCAGTACAAAAGCCCATGACGCGTTCTACAACAGCGCGG
Source organism: Moraxella canis (assembly GCF_034424565.1). Taxonomy (NCBI): domain Bacteria; kingdom Pseudomonadati; phylum Pseudomonadota; class Gammaproteobacteria; order Moraxellales; family Moraxellaceae; genus Moraxella; species Moraxella canis. The sequence goes on along the minus strand of NZ_CP139961.1, from coordinate 65,272 downwards.
TTATACCAAGAGCGGTCAAACAAGACGATTTCGCCAGCGGTTGGCAGATGCTGTACATAGCGCTGAAAATACCACTGACCGCGTTCTTGTTCGGTTGGCTTTTCCAAAGCAACCACGCGCGCGCCACGCGGATTTAGATGCTCCATAAAGCGCTTGATGGTGCCGCCTTTACCTGCAGCGTCACGACCTTCAAAGATGATGACAAGTTTTTGACCAGTAGTTTTGATATGGTGTTGAAGTTTTAAAAGTTCAATTTGTAACTTGTATTTTTGGGCTTCGTAATTTTTGCGACTTAGGCGATATTTGTAGGGATAACCGCCTTCGCGCCAGTTGTCTGACAGCTGAGTATCGCGCGATCTATCGGTGCGAACTTGGCTGATGATTTGAGCAGCAGGCAGGTATTCTTTGAGCGCTTCACCAAATTCTGTTAACTCCTCAGGCGTGGCATGTTCAAGCAGCTCTTCTAATTGACCCACAGTTTGAGCCATGATCACTTCGGCTTTTGACGGCTTTGGCTTAGCTTCTGTCGTAGTTGATGCTTTGGCGCGAGTCGATGTTGTTTTTTTGGGGGCAGTTGCGTCAGTGGTTGAACTTGTCGCAGCTGTCTTAGGCTTTGGGGTAGTTGTCATGAAAACTCCTTAGGTGAACAAATGTAAAACAACAAAAAACCTTGCTATTAGTATGTTATCATGTTAATACAATGTTATCAACTGTTAAGCTATTTGTAATATTGACTGACCATTTCACCATAACTGATCACAAGGTATGGACAAGCTTATTTTTGGCTTAATATGAGCTTAAGCGGTTTAGATGACAATTTAAAGAAAAAAATTTATAAAAGTTGTTGACAGTGGTAAAAATATCGGTATAATACGCACTCATAGCCAAACAGGCTAACCATACATGCCAGTGTGGTGAAATTGGTAGACACGACGGATTCAAAATCCGTTGCCCTTAAAAGCGTGTCGGTTCGAGTCCGACCACTGGTACCAATAAAATCAAAGACTTACAGCGAAAGTTGTAGGTCTTTTATTTTGTCTTTTGATAATCAAAAAATAACCAACGTTGTGAAAAATAAAAAAATCTCAAAATGACTTGGGATTTTAGCTCACTAAATATTTGACAAAATTTCTTTAATCAATCAAAGCATCATCATGATTATTTAACCTTCCATGATTTTATGGAGCTAGCAGCTTAATTAATTGGTACAATTTCATCTATCAATATTAGCTTCTATCTTTTGAATATTTTTAAGCTCAGGCTTGGTGAGTAATCCATCGGCATAAGCCGCCTCAAGCGCGCGTTTTAATTCTGGATGCTTTTGCAGCACTGTCGGATCACTATCAGGGTGATAATATCGCCTCGACAAGTCGTACAAATATCCAGTAGGTACAGGATCCGTCCGATCCTCATAAGTTTTAGCGAAAAGTACCAAAATCGTCATCAGCAAAGACGCTATCAACAGCCGTCTTAAGGTTTTATCATTTTTTAAAATTTTTATCATAAAAATCTCTATTGCATCAGGGCAAGAAAAGTGTTACCAGGTAGCCATTAACCAAAAAATTTTTGGATTTATGAGCTTTCTTATCGATTAAATAGTATTCTATGAAAGCGGAGGTCAAAAAAACAGCTTCTCCCTATCTGAATAGGACTGCTGATGATCAAATTCCAAACTGGCGATGTCATCTTTGTCAATTTTAATCTGTGTGCGCTTTAAGCACTTTTGAAAGATGATGCGTCCCCCGCCGATTTTATCGGAACAATCCATGGCAGGTCTCAAAGGATGTACAAACACCGCCGACAAACCCGGCCGGGGCGTGTAATAGCCCTCATAGACCTGCCCGTGTTCGGTGGTTAATTTGACGGAATGAAAGCCAACCACATACCAAGAGTAGTAATGCTGCACCAAATACGCGCCATTCCATAAAATAAATGCCACCAAATACAGCTTAAAAATCTTAAGTAGTAGCCATTTCATCCAGCATCCTCCTAATACGGGCCAGTGTCGCCATAGGTGAACAACGCCCAAAACAGCACTATCAATAGGCTGTCTTGGGTAAAACGCTGCACGCATGATGGCTTATTCATCAGAATCAGACTGAACCTTATCCCAGTATTTTTCCTTAGGAGCAACATAGCCCATTGCTTCAATCAGCTCACGAACCTCAATCAAAACCTCGCCATCTTCAGCAGGAACAATCTCAATCCCTGGGTCGTAATCACTCAAATCCAATGCTTCAGCCGCTTCTAGGGTTAAAATCAAATCGCCAGTATAAGGATTGACAGGTAAAGCAGCTGAGCTGCCTGGCACAAGCCCTCGATTGATGACATCCATATTAATGCTGCGTAGCCACTGACCGCCCCACAACCAGCCGCTATCAATGATATTGTTGGCATACCAAATGGGCAGCTCTCTTACCCGCATAAACGATTCATCAACACATTCGCCATTGACCACAGGGGCATATCCCCATTTTTCAATCAAATAGGCAATCAAAGGCACATAAGGACGCACCATTAACAGTTGTTCATCAACCGGGCGATCAACCGCCACTTTGCCCGTATCTTCATAATAACGCACCGGATAGCCATCGACTTCTTCAGGACGATCTGGATGATCAACAAAACGCATCATAATAAACTCCCGAACTTAAGAAACCCAATCATAAAAGATTAATCCTAATAAGTTATTCTAGAATAACCTTTTTGTAAAAACAAGTATTTAAAGTATGTACCGTTGTTAGGGTTTAAAGTATTAATATTTAAAAAGATAATTGACCTATTATAAAAGTGGGTTTAAAATATAAAAAAGCGACAATGATGGGGTGGTAATATGGGTTTTTATAATAAAGATAGTGGTTATAGCACTGGCTATGATGTTGGTCGGGCTGACGCCTTTAGGGCGATGAGTACAGTTACCCCTGCCTCTTATCCACCAGTTGAAAGTAGTGAGGTGACTAAGCGGATAAATACCGCTTTTGGTAAGTTGTTTTTTTTGGGTGTTTATTTCCTTGGATGGGCAGGTTACGGTTTTGCTTTGGCTGTTTTTGAGATCGACATGTTCTGGCTGATATTCGCCCCGTTTTGGCCAGTGATTTTGGTAGGCTGGATTTTATATGAGATCTTTGCGGAGTTTGGTTCAGAAAGTGTTGATTTTATCAAAGAGAGCAAGGATTTTGTCGTTGCACTTTATTACGCTTTGATTGCATAACAAAAAGCGCTAGATTTAGCGCTTTTTTAGAATTTATAAACCCTGGTTATTTTCAAAATTAGATTGAAAATAACCATTTTTTGTTCTATAGAATTCAAATCGATTTTTTCACTGAGCTTAGCCGCCAAAACGCGATGATCAAGCAAGCCGCCGCCATGCTCGCCAAATACACCATCTTTTGCCACACATCTTGGGTGGGTACGCCCATTTGATTAAGCTGCACAAACATTTGTACGCCTTGCGTGGTAGGCAGGGCATGGGCGATGGCTTGCACAAATTTTGGCATCGCGATCAAAGGATAAGCAAGTCCTGTCAGCATAAATAATGGCACAGAAGTAAAAATCAGCAGCACGCCCACTTTTTCGCTACCATTGACCCACGATGCGATCAATAAAGCCACGCCGATTGCGCAGCTGACAAAGATGGGTACACCAAGCATCATCCCCCAAAAGTTGCCGCCCCTGGGATAATCGTGCCACCAAAAAGCAAATCCAAATAAATAAAAACACGACAAACAACCAATGGTCAGCGCCACAGCATAAATCGCTAAAAAATCAGAAGCGGTTGCACGCCATTGTCGCTGGCGATAGCCTGCTACCAGCATGGCAAGACCAAGCACGACTGTCTGATGCACAATCAGCGGCGCCACCGCAGGAAAAATATAGCTGCCATAGCCCGATAAAGGATTAAATAATGCGCTGGTATGAATAATCTGCGGTATGGGCTTATGCCTGGTTTGGGTGACTTGTCCTAGCTCATCAATGATGGTCGCCTGTAGTGATGACACTAAGCCTGCACCGATATTTTGGATACGCAAAAAATACGCCGAACTAAGATAAAGCCCAATGCCGCCTGTTTCGCCATGGTGAATGCTTTGGCTAAGATTATAAGGCAGCAATAAAATGCCATCTGCTTGCCCAGATTGCACCATGCTTTGAGCGTCATTAAAGCTGTCAGTGATCGCCAAAACGTGTATATTTGGCGTATGGCTCGCGGTATGGATGATGGCTTGGGTCAGCGGACTTCGCTCTTCGTCGACGATGATGATGGGTAGGTCGGCAGGGCGTTCAGCCTGATAAGCAAAAGGATAAAAAAAGCTATAAAACACCACCGACAGCACCATGGTCAAAAAAATAGATCGGTCTTTGACAATGTCTAGCCAAATGCTGGCATACTTTTTGATAAAGCGCATCATCACTCCTTGTCCATACCAAGTGGTCGGATTGCTAATGAGTGGTGGCGGTGCACAATAAAGACACTGATCGCACCAAAAATCAGGACAAATATCAGCAGGGATTTAAGGTTTGGTAGGCTGATGCTCACTGGGCTGCCAATCACCCACTGCTCGACCTGCAAACGCGCAAAGGGCGTAAAAGGGATGATTTCTGACCAAAACTGGGTAAATCCAGGCGCGTTGTTTAATGGCAGCGTCACACCTGCAAAACTCATCGATGAACCGCCATAGACGGCTAAAACGCCATAGCTTTTATTGACATCTTGAGTTCTTAGCACGACCATCGCACCAAATAGGGCATAAGCAATATAAAACAGCAGCTGACCAATGATAAGCACAAATAGCGAACCTGCCACAAACCAACCGCGCACGCCTACCAGCCACGCCTGCCACAGCCAATGCCAAAGGCTGATAATCAGCACATAAACCCACAGCTTGCCAAACAAGGCGCCCACAGGTGATTTTTGTAGCCATTCGTGTGTTGTTCGCTCGCGAAATTCTTGACCAATGGCATTTGCCACCAAGCAGCACAGCAGCAAATGCAGCACCGCTGGCACCAAAAACGGCTCCAAGAAAAATTCATAACTTAAATTGGGATTAAATAGCACAGATACTTTGATGTGCGGCACATCGACAGGCAGGTGGGGTAATACGCCGTTCAGGTGTTCGGTTTTGACAAATTCAGCGACAGCCCCTTTGGTGCTACTCGATAAAGCCGATGACACAGCACTGCCAATGCTAAAAAAAGACTGGTTATAAGCGATGTGGATGCCAGTGTTCTCACCGCGCACCAGTCGGCTCTGAGCACCGCTCGGAATATGAATATATCCCCCAACTTCCAAGCGATTGATGGCATGGTGCGCATCTTGTATATCGGTTGAGCTAAGCGCAACGTGCACAGCTTCATTATGGCTGATACGATGATGTATCAAACTGCTCAAGGTGCTATGATCTTCATCAATCAACGCCACAGGCAGATGATGCGCCTTCCCATGATAAAACATCGCCCCAAACAGCACAATGATCATCAAAGGCATTGCCATCACCATCACTAAGTCAAATCGGCTGCGTGATAAGCGGTCAAGCTCACGCCCAAACGCATGACAAAAAGCACGGATAAAGCGAGTAGGATCGATTGCCATGACAAATACCCTAATCTGATAATTTAAGGTGTCACAGTAATGTCAAATACGACGCTCATACCCACTTTTAAGCCTTCAATGGGTGCGATTGGCTCAAGTTTGGCTTTAAAGCTATGTATATCATAGCCGCCGGTTTGTCTGGTATTTTTGATGGTGGCAAATTCGCCTTCAGCATCAGTATGCACGATTTTGAAATCGGCACTTTTATTGAGCGCAGGGATAAAGCCGGTCAGCTTGGGCAAGGCTTGCACATGGCTGTATTGATCTTCTTGGATATTGATACTGACGGTAGGGTGATTGTCAAGCAGGCTCATCACAGGCACCGCCGGCATGATCAGCTCGGTGGTTTGGGCATAGATTTTTGAGACCGTACCATCAATGGGCGCATAAAGCATGGTTTCGGCTTCCAAAGCATTGGCTTCGGCAACCGCCGCTCGCGCGATTTGGACTTGGGCGTCGGCAGACGATTTTAATTCATCGGTGCGACCACGCTCAGCTTTTAGGTATTGCTGATGCGCTGCATGGGCGATTTGAGCAGATGACCGATGCGCAGCTTGCATTTCATCGCGGCGCTGACGCGAGATGACGCCTTCTTGATACAGATAGTCACTGCGACGGAAAGTATCGGCTGCCAAAGCTGCCTGAGCTTCTGCACTTTGCCAGTTGGCGTACAGCGTATCCACATTTTCTTGTCTTGTACCACGATCAGTAGAAGCCTGGAAGGCAAGGGCGGACTGTAGCATGGCGGCAGCTTGCTGTTTTTTGGCTTCGATTTCAGGGCTGCTTAGCTCAACCAGAGGATCACCTGCTTTGACTGTTTGACCTTCTTTGACATAGATGGTATCGATGCGGCTAGGCAGTTTGGTGCTGATATTGACCGTTTCGCCCTCGACGCGTCCTTGGATACTAAATGTGGTCGGTTTGGCAATTTTTTGTCTGACGCTGCCGATTAAGCCTGATTTTGAGTCATTGGTATTCAGCTGATTATTACCTGCAGGCGTACTATGCTTGGTATCATAGCTTTGCATCAGCCCAAAAATGATCACGCCCAATACCGCACCAATCAGCACTAATAGCAGCTTGGCAGCGATACGCTTGCGCTGATCAGCGGTCAGAGTAGATTTCTTTTTTGGGTAGCCAGTCTCAGCACTTTGCTTTTCGTCATCAGTGTTATCAGTCATAGATGTTGTCTGTGGTTAATGTGTTAAATTGTCTCATGATTTGGTTTATAAACTACTGATTTAATCAATCACAGTCGATGCACATCAGGCAAATACAGATGGCTATAAAATTCATCAATCGATCCCGTATGGTGCAGCAGTGTCGCAAGCGCCAAGATATATCGATACGCATTGAGTGCCGTTTCACTTTCGATCTGCGATAAAGCAGTCTGCGCATCGACCACATTGGTCACTGTCCCAAATCCTTCTTGAAAAGACAAAGTTTGGATGCGCAAGTTTTCTTCGGCAGCTTGACGATTTTGCTGAAGTAGGGCGTGTGTGCTTTGTGCAAGTGCCATCTCACCGTAGGCGGTATGCATGGTGGTTTCAATATGCTGATTCACACGATCGCGACCTGATTGAGCTGCTTGTTTTTGTAGATGCGCCGCTTGGACTTGTTTATCGCGATCGATCCCTGAGAACAAATTATACTGAACTATCACCCCGGCAAACCAGTCCGGCTCATCATCCAAAGTATAACGAGCGACTGCAGCGACTTTGGGTTTTTTGGTGGATTGTCTGAGTGCGATATTGGCATCAGCAAGACGAATATCGGCTTCAAGTTTTTGATTTAATGGCGCATTTTGGGAAGCGCTAACTAAGGCTTGCCAATCAGGGCGCTCTTTGGTGTTGATAAATAGCGGCGTACTAAGCCTATCAAGCCGAGACAAGCCAAGCAATGACTCAAGCTCATAAATGCTGTTTTGATGCTGATTTTGGGCGGCTTGATGCAGCCTTTGAACTTGGTTACGCGCCACTTCAAACTGCATACGCTGCCCACGACTGATAAAGCCTTGTTGCTCTAGTTTATAAGCGTTATTCACATGCAGCTGCATGGCGTTGAGCATTTTTTGTTGGGAAGTGGTGAGCTGCTCTTGCAGCTTTACATTAAAATAGTGGCGGATTAAGTTAAGTTTCGCCAAAGAAGTTTGATCTTGTAGCCCAAATTCGCCGCGCTCTGCTTGTAGGTTGGCAATATTTTTGGCGCTGCTGATCAATCCGCCTGTATAAATTGGCATAATGGCAGAGATACTCGGCGTGACGCCATCATGGCGTAGCCTGACATCTTGATAACTGGGCAGGCGATCAAGGGCGCTTTGGGTGCCAGCATGTAAGGTGTCTAGTAAGCTTGATGGCGCATTATCAAAGCGATGGTCAAAATGCGCGTTGATGTGCTCAGCCGTCTGCTCTTTGATATTATCTAAAGGAATGCTGCTATTTTGGTGCAGCGTAAAGGCGTGTACATTGAGCGACACCCTAGGATAGTGTAATTTTTGTAGTGATTCTGCTTGCAAGACATCGGCTTGATACAAAGCATTGCTTGCTTGAATGGTGGGGCTGTTGCTCATGAGCTGTCTTTGGGCATCAAGCAAGCTATAGTCGCTATAAGCCTGCTGGCTCAATAATAAGCCCAAAAGTAGTAAATAAGGCATTTTCATAATAAAAGCAAACAGTAAAGCACGTGAAATATGATGAGCCGATGGTATGTAGAATATTAATTTATATTAAAAATTTAATTAATAATTCTTGACCAATGACAGGCAGTGAATATATCCATGCTGTATGATAACAAGCGATGATGGTATTTTCAATAGCGACTGATCAGCATTTGATAACCCTAAGGTATTCATTTTAAGTTGATTTTTGGGATGAATTGTGGTTTATGTGGTTTGATAGGGCGGTGTGGCAACTATATGCACACCAAAGCCATAAGATACAGCGGTAGAAACTGAGATGGGTTTGGTGGTGTCTGGTTATTTATTGTCATCACGATGGCTGAGATTGGTTTTGTAAAAATTTTAATCGGCACCGACCAGTACCCCACCAACTCACATCTATATCAGTGTTTTCGCCAGCGCCCTTACCAATAGATCTAAAATCAAATATTTCAACTCCAATTATGAGTTCAAATTGATTAAAACAATAATAATCACTGTATTCATATCTGTTTTTCTTAATCAAAAAAGATATGGTTGTAATCACTGTATTAATTTGATGGCGTCAGAGCAGTTTCATGGTTGAATGCCTTAATATACCTATCTTTGATAAAACAACTTTGATGATAAACCCACATTGCTCATAGCCCCAAAAATCCTTTTTTTTATAGTAGTTTTGCTATATTCTCATGTATGAAAAATTCTAAATCCAAACAGCTCTTAGATTGTTTTCATCGTTGACTATCTCATCTTTTACCGCTTAGTTAGAAAAAATCGGACGCATCTTCGTCCGATTTTTATTTTATGCTACATTAAGACAGTGCTATAAGTGTCGTGCCATACTCCACTTTATCTCCATCACCTAAAAACACTTCGCTTACTACGCCTGCTTTGTCAGCAGTAATCGGTGATAGCACCCCAAGCGCTTCCACACTTGCTACCATATCGCCGACATTAATGGTATCGCCGAGTTTGGCAATAGGCACAAATCGCCCCACGCTTGTCGCGATAATGGTTTGACTGTCATCAGTGTGACTATTTGCCATATCGGCGGGCAGGGCAGGCGCTTGAGTATTGACATTTACTTGATTTGCCGAAGTGCCATTGACCACTTTGATGCGCTTGTCACCATCGGTGATTTCAATTTCATAAAGCCCGCTTTGGCTTGCCAGATCGACCACTTTTTGAATCTTTTCAAAATCAATCATTTTTCAACCTATCTTTTATCCCGCTAAGTATTTAGAAATGGTAATGATGCTCAAAATTGACATGGCAACCGCCACAATCCAGCCAAATACCGCCATCCATACAGGGTGCTTATAATCGCCGATGATTTTTTTGCGATAAGCGGCAAGCAAGATAACCACAAGAGCAATGGGTAATACCAAGCCATTTAATGTTCCCACAAGTACAAGCACCTGAGCGGGTCTGCCAATGGTTGCAAAGACAAGTGTTGAGATGGCGATAAAACCAATGATAAAGTAACGGCTATATTTGGCAATGACAGGATGAAAATTGGTCATAAATGATACAGATGTATAAGCACAGCCAATCACAGATGTGATAGATGCTGCCCAAATGACCACACCAAAGATAATCCGACCTGTGTCACCAAGTCCGTGCATAAATGGCGTGAGAGCAGGGTTATCTGCCATCATTGCCACGCCGGACGAAACCACACCAAGACAAGCCAAGAATAAGAATACGCGAATGACGGACGCCGCCAAAATGCCTTGAATGGAGCTTTTGGAGACCTCTGGTAAGTTTTCTTTGCCTGTTATGCCTGCGTCTAGTAGTCGGTGAGCTCCAGAAAATGTAATGTATCCGCCCACCGTACCGCCCACCAGTGTAACGATTGCCATGGCATCAATTTTTTCAGGGGCGATGGTGCGTGCGATGGCTTCACCAAAGGGCGGATTGGTGCTAAATACCACATAGATAATCAGTGCAATCAGCACAAAACCCATCATTTGAGCAAATTTATCTACCAAAGACCCTGCTTCTTTACTCAAAAATATCCCAACGGCAATCACACCTGACACTAATGCTCCAATGACAGGATCAATGCCAAATACTGACTGCACGCCAAGCCCCGCGCCACCGATATTACCGATATTAAAGGCAAGCCCACCCATGATGATGAGGGCGGCAAGCACATAGCCCATCCCGGGTAACACAAGATTGGCAATCTCTTGGGCTTTCATTTTTGAAATGGCAATCACGCGCCAAACGTTCAATTGCACACCAATATCCATGATGATAGACATCAAGATAACAAAGCCAAAACTTGCCCCCAATTTTTCGGTAAACGTGGCAGTTTGGGTTAAAAATCCTGGTCCTACTGCGGATGTCGCCATTAAAAATGCCGCTCCCAAAATGGCGGAGCGGTTGACAGAGTTATTGGTATTTTTCATAAATTTCCTTATTACCAAAAGCAACAATGATGTTGATTAACATAATCCTGGTGGTTAAATCAAAACCTAACCAATTGTAATACCTCGAGCCAATAAATTTTCTTTGATTTTCTTAGCAAAAGCAAGGGCATGTTCGCCATCGCCGTGCAAGCAAATACTATCCACATCAAGAGCAATGACTGTACCGTCCTCAGCAACAACTTCGCCTTTTTCTACCATGCGGACAACTTGGCTGATCGCTTCATTTTCATCATGGATAAGGGCATTTGGCAGGGTGCGCGAAACAAGCGTGCCATCAGCATTATAATGCCTGTCAGCAAAAGCTTCAGAGATGGTTGTCAGCCCAAGCTTTTTGCCTGCACGAATTAGCTCGCTACCTGATAGCCCCATGAGTGCAAAGCTTGGGTTAAAGTCATGTACTGCCTGCGCGATGGCTTGAGCAAGATCAGGGTCTGTGCCGGCTTGATTGTACAGTGCGCCGTGTGGTTTGACATAGCTTGGTGTTAGTCCCATCGTGTTGCACACCGCACATACCGCACCCATTTGATAAAATAATAATGCACGCACGTCCTCATGTCCAAGGCGATGATTGGTACGCCCAAAATTTTCACGGTCATCATAGCTTGGGTGTATGCCGATCTTTACGCCGTTTTCTTTGGCATGGCTCAAAGTTTTGACCATATCCGCGACACCGCCTGCGTGCAGCCCGGCACAGATGTTAGCTGAGCTGACAATGGCCATAAGCTCTTTATCAAAAGCAAAACCTTCGGCAACATCGGCATTTAAATCAATATTCATGTTTTATCCTTGTTTTAAAAGTTAAAAGGCGACCTAGAACCGCTTTGCCATATAAGCCACCTGGCGAATATGGGCATTTTGTTTGGTAAGGCTATCAATGGCAAAGTCCATATCCACCCACTTAAATTGTACTTGCCCGCCAAATCGCAACTGGGCAAGTCGCCCCAAATCCGCCTCAATCACTGCTCCAATCTTAGGATAACCACCTGTAGTCTGTGCGTCCGCCATGAGTACAATGGGCTTGCCATCTGGCGGCACTTGTATCATACCAAAATCCACACCGTGCGATTTCATCTCAATGGCATCAAAGACAAGGGGCGCACCTTCTAGGCGATAGCCCATGCGGTTGGAATTAGGGGATAGGGTGTAGGTTTGTTCGCTAAAGTCATCTTGTTCTTTGATAATTTTGTCATATTCACTGCTTTTAATGACGTGAATAGTGGTGAATTGATGAAAGTCATAAGGACCTGGCGCACCCATTTCACTCATCTGTGTGCCTGCTTGGTAAGGCAGCTCGTCGCCTGATTGCACCGCTCGCCCAACGCCCCCCAAGCCTGTTTTGACATCGGTACTTGCTGAGCCTAGCTCAGATGCGACATCAAATCCGCTTTGCACGCACAAATATGCGTGCATTCCCTTGATGATGCGTTTAATAGTGAGCGTTTGCCCAGCTTTGGCAAAATAACGGTAGCCTGTGATGACAACTGTATCGTCAAGTGTCGCCTCAACATATGCCCCCGTCAGGCAAAACGTTATATCTTGGCTGAATGTCGCTGTCAGACCACCAAGAGTCACCTCTAGGGCGGGTGCATTGTCATTGTTACCAAGTAGGGCATTACCAAGGCGTAAAGATAGGCGATCCATTGCCCCACATTTACCAATGCCAAGTCCCAAATACCCCACACGCCCCAAATCTTGAATACTGGCAATGGCTGTTAAAGTGTTAATTTTCAACATATAATAACCCTTACTCTAAAATATCTTGTACGACAAATTGTAGCGTATCGCCTGCCTGCAAGAGAGTCGGGGGCGTATTTGCTTTATCAAATAAGGGTAACTGTGTCCGCCCAAGCAGCTGCCAACCGCCAGGCGATGCAAAAGGATATATGCCTGTTTGAGCACCGCCAATGCCCACCGAACCTGCTGGTACATTGGTGCGTGGCTTGGTATGACGTGGCAGGTGCAGCTCATCAGGCAGACCGCCAAGGTAGGGAAAGCCTGCTTGAAAGCCAATAAAATATACGGTATAAATCGGTGCAGAGTGTCGCTCTACAAGCTCAATCACGCTCATACCAAGACGCTTGGCACTATCCGTCAAATCCATCCCAAACTCTCCGCCATAGATGACAGGGATTTTGACGTGCTTGCCACTACTTTGGGTATTGCTTACTGGATTAAAATTGGCAACAAATTCATCAGTCAAAGCTTGCAAAATCTCCCTTTGGGTATTCAGGCATTTGGCGGATTTTATCGTGCTTATGTCTAAATATAAGGTCAAAGCATTCATGCCCACGACCGTTTCAACAACAATCGGGTTTTCTTTTAAATACTCAGCAAGTGACCAACATAATTTTTGCTTATCAAGACTAATCTCGCCATCCAAAAGCAGCACAAGAGTCCGCTCTGATGAAAACTGCCAAATGGCTTGGAATTCCATATTTTCCCTTACTTGTGATTCGGTTGGTTGTTGATATAATTTTCAAGCCAGTGCGTCAAATAATGAATGCTTACGCCACCTTTGCTAAACGATTTGTCATCAAACATCGCTTGGTGTAGAGCCTTGTTGGTTTGTATACCTTGGATATCAAGTTCGCTTAGTGCCGATTTCATCTTTTGCATGGCAAGCTTACGGGTCGGTGCATGAACGCAGATTTTGCCAATCAAGCTGTCATAATAAGCAGGGATTTTATAGCCTGTATAAATATGGCTATCCACTCGCATACCATAGCCTGCAGGCAAATGACAGTAGCTGATGACGCCGGCTGATGGCATGAGTGTAAAAGGGTGCTCGGCATTGATACGGCATTCAAAGGCATGCCCTGTCAGCGTAATGTTGTCTTGGGTGAACTGTAAGGGCGCACCTTCAGCGACACGGATTTGCTCGGATATTAGGTTTACGCCTGTTACAAGTTCGGTCACAGGGTGTTCGACTTGAATGCGAGTGTTCATCTCAATAAAGAAAAATTCGCCATTTTCATACAAAAATTCAAATGTGCCCACCCCACGATAACCCATATCACGACAGGCTTTGACACACGCATCACCGATTTTTTGGCGTGCAGTTTCATCAATAAATGGAGCCGGAGCTTCCTCAATGATTTTTTGATGTCTGCGCTGCATAGAGCAGTCTCTCTCACCGAGATGAATGGCGTTACCATGCGTGTCGGCGATAACTTGAATTTCAATGTGGCGTGGGTTTTTAAGATAGCGCTCCATATAGACCACAGGATTGCCAAAGGCACTCATGGCTTCTTTTTTGGTCATAGTAACAGCAGACAGCAGCTCATCCATCGTCTCAACGACTCGCATACCTCGCCCACCGCCACCACCTGCAGCTTTGATGATGACGGGCAAACCGACCTTTTCGGCAATCGCGATAATCTCATGATCATCATCAGGCAAAGCGCCGTCAGATCCTGGCACACATGGCACGCCTGACGCTATCATAGTGTCTTTGGCGGCCACTTTATCACCCATCATGCGAATATTTGTGGCGGTAGGGCCAATAAAGGTAAAGCCTTGATTTTCAACAAATTCGGCAAAATCGGCATTTTCTGACAAAAAACCATAGCCAGGATGGATCGCATCTACACCCATCAGTTCGGCAGCAGCGATAATAGCACGTTGGTTCAGATAGCTGTCTTTTGGTAAATGACTGCCAATACACACCGTCTCATCAGCAAGACGGACAGGCAGGCTGTCTTTGTCAGCAGTAGAATAGACAAGTACTGATTTAATACCAAGTTCACGACACGCACGGATAATGCGTAGGGCAATCTCGCCACGATTGGCGATCAAAATTTTATTAAATTTAGCCATATCATTTCCTTTTTAATATTTATAGTGTTAGAATTTCTGCAAAACTTTATTGTTAAGAAAACTGTTAGTGCCAAACCTGTCAGAGCATAACACTTCTCGCTAATCCTTAAACGCAGCTTAGGATCAGCGGAAAACTTAGTTTCATAGTAAATCCATGATAACTTAAATCATTCAATCACAAATAGCGGCGCATCATATTCCACCATATCGCCATCTTCCACAAGAATTTCACGCACCACGCCATCTTTTTCCGTTTTTACTTCGTGCATGATTTTCATGGCTTCTATAATGCACAGCTTGTCGCCTTGTTTAACTGCATCGCCCACATTGACAAAATTAGGCATCTCAGGGCTAGATTTACGATAAAACGTCCCAAGCATGGGCGATAAGATGGTATGGTGAGTTTGGTTGGGCTCTGTGTTTGTACTTGTGCTTGATTGTTGGCTTATTTGGCTGTTAATTTGCTCAGTTTGTGTGGTTGGTGATTGTGATGATTGCAAATTAAGGTTAGTATGGTGGGTTGTTTGTGGGGCATGAGTGCTATCTGCGTATTTTTTGATATGAATTTTTTGTTGACCATCTTGCACTTCCAAGGCGTGAATGTTAGCAAGTTCGACGAGATTGATGATTTTTGCAAGTTGTTCAAAATTAATATCCATCAGCTTTCCTTTTGACCCTATGTTAAATATCAGCGAAGTATAAGATAGGCTTGGATAAAAATCAATGGGCAATCATTATAAAATCCGTAAGAAAAACTGGCAGCTTTACCTTGGTTAATCAAGAGATTAACTAAAATATTTCATGCTGACCGATCGTTATCAAACATAGCTAATCAATCTAAATTGAAATAAAATTTAGTAAATTATAATTTTTACTTTATAATAAAAAGATCGGGTTTATGGTATTGTTTTAATAATCCAATCGCCAGGATATTATGATTATCCTAGAGTAGGGTAAAGTGTTTACTTCATTGTGGAATAAATTTTTTAATACAGACTTTATTTCTTATCAATTTTAAGTCGCATAAAATTTTAGAGGTTGAACTAGATAAACCCCTAAATCCTACACCATTTTCTTAACAATCTTAATTGATTCAAGCAACCGCTCATCAAATCATTGTGTCATAGATACAACTATATGAATCTTACCGTCACAATTATCATTTAGCCATGTAGCCGCCAAGATGGGAATGGAGTTGTGAAATCGATAATTTAGTATTTAGAAGTTTTTACTGATAGCGAGTCAAAAGGTCGGACACCAAATCACTGGAATCTTTAAACCTGATGACCCGATAGATCATATTTAACAAATGTTTTGTGTAACTCACTTCAAATTATAAAAATTTTAAAAATCAATAAGTTAATTAATTGTATTTGATTTTTAGTTCACAAACAAGCATTTTTACCATTTTTATGCCGTATTTGTACCGGAACAATGGGTAGAAAGAGTGGTGTTTTGGAGTTGAATGCATGCGCATCCCACCTCAAATGATCCTTATGGATTTGATGATTGCAAGATGCTTTATTTAGATTTTATCATCATTTGATTTATCTTAAAAAAAATTAAATAATTTTTTAAATATTGTGATTATAAACAGAATTGCATAGTAACCATAGATGCTGATTAGTATCATAAAACAAGAAGCGATTCGAGTATGCAGAGTAACTTTTAAATAAATTTAAAAAATAAAAATTAAATTCTTAAATAGATAAGACTTTATTTTTTAAATTATCTGTGCTAATATCCGCACAATATTACTGCTTTGTTACTAAAATAGGCAAGCTGGCAAGTATTTTGGTACATTAAGATTAGAATTTGGTAGTGTAAGATGGGTGTGCAATCATGAACCGTTTTTGTTATCGTGTGATTTTTAGTAAAAGCCTAGGCAGACTTGTGGTGGTGTCTGAAAAGACAACATCACAAGGCAAATCTGACAATCCAAGCACAAGTGGTAGTACACTCCCTACCACCTCATTACTTAAATTGGGTTTAGGCTTTGGTTTAAAAACTCTTTCATTATCACTCCTCTTTAGCCTAGGCTTAGCTGCCCATGCCAACACCCCCACCACCATCATTGCAGATAAATACGCTGATAAAGCCTTACAGCCGATTGTATTAAACACCGCAAGTGGTGTGGTTTCTGTCAATATCGCAACGCCCAATGCTCGTGGCTTATCCAATAATCATTACAGCCAGTTTGATGTCGGCAGCACAGGTGCTGTATTAAATAACAACCGTAAAGCAGTGGGTACCCAAATCGCAGGCTTTGTACAAGCCAACCCCTATATGGCTCGTGGGGAAGCTTCTACCATCTTAAACCAAGTCAATTCAAACCATCCAAGCCACTTGGGTGGTTTTATTGAAATTGCAGGTAAAAAAGCCGATGTCATCATTGCCAATCCATCAGGCTTAGTTATCAATGGTGCTGGGTTTATCAATGCTGGTCATGTGCATCTGGCAGCAGCAAACAGTCAGGTTCATCAGGGGCAGTTGACAGGTTATGAAGTTGGCACAGGTCATATTGCCGCCCATGGCAAATTAAACCTACAAGGCACGGATTATGCGGCACTCATTGCCAAAGCTGTGCAGATTAATGATGAGATTTATGCCGGCAGACAACTTGATGTTATCCTAGGCGAGAACAGTGTCTATCTTCAAGATGGCGATTTCACACAGTTAACTGCCATCAATAAACAAACAAGCACATCATCTGCCAATCAAACCACCAATAAAGAACAGCAAGGCGTTGCCCTAGACATCTCATCTTTGGGCGGTATGTATGCTGGTAAAATTCACTTAATCGGTACTGACAAAGGCTTTGGGGTGAACAATGCTGGGGTCATCACAGCCACTGACAAAGGCGTACAAGCAGGCACAGGTACACTCACCCTAGATGCTCAGGGTAATCTTATCAATACTGGCACCATTTCTGCCAAAGACAAACTTGCCATCAATACCCATGGCAATACTGCTCAAAATACTGGCACGCTACTGAGCGAACAAGCTGACATCGCCATCAATACCAAAGACCTTAACAACACAGGCACCATCCATAGCACCCAAACCACCCATGTTGATGCCACAAACAGCATTGACAATCAAGGCAATATTTATGGTGGTGTTTTACAACTCAATACCAATCAGCTTGATAATACTGGCAAACTTGTTCAAACAGGCACAGGCGGTCTTAATATCGGCACAGACGCACTGACCAACAGCAATAAAGCCGTCATCGGTCAAAGTCTGTATGAGCAAACCACCCTGGATACACCAAGCACACCCAGCAGCGCTCAAAGTGCTGGTACTATTGGTAATGATTCTAAGGACAATACAACAGCCAACACTGGCAACTCATCAAACACTGGCACACCAGCAACCAAAGACACAACTCAGTCCATCTCAGTACCAAGTGCTGATGGTTTTATCATAGCCAAATCTTTGACCAATACAAACGATCAAGCACTCATCACTGCCACAGGTGATATTGGTATCAGTGCTAATCAGACCAGTAACACCAAGCAAGCATCCATCGATGCACAAAGCCTAAATACCAACACCCTGACCAACACCGACAGTAAAATCGCCTTAGATGAGATCAACTGGCAATTAACGAGCTTTGATAATACCAAAGGCAGCATCACTGCCAAAGATGGCATGGTGATTGGCAGTGAATCTGCCATCATCAACACGGGTGGTAGCCTAACAAGCGGCACCGATATCACACTTGTCGCCAAAGACAACATCATCAATCAAGGTGGTAGTATCACTGCAGCAAAGCAAACAGACATTACTGCCAAAGAGTTACAAAACGGCGGCAGCATCACAGCTGACACTCTCATCATCACACAACAAGCCGACTACACCCATACAGATGATGACAAGCTCATTGCAAACAATCTCACATTAACCACTGATGGCAAGCTCGTAAACTTAAGCCAGTTGACTGCTAATCAAGATTTGACGCTTAATGCAAATCATATTGATCACACCCAAACAGGCAGCATAACAAGCGGTCATCTTGCACAGATAACTAGCCAAACAAACATCACAAACCAAGGCTTAATCAACAGTGAAAACACACGCATCAAAGCTGTGGGTATCATCGATAACCTTGCTGGTGGCCGTATCTATGGCACACACCTTGCCATTACTGCCGATACGCTAAACAACACCCCAGCTAAAGCCACCAATCAACAAACCAATCAAGAAAACGACCATCACACAAGCCCTGTCATCGCTGCCAGACAGCGTCTGGATATTGGTGTTAATCACTTAAACAACCACCCCAACCCTGACAGATCAGGCAAATTCAATGACAGCTTTGACAATCAAGCTTTAATCACAAGCTTGGGTAGCCTGCACATTGGCGGCAGTCTAGATGACAATCAGCAAGCTACAGGCAAAGCACAGACGGTTGTTAATAAAGGAGCAACGATTGAGTCTGGTGGGGAGATGGTGGTTGGTGCTGTGATTTTGAAGAATGAGAATGCGGATTTTAAATCCAAGGTGGTGCAGCAAGGAGATGCTGTTCCTGCCACCAAATACTTTGTGAATAATAGCACCTACGACAAAAAAGAAGGTGAGGTGTATATTCAAGAAGGTGGTTGGGATGGTCATTGGGTAAAAACACTGGTGACACCTGACGGTCGATTCGAAAACTACAGCAGTCATGAATATACAAAAACAGATTATACCACCAAGACAGCCAATAGCGATCCAGCAATGATTCGTTCTGGAGGTGAGCTACTGTTTGAGTTCAATCAAGCATTTAATATCGATAGTGTAGTTATCTCAGGCAACACAGCCAAACTTAATCAAGACCCAACCCATGCCCAGAATTATGGGTTTATCAACCATGCCAGTACTGGGGAGGATTATCATACCCAAACCAATAATAACTACTTTAATCATGTGACTGCTGAGCGTAGACGTCGAGACAATCCAACCAGTAAGCGACCTTATACTTATAAAAATTGGGTTAAGAGTGATGATCAACCACAAAAGGTGCTGCTTAACACCTACCAACTTCCCATCCTAAACGCTACCATCAATACCACACCAAGCAGCACAGGTATTGATAAACCAGCCACAGGCAATGATGTCTCTACCATCATCAAGGATGTCAATGATGACACCATCACCTTACCAACTTCAGCCTTATACATCATCAACGCTGACGACCCTAACTTGCCACTGATCCAAACTGATTCCGCCTTTACCAATGACAAACAGTGGCTGTCGTCTGATTATATGCTAAAAGCACTACAATCAGACCCAAATCACATCCACAAACGCCTCTCTGATGGCTATGGTGAACAAACCCGAATCAAAGATCAGTACTATCTACTGACAGGCAGACACATCAACACCGATTACCGCAGTCAAGAAGACGCCTTTAAACAACTGATGGATAATGGCATCACGGCAGCCAAACAGTTCGGCTACACGCTTGCGCACTCACGCCTGATCAGATGGCAAATCTTAGCACAGACATCGTTTGGCTGGTGAAAGAGTCCATCACCTACACCACCAAAGACAAAGATGGCAATCGCCTCACCAAAACCCAAGATGTCTTAGTGCCTAAGCTGTATCTTAGATCTGCCAACATTGCAGCAGGCACACTTACCCCTGATGGTAGATACAGTGCTGTCTCAGCAAGAAATATTGACATGCAGCTGACAGGCAATTTAGACAGCAGCGGTAATGTCATTGCCAAAGATACTGCTGCCATTACCGCAAATAATGTCAATAATACAGGCACCATTTATGGCAACTTTGTCGCCATCAAAGCAAACAATGACATCACCAACCATGGCACCATGTATGCCAACAGTGCCATGGGTCTTGATGCCAAAAACCGCATCATCAACCAAAGTCTAACCACCACCCAAACAAACACGCAAGGTAGAAGTAGCAGTAGTCGCACCGATATTAGCCAAATTGCCACCATCAGCGTAGGCACAGGACTAAAAGACAGTACAGATGAAAACGGCAAACCATTAACCACCCTAAACATCCAAGCAGGTAACCATGTTCTAAACCAAGCTGCCAACATACAAAATGATGGTGGCAACACTCACATCAGTGCCCAAAACGGCATTAACATCACAACCCTCACCACAAGCAATCACATCAGTGCTGCAGCTGACCCAAACAACTACTTTAACTACAGCCAAAGCACCGATGCAGGCTCAAATATTAGCAGTTATGGCGATACTGTGATTGCAACAACGGGTCAGGGGGCAGACATTACAGGCAAGGCCGCCAATATTCGATCAGGGGGTGTAAGTGCAATTATCGCTACAGGTGGTGTGCATTTTAGCGAAGGGCGTGCGACAAGTAGTACCCAAAGCTCATCCACCCATCAAGAGAGCAAATGGTATGGCTCCAAAGACATCACAAGCACCCATGAATCTAGCAGTAACACCGCTGTGCTTAGCAGCATAGATGGCGATGAAGTATATGTCGTTTCAAGCGATTCTGATATTGACCTGATTGGCACCAATATTAATGCCGACAAGCAAGTTAGTCTAAAAGCAGAGCAAGGCAGCGTGACTTTACAATCTGTCATCGACAGCGTCTATCAAAACAATACCAAAACCACCCAAAACTTTTATAAAAATACAGGCAATGTCGATGGTTTTTACCAAGAAACCCTTGCTCAAACAGGTGTTCGTGCTGGTAGTGTTGATATTCAAGGAAATTCTGCCAATTTAAATGGAGTCAGCCTTCAAGCTACTCATGGCCCTATCACGGTGGGTAATGCACATCTTGCCACCAATGATGATGGCACTTTAAAGCTTGATGACAATGGCAAGCCCATTGTTCTATCAGGCGACATGCAGCACCTAAATTTAGGCACGGTAGATTTAACCAATGAAACTTGGCAGGAGAGCTCTAAGTCTTATCGTGGTCTTGCCAAAGATTTGATGAAAGGTGTTGGGGTCGTGGCAGGGGCATCGGGGATTGGTAATGACATCACACTTGCCAAATCACAAAGTAACCGCACTACAGATCACATGCAAGCTGTAACCAAGATGAATGCCAATCAAATCTATTTGGGAGCAAGTGAAGTCACCGCTGCTGGCACCATTCTTGATGCAGGAGATGACGGCTTTGTCAGAGTCTTGGGCGATGATGTTTTATTTACCACTGCTAAACACAGCCAATCAAACACCCAGACCCAAACACGCCAAACCATCACAGGCGAAGGCATGAAGCTTGGTAAGGACCACTTGCAATTAGGCGCGGCGGTTTATACCGATAGCACAGACACCCAAAGCACCCAAAGCACCACTCATGATGGTGTAACCGTTCGTGGCAATAGTGCGGCCCTACTTGGCAATATGAATGACGGCAGTCTAACCACGCAAGCTACCAACTTTGATTTGGATCGTACATCAGGTACTTTACTCATTGGTGCCAAATCCACCTTGCTTGATGGTGCTATCAATCAAAGTACCCACACTCAAAGCAATGAAACCAACACTACTCGTCTTGCAGCCAGTGTTCATCATGTGGCTGTAGATACCGCTGTCGCTGCCGAAAACCTAAAAGAAGCCGTAGAGGGCGTAAATCAAGCAAGGAAAGAACTAGAGCAAGCCAAGCAAGAGGTCGCTGCAGGTCGCCTTGACCCAAATGCCATCAAGGACTATGAAATCAATTTGGCGATGGCGACCGCCAATGTCGCCAATGCTCAAATTGCCTTAGGTAGTAAGGCAGCCACTGCTGCAAGCACAGCACCAACACTCGGCTTTAGTGCCAAAGCCTCTGCAAGTCACACCCAAAACCAAAGTCAGCAAACGCAAACTCATCAAGACTTTGCTTTCACTACCATCAGTGTCGCCAATGCTACGCTGGTTGGTGATGAGTTTACCACCAAAGGATTGCAAGCCGACATTGGTAAGCTTGACATTGACCACTTAAACAAGTTAACCCTAACTCATGGCACCACCAAAGCTACAAGCCAAAGCCAAAGCAGTACGAGCACCATTGATGCCAGCATCAGCACAACAGGTAGTGTATCGGCAGGTGCAGGTAGACAACAAAGCCACAGCCAAAGCACAAGCACGACCGCTCATGACACCAAACTTAACTTAGGCGAGCTTGACGGTCATGCCAACACCACTACTTTACACGGTGCTGCCATCATCGCCCAAGGTGGGCATTACAGTACAGACACCCTAAATGTTGTCACCAGCCAAAACACCCGCCACAAACAAAGCAGCAGTCAAGGCGGCAGCATTGGTGTTGGTAAAAATAGCGTAAATCTAGGCTATAATCAGCAAACAGGTCAGACCCAAGCCATCACCAACAACACCCCATCAGGCATCATCTATGTCAATACAGGCAAAGATACACCAAGCCACAGCCTAACTGCCAATCACACCAACCTAACAGGCGGTGTCATCGCAGCCATCAGTGAAGATGAACAAGGCAATCAAACAAACAGCCAACTAAACTTCACCACCAACACCCTGATTACCCAAAACCTACTGGCAACAGAATCTAGCCAAAACAAGGGTATGGGCTTAGGGTTGGGTAGTAGCGATAATAAACCTACCAGTATTAGCATCTCTGCCAACAACAACGGACACCAAAAAGAAACAACAGCCCTTGCCACCGTCGGTCAAGGTGCCACCATCACAGATGCCATCACCCACAATGGGCAAACCCAATCCACCACCGACATTAGTCAAACAGACATCAACACCGATGCCCTAAACACCCAAAAAGTCATCAAAGACCAAAAAACAGGCGGTCTAGATGTCAATACTACTATCGATACCAGAGTATTCACCACAGCTGGCAGACAGGAGATTAAAAAGGAGCAAGAGGAGCTTGATGGGAACTTAGAAAAAATTAAAGATGATATTGTTGGTGACTTTGAACTAGGTTATGATATTGCAAGTGATGTTTATAAAAATATTTTAGTTCTTAAAAAGATTGAAGAAGTCAGAAGTCAATTAACCCCCGAAGAACAAGAGTATTTTGATCAATATTTGCTTGAGTTTCAACAAAATCAAGATTTACTACGGTTGAATGCAGCGCCTGCAGCAGGAGTTGTTGCAGTTGGTGCAACAGAATTAACAGCTCTAGCTGCCGGAGCTGGAGTAGCTGCCTGTAGTGCAACCGAAGTATGCTCTGATGCAGTTGAAGATGGTTTTAAAAGCACGCAAAAAGCAGCCAAAGAAGCCACCAACGCAATCATTGACTATACGGTTGGGATTTTTAGTTCTGACTCACCAAAAACTGGAAATGATGAACTTGATGAAGTTCTTGAGGATGCAACTAGGTCAGATGATGGAAACAAAGGGTACGAGTACCCAGGAACAAGAGAAGAATTAATTGAGGAGTTGCAACAAATAGAAGGTGCAAGGCATAATCCACCAAGACCCGATGGTGGAACAACAACCATTTTACCCGATGGTACAAAAATAGATACTTATCCAAGTCGTTCTTCAACAGGCAAGCCAGGTTGGTCAGTAACCAAACCAGGGAAAATAAAGCCATCAATTAAAGGAGATACTCAAAGATGAACTATTATCTAGATAATAGCGATACGTACTATCTTGAATCAGAATATTGGTCTGAAGAAAGGGATTTTTTAAGAAATAACCAATGCAGGTTGCTGAATAGGGATGAGGCAAATGAATTTAATTTAAGTAATTTTTTTAATAAAAATGATACTGATATTAAACCAATTTTAAGGCGATATTTTGAATATTTTATTCTACCATATGAGTTAGATGATTATATTGACAGTGATTTAACAACAGATAAGGTTATTATTGAGTTAATTTCAGAAAACCTAAAAAATAACATATATTTAGCATCAACTGATAAAGATAAATGTTGCTTTATTGAATGTAGATTACCTATAACAGAAGATATAATTTATAATCTTTATAGAAGCCATATAAATACACCATTTATTATTTTTGATGCAGATGAAAAATTCTTTGTGTTAATAGATTTTGATTTACCTATACAGATTATTGGCTATAAAGATAGTGTTATAGATGGCAATAATTTTATATCAAACCAAATGGGGCAGAGCGGTTGGTCTGATTTATTTTCAAGGTATCGCAGTTATGTTAATTTAAAGAACATATTCATAAATTACTATGAACCTCTAATAAAAAAATCTTAAAACCAACACCACCATCGATACCAGAGTATTCACCACAGCTGGCAGACAGGAGATTAAAAAGGAGCAAGAGGAGCAAGAGGAGCTTGATGAGAACTTAGAAACCATTGGCAAAACCACCGCTGCTGCAGGGGTGCAAGCAGTTGCCACAGCAGGGAATATTCTGGCAGGTCAAAGTCTTACCCAAATCATCCAAGGTGCCAAAGCCCCTGCCAAAATGGCAAAAGTCATCCAAGACTACCCAGAAGTAGGTGCTATATTAGATGCCTATCAAAAAGGTGAGTATCACAACCTCACCCTAAGCCAAGGAGCCCTACAAGCACTAGCCGATGCCACAGGGGTGAGTACAGAAGTACTGCTTACTAGCATCACCGCCCACCAAGGCATACAAGGAGCCACCAATAAAGAACTGACCGTCATTGACACTCATGATGAACTAAGACAAGACAGTATCCAAACTTTAGCTCATGAACTAGACCATGTGCGAGGAGGTAAGAATGAAACCTTAGCAGATCTAGCAGGACTTGCCGCCAAACTTAACACCGATGCTGCCATCATCGCCAATCAAGATACAATCAATCCCATCAAAGCACAGCTTGGGGATGGCACAGACACCCTGACCACTGCTCAAAACCAAGCCCTACTCAACCAAAACAATCAAACCTTTATAGAGAACCATGAAGGGAAAGAGGGGGAGTGGAGTTATGATCATTGGGGCAGCATTGGTAATAATTGTGGGGATGCTGGCGAACGAGGTGTTAGAAACAGCTTTCTCATTAGTAATCAAGAGGCGTTGATTATTAAGGATGCATTATCTATCGCACTTCCTGCTTTAGATTCGTTGGAATTGGCTAATAAATATAAAAATGCCAAAACTGATTCTGAAAAACAAGCAATTTTAGCTTCTGCATTGAGTATACCTGTTAATAAAACTGGAAAAATATTAAAAGCGGTCAAGTCTGGCAATAAAGCTGATGTGGCAAAAGAAATGACAGCCGCTCAAAAAAGACATGAGGCTTACCTTAAACATAGCGCTAAATGGAGTTCTGGAAGTTTTAAAGATGCCTATAACAGATTAACACCTGGGGCAAAAGGGGTTGTAAGTAATGATAGAGTTAAAACTCGCTATACCAGCTCTGATGGGCGGTACATTATAATCAAAGATAATGAAAATAGTTATTATCGCATTTATGATAATAACAGAAACCAATACCTTGATAACAATGGCAACGTTGTTTCCACTGGTTCTAGAAGAGGCAACGATGCCAAAGACTATGTTCAGCAACAAACCCATATTAAGGATACAGATGGTGATTAATACTAAGTTATGCCCCATCTTTTGCTTAACAAAAGATATAGAGATAGCAGAATTTCATGAAATGATCGATTGGGCTTATAAAAATAAAGATGAAAAAACTGTTCTTATCTTAGATGAAAAAGATGTTCAGTATTATCAAGATAAAGGATTGTGGGAAATCATATCCAATGAAACAGGAAATTGGCTATTTGGACCTTATGAAGAAGAGTGGGTTTTAGATTTTGATATTATGAAAAACATAATAAAATCAATTCACAAAAATAATATTCATATTGATGAAAATATTGAAAAAATATTATCTATATTGGATTATGCGATTATAAATAAAAAATCGGTTATTTTTTATTTATAAGCTGACATTTATAATTTTATAGAAATAAAGACATTGAACTTATTAGACAAGGTTATGGTACGCCAAAAAAAGGTTCTAGTGGTGAAAAACACAAATCAGATCATATTAAAAAAGCAGAAGACATTTTGAATATCCTTAAAAAGGAAGAAAAAAAGATTAAAAATAGCACCTTAAGCCAGGCTGACAGAGAGGCATTGCTTTTAAGGATTGATAATTTAAGAAACTCTATTATGCCTGCATATCAAAAAGCCAAGCAGAGAAAAAAGTCAACTGGGAGTGAATAGCAATGGCATCTTATGAAGCTTACGAAAATATGGTTAAAATAGTAGATAGTATGGATGATGATAATCGTGTATTGATCATGCCTTATGACTTTAAAGGCATTGATTTACATGAAATCAAGGAGTTCCAGAGATTTAAATTTCGAGCAAATAATTCAAATCTTTGGGAATTTGAGCATCCTTTAAAAGAATATTCTTTCGAGCTTGGTTTTTATTATAGTAGTTGTTTCTTACACGATATTGTACCAGATGATAAGTTGTATGAAATACTTAAATTATTATTGGTGGGTATAAGTCTAAGTAACTTTGTTGCTTTATTTCCTTGCTATGTACACTATTTTGACCATAAAGATTATCGGAGCATTGCAGAGTTTTTATTCCAGTTAATACAAGATAATAAACATGATCATCTGGTATGCGATACGATTAGATTTTTTATTTCTGAGGCACTTGTTGGCGAATGCTTAATTAAATGGCAAGATATTCCAGAAGATGTGAGATGCATTATTGATAATATTGACTATGAAGAAGTGACCGCTGAAGAGATTGAATATTGGGGTGTTGAATTTACAGATCATTCTGAATAAGAACCAAAATTAATCTTAATGCCCATATAGATGCCATCACCGATGGCGACTTAACCGACGTCCTCCAAAACCAAGACATCCTAAATGAGCTCAACGCACAGCTGACTCAAGGCACTCATGCCGATGGTAGCAGTGTTTATCTCACCCAAGGCACGGTTAATGACCAAGGTCAAGAAGTCAAAGGTCAAGCCAATGTTGACAAGGGACACACCTATCTCAACATTGACTACATAGACACCACCCTAGAAACCCTAAACCATGAAATCGCCCACCACAATGGCTTGGGTGAAGCTTCTGCTACAGCTATGGGCAAAATCGGTAACTTTGCATATAATATTGGCGTAAGTTTCAATCAAGAGGATATAGGCACCCATAGACAAACCATCACACCAACTGCTCAAACCCTGCAAAGCTTAAGTACCGATGAACAACTTGCCATCACACAAGACAATCAAGCACTCCTCAATGCCAATGAGGTGCAAAGAGCTTGGGAGATGGAGAGTGGGGATGAGTTTGAGGATAAAACTGTTGCTGGTCAGATTGGTACCAATAGACAAGAAAGCGAAAAACAACATAAAGCAAAAATTTGTCAAGCTGCAGAAGTATCTAAGGATATGTGTGCTAGATATCAAAATGATAAGAAAACAACTTGGAGTTCTTATGATATCGCTCAATGGCAAATACAAGGGAGTGGTTTTTTACACAGAAAAAAAGAAATGTTTGTGTCGGATTATAAAAATGAGATTGTGAAGTATGCCAAACAATACGATATACCTCCTGAGTTATTGGCTGGTGTTGTATATAGTGAGTTTGGGGGAGATCCTTTATTTATAGATGATATAGGATACGGTACACGCTCCGTCTTAAACTCTGTTGGTATTGGTAAACCAGCTGACAAAACATCGTTTGGCAATATAAGCATTCAAATTACTAGGGTGAGAGAGGTTCATCCTACTTGGGGTGATGCCAAGATTATAGCATCCTTAAAGATTCCAGAAAAAAATATTGAGTTGGTAGCAGAACATCTAAGAATAGCTCTAAATGTGGATTATAGTGGCATTCCAGCAAAAGATATGGGCGATGAACATATTAGAATTGCTGGTGCAAGATATAATCGAGGGCTGGAGTTAACAAAGGAAGAAATTATGCAAAATACCTCATACGGAGACAGCATCTTAAAAAGAAAGTCCAGAATAAAAGAGTTGATAAAATGAAAATAATTAATATTGTATTATCCATTTGCATTTGTTTTCTTATATTTTTCTTTCTAAATAGGTATGATTCTTGGGGTATTTCCGAGGGAATATGTATTTATCAGGACAGCTCCGTAGGTGTCGCCCTACTATTATCCTCTATTTTGTTTTTGTTAAATTTTTTATTTTTCTTATTTTGGTTTTTCTTTAAACGCAAAAAATCAACCACCAACATTATATTTATTGTTATCTCTATTTGTCTTTTGATGTATTGGTATCCTGTAACGTACAACTATTCAATAGATGCTCTATTAAAATACACCAATATCCAAATAGAACAACTTGGTGGAGTTGCTAGATGTGAATTGCAACGTAATAATGACGTAAGGTTATATGAGTTGCAGAAACCCTAAACCATGAAATCGCCCACCACAATGGCTTGGGTGAAGCTTCTGCCACAGCCATGGGCAAACTGGGTAATTTGGCGTATAATATCGGTACCAGTCTGAATAAAGAGGACATCAATACTCATAGACAAGGCATCACACCAACACGCGACTATCTGGCTACCCTAAGCAGTGATGAACAGCTTGCTTATCATGCAAGCAACCAAGCACTCTTGGATGAGAATAAGGGGCAGTTAGAGGGAGAGAAGGAGAGTGGGGATGAGATACTAAATCATTCTGCTGGAACGGCTTCTGTGGTAGGAAATAGAAGACAACGAGAAGAAAATTGTCGCTTAGCCAATGTCTCTGCAGAAAACTGTGACCAGTACAATCGTTATTTGGTTGGACAGGTGTTCAAAGAAGCTGCATTGCTGATTGTTCCAACCGAAGTGTATGAGATTATTCCTATAGGCAAAGGTTTTGGAGTAGTTGTTAAGGGTTCAAAAAAAGCCATAGCGATTTTTAAAAGCAAAGATGAAGCGCAGAGGGTGTTAGATGAGACGAAGAGAGTTTCTAGAACAGATACGCCAGATGGGTATGAACCTGATAATGATTCATTTAGCAACCGTGTGAGTGGAAATAGGGAATATTATAATTTTAACTTAATGACGAAACAACAGGCTGAAGAGATTGCAAGCAAAATTAAGAAACGCTCTCCCGTTCAAGTTCCCAGTAATGCGATTCAGAAAATTGAACAGAAACCCGCTGGCTATGCACAAATAAAGTATACATGGACCGAAAATGGTGTTAAGTATGAATCTAGATGGCATACTAGAACTCCTGGAGCACCTGCAAATCAAACCAATTCCTGGGTAGTTACTAGAAAAACTCAAGGTAGTAGAACGCAA
Source organism: Moraxella canis (assembly GCF_034424565.1). Classification (NCBI taxonomy): domain Bacteria; kingdom Pseudomonadati; phylum Pseudomonadota; class Gammaproteobacteria; order Moraxellales; family Moraxellaceae; genus Moraxella; species Moraxella canis. Next base: position 35,603 of record NZ_CP139961.1, on the reverse strand, counting down.
AAGGCGGGAGAAACTGAATATTTATTAAATAATGGTAAATGGATCTCTGAGTCTCAGTGGAATCACGCATTAATGTTAAGGCGTCAAGGTAGAGAAACTCAAGAAAGTAGAGAAATTCTAGATAGGGGGCATATCAAAGATGTTGAATGATTCAGGCATTTTTATTATTGAAGGCGTAGATGTATATAATTATTACGACAGTGATTATTACGGTATGTCAGCTTATATATTTCGTTATACAAATAACGGTGAAAACTTTTTATTTACACTACCTAGTTTTTATTTTGAAGAAATTTTAAAAATAATGTCAGAGCTAATTAATAGCAATTACTGCTTATTGTTAGAGAAATTTATAGACGCTGGTTTGGATTTTGATTTTGATTTTCAAAATAATGATCTGGGGGGATGGTGGGAAATGCCTGATAAAAAATTATTTTTAGATAATTTAAAATCTATAAATTTTGACAGTACAAACCTATGCTTTATTGATGATGAATGCCATCTTGAACTTATTAGAGAAATACACAAAAACTTGGTAAATTATCTTGATAATAATTATCAGGTTTTTTTACACTATATGTAGATTATTGAATTTAAGCACGGCAGGTTGAGCTGAGCGAATATGAAACCCAACATTTGTGGCGTAACTTATTGAATTCGTTGGCTTTCACTTTGCCCAAGCCTAACCCAAAAACCACAACCCATTAACCACCAACCTCAAAAAGACCCAAACCCATGACTCACATCAACTACCCATCTTACCGTATATTATCCTTACCAACACGATTGGCACTAGCCGTCTCTTTGACCTTATGCTGTTCAGCTTATGCCAATACCCCTGAACAGATCGCCCATCAGCAAATCTTGCTGAATGAACAAAGACAAGCTGTGCTTAACCAATCATTGATGACAAGCCCTAGCGTACAAGTTGATGTGCCTGCCTTTGACCCTGTTGCCAAGATAGATTCTATTCATATTAACAGTCAAGACAGCCAAGATGATTTGCCTTGTTTTACCATCAATCAAATCGCTTATGCACCGCTTAGTGCTGCCGATGCTACGGGTGATGCTGCTACTGGTAGCATGGATTTGAATCAATTTGCTTTTGCTCTTACACCCTTAACACATGGCAAGCGTAGTGTACTGGGTCAATGCTTAAACATCAATGACATTCATCGCATAACTCGTGATGTACAAAACCGCCTCATCGAGCGTGGCTTTGCCACCACCAGAGTCTTTATCGGCGATCAAAACTTATCTGACGGTCAGCTTGTCTTGACTGTCGTGCCAGGTGTTATTGGACAGATTAAGGCAGATACGGCAAATAGTCCCAAACCTATTTATACAGTTTATACAGACCCCACAGGACTGCCTGCCAATTTTAAGACTGCTTTGCCTTTTAAAGAGGGTGATGTACTAAACATCAGACAGCTTGAAACCGCCCTTGAAAACCTAAAACGCGTGCCAAGCTCTGATGCTGATTTTGCCATCATGCCAAGTGAGACTGGTAAGGTGGGGGCAAGTGATGTACTCATCAAATACACCGCATCCAGAAAAGTGCGAGGCAGTCTTAGCCTTGATGATTCAGGCTCAAAAACCACAGGTAAATATCAAGGCAGTGCCACTATTAGCTTTGATAACCCCACTTGGCATAATGACTTACTCTACTTAACCTACAGCCGTGATTTGGGCAATCGCATCAATAAAGATGAATATACCAATAAGACCGACAAAGGCGGTAGTGAAAACTACGGCATAGGTTATGTCCTACCCATTAAAAATACTGTCTTTAATGCCAATGCCAGTCATTACACCTATCATCAAACCGTGGCAGGGGTGAATCAAGATTATATATACAGCGGTGATTCTGATAACATCAGTCTAAATGCCAGTCACTTGGTGCATCGAGGTGCCAAGAGCAAAACATGGCTTAATTTGGGCGGCTTTACCAAATCACAAAAAAGTTATATTGATGATACCCAAATCGATGTACAGCGCCGCAAAATCTCAGGCTGGACGGCAGGCATTCGCCATGAGACACGCCTAGGACAAAGTCAGCTAAATACAGATATCAGCATACAGCGAGGTACAGGGGCATTTAATGCCTTAACACCACCTGAGAGTCTGTTTAACGAAGGTACGGCACGCACACCGATTTATAAACTTAATCTCAACTTCGCCACGCCCATCAAAATGGGCAACAACTACCAAGCAGGTTATCAGGCAAACCTAAAAGCCCAATATGCCCAAGAAGCCCTAGTACCCAGTGAGCGAATGAGTATTGGCGGACGATACAGCGTGCGTGGCTTTGATGGTGAGCGGACACTGTCAGGTGATATGGGAGCAATCCTGCGCCAAGATGTCAGCTTTCCCATCAAACAATCCAATCACAGCCTATATCTGGCTCTAGATGCTGGCAGTATCGCCATGCAAAACAAAGAACAAGACAAGCTGCTACTTGGACACACCCTCATCGGTGGGGCAATCGGCATCAAAGGGCAAATCAAGCCACTACGCCTAAACTACGACTTCTTTGCAGGACATCCCATCAGACAGCCTAAGTATTTTGGTGATAAAGATTGGGTCGGTGGGATGAGTTTGGGGATGGAGTTTTAACCAAACAGCTTTTAAACCAGCAACAAATAAATCCTGCGTAAGCCATCAGTTGGGCATTGGCTTGGCTGGTGGTTTTTTGTCAGGCGATCAAATAAGACTAGAATAAGTGGTCACATGAAGAATGGAATGGGTGGTCATTTGAGGTGGAATGTGCAATATATTTTCTTTTACCATAGTAAATATTTCTTTTTTTGGAAGAGATGATTAATGAGGATGAAGCAATTTTTGGTAAAAATATTGTACTGGGGTGCTCATTGTCGCATCTCCCTAATTAAATACCCTTCAAGCAAAGATACCACCGAATAGTTGGTGTTTATTTGAATATATTTGGCGATCTCGATAATTGTGGCTGAATTGCGGGCCAATCTATCTTCCAGCTCAGAAATTCTGTCTCCAAGCTCTTTATTTTTCTTAACTAATGCAGCTTTAGAGTTACGCCCAGCTTCTAATTCAAGAGTAGTGGGGTTTGGCTCAAACTCCAGATACTGTTTGTATTTATATCGTTCGATTAGCTCTTTTCTTCGATGCGTACTTAGGATGCTCAAGCCACTATTTTTAATTAATCCCTTCGCTTTTAATCGCGTATATAAGCTTGAAGCGCTAATAGGGGATTGCTCAATTCCTTCTATCATCATTAATTGCAACTCCTTTTCAATCTCTATATCAAATGCTTTGCCTCTCATTACGATACCTCGTTAATCTTATGCTGCTCCAAGGCGAACAGCTGTGCCAATGTTTTAAAAGAAGTTGTCGCATCGAGAATCCGATTAATTTGCACAACATTCAATGATTTTAGATATTGAGCCAAATTCACCTGAAGATGAGTTAAGTTTTCTTTCGAATGATTCATGCGTGCCAATGCTTTATCATAGCCAGATGTAGTTTCTTGCAAATCTTCTAAAATTTTTATCTGATCTTCCAATTGAACTCGTTTTATAGGAAGCTTTGCGTATTCATCCATACGGCCTGTCAATGTAAAATACGGACAAGATTCGCCAGACTGACATTTTAAACGGTATATACACCCCCAATTTAGGATTTGCTTTACACAAAATCCAGTTGGTAAGGGGTGGATTTGTGCGTTTTTTTGAGAAACTTCCTCCAACTCTACATCATCACCCAGTTCATCCAGTGCAGCCTGACAGCTCACCAAGGTATCAGAGAGAGGATCGGCACTGCTTCGCAAATACGAGACAAAGTCCTTACTGTCATCAAAAGTACCTAAACCAACCTTCAAGTTTGTTTCCAAATCAAGATTTGAATTATAAGCAATACAGCCTGTTTTTTCCACAATTTCTTGTGGTGTAATGTAATCAAACTCACCAATCTCTAAGCTGTCAGTTAAAACTGCAGATAAATGAACAGTTTTTGCTAGCAGGTTCTCTGTTAGATGCTGATAATGATGGTTTTGTCTGATATCGAGCCGACCCATTAGCATGGCTTGCAAATGATCTTCAACCCCAGCAATTGCCAAAAAGGTATTAATATTATGTCTAGGAATGTGAGTTCTTAATTTACTAATACTGCCATCTGGCTCAACAAGATTGTATTTCTGAAAAATCGAGGTATTTCTGCCAGCACCCAAAAAATCATTCATGACCTTATTCGTGAATGGAATGGGCACTGTTTTAAAGATTAGCTGCCTATTCATTGATACAGAACCCTTAAAATGCAAAAATAAAAGCTCCTCATGGCGAACTGAATATGATTTTCCATTGTCATTCCATTGATGAATACAAGGATTGAATTTATTACATCCAGAAGAAATAAATTCTTCTTTAATCATATTTTCAATATCATCTCGGTGATAAAACACCTCACCATAATTTTTCATTCTCTCTTTTATTTCTGGAACACCTTTATTTTTCAATACCTTGCGGATATTATCTCTAGCGGCACCCATACCTCGTGTCTCAATGGATTTACTTTCAAAAAAATAATTCAATATATCATCCCTATCCAAATATTCTTCCAAAAACAAACTGGTACTCGTAGGAATAAAGCTTTGAAACTTTTGAATGCGTAAATCCGTCAAAATATCACGCATCGGCTTCGTAATATGCAGCACATTTTGATAAATCATTTCAACAAGAGGAATGGCTATTGGCTCTATCCAATGAACTCTTTCACCAGCACCTTTGGCACCTTGATATTTAATCCCTAAATGGTAAGTGGATATGCCTTTTTTTCTAAATCTTTCTTTCAGCTCAGGATCGGGTATAGATCTTTTTACCAATGAGTCAAAACGTAAATTGCAAACTTCAACAGATCGAAACCCTGTAATAATAAGCAATAAGAGAAAATTCAATGCCAATCGCTCCCCGTCTGTACGAACACGATGCATCAACTCAATTACATTAATAAATGTTGTAATTGAAATCAAATAATTCTCACCCTCAATATCAAAACCGCCAAAGGCTTGGCGATTTTCCTTCTGTCGCTGCTTGAGAGCCTTATCGGTCATTGAGCTTATGCTAAGATAAGGGCTGTCTGAGACATAACTCAACTTGGATTGAGTAAAGTTTAAAAAATTGACATATCGCTGTAATGCAACACACAAACCTTTGTGATCTGGTAGTCCGTTTGCATTTTTGAGATCAGCTGTGCTAAGCGAGGCCATAGCATGTTCAAGAATTTTTGTTTCCAAATAAACTGGATGTGATTTGCCAAATAAGAGCAGGGCGGCATACCAACGTTTTAACATAATTAATACTTTAACAGCTTGGGCGGCAGAGATAGATCCACCGTTTTTGCGATACCTAGCTACAAGAACAGCTTTCATAAAATCCCTATACGATAAATCTGAAATATCCATAAGGCTATTTAATATTCCTTTTATTCTGCCAATTTTTTTAAAATTGAGCACTTGGCTACCATTTCCCTGCAGCCAACCAGTTCCCTTTCTCCCTATATGCCATACATCATCTTTCCATGCATGAGTGCAATCTTGTGTAAGGTATTGATGATAGAAACTTTCTTGTTCATCAATAAATTTTTCAAAGTTTTTGAAGCATAATGTCAAATCATTTTGAATCATTATCTTTCCCCAATGCATGTATGTGACAGCGGTTAATAACTGACTGTATTTCAATTAGTGTCATTTCATACGATTGAACAAGTGGATTGTTTGCTCTGCCAACGCTGTCAGACAGCTTGACTAGGGCGTCATATTCATCTTGGGTGCTTTTTAGTAACTTCTCATGATTTCCATCATCAAATGGCCGAAAGTATAAACAACCATAACAGTTACGCACCATGGAAAAAGGACAGTCGGTTTCATATGTACAGCCACCAAGCTCGGTATGCATCTTGCCGCCAATAAAATTTGCAACTCTTACTCCTGACCATGTTTTAGACTGTACGATACTTCCGGTCATCATCATTGCGATCATATTTTGCCAAACAGCATTACCACCAAGAGCCTGATGCCTAATCATGGCAAGTTGTGGTGTTGCCTCAATATAGTTCTTTGCCGAAACTAAAGATGCATGACCTAAAATGTAGGATATTTCCTCAGCACTAACCCCTTGCATAGCTAAACTCTGTCCAACATTATGTCTAAAATCGGACGCACAGAGACTGGGTTGTGCCACCAAACCATCTTTTACAGCCGCCTGATAGTCAGCAGGACTTAATTTAAGAATTGCTTTATTGATAGCATAATACACCTGTAATGGCGAGGATGAATGCTTGGGAAATAACTTATCCTCTCCACCTAATGATTGCTGCTGGATATAGAACCTCAAAATTTCACCGACCTCTGGCGGTATAGCAATGAGTATTTTATCCAACCTAACTTTGGTTTGCTTGGCATAAGAGATATACAAGCTGTATTTGGGGGTTTTGCTGGACACTAAATCAACACGAACATCTTTTGCTTGCAAATTAGCAATTTGGCTTGGTCTAGCTCCGCAAATATAGCAAATAGAAAGTATGCACATGCCCATCAAATCAGCAATTGACCTTTTAGTGTCAAATTTGAGCTCATTTGACACTAAAGATGCGTGGAATTTAATCAATCCAGTTGCAATGAAGTTTTTTGTAAATACATTAATTGCGTCCGTTTCTGTATTGCTATAAATACCGCCATGCGCAGCAGTAGGGCGAGGTATGAATTCCAGTCCATCATAGTTGCTAGGTGAAAAACCATCCATGCTTTCAAAGCACAAAATTTTAATACCAAAGAGAATGGAGGCAAACTCGTTTAAATTCTTGCAATGAGAAGATAGATAATCTTTCAGTACTAGAAAGTTAAATTCACCGACATTTTCACAGTAATTCAGGCACTAAGACCAGTGAGCACAAACAGACTGCAGGGTGCTTGCCAAATTAATCGACGCATACTTAAAACACAAGTATTTCAGCAACTTTGACTGCAAATAATCTTTCGGAAAATTAACATACACTCTACTGCCAGAATAATAAATTCTCCAGTTGTTGCTTTTTGTTACTATCCATTTATCATCAAAATATCTTGCATATGGCAAAAATATTTTTTCAGGGATTTGTGTTTTTTCGATAAAAAGCTCTTGCTGCTCGGTAAACATTTATTCAAAATCCTCCAATGATAGGGTGAAGTCCTGTTTTTCATACTTTAAGCGTTTCAGATTGGCATCATTTGCATTTTCAAAAATAAAGCGTTTGGCGTATAAATCTGGCATAGTACTCTTTTGACTCCAACCACCCAAACTACGTAATTTCCCTTTTGCATCATCCATAATTCCTTGTATGCTGAAACCAACTCCATTTATCTGAGCTTTTTTAAGATTTTGTCTTTCAGTTTCGAGATAGAAATTTTTTAATGTTCTATACGCCCAGGTGTGACGAGTTGTATGCGGTGTAAACTTTGGCATAGAGCTCAGTCCATCATAGAGTACTGGATCAAGTTTGATCTGATTCTTAATCACTTGATCAATCTGTGAAAAAATTCCATATACTGCTCGGTATGTTAATGGCGTATCATGTTTTTTGGCATCCGATAAAAAAAGAAAATTGGAGCCACTGCTTTTATCCCTAAACTTCAGAATATATAATTGCAAATTTTTATAATCTTCATCAGCAAGATTTAAAACTCTAATGGAATGCACATTTTTAACAGAAGGGCGTTGTCTCCTAGGATCGTGCGCTCTCCCGCAGTTTATTTTAAGCAAGGAAGAGGTAGCAGTCTTCTCAATTGACCCCAATTCTAAAGACAATAATTCACCAATTCGAAGTCCGTATTTAAACATTAAATCAATTATTAGATAATTTCGAACCTGCAAAGCTTGTGTTTTAAACGGATTTAATGCATTTGGATTCTTGACTGTGCTAGGTCGAATAATTTGGCGCACAATCGCTTCGGCAAAATTATCCAAGCTACCAAACATAAAATTGCGTGGTCTTTTTTTGACCATGGCACCAAAATAACGTTTAAGCTCCTGTAAGCGGCTTAATTCATGAAATGATGACTTGTTGCTATTTAAAAGATTAACAATAAATTCAAAAAAGCAACATACATCTAACACTTGCTGTGCCAAGGAAGCAGCCGAAGTCTTTGACAAAGGTGTGTTATCTATATACTTATCAACCAGATACATGTGAAATATTTCAAGCTCATATGGCAAGAATGAAAAATTTTTGCCAGATTTAGACACTGAATAGCAAAAAGTATAGCCAGTCTTGTTATGCCAATATTCATAGAAACGACGGATGTGCAATAGAATATTCTGTTGTGTCGCTGGAGCTCTATCCACGAGTTTATTTGCACAATACAGCATCGGATACAGCAACGGCAGAGTAGTCTCACAATCAATAAGTACAAACATGCGCTTGTTCAACACTTCAATCTTTTGAATAATAAACATGGAAATCCACCGATATTTTGAACTATATGAACTAAATGGTACATAAAATATTTTACTTGAAAAACTTAATATATCAAGAAATTCAAGTTCAAATTATTTTCATTATATATCATATAGTTACAAAATAATTATGAACTAATATTACACCAAATATTATTTAACATAATATATATTATACGAAGTATAAGCAATCAATCCAAGAAAGCGTAATTTGCTTTCTTGGATTGATTGTGGGATTATTAGTGGCTCATTGAGTGGTCAGATTTGCCCAGAGCTTTTCAAGGCGCTTAGCAGATACTGGCTGTGCCGTTTTCATCGGCTGTGCAAATAAATTAATGCGATACTCTTCAACAAGCCAACGATATTCTGCAAACTTAGGATTTTTGGCACACGTCGCCAACCGCTCCATGTGCGCATCTAATAGATAAACAGCATCCAAATCCGCCTCCAAATTATGCTGCAGCCTATCCAGACGAATATTTAGCGCCTGTAGATAACGCGGATACTGACGCCAATGCTGATAATCGGTCTGATACACAAAATTAGCCAACTGCAAGTCATCAAGCTGATCTTCAATGTCTTCGATATTCTCACCGAAGATTTCTTGATCTAGCATCAAAAGCTTGCCGCGGGCTGTTTGCCATGCGGTATAAATCTCTTTTAAATTTCTTAATATTTCTTGACCAACCAATAAAAAATTCTTTAAAATCAAGTCCTGACAATATTCAAACTCACGCTCATCAAGTGGCAAATGTGCGATGAGCCATTGATTATGCGCCGTTATTAGACCTGCAATCGCCGCTCTAGCATGGTCGCCATGTTTGCTGACAGGCTGACGATCAAAATCTTGACCATGTTCATACAGGCAAGCCTCCAAAGTCGCATATACGACAATATTTTTTAGTTTTTCTAAATCACCAAGCGGCGCAAAAGCCAGTTTAAACGCTTTATCAATTTGACTTGTCAGCTGCTTTTGTTTGGCACCCAAACGACCCTGAATGAGCGCCAGAATGCCCTTTTTATGTTCAGCCAAAGCAGCATTAATCTCTGTGAATGTCGCAATAAAAACCGCACTTTGGGTAGCGTCTGCTTTGAGCGCGGAAAACTCTTGCATGACAATGCCTGATGTGTGCTTATTTTTGACAAAATTAAAATGCTCGGGGAAATGATGGTGTAGCCCCTGCTCAACAGCGATACTTTGAACACTGGTTTTACGGTGGCGCGCCTGTAATCTAACCAGGTCGCGGCTTTTTTCGATCACACGGTTTTTATCATCCACCACACAAATCAATGGGCGCAGGTAATCTTCAACCTTATCAGGCGCAAAATCTTGAACTTGTGTGTGCACACCGAGCGTCTTTAGTGCCGCCACAAGCTGATCTAATAAGCCCGTCTTTGAGCTTGCATCTAATTGGTGAAAAATCTTTTGGCATGTATCTGGAATGGGCACGATTTGTCGGCGAATTTCTTTAGGCAGTGTTTTTAATAATTGCAATACCAATTCATAGCGCCATCCTGAGATGCCCCAAAGCAGCGCCACAGGATCAAGCTGCGCCAATGCTTTGATGGGCACTCGCACAGTCACACCATCGTCATCAGCAGCTGGGTCAAACACATACGACAGCGGCAGGCGCACGCCGCCCAAATGCCAGCTTTCAGGAAACTCTCGGTCATCATCGACAGATTCATTAAGGACATCTTCATCGCTAAAATGCAAAAAGTTGGGCGTTTTGTTTTCAGCGTCATGATAAAATTCTTCAAAACTTTTGCGACTGGCGACATGATCAGGGATTTTGGCGTCATAAAATTGATATAAGCGTTCTTCATCAACCAATAAATCTCGGCGTCTAAGCTTATCTTCAATACGCTCAATATCTTTGATTTTATTGGCATTATCTGCCAAAAATTTCATATGCGTCCCATATTGATTGGCAACCAAAGCATCACGAATAAAGATTTCTCTGGCTTGCACCAAATCAATTTGTTCAAAATTCACAAGCTCTTTGGCGATGACGATCAGTCCAAACAAGCTGATCTGAGCATAGGCACGCACACGCCCTGCTTTTTTTGACCAATGCGGCTCAAAATAATGATATTTTAATAAATTAGGAGCAGCTTTGATGATCCATTCAGGTTCAATCTTAGCCAGTGTGCGCATATAAACTTGAGAAGTTTCCACCACTTCAAACGCCATCACCCACTCGGCACCCTTTTTATGAAGCGTGCTGGCAGGAAAAATGCGGGCTTTTTGGCTGCGTGCCATCAAATATTCGCCCACCGTATCGGTTTTGTGTGCCACAAATGACAAAAGCGCACTCAAAAGCGCACGATGAATATTGGCATAATGAATGCTTGTCTTATCATCAATGTCATGTTTTAAGGCTTTGGCGCCCACGAGCGCTTGCTTGATAGATTTTTGACGAGCGGTGCCAGACTTAAGCGATAATCGAACGCCCTTTTTGGTATCGACTTGCGCACCATTTTGGATATTTTTTCGTTTATTAATCTCAAAACCCATCTCCGCCATCATCTCGCTGAGCTGCCTGTGGGTTTTTTGCCATTCGCGGATGCGCGCATAGCTAAGATAATGTTTTTTAGCAAAATTGCGGCGAGCATTACTGCCAAGCACTTGGTTGTCATTGGTTGCATGCTTATCAAATAGCGCTGCAAACAATTCTAAATAAAATAAAAAATCTGAATCGTCTTTACGAAATAATGCGTGCTTTTGATCAGCTTGGGCTTGTTTATTGATTGGGCGTTCACGCACATCTTGAACTGCCAATGCCGATACGATGATCAAAATGTCCGCCAAACAATCAAATGTATCGCCCGCCACAAGCATTCGAGCCAATCGCGGGTCGATGGGCATTTTTGCCATTTGTTGTCCGATTTTGGTCAGGCTGCCAAGCTGCGCGCGACCTTTTTTGGCACGCGTTTTGGTAAAGCTTTTATCATCGAGCGCCCCCAATTCTATCAAAAGCTTGCGACCATCATTCACCAATCGCAAGTCAGGCGGCGTGATGAAGTCAAACGAGCTGACATCGCCAAGCTGAAGCCGCTCCATCTGCAAGATGACCGATGCTAAGTTGGTGCGCAAGATTTCAGGATCGGTAAACTCTGGACGACTATTAAAATCTTCTTCAGAATACAATCGGATGCACACCCCAGGCGCCACCCTGCCGCATCGCCCTTTTCTTTGATTGGCGGCGGCTTGACTGATCGCTTCGATGGGCAGTCTTTGGATGCGCGAGCGGTAGTTATAGCGAGACACTCTGGCAAAACCTAAGTCAATCACATAGCGAATATTCGGCACCGTCAGCGCAGTTTCTGCGACGTTTGTCGCGATGACGATACGCCGCCCTTTGCCTGAAGGCGCAAAGATCCTTTGCTGCTCGCCATAGCTTTGGCGCGCAAATAACGGCAAAATCTCAGTATGGGCAGGCGCGTATAATGTCAGAACTTCTTGCAGCTCACGGATTTCAGCTTCTGTTGCCGCAAAAATGAGAATATCTGCCTGATCTGGATGCCCTTTGGCGCGCGCATCTTCAAAGCATTCATTGACCGCCGCTGTCAATGCACGCGGCAAATTATCCTCAATGTCATCAAACGCATCATCATCTTGGCTTGATACGATGGTATCAGTCAAGGGGCGATAGCGCACCTCAACAGGATGGCTGCGACCCTCAACGACATACACAGGTGCAGGCTTGCCACGCACCGCAAAATATTCAGAAAACCTTTGAGTATCTAAAGTGGCGGAAGTGATGATGACTTTCAGATCAGGGCGCTTGGGCAGAAGACGCTTTAGATAGCCCATGATAAAATCAATATTTAAGCTGCGCTCGTGTGCTTCATCAATGATGATGGTGTCATAATTTGCCAAAAACTTATCAGAGCCTAACTCAGCCAGTAAAATACCGTCTGTCATCAGCTTGACGATGGCGTTCTTGCCGCCTTCTTCGGTGAAGCGGATCTTAAAGCTCACCGTCTGACCAAGCTCTTCGCCAAGCTCTTCGGCGATACGCGTCGCTACTGAGCGTGCAGCCAAGCGGCGCGGCTGCGTGTGACCGATTTGACCAGTGACGCCACGACCTGCCATCATGGCAAGCTTGGGGAGCTGCGTGGTTTTGCCAGAGCCTGTCTCGCCTGCGATGATGACCACTTGATGCTCACGGATCGCTTGGATGAGTGTTTCAGCTTCGGCAGTGACAGGCAAATCATGATTAAGTTTTTCTGACAGATTTTTTGGGATGCTCTCCATGCGCTTGGCGACCTGTTCAGCGGAGCGCTCATAGACGGCGTCATAGCGTATTTTACACTTGGCTTTCAGATCGCCTGTGGTAGAATCCACTTTTTGTTTTAGCTTATATAAATAATGTCTGTCTTTGGCAAGAACGGGTAAATGATCAGTAGAATACATATTTTTAAGTTATTTTTGTCTTATTAAAGGCGTTAAAAGTATCGGTTTAAGTGCATTGATGCATGGGCTTTTGGTTCATTCATGGGTCTATATGAGGGCTTGAATGTATTAATAAACCGTGTATTGTAAATAAAATCATCAAAACCTGCAATTTTCCATTTGGGCGGCGACTTTATGGCGCTAAACTGGCGGCGTCTCGTACTCGCATCTTTAGCAAATCCATTAACTTATGCTATAATGCTAATTATCTTTTTTGCCCAGTTGATTGTCAATTATGAACGAATCCATTAGCCTTATTTCGCTGATCATTGAAGCAAGTATTGTTGTTAAATTGGTCATGGCGCTGCTACTTTTGCTGTCTATGATCAGCTGGGTGCTGATTTTCCACTTGAGCGCTAAAATTGGTGGCGCTGCTAGGTTTGATGAGCGATTTGAGCGGTGGTTTTGGACTGATGACATTGACCGTCAGCTGTCTGTTGTGCAATCAGAATCTGAGCGCACAGGGCTTGAGGCGATTTTTTATACAGGTTTTCATGACCCAAATCATCAAGATGCCCAGCTTAGCGACGATAAAAAAGTACAACTTGTTGAGCGCCGTTTACGCATGGCATTAGGTGGTGAGCAAGTCCGTCTTGAAAAAGGATTATCAACGCTTGCAACGATAGGTTCTGTATCGCCTTATATCGGACTGTTTGGCACGGTATGGGGGATTATGAATGCGTTTATCGGTCTAGGTCAAGCTGAATCGGTTAGCCTTGCGACTGTTGCGCCGAGTATTGCTGAAGCATTAATTGCAACAGCGCTTGGTCTGTTTGCCGCCATTCCTGCGACGATGGCATACAACCATTTTACCGCCAAATCGAATGTACTTTATGAAAATCGTAGCTTGTTTTGTGAAGGCTTAATGAGTGCATTGGTTTTTAATTTGGCAAAAAAGAACACCACATTAACCCCATAGAGCGTATTATGGCAACTTCCAATCGATTCGCCCGCCGTCAAAGACCGCTGAACAGCGAAATGAATGTTGTTCCTTACATTGATGTGATGTTGGTGCTCTTGGTGATATTTATGGTAACTGCGCCGATGCTTGCCACAGGCGTTGAGGTATCACTGCCAAAAGAAGACACCAAGCCCATCACACAAGCTGATGATCTGCCCGTCATTGTCAGCCTTCAGTCAGATGGCAGCTTATATGTCAGCCATAAAAATGCCATTGATGAGCCGATCACATCCGACAGGCTAGATGCGCTGCTACGCCAGATGCATCAAGAAAATGCCAATCTTCAAGTGATGGTCAATGCCGATGCAGATAATCCCTACAGCCAAATCATGCGTATTATGGCATTGATTCAAAATGCTGGCGTCACCCAAGTCAGCCTGCTCAGTGAATCCGCTCAGTGATGCATGACAATGAATAAGGCAAACCAATCAATGCACTCTGATCACAATCAAACAGCAAATTTTGATAAATCTGCGCTAACTTTACCGATTTTAGCCAGTATCTTAGTGCACGCCGTGATCATCATCGCGGTAGCGGCGCCACTGATCACGCCGCCTAAGTCTGATACCGCCATCCAGACCGCTTTGGTCAATCAAGAGGCGTTTAATAGCGCTAAGACAGCCTTGATGACTCATCACGCCAATCAAAATCCAAAGACTGCCAACGCTTCAAGCGCCATCACACCTGGCGACAAAGCGCTCATGCAAGCCCAAACTCAGCGCCGCTATCAGCCTCAGTTCTCAACTTCAGCCTCCACCGTCCAAGCTTATCACCCGCTGCCTGAATCGGCGCCGCTTGAATCAAGCCGACAAAGCGCGCAAGTTGAGCAGGTAAGCCCCCAACCCACTGGTCAGGCAGAATATTCTCATAACGCATCAAGCTCTGAGCAGGCGACTGGTGGCGATCCTGCACCAAGCCGAGCACAAATCAATGCTGCCATCAGCTCGGTCAAGCAGCGCATTGAGTCCATTTGGAAGCGCTATCCCAAGCAGCCTAATCAAACCATCACCTTTCAGGTGAATATCGATCAACAAGGCAATGTCACCTCGATACAATTCGGCGGTGGTCATCCTGATTTGCGCGAATCCGTGGAAGCGGCAGTGTATGCTGCTGCACCGTTTTATGAGCTTGGCGGTATTCGTGATAGTATTCGCTTGCAGTTCACCACAGAGCAGCTTATTATGGATCATAGCCAAACACCCAATGAGCCTTAGTCACTGATAATCATCATGGAATTTTTATGAAATCACCTGTTACCAAAGCTTGCCTTGCTCTGACAATTAGCCTTGCTGCCGCTGATGCGCACGCTGATGATGAGCTGATTGTCATTACCGAGCAAGTCGCCCAAAGCCGATACCCTGTGGCAGTCATGCCTTTTTCAGACGCTCATCAAGTCAGTCAGTATCTGAGCTTGGCAGGTCTTGGCGCCACCCACCAAAACTTACCGCAGCACACCCAAGCCAGTAGCGAGATTCTGCGCAATCTGACCACATGGCGCAACCAAGGCTTTGAATATGTCATTTTGGCACAGTCGCATAGCATTCCAGGCAATAAGCTTGCAATCAACTACGAAATCGTCGACACCAAGACTGGTTCGGTGAGCGTCAAGCACACCCAAATCAGCGATAATCATCCTGCCGCTGTACAAGCTGCCTATCGCCAAATCAGCGATAAAATCTATCAAGCCATCACAGGACAGCCATCGGATTTGATGGGTAAAATCGCTTATGTGGAAGAAAGTGGATCACCGCACAATAAAGTCTCAACTCTAAAATTGATTGATCCAAGCGGTCAACTCATCCGCACACTAGATACGGTCAATGGATCGATCATGACGCCTGCGTTTTCTCCCGATGGCTTAAGCATTGCTTATAGTGTACAAACAAAAAACAGCCTGCCCGTGATTTATATCGTCCCTGTCTCAGGCGGCACGCCAAAGCTTGTTACGCCATTTTGGGGTCATAATTTGGCGCCAAGTTTTTCGCCAGACGGTGGTAGTATCTTATTTTCAGGTAGCCATGAGAATAATAATCCGAACATTTATCGGCTCAATTTGCACGCCAATCACTTAGACACCCTCACCACATTAGCTGGCGCTGAGAATTCGCCAAATTATTTGGCGGATGGGTCAGGATTTATTTATACCGCCGATAAAGGCACGCGTCGCCAAAGCTTGTATCGCTATGATTTTGGTAGCGCGCGCAGCACCCAGATCGCCTCTCACGCCACCAACCCACGTTTAAGCTTAGATGGTTCAAAGCTTATGTATGTATCAGGGGGGCGGATCATCATCGCTAATGCTCAAGGTCGCGCTCAGCAAAGTTTTGGTGTCTTAGGCACCGATGTGTCTGCCAGTTTTTCGCCCTCAGGCACACGGATCATCTACACATCCAATCAAGGCAGCAAAAACCAGCTCATGATCCGCTCGCTATCAAGTAATGCCACACGCGCCATTCCAACCTCGGGCACGGCGCGTGATCCAATTTGGTCAAAATAATGCCAATGGGTGTGCCAACCAAAATGCCGAAATACCGCGCTCAGCCACGATTTTTCGTGGTGGGCGTGACGGCAGGCTTGATCAGCTTGAGCGGCTGTCAGCACATTCAAGTGACAAAAAGCCCAATGCCTGTCGTCGTCCATACGCGCGAAAAATTGCCGCCCAAACCTGAGGCTGCATCAGCCGACGCTCTACCCACCAAAAACCGCCCAACCCCTACAACCATACAGCAGCCTAGTACGATATTTATTTTGGAAGATTGGTTTTAGGTGGTCTTGGCAGATTCAAAATATAATAACAGTTCATTGACCTTATCAATTCTATCTTGGACATCCATCGGCTGCTGACTGGTGTAGCGAATGGCAGTTGCGCCATTCATGCGATAGCCATCATTGGACTGAATCAGCTTAATAATCGCCAGCCCATCGACAGGCGTGTCAGGACGAAACTCGATACTGATGGTGCTTTGGGAGGCGTCAATCTTGGTGATCCCTAGCACTTTGGCGCGTATGCGAATGCGATGCACCGCAAATAAATTTTGTGTTTGGGTGGGTAGCGTGCCAAATCTATCAATCATCTCGGTGCGAATGTCTATCAGCTGATTGACATCGTCTAAGCTGCTGATTCTTTTATAAAATACCAAACGCTCATGCACATCGCCCAAATACTCATCAGGTATCAGCGCGGATGCATGAATATCAATATCACTGACCAAATCCAGTGGCGTGGCAAGGCTTGGCGTCTTGCCTTGTTTGATGGCATTGGTGGCACGCTCAAGCATATCCATATATAAGCCAAAGCCGATGGTTTGCATATTGCCAGACTGCTCTTTACCCAAAATCTCACCAGCACCACGAATCTCCAAATCTTCACTGGCAAGCATAAATCCTGCGCCCAAAGTATTGGCTCTGGTGATGGCATTCAGGCGTTTTTTGGCATCGCTTGACAAGCCTTTCAATGACGGCACCATCAGATAGCAGTAAGCCTGATGATGGCTTCGCCCCACACGGCCGCGCAGCTGATGCAGCTGAGCGATACCAAATTTATCCGCTCGGTGAATGATAATGGTGTTGGCATTGGGTACATCGATGCCTGTCTCAATGATAGTGCTGGCAACCAGCACATTGAATTTTTTATGATAAAAATCATTCATCACCGCGGACAGCTCACGCTCATTCATCTGCCCATGCGCGACCCCCACCCGCGCTTCACCGACCAACTCACGAAGCGACTCAGCCGCCGTCTCGATACTGGCAACATCATTATGCAGATAATACACCTGACCACCCCTGAGTATCTCGCGCAAAATCGCCTCTTTAATCGTCTCATCAGATTTGGGTAATAAAAAAGTCTTAATCGCTAAGCGTCTGGCAGGCGGTGTGGCGATGATAGAGATATCTTGCATGCCTGATAGCGCCATGTTCAGTGTGCGTGGGATGGGCGTGGCAGTCATAGACAGACTGTCGATATCGGTTTGTAGTGCCTTGATGCGCTCTTTGTGGCGCACGCCAAAACGATGCTCTTCATCAATGATCATCAAACCAAGCCGCTTGAATTTAACATCGTCTTGGATGAGCTTATGTGTGCCGATCACAATATCCACCGTGCCATCAGCCAGCCCTGCAAGGATGTTTTCTTGATGCTTTTTGTTGCCAAATCTGGATAAACTTTCGATTTTAATCGGCCAATCGGCAAAGCGATTCAAGAAACTGTCTTCATGCTGCCCTGCCAAAAGCGTCGTCGGAACAAGCACGGCGACTTGATAGCCTGCCTGCACCGCGATGAATGCTGCACGCATCGCAACTTCAGTCTTACCAAAGCCAACATCCCCACAGATCAGCCGATCCATCGGTTTGTTTTGTTTCATATCATGCATCACCGCATGGATGGCTTCGGCTTGATCGAGGGTTTCTTCAAAAGCGAATTGACTGGCAAACAGCTCATATTGAGCCATATCAATATCAAAGCTGATGCCCGATTTGGCATTTCTGCGCGCCTGCACATTCAAAAGCTCAGCGGCGACATCATGGATTTGCTCAAGCGCTTTTAGCTTGGCTTTTTCCCATTTGCCTGAGCCGATTTTAGATAGGCTGACCGCTTCAGAATCCGTGCCGCTGTATCGCCCAATCAGCGCCAAATTGGTAATAGGCACATAGATACTGGCATCATCAGCATATTTTAGATGAATGAATTCTTGCTCACCTTCACCCACATCCAGCACCACCAAGCCGTGATAGCGCCCAATCCCATGCTCAAGATGAACCACCAGCGCTCCTTCGGTCAGCTCGGTTACTGATTTGACCAAAAAAGCTTGCGAAATGCTTGATTGACGGCGGCGGCGTGTTTGGAGGACTTGTCTGCCAAAAATTTGTGTCTCTGAAATAATGCATAAGCCGCCCGTGTCGTCATGCAGCCAAAGTCCACGCTCAATCGGCGCGACACTCAAGGCGATACGATCAGCATGAAACTGATTTAAATTATCAATAAATTCTTGATAATCTTTAACTATTTGTACGGCGATTTTACCTTTGAGAAGCTCAAGAATGATCTCACGGCGACCAGCGCTTTCGGCAACCAATAAAATCGGCACTTGCCCTGATTTGATGATTGATAGCAGCTCAGATAAAGGTTCAGCGGCTTGATGGTTGATAGCCAAAGTTGGTGGGTCTAAGCTCTGCATAGCGCCAATCTTAGCATCAGCGCTGTTTGTGCTAACGATGACTCTGGGATAAGCCTTCAATGCTTGATGAAATTCATTATTTGCTAAAAATAAATAATCAGGCGGCATGACGGGTAGTGATTTATCATGCGCACGCGAATGGTGACGCGCTTGGATTTGCTGATAATACTCATCATGACGAGCAGCAAGATCATCGTGGCTGACCATCAGTGCATCATCGGGCAAATAGCTAAATAAGCTGCCTGTCTTCATCCAATCTTCAAGATCAAAAAATAAAGGCGAATAAAATTCAATCCCTTGGGGCGCGATGGCTGCCATAACATCGTTATAAAATTCTATCTTACGTGCGCTGGCATCAGGAAACAGACTGGCAAAATTTTGGCGAAAATTCTCACGCCCTTCTTCTAAAGGAAATTCTTTGGCAGGTAGCAGGCGAAACTCATCAAGTTTGGTATAAGATGGCAGCTTTTGGGCGTGATGCGTATTCAGACCTGCTTGCGCATCTTTTTTTAGCTGGGATAAATCATCATCAGATAAAGTGCGCTGGCTATCAGGATCAAAAAATTTGATCGTTTCAATGTCTTCATCAAACAAATCAATGCGAAACGGCAGGCTTTGACCAACCGCAAAAATATCCACAATGCTGCCACGAACCGCAAATTCACCCGGCTCAAACACATTGTCCGTCTGTACATAGCCCGCTTTGGTGAGCCGCAGGCGCTGCTCATTAATATCAAATCGATCACCGACAGTCAAATCAAAATGCTGTCCTATCAGCCAACTTGGCGGCGCGATACGCTGCATCAGCGTCTGAGCACTCACCAATAAAATCCCAGTCGTAGGCATCCGTGTCAGTAAGGCGATGCGCTCTGAAATGATGTCTTGATGGACGGACAGCTGATCATAAGCCAAAATCTCCCAATCTGGGAAAACGTGCGCATCAACGCCAAAAAAAGACAACTCAGTCTCCAACTGGTTGAGCTCATTTTGATTGTTGGCGATCATCACGATCAGCCGCTCTTCACTTTTGGCTGCCAGCGCAAGCCAAAAACTCACATCCGCACCGCCTAGTAAGGGTAAAGTTGTCTTAAAATTTGCTTTGGTTGGTAAATTTAATTTATTCAGTGTCTCAATCATCGTATTACCAAGTATTAAGTTTTTGTTGCCACGCCAAGCATTTATCCGCGATGGTATCCACCGAATGCCCCATGATGTCGGCTGTGACAGCGATATAATCAACGGCCGCGCCGTTTAGATCATCCCGAAGCTGGTGGATATTTTCAAGAGCGATGCCACCAATCACGCATAAAGGAAAATCAAATTCAGTGGCTTTTTTTAAAATGTCTCTTGAGATAATATTTGCGCGCGGCTTGGTGAGAGAGGCAAATGCTGTGCCCATGGCGCCATAAGTAGCACCTTCACGCTTAGCTTCTTTAAATAGGGCAATGTCTGTATGGCAGGTACGACCAATAACCACATCATCCCCCAAAATCTCTCTGGCAACTCGCACGCTGCCATCACGCTGACCCAAGTGCAGCCCCGTCCCAAAATGCGACGCAAGCTCTAAATCGTCATTCATCACCACATCGATATTATAATCGCTAGCAAGGCTTACGATCATTTCAGCTTCTCGATATACCGTCGCCAAATCATACAGCTTCAAGGTGGACTTACGGCGCACTTGCAGCAATGACACCGTGCCTGTATCAAACACTCGCTCAAGCTTATCTAACAAAGTTGATATCTCATCATCATTGGTGAGTAAGTACAATTTAGGTGCTTTATCATTACCTTGTGAAGTCATTTATCATCATCCTAATTGATTATTTTGTTCTAAAACCGCTTAATTAAAATCAAAAAGGTATTATAGCGTAGATCAGCGACCCGTGCATAATTATCATATAACAATGAAGGGAGTTTGGAGGCATTCCACCAAGAATAACGCAGCGATCGCTACCGATAACAAAAACGATCAAATGTGTTAGGTGTTTAAAATGACTTTATACCAGATCATGCGCTCTGATTTAACATGCGTGATCAAATCAGGGAAGACACTCGGTAAAGTCAGCAAATAATGACAGCTGATTGTCATTTTTAGGATAATAGCTGACTTTGGCTGTCCCATTTAAAGTACAGCAGCACGCCAATATTTCGTCGTCTGCTAAAGTCGCCAACGGTTTTTTTACCAAAGTGATCGATCCTGTGGTTGCAATCACCTTCATGCGGCAAGTGCCACAGTAGCCTTGTCGGCATTCGTAGCGCACCTTTTTATGCTCTGTACGGATCATGCCATCGAGCAGTGTTTCGTTGTCGTGTAAATAAAATCGTGTCTCGTCAGTAAATATCCAACCCATATCGCAATCTTTATTTTTCTTGTTATGACTGATTTATGAATTAGGGCTTGTGTGATCACAAGCCCTTTTGATAATTATAGCTCAAAATCATCCAGATCCACATCATCCAAATCAGAATCAATCTGACCAACCAAATAAGTTGTAATTTCCGTTTCTTGAGGGGCAACCTGGACATTGTCCGAAGACAGCCAAGCATTAATCCAAGGAATGGGATTACTTTTAGTTTCAAAAATGGCTGGCAATCCAATGGCTGACATGCGAGTATTGGTGATAAACTCAATATATTGGCATAAAATATCTCGGTTCAGACCAATCATTGAACCATCTTTGAACAAATAGTCTGCCCAAGCTTTTTCCTGCTCGGCGGCACTTTTAAAGATCTCAATCGCTTCTTGCTGACACGCTTCGGCAATGGCGACCATTTCAGGATCATCTCTGCCTTGGCGCATAAGATTAATCATATGCTGAGTACCATTTAAATGCAAAGCTTCATCACGCGCAATCATTTTGATAATTTTGGCATTACCTTCCATGACTTTACGTTCAGCAAAGGCAAAAGAGCAAGCAAAGGACACATAAAACCGAATGGCTTCAAGCACATTTACAGCGACAATGCATAAATACAGCTGTTTTTTTAGTTTTGGCAGAGTCACTTCAACCGACTGACCGTCAATTTGATAAAAGCCCTCACCATGTAAGTCATACAATTTGGCACATAAATGTAGGTCGTCATAATATTTGGCGATATCACTTGCACGCTCAAGGATATACTCATTATCCACAATATCTTCAAAAATCTTACTTGGATCATTGACGACATTACGGATAATATGTGTGTAGCTGCGCGAATGAATCGTCTCACTAAATGACCATGTCTCAATCCAAGTCTCAAGCTCAGGAATAGAAACCAAAGGTAATAAAACCACATTTGGGCTACGACCTTGGATGCTGTCAAGCAAGGTTTGATATTTAAGATTACTTAAAAAAATGTGCTGCTCGTGCGTAGAAAGCTCGGCAAAATCAATGCGATCTTTTGAGACATCTATCTCTTCGGGACGCCAAAAAAACGACAGCTGCTTTTCGATAAGCTGCTCAAAAATCGGGTGCTTTTGTTGGTCATAGCGAGAGACATTTACCGGCTGCCCAAAAAACATCGGCTCTAACAAGGCATTATTTTTAGTTTGGCAAAAAATAGAATAACTCATGCGATGACTCAAATTGTAATTAAAATAAGATGACTAAACGGATTTGGTTTGACTGATAGTGGTTATCATTTTGTGTGTTTTGGTCATTTTAACATAAACACATCAGACTTAAAACCCATTTATCACCTTAGTAATATTTATCATTTTATTTAAACTTATTTTAAATAATTTCCTATTAAAAAAATTAACCTTGGGTTATCAGACATTAAGCTATGGTTAATTATGTAAGCTCTATCTAAAGCGCATCTAAACCGTGTGCCAGATCCTTAATAATATCCCGAGCATCTTCAATCCCAACTGATAACCGAATTAAGCCATCATTGACGCCCGCTTCAATACGCTGCTCGGGTGTCATGCGAAAATGAGTGGTAGTAGCAGGATGGGTAATGGTGGTTTTGGCATCGCCTAAATTATTAGTAATACTAATCATACGAGTGCTATCGATCACTTGCCACGCTGAAGCTTGATCAGCCACTTCGAATCCGATGATTGCCCCAAATGCTCCCCCATCCACTTCCAGTGCGGTATGCTGAGATTTGGCAAGCTCATGCGAAGGGTGGTCTGACAGCCCTGAAAAATGAACTTTTTTGACATTGGGATGACTTGCTAAAAATTGAGCGACTTGATTGGCATTATCACAATGTGCTTTCATGCGTAAGGACAGAGTTTCAAGTCCCTTTAAGAGCACCCAGGCATTGAAGGGTGACAGACTGATGCCGCCCGTGCGCACCACGCCAAATGCCTTTTCCATCAGCTCATCACGCCCAACAAGCGCCCCGCCCAAGATACGCCCTTGTCCATCCATATATTTGGTGGCTGAATGAATGACCACGTCAGCTCCCAGATCCAGTGGCTTTTGGATGGCTGGTGTGGCAAAACAATTATCAACAATTAATAAAGCCTCGTGTGCATGGGCAAGACTGGACAAGTAGCGTAAATCGGCAATTTGCGCTAAAGGGTTACTTGGACTTTCGCAATAAAGCACACGGGTATTTGGACGGATCGCCGCTGCCCATGCTTCATTATCAAAGCAGTCCACGTAGCTCACCTCTACCCCAAATCCTTGAAAATACCCATCAAAAAGCGCGACCGACGACCCAAACAACTGCTTGGAGCAAAGCAAATGATCGCCTGCTTTTAGATACGCCAAACACATGGTTAGTATGGCGCCCATGCCTGAAGCAGTCGCCACAGATCGCTCACCATTTTCAAGCAAAGCTAAACGACGCTCAAATGCTCTGACCGTCGGATTGGTATGACGCGAATAGACATTACCCTTGAGATTGCCATTAAAATGATCGGCGGCATCGGCGGCGCTGGCGTACACATAGCTACTGGTTGTAAAGATCGCTTCGTTATGCTCACCTTCATCCGTGCGATGATACCCGCCTCGAACTGCCAAAGTCTGCTCAAAATAGCCAAGGCTTGGATCAAGTGCATCTGTCTGCCAATTTGGGTCAAGCTGAGTCATAAAAATTCCTTAAATTGGGATATAAAACGCAGTAAGCATAGCATAATTTTTTTGGATTTTCATCAGTCATCTGCACACTCCGACTGATTTATGGGTGTTTACTAATTCCAAAATAGAAAATAAAAAGTCTGATTTGTCGTTGGTTTTTTATGACAAATTTGCGTAAAGTATGCACCATCTATTCATTTATTCATTTGGTTTGGAATTTATCATGACAACATTGATGACACTGAAAAAAACAACATTAATGGCAACAGCATTTGGTGCCGCTTTTGGCTTAGCTGCCTGCTCTAATAATACCGAAACGCCAGCCCAAAGTGCTGACACTGCAAGCAGCAGCACAGCACCTGCTCAAGGTTCAATTGAGCTTTTGAATGTCTCGTACGATGTATCTCGAGATTTTTATAAAGAATATAATGAAGTTTTTAAAAACCATTATTTGACCAATCATCCGGATGCCAAAATTGAGATCAAGCAGTCTCATGGCGGCTCAAGCAAGCAAGCGCTTTCGGTGAAAAACGGACTACAAGCGGATGTTGCTACTATGAATCAAGGCTCTGACATTGAGCTGCTGGCTGATGCTAAGCTAGTGGATAGCAATTGGCGCCAAGCATTCCCAAATAATGCCATTCCTTTTACCAGCACCATCGTATTTTTGGTGCGAGAAGGCAACCCTAAAGGCGTCAAAGACTGGAATGATTTGGCGACAAGCGGCACAGAGATCGTCATCGCCAACCCAAAAACCACTGGCAACGGTCGCTATGCGTTCTTGGGCGCTTATGGCTATGGCTTGAATGCTTATAATAATGACGAAGCGCAAACTCAAGCGTTCGCCAAAGCACTTTTAAGCAATGTTAAAGTATTTGAAAACGGTGGGCGTGCAGCAACGACGACATTTGCTCAGCGTGGTATTGGTGATGTTCTGATCACTTTTGAAAATGAAGCCAATGTCATCAAAGGCAAATTTGGCAATGTGGATATTATTTATCCAAGCTACACTGTGAATGCAGAAAATCCGATTGCAGTCGTGAAATCTGTGACCGATAGCAAAGGCACAACCGAAGCTGCGACAGAGTATCTAAACTATCTGTACAGCGACGAAGCTCAAGAGCTTGCGACGAAGTTTTTCTTAAGACCAAGCAATCCTGATATTCTAGCCAAACATACCGATAAATTCCCCGTCATGACGACCTTTTTCCCAAATGATGTATTTGGAGATTGGGCAAGCATCATGAAAACTTATTTTAGCGATGGCGGCTTGTACGATCAGCTCGCCGTTGAAGCCCAAAACCAGTAATTCACTTTTGTATAAAAGCAGCCAAGCGATGAGTTTGGCTGCTTTTTTTTGAACTTAAATAACATCAATCTTAAACATTTTCATCATTCCAAAATGGAAAAACAAAAGCCTTTTTTATTATTATGAATATTTTATTGATTATTATAAATTATTCACAAGATCAATGATCCATAAAAGGAGTGTCTGAAAATGAACAAAATCCAATTTTTAACTGCTGTCGCAATTACTTGTCTTGGCATAAATGGCTGTACAAATTCAGCCAATAGCAACGCCAAAAATGAAGGGCAGAAAGTTGAGCTTTTGAATGTGTCTTATGATGTTTCCCGAGATTTTTATAAAGAATACAATGAGTTATTTATAGATCATTATCGTAAGTCTCATCCAAATATCACTTTGAGTATTAAGCAATCTCATGGCGGCTCAAGCAAGCAAGCCATGTCTGTCGCCAATGGGCTTCAGGCAGATGTTGTCACCATGAACCAAAATTCCGATATCGATCTATTGGTCAATAAAAATTTGGTCGATCAAAATTGGCAAGAAACACTACCAAATCAGTCTGTGCCTTATACCAGTGCAACTGTGTTGTTGGTTCGCGCCGGGAATCCAAAAAACATTCGAGATTGGTTGGATTTGACTCGTGAAGGGGTTGAAATTGTCATCCCAAATCCTAAGACTTCAGGCAATGGTCGCTATGCTTTTTTGGGCGCGTATGGCTATGGGCTACACACTTTTGGTCATGATGAGTCGAAAACTGACGCATTCATGCAGCAGCTACTTGCCAATGTCAGCGTGTTTGATCACGGCGCGCGCGCCGCAACCACCACATTTACCCAGCGTGGCATCGGTGATGTCCTCATCACCCCTGAAAATGAAGCCAGCCATATCGTTCATGCGCTAAGACCTGGCGAGTTTGAAGTTGTTTATCCCAGCTATACAGTTGCGACCGAAAACCCTGTCGCGGTTGTCGATGCTGTGGTCGATAAAAAACAAACACAAGAAGTAGCAAAAAGCTATTTAGCACAGCTATATCACGATGATGCTCAGCGCCTAGCAGCCAAGTTTTATTTGCGTCCAAGCAGCCCACAAATTTTAGCAGAGTATCAAGACAGATTTCCTGCGCTGACCACCTTTATTGTCTCAGATGTCTTTGGTAACTGGGATGAAGTGATGAGCCAATTTTTTGCAGATGGTGCAAAATTTGACACACTAGCCAAGCGGTAGCTTTGTCAATTAAGCAGTCAAGTAATTTGGCTGCTTTTTAGTCAATCTTTAGAGTATCTAATAAGCCACCATATAAAACCAAAGCAAGCTGTTTGCCCTTTTGAATCTCAGGTATCGGCTCCAAACCGTCTAATATCTTTTGCCAAGGCTGCCCTTGGCAGTGGTCGTCATACTTACCTGACAGCCAATCACCAAACTGACTTGCGCTAAATTCAAGCTCATTTTTGGCATCCAAAGCGACTATGGTCAGCGAAGTCATTAAAGGCAGAACTAAAGGAACCTCCTTCGTTAATAAACTGACTGCCATAAAGTTTTGTAGCTGCCGCTTAGCCAACTCTTTATGGACGGGCTTTAGCGTTAATAAAGACGCGTCACCGAGATTAAAGTCTTTTAAGTCGTTGCTAGCTCGCCCAAACTGCCATAAGCTGCAGCCAAGATTTTGTTCGATGTCGTTTTGGTCGGTCTGTCTGCACACTTGCCACGCCAAATGATGCAAATAAAAGCGTAAAAAATGCCCTGCGCGCGCTGCATTTGGCAGCACTCGCAGCCAATGATCGCCGCTTAAAGGTACTTTTGCGACGATATCCAGTGGCATATTGTTTAGATCAATTGCAATATATTGCTCTTTGGTAGGGCTGATCATGGATGAATATAATAATTGCTCTTTTTTGGGGTACAGATCCGTTAGATTTTGTGCAAAATCATCAGTCAGATCTGCCAATTGACCAACCAAAGTGTCCAAACTGGTCAATCGATTGGCGCCAGCAGGCAGCAAGCTGTCATAATAGACGCGTACAATTTGAGTGAGCGCTGCCTGATCCTCCTTGATATGAATGGCGTCCATGAGCTTATGATGATTAAACTCATCCATAGGCATCCCATCAAACACCCCTTGCGCCATGGCATCAATCAAGGCTTCTTTGAGCTGATATTGACCCAAACCATCCAAAGACAGCGGCTCTTCTGCAAAGCTGTCGTCTGCTTCATACAACAGCGGTAGTTTGTGCTTTAGATAAGCTATGGCAGGGTTTTTAAGCGCGCGATGGATCTGATTAAGCGGCAGGCTATTTGGCAATTGAATACCAAAACTGGTTAAAATCTCCTCTAATGGCGCACTTTCGCCTTGTAGATTTTTTTGTAGCGCTTGAGTAAGCGTCTCATAAACGCTCGCCTCAGGTAGGCTTACGATGGATAATTGATCAAAATCTTGATCCAACAAGCTGCGCAGTTTCACCGTCATGGGTGATGGCGGCAAGTAATATGTTTGGGATTTTTTGGCGTGTAAGATTTTTTGGGTCAAAAAATCAGTAAGATCATCTTCATCAGACATCATCTCATCTGTCTGATAAAATACAGCAGCATCAAACGCATTGGCTGCGTGCTCATAAATTAAAAGCTTCTGAACCAGCTTGGGTGCGATGGCAACGATTTTGGCGTGCATTTGATCGGCTTGATCGCGATCTGCTTGAAAGTCAGCCATCCAGTCGACATTGGATTTAAAAAATTCAATCAGCTCACTGACTGGCGCTGCTGGCAACAACTGGGTGCCATCCTCCGCCACACTGGTATAAAAAATCGCACAGGCATCACGGCTGCATAACATGGCATCCAAAAACGCGCCATTATCGTCATCTTCCAAAAACCGATCGCCGCGACGCTTAAGCCCAGCTTTCATCAAATCTAGGCGAGCTTGGCGATCCTGTCTAGGAAATGCCGATAAATTCATATCTAGCATCAGCGTCAAGCCAAAAGGCACACTTCTTAAGGCTCCAAAACGCGCAAAAGTGATCGTGCCCGCTGGTTCAGCACTCACCGCTTGAGAAGAAAGCAGGCTTGTCATACTCTCAAGCACAAACTCAAGCGTAAGCTCTATATTTTGAGCAGTCTGTGTGCGCGTAGGGGCATGGCGGTGATAATGGTGGTTGGCGCGGATACTTGCTGCAATACTGTTTATCGCCTTGAAAATGACGCGCATCTGACTGGTTTCGCGATATTTGGCGAAGTAGTGATTAATGACGCGATGCTCGATATGCTCAAGCCAATCAATCACAGGCGCAAGTCGTTGATATTCATCACGAAACTCTCTTAGTCCTGCATGGATCAGACACAGCGCCTCAACGATCGGCTGATCGGCTAATGTGACCCCCGCCAAAGGTAGGCTTGCTTCTTGAAACGACTCATCCCGCCATTCAAACGGATGCATCAATGGGCTTGGCAGTGGCGTATCTTGGGGCATTAAAAAGCCTGCCACAATACGATCCAAAGCATAGCTAAAGCTATAACGATAATCCAAATCAGCTTCGTCAAGCGTCATTGCCAAATGCTCGGCGTCAAATCCTCGACGAAAGCCAGCTGCATCCAATAACTGACAGGCTCGATTGACTGACTCAAAATCCAGATCAAGGCTTTCGTAGAGCGCTGGCGTCATCAGCCATTCATACACATCTTCACGATAAAACCGTGCATTTTTGGCACCAAGCAGCCGATAAAATCCACTGATGGCACTCATCAGCGAGTCCACCTCACGACTGGCAGTACCCGTAATTTTGGCAGGTAAGCTTAGCCCATCCATACCAACATCATCATTAAAAACCAATCGGATAAGGTCCTCAGCTGCCTCAACTTCGGGCAAATAAACCACAATGTCAGACAATTTTCGGTGGCTGCCGTCAGAATTTGGCTCATTAAGGTAGCGAGCTATGATCATGCGAGCTACTTCAAGCTGCCGTTTTAGGCTGTGACAGGCATGAATGCTAAGGCTGGGTAGACGCGGCTGTTGATCAGTTTCGCCCAATCCAAGAGGTATTATTAACTGGCTTTTGGTTTTGATTTTTTGTTCCCAAAACGCGCTGTCTTTGAACGCTGATACAAGTTCTTGTTGCCACCACTGTTTGGTCGCCTCGCCATCTTCAAGCATCAAAATGTCGGATTTGAGTTGATTTAACAAACTGTCAGAGGCTTGAGCTGGCGATACGAAATCATCTTGCCAGTCAACTTGCCAGTCTTTGGGCGTGCGGTAAGTGTCATAAAATCTGCGATTCACCCCCTCTTTTTCATAATAATAATCGCCGCCAGACATATCCGCCAACATCGCAAAAGTTTCGCGAGACTCTTTACCCAGTCTTGACAATAAAGCATGACCATAATCTTTAAGATACACTGAGCTCGGATTGATGATGCGCTGCGTCGCCAGCCAGTTTTTATCAACGATATCTGCCCAAAACATCTTTGATGGATTAAAATGCAATAAATGCACATCCAAATGCACCGATAAGCGCTTTAAAAATTGCAGCTCCAGCAAAGGAATCTGCTGAACGGTAAATAGATAAAGGTTATCAGGCAGGCTTTGATGCGCTTCAGTCGCTACACTTTCACCGCGCAGACCATCAAGCACCGCCCAAAATCGCACCTCAAGCGCCTCACGATAGGCATAGACCTCAGCAAATAATTGTCGCCACAAATACCGCAGTAGTTTTTCAAGATTATGATACTGCTCGATGAGCCACTCGGGCGTTGGATCACTATCGCCGTACTCATTGGTAAAGCGATCCTTAGTCTTGATCATCTCATCGATCGGCTCAGGCAGTGGCAATCCATGGGTCCATGCGTGCAGCCATTCGGGTCGGTGGGTCAAATACCGAACAAAGACCGATGACACCTCCTCACAGCTTCGCCACAGTCGATGCTCTGGAATGCTTTGGTGCTGAGCGTCATAGATTGCCGTCAAAAAATCATACAAAGGATGCTCATTCTCTTGCATGATTTTTATGATCTGCTCACCAGACAGCGTTTTGACAAATCCAAAAATCCGCCAACGCATGACCGAGCCCGACAATACCGCCACTTCTGGTACTTGTAAGGCGTCCGAAGGATGATGATTGGCGTCAATCCTAAGCACCTGCTGAATGAGCTGCCACTGATATTGACCCCAAAATTGTGTCATAAAAAGCGTGCTGATGCCAAGCTTTTCTGCGACGCTGCGATTGAGCCAATCCCCCAGCACCATCGACGGGACGATCACCGTAAATGGTGAAAAAACAGCAGCACCTAGCCCCGCCCCTTGACCTTCCGCTTGTGTTTTTTGGTAGTAATTAATCAGGTGGTCTAACAAGATTTGGGTGTCATTTGACTGAGTAATTTTAAACATATCGCTATGGATCGGACATCAAATCGCTTTAAGCTCAAGAGATTGAGCGTATTGTACTGCTTCACGAGCTGCGATGGCTTTTGCCCAGCGGATGACATTTTGATAAGTTTCCACTTCCAAAAACTTAGCGGCGTCATAGCCATCAGAAACATAAAGCTCTCCTAAGCACAAACGCCCATACCAAGGATAAATCGCCATATCAGCGATGGTATAGTCAGCTCCAATCATAAAGGTGTGGTTCGCCAAATGCTGATCTAAGACATCCAGTTGTCGCTTGGTCTCCATAGCGTAACGGTTGATTGGGTATTCCATAGGCTTTGGCGCATAAGCATAAAAATGCCCAAAACCACCACCCACAAATGGCGCCGACCCCATCTGCCACATCAGCCATGAATACAGCTCTGATAACTGATTGAGATCGGTTGGGATAAAGGCTTTATGTTTTTGAGCCAAATACAATAAAATCGCGCCACTTTCAAAGATGCGAATGGCAGGCGTGACACTCCGATCAAGCAAGGCTGGAATTTTAGAATTTGGGTTAATTTTGACAAAATCTGAGCCAAACTGATCTCCTGCCATGATATCAATCTTATAGGCATCGTAGCCTGCGATCGCGCCAAGCAATTTGAGCTCCTGCAGTAAGATATTCACCTTAATGCCATTGGGCGTATTCAAAGAATACAGCTGATAAGGTGCATCACCAACAGGCAAGCTCTGCTCGTGCGTTGCGCCTGCTGTCGGCCGATTTGTACCGCCAAATTTGCCGCCGTTTTTAGATTTGATGCTTTGATAATCCCAAACTGCTGGTGGTGTATAACTGTTCATATCATATCCTTTTGCTTAAGTATTCTTTGTGCTGATGGCCATAAAAATGCCATCATTTTGAATCATCTGTATATCACTATACATCAAAAAACCGCCGATTGCATCCGCTTTTTGGGTTTAAAAAGCTTAGATTTTTGTGAGCGCTGGCTTAAAACATGGTTAAAATAAAAGCCAGTTAGTGACTATCTTTTATTATAATTAGCCATCATATTAAACTTAAAATTTTAAAAAAAAATTTTAATAAAAATAATTAAATTATGAACCTAATCAATATCAATTAAAAAACGCACCGATTTTGATCGATGCGTTTTTGGTCTTAGCGATTAAATCATAACAAAATGCGGCGCGGATCTGCCAACAATTTGGCGATATGGCGTGTAAAGACCGCAGCATCTGCGCCATTGATCACGCGGTGGTCATAAGACAGCGACAGCGGCAACATGAGACGCGGCTCAAACTCTTTACCATTCCATCTTGGCTGATATGACGCTTCAGACACGCCCAAAATGCCGACCTGTGGCCAGTTTACAAGCGGCGTAAAGGCTGTACCGCCAAGATTACCTTGGCTTGAGATGGTAAAGCTTGCGCCTTGTAGGTCTTTGGCGGTGAGTTTCTTATCACGCGCCTTTTTGGCAAGCTCACCAATCTCAATGGCAATTTGCTTAATGCCTTTATCTTGAGCATCCTTGATCACAGGCACAATCAAGCCATCATCGGTTGCCACCGCAATACCCATATTCACCGACTTACGGATAATGATTTGAGTATTATCATCCGATAAATGGCTGTTAAACTTCGGCGTTTGGGTGAGTGCGTATGCCACCGCCTTGACAATAAATGCCAAAATGGTCAGACCAATACCCTGTGCCTTAAAGTCGCCCTTAAGCTCGTTACGCAGACTTTCGGTGTCTGTGATATCAGCCACATCAAACTGCGTCACCTGAGGCAGATAGGTATTGTAATTTAGCTGAGGAATTGAGACTTTTTGTAGGCGAGTGAGATCCTGAATTTCAATCTCACCCCAAATCTCTTTATTGCTCATATCTGGCAGGTTTGGCAAGCCAGAGTGTGCCTCAGTCGTGCCAGCCTTGGCTTGATTAGCAGAACCACTCATGACTGATTTGACATAGCCAAATAAGTCTTCTTTTAAGATGCGTCCATGAGCCGCTGTGCCTGTCACAGCGCTGATATCCACACCTAGCTCACGCGCCAGTTTACGCACTGCGGGACCGGCATAGACATGACGAGCTTTTTCGTTCACCACAGCTTCTGGCAGCTTGGTTTGCGAGCTTTGAGCTGCAGATTCACTCTTAGATTCAGATGCTGCTGATTGAGTGGTTTTTACCTCATTTTCTTTGGTGTCTTGGACGGGCTGCTCTTTATTTGATGACTGTTTGGCTGGAGCGCCCTTACCCTTAATGGTAATAAACGCTTGACCATTTGAGACGCTATCGCCTGCTTTGATCAAGATTTCTTCGATCACACCATCGACTGGCGCAGGCACTTCAACCGAGGCTTTATCAGACTCAACCAAAATCAGCGGCTGATCTTTAGTCACTTCATCGCCAACTGCCACCATGATATCAGCAACTTCAGCGCTATCCACACCAAGATCTGGCAGATGATGGGTTTGGCTGCCCGCTGCTTCATTCGTCTCAGCCTGATCGTCTTTTGACTCATCATCGCTGACAGGGGCATCCTCTTTGGATTCATCCGCTTGCTTGGTTTGAGATTCATCCTCGGCTTTTGAATCAGTGTTTTTAGCATCGCTGCTTTGATCACTGTCAAGGGTGAATAATAAATCCCCTTCAGAGATGTGATCACCTGCCGAGATGTGAATTTCTTTGATAACGCCTGCGCCAGGTGAAGGCACTTCGACCGAGGCCTTATCAGACTCAACCAAAATCAGATTGTCATTTTCGCTGACGCTATCGCCAACTTTTACCATAATTTCAGCAACTTCAGCTGATTCAACACCCAAATCGGGGGCTTTGATTTCCATCATATTCTCCTATAAATTGGGTGATTATCAGTGATTATCATCTTCGACCAGTTCAGGCACAGGGTTTGGCTCACGAGTTGCCTTGGGCGCTGGCGCATCTGGGAAGAAATCGTATTGAGGCTGCGGCTGCCATGCTGGCGCCTGATCAGCATCAATATCAAAGCTATTGATCGCATCTTGGACCAAGCGAACATCAATTTCGCCTTCATCTGCCAATTTTTTCAAAGTCGCTACAACTATATGCTCAGCATTGACATTAAAGAAGCTGCGTAATTTGGCTCGGCTATCAGAACGCCCAAACCCATCGGTGCCCAAAGTCACATATGGACGCGAGTCAGGCAGCCATCCACGGATTTGTTCTGAATAATTACGCATATAATCTGTCGCAGCCACCACGATGCCTTTGTGCGGCGCCAGCTGACTGGTCACCCATGGGGTTTTTTGATCAGCGGTTGGATGCAGGCGATTGTAGTCGTCACACGCCATGCCGTCACGAGTCAGTTCATTAAAGCTGGTCACACTCCAAACATTAGCAGTGATGCCAAATTCATCTTGAAGGATTTGCGCCGCTTTTTCAACTTCACGCAAAATCACGCCAGAACCCAGTAGCTGAACTTGGGTTGAGCCATTATCTTTTAATAGATACATACCGCGCTTAATGCCCTCTTCAACACCTTCAGGCATGGCAGGATGTTCGTAGTTTTCGTTCATCAAAGTAATGTAATA
Source organism: Moraxella canis (assembly GCF_034424565.1). Classification (NCBI taxonomy): domain Bacteria; kingdom Pseudomonadati; phylum Pseudomonadota; class Gammaproteobacteria; order Moraxellales; family Moraxellaceae; genus Moraxella; species Moraxella canis. The sequence goes on along the minus strand of NZ_CP139961.1, from coordinate 1,299 downwards.
ATACACGCGCTCACCCTGGGCATACATACGACGCAACCCATCATGCATGACAACAGCCAGCTCATAGCCATAGCATGGATCATAGGTCACGCAGTTTGGCACGGTGCCAAATAAGATGTGGCTATGACCATCTTGGTGCTGCAAGCCTTCGCCATTCAGCGTGGTACGCCCTGCTGTGGCACCAAATAAAAATCCTTGAGCCTGACAGTCGCCCGCCGCCCATGCCAAATCGCCGACGCGCTGAAAACCGAACATTGAGTAGTAAATATACATCGGAATCATCGGTAGCGCATTGACCGAATAGCTGGTTGATAAGGCGATCCAGGCGCTCATGGCACCTGCTTCATTGATGCCTTCTTCTAGCATATGACCATCTTTGGCTTCACGATAGCCCATCAAGGCATCAGCATCTTCGGCGACATAGTTTTGACCTACTGACGAATAAATGCCCAACTGGCGGAACATCCCTTCTAGGCCGAAGGTGCGCGCTTCATCAGGTACAATCGGTACAACATGCTTATTTAAGCCTTTGTCTTTTAGTAGAGCTGACAATAAACGCACAAACACCATGGTGGTTGATTGCTCTTTGCCTTTTGAGCCTTGTAGGACTTGGTCAAATACCGAAAGCTCAGGAATCTCAAGTGGAATATGGCCGCTACGACGAGATGGCAGATGACCGCCCAAAGCCTCTCGGCGACCCATCAGATATTTATATTCGGCTGAGTCTTCACTTGGACGATAAAAAGGTAATTCTTTAAGCTGTTCGTCGGTCAATGGCAAATCGAAACGATCGCGGAAATATTTTAAGCCGCTTTCGTCAATTTTTTTGATTTGGTGGGCTTTATTGACCGCTTGAATCTGGGTGGACAAACCATAGCCTTTGACTGTCTTCACCAAAATCACCGTCGGCTGACCTTTGGCTTTCATGGCTTCGGCATAGGCGGCATAGACTTTTTTGGGGTCGTGGCCACCACGATTTAAGCGCATGATCTCTTCATCGCTGAAATCTTTTGCCATCTCTTCAAGCTCAGGATACTTGCCAAAAAATTCTTTACGAACAAAGGCGCCATCGCGTGCTTCGTACAGCTGATACTCCCCATCAACCACTTCTTCCATGCGTTTTTTGAGCGCACCTGATGTATCTTTGGCAAGTAGTGAATCCCAATGATCACCCCAAATAACTTTAATCACTCGCCAGCCTGCACCACGGAATACCGACTCAAGCTCTTGGATAATTTTACCATTACCACGCACAGGACCGTCTAGGCGCTGAAGGTTGCAGTTGATCACCCAAATTAG